>JASLFU010000032.1 GCA_030150405.1 Ignatzschineria sp.
ATTAACGCACGATCATGAGAACCTTGCGCTCTACTTCTCCCGCGCACCTATTCCTTTTCTGCGCGACAGTATGCTAAAAGAGGGGGCCCTGCCCGCTCAGCATCCATTTTTACGTCATATCGGGCTCTATGCTTATCGGGCGGATTTTTTAAATCGCTATCCTGCCCTACAACCTTCGGCATTGGAAAATTTTGAAAAACTAGAGCAACTTCGCGCTCTTGATAATGGTTTTAAGATCGCTGTTGCTCATACCGATAGTATGCCCCCTAGCGGCATTGATACTGCCGAAGATCTTGAAAAGGCTAATGCCTGGATACGGGAATATAATCTTACTCCGTAAGTTTTCAACATTTTTATAAAATCTCTCATACCTAAAGAGAATTCATTACCCTTCATTTAAAGAGTTATATCGATGCTAAAAAACAGATCCTTTCAGCGCTTCTCCTCTGCCCTTTTCCGTAAAATCACTCGCATCCGTGCAAATTGGTTTAAAAACCCCTTTATTAACCTCTTCGCTAAGTTATATAAGATTGAATGGGCTGATTTTGAGCGTCAAAGCGCGAAAGAGTTTGAAAACTTTAACGACTTTTTTACCCGAGAACTCAAAGCCGATGCCCGCCCTCTATCTAACGCTCCGATTATCTCCCCTTCAGATGGCAGAATCGCAGCTGCCGGAACCTTAAAGGGCTTACAATTTATTGAAGCAAAGGGGCATCAATTTACTTTAGATGCATTACTTGCCGACCCTGAACTCGCGGCCCAATTTAGTGATGGCGAATTTGCGACGATCTATCTCTCCCCAAGAGATTATCACCGCATTCATATGCCGACCGATGGGCGACTCTTGCGTTCTATCCATATCCCCGGGGAGCTCTATAGCGTCTCTCTAAAAATGGCGGATAAGATCCCCACACTCTTTGCTGAAAATGAGCGCTTGGTCACGCTCTTTGAGACTGAATATGGAAAGATCATTCTTATTTTAGTCGGCGCTATTAATGTCTCGAGTATTGAGACTGTATGGGAGGGCGAAATTACCCCACCCTATGGCAAAACACTCCATTATCGCTCTTGGGAAGAGAAAGAGATCACGCTTAAAAAAGGGGAAGAACTAGGCCGATTTAATATGGGGTCAACGGTAATTGTGATTACTGAAAATGGCCAATTGAGTCTCGACCCTAAAATTAAAGAACAACTAACCAATACTACTCTTAAACTTGGGGAGCCACTTTTTGTCGATAAAAAAACGCTTAAGGAGAGTATTAAAGAGAGCAATGCGTAATCTCTCCTTCCCTTTAGATACCGCATTCGGTATAATGTTCGACTGATTTTGACCTATCTTTAACTTCCTAGGTCATCATCTCCTTGTCTTACAGAGTAAATCTGAAGACTTTAAGTTAATTTTAAATCCATAAGGAGCATGAAAATGCGTCATTACGAAGTTGTATTTCTGGTTCATCCAGACCAAAGCGAGCAAGTACCCGCAATGATCGACCGCTATAAAGCGATCGTAACTGATGAAGGTGGTACTGTTCACCGTTTAGAAGATTGGGGTCGTCGTCAACTTGCATACCCTATTCAAAAAATTCATAAAGCTCACTATGTTCTTATGAATATTGAGTGCAATGAGACCGCTTTAGAAGAGCTTCAAAGCGCTTTCCGCTTTAACGATGCTGTAATTCGTGATCTTATCGTTGCGAAAGAAGAGGCTATCACAGAACCTTCAGTGATGATGGCAAAGCCAGAGCGCACTGAAAATCGTGAAGAAAACTCAGAGCAAGAATAAGCTCTTTCGTAACTATCTAAATAGAGAGGAAATCTAATATGTCACGTTATATTCGTCGTAGAAAATTTTGTCGTTTCACTGCTGAAGGCGTTAAAGAGATCGATTACAAAGATGTAAACATGTTAAAAAATTATATCTCCGAGACAGGTAAAATCGTTCCTAGCCGTGTAACTGGCACAAGCGCACGCTATCAGCGTCAGCTTTCAAAAGCGATTAAACGCGCACGTTACATCGCGTTAATCCCATATACACATCAACACTAATCGTCATAGGGAGATACAATGAAAGTTATTCTTTTAGAAAAAATTGAAAATTTAGGTTCTCTTGGTGACACTGTTGACGTGAAGCCAGGATTTGCACGTAACTTCCTTTTACCTCAAGGTAAAGCCACGGAAGCAACTGCTGTAAACCTTGCTCGTTTTGAAGAGCAGCGTGCAGAGCTTGAAGCAAAACAGGCCGAAGTACTTGCAGAAGCAGAAGCTCGTGGTGAGAAATTAGCAGGCTTAGTGATCACTATGGCTGTTAAATCTGGAGCGGAAGGTCGTCTCTTTGGTTCAGTAACTCCTCAAGATATTGCACAAGCAATCACAGATGCAGGCGTTCAGTTAGACCGTAAAGAAGTTCGTATTCCTGAAGGCTCTATCCGCGCAATCGGTGAGCATACTGTAACTCTTCACCTCCATGCAGATGTAGAAGTTGAAATTACAGTAAACGTTACACCAGAAGCTGAATAATTTATTTTCTTAAAGCGCTTATAAATTTACCAAGAGCGCAAGAAAAAGAATTTATTTAAAGTCCCATATTTTTATGGGACTTTTTTTATACTTTTTATATCTAATCTTCATTCCCTTATTGAAGAGTAAACCCTTTGGCAACCCATTAAACCTTCTCTTATCTCTCTCTATCAATGCACTTAAAGATCGATCACTCTTCTCCTTCTTTAAGATCTATCTTTATTGAGTAGCTCATAAAAAAGCCCGCGATCACTTGGTTGTCTAAACCTAAGTACCGCAGGCTCTTGTTTTTTTACGTAAAAATTACTTAAAAGTTTTCAGAAGTCTAAAGATAACTTGATACCTTAAAGAGGTTACTCTTTATCCTCTTCTTCACTCTCTTTCTCTTCCGAGTGATCGGAGGCATCTTGATCTTTAAGCTCTTTCTGCTCTTCTACTTTCTCTTTAGCCTTCTTCTCTTTATCACTCTTTTCGCGCTTTGCTTTAGCCTCATCTTTACTCTCTGGCTTCTCCTTCTCAATACGATCTTGCTCTAATTGAGGCTTACGAATCGCCATAAAGTAAGGATTTCCATTACGCTTAACTAAAAGACGAAGTGCGCGCTCATCACGAGCTTTATCCATCGCTTCAATAAAGGTATCGATATCTTCCACATCCATACCATTAATTTGCGAGATGATATCTCCGCGACGAACACCTGCTTGCTGGCCTAAACCATCAACGCTTACAGAAGTGACAATCACCCCTTTATCTTTATCCGCGCGATCATCAGCAATATTTTCAACCACAATGCCTAAAGCATTATCTGTAGCGCTCTCGCCCCCACGGCTCACAGCAAGTTTGGAGTCATCATCTAAAATCTCAATTTTCACTTTAAGATTTTGACGCTTATTATCCCGTAAGATCTCCACCTCTACTGTCTCATCACCGCGAACACGGCTTACAAGTACAGGTAACTGGCTCGAAGTCACAACCTCTTGGCCGTTAAACTTTAAGATAATATCGCCCGCTTTTAGCTTAGCTTTAGCAGCTGGACTATTAGGGACAACGCTGGCCACTAACGCTCCTTCTGGTTTTTTAAGACCAAAAGAATCTGCAAGCGCCGCAGTCACCTCTTGAATCTGCACTCCTAACCAACCACGGGTAACTTTTCCATTTTCGGTAATCTGCTCCACAACATCCATAGCCAGATCGATCGGAATGGCAAAGCTGACACCTGCATAGCTCCCCGTACTTGTGTAGATTTGTGAGTTAATACCAATCACTTCACCTTCTGTATTAAAGAGTGGTCCTCCTGAGTTGCCAGGATTTACAGCGGCATCGGTCTGAATAAAGGGCGTGTAATTATCATTTGGGAGATTACGACCTAAAGAGCTAATAATCCCTTGTGTTGCCGTATAATCTAGGCCAAAAGGAGAGCCTACAGCCATCACCCACTGCCCTACTTTAAGCTTAGTCACATCCGCAATTTTTACTGTGGGGAGATCTTTAGCTTTTACCCGTAAAACGGCCACATCTGTTTTCTCATCTTTACCGATAAGCTCTGCTTTCACCTCTCGGCGATCGGCAAGATGAACAGTAATATCATCAGCCTTATCGACAACATGAGCATTTGTGATCACTAATCCCTCTTCATCGATAATAAACCCCGAGCCGGCACTTCTAAAGGTGCGCTCTCGCTCTTGAGGTTTATTAGGACGCTCGCCAAAGAAGAAACTAAAGGGATCATCCCCAAAAGGTGATCCAAAAGGCGAATTATCTCCAAATGGGAAACCATCAAAGGGGGAACGAACTCTTATCTTCTCTTTCCCTTCTGTGGTAATACTCACCACCGCAGCTTTGTTCTCTTCAAAGAGCGTGCTCCAATCGGGCAAGCCCTGAGCCGCAACAGTCTGAACGGCGAAGATCCCGAGCGCAACAACGCCGAGCATCATTCGCTTTAAGTAGTTACGTTCTCTCTTCATCAAAATTCTCCTTATTGATCTAATTTTAAATATGAATACTTTTCAATTATTTCTGACTCAATCTACTTTAGTACATAACTTATAAAATAGTTTCAAAGCCCTATTATAATGGAGGCATCTCTGTGAAATTCAAGATTTTCACCCTATTTTTAACGCTATTTTATAAATATAAATGAAAAAAGAGTTGCAAGATCAACCTGCAACTCTCTACTGCTTTAGGGTAACTGAATCCGATCTAAATCGCGAATCGAAAAACTATTCTTTAATATCAAATTCATAGATCCGATCCCCCGCTTTATTCAGCCGCTCGGTATAGATCACCTCTAAAATATCGCCATCATCAAAATGGAGAACCCCTTCACACTGGATAAAGCCCCGCTCTGCATCAAACTCTACTGTCTTAAAATCATAAGCATCTACCACTCTATAGCCTGTATCAAGCTCTTGATAGAGTTTAAGAAAAGTCTGCTTAGCATCCGGGCTATTACAGACATTAGTAGTGCCATAGGCACCATTTAAAAGGAAAGGGATTAAGAGTGCACCAAGGAACGATCTTCTCATAAAACTACTCCAATTTAGAAAGAGTGGTATACCTTCAGTCTACCACTAAAGAGGCTCTACTATAGTGCAATCTTCAATCTTTTCGCGTTTTTTATAAAAAATCTTCGAGCATACTATTTAAAAAGAGATGCCCCCGCTCTGTAGGCTGAATATGCGTTTCACTCTTTTCTAAAAAACCCAGTTTTTGATATTTTTCGATAAAAGGCAGGATCTTACTTTTCGGCAAAAATGTGCGCTCCTCCCAATACTCAATGGGAACACCTTTTTTAAGCCGCAAACTATTTAAAAAGAACTCAAAAGGAAGATCTTCTTGGGGGATTTTAGTGAGCGTTAAACGTTCTGCCGCACTCTTTTCCACATAAGTCCGAGGATGTTTTTCAACTTGAGTACGTAAAATAGAGCGATCATTAATCATTGTGATCTTGCCGTGGGCTCCCGCGCCGATACCGATATAATCACCAAACTCCCAATAATTTTGATTATGCTGACTCTTCCTACCCGGCTGTGCAAATGCTGAAACCTCATAATGTTCAAAACCCGCTTTCTGAAGCAGCTTGTAACTCTCTAGCTGCATCTCTTCGATCTCCTCTTCTGGCGGTAACTCAGGCTCATAACGGTAGAAGTAGGTATTAGGCTCAAGGGTTAATTGATAATGTGAAATATGCTCGGGCTTTAACGCAATAATCGCCGAAAGATCTTTGATTGCCCCCTCTAAACTCTGTAACGGCAGGCCAAACATAATATCGCAATTAATATTTTCAAATCCGGCTCTACGTGCAATCTCATAAGCTTTAATCGCCTCTTCGCTCGAGTGAATACGCCCAATTTTTTCTAGCTGAAGATCATTTAAACTCTGCACCCCAATAGAAAGACGATTAACCCCAATCTCTCGATACGCTTGAAAATAGGAGCTATCCACCGTTCCTGGATTGGCCTCCATAGTGATCTCGATATTAGGATCAAACCCTAAAAGCGCTCGCAACTGTGTGAAAAAACTCTCCAATAAAGGAGGTGGCATCAGACTCGGCGTCCCCCCACCAATAAAGATCGAATGGATCCTTCTTCCCCATATATAGGGGAGAATCTCCGTTACATCATCGATTAAGGTCTCCATATAAGGTTTATAGAGCGCTTCGTTATTGGTGTGTGAATTAAAATCACAATAAGGGCATTTCTGAATACACCAAGGAAAATGGATATAGAGGGATAGTGGGATCATCAAATCTGGCCTCATCTCTAAATGCTAATGGCTAATAGCTAAGCCACCATAAAGGCTCATAAGCAGTGATAGAGTTAAAATTTTGCATAAGAAAAGCCGCACTCTCGAATCGATCATGCGGCTCTAAAATTAAGCGGGAGAAAGCGCCCTTCCCAAAGCGCTGACTCCCTATCCTCACACAAGCAAATGTGAGAAATTCACTCTTGCCTAGAGGGGAGATAAACTCCACACAAGCTCTAGGGGGAAGCCTTCTAAACTCTTAAAGCATTATACCAAATGCAGAATTTAAATCTTCACTATTCTTGCTGGCACCCCTTGTCGAACAACCGCCCCCGTTACCCAATCGAGCCAAGGCGCTGGCACCTTACGTGTAGGATCAGCAATAGCAAGATCATTTAAGTTTAACCCACTTCCCACATGGGGCGTATAGGCGGTGGGCTGACCATCAATATAGTGTGGACGCGCCCCCATATCTTTATGCCCATAACCATGCTCAATCGCAAGGACACCCGGCATTACACCATCAAGCACCATAATCTGCGCCTCCTCTCCCCCACTAGGAGATTCGATCCGCACTAAGTCCCCATTATTCACGCCATACTTATCGGCATCGATCTGACTAATCGCCACAATATTAGTGGGTTTAATCATTCTTAAACGTAATGTTGAACCGGCTGTTGAGCTCACAAGATTAGATTTAAAGGAGGTCAACGATAGAGGCCACTCTTCGACACTATATTTCTCCCGCATCGGCGTACCATCGGAGAATCTAGGGGGATAGTAAGCTGGAGTTCCGCTGTAGCGCTCCCCGTTAGAGAAGTGACGATGAACCCCCACATTCTCATTCCAGAGCTGCATCGTTTCGCCCCATTTGCGCTTCATATGCTCTCCATCCCAACCCGTATTATAGTGTGCATAACGCCCTCCTCGAGCATAAACATACGCAACACGCATCTGCTCTTCCGGTTTTAATACCGCTTCGATCTTACTCTTAATGCGATTTACACCGGTAAGCTCGAGCTCTTTACGAGTCGCTTCTGCCACAGGCTCACCATCAAACGCCATATTCGCTGCAGCACGGAGATAGTAATCTTCCGGATGATTTAAAGGATGATGATTCCCCTCAAAATCGGGGATCGCTCGCTCCCCAAATCCTGGTAAACCGAGTTTTTTAGAGACTTCAATAATAAAGCTCTCCATACAGATCTCTCTACCCCGGCTATCTCTCTCCACCTTTGGCTCAACCACAGGCCAGCGGGCAGTAGAGGTTTTAAAAGGAACCCCCGCCCAAGCTGCTGTAAAGCCCCAGCTCTCAAAGTTATGAGTATCTGGAATAACATAATCCGCCATTGCGGTGGTTTCATTCATAAAGGCATCAATAGCAATAAAGAGGGGGAGCACTTTAGGGTCTTTCAACTTATCTAAAAGAAGCTGCCTAAAACCCGAGATTCCATACACAGGATTGGTTAAGTGACTGATCCATGCCTTTAATGGATAAGGATCGCCCGCAAGCGCGGAGATTAGCACCTCTGAGGATTGCCCCCCAGCAAAAGGATACCAAGGACGATCGGCAGGATAGGGATTCTCCCCCCGCTCTTTTTTCAATTTAAATTCTGTAGAGGTCTCGTAAGGCTTCTTCGCACGAGCTAACATCATCCCTTTTGGCGCGACTTTACCCTCAAAATCAACCATGTTATATCGGGGGCCTGGCGCATATTCTGCAAACTTCCCGCCATTAACGAGCATGCCCCCTTTATGATTCATATTTCCGATCATCACATTGAGCGCCATAATCGACCATGCATTATAAAAGCCATTGCCGCTCATCATTCCGCCATGGGTAATCACAGCTGCTTTACGCCCGTGACTGGTGAATCTACGCGCTAAGCCTTCAATCGTTTTTACCGGCACCTCACACTCTTGGCTATACTCTTCAAGGGTAAGTTTACGTGCCGACTTTGCAAGAAGGCTAAAGCTCGACTCGACGCTAACGCTCTCACCATTAGCAAGAGTGACCCGCTCCTCTACAAAAAGCTCCCCTACCCGAGCAGTATCCGCCCCTTCTAAAGAGAGTGTATCGCTCGATTTTACTAAGATCGGAGAAGCATTACGCTCTTCCCCCTCTCCTGTTATATCAATCTCCCGGAGGAATTTGCCATAAAGGGGATGATTCTCTTCCGTAATTACTAAATGTGTTGCGTTTGAGCAACCGACCTCTCCCGCTGCTTCCATTCCTGCTCTGCCTGGCGCTCGAAGATAGGTTTCGTTATAGCGTTGATTATCAATAATCCAACGAATCATCGCCATCGCCATAGCAGAATCTGTTCCCGGAAGGAGCGGCACCCAAGTATTATTTTGGGTGGCTGCTGTATTTGTAATCGGCATATTAGGGGCAACGACCGCATAACTAAACTCTTCTGCCGATTTAGTACGAGCATTGGCTAAAAGCCGACCTTGACGTTTAAAGGGATTCCCCGATTGCGCTGGCGATGTGCCCATAAAGATCGCAAATTCCACATTATCGAAATCAGGTTTTGCGTGCGCATTCTTATTCATATCATTCATCACTGCGCCAGAGCCTAAACGATAAGCTAAACCGCAATAAGAACCATGTTGCGCAAAGTTACGAGTACCAAAAGCATTGAGCGCAAAACGTTTAACAAACTCCTCACGCCCCTCATTTCCGGCATCGGTTACTAGGAGCTGGTTCGCCTTGACTCCATACTCAGGATATTTAGGATCAATCGGCGTCTCTAAATCGCGAATCGCTTTTAAACCATCAACATGCCCTTCTCCAAAGAGATCCCCGCCATTGACAACCTCATCGATCAGCTGCTCAAAACTGATGCGCTTCCACTTTCCTTCTCCCCGCTTTCCTACCCGTTTTAAAGGGGTTAAAACTCGGTAAGGGCTCGTTAAAGACTCCCCCATCGAAGCTCCACGAGCACAGGCGGTTGAACGCTCATGAATACCATTTTCACCCCCTAAACGTTGCCACGCCTCTTCAAT
This sequence comes from Ignatzschineria sp., assembly GCA_030150405.1. Lineage (GTDB taxonomy): Bacteria > Pseudomonadota > Gammaproteobacteria > Cardiobacteriales > Wohlfahrtiimonadaceae > Ignatzschineria. Next base: position 9,271 of record JASLFU010000032.1, read on the forward strand.
AGGTGTGTTGTAAGCAAAGTGCTCATCATGGGAGAGCGGATGGTAAGGATTTCCCATCACTCTCACCACTTCATTCTTCTTTTTATCTACCCGAACACGAAGACCACAAACCGTCCAGCAACCAAAACACATGGTATTAGAAACCACTTGATCGGGGTTGGGAATCCATTCCCCATTTTCCACCCGCCCTTCCACGGCGAGCGCATTTCCTGTAATCCGATCATCCGTGGGCTCTGCAGATGTGCCTTTGAGCATTCCGGTAACCATATTTTTTGCGGTGTTACTATATCCTACAGCAAACGCCGCTGCCCCCGCTCCCGCCGCAACCCCTTTCAAAAGATTGCGACGTTTGCGTAGAGCCTTCTCTTCCGTAACATCTTCTTGCGTGTTGTTGGCACTTTTCAATGTGTTGTTTGAATCTGTCACGGTTGACTCCTTCTGCCCATTTTCTGCCATTGTCTCTTTAGAGAGTGCCTCATCATTTTGAGGGAATGATTTATCCTTTTGAAATCTATCCATTATGAACTCCTTAAATCTCACCTGTTTCTCTAAAGTTAAACCAACGATCTTGCAGTAAGCTCCAGACAATAATCAGTAGCGTTACCCACAATCCAAAGGTAGAAACAATACTCAGAAAGCCATTAAAGCCCCAATCTAAGTGGTAAGGATTAATCACCACGTTATATTTAGGCAGAGTTTGTGATTGCATGAGAATCGCCCAGCGAATAGTCCATGCAAGGGAGAGCGAGAGAAGCGCTAAACCTAAATCGATCCAGCGGCAATTGATTCTACGCTCATTAAAATTGATGAAGGTATATGCCATTAAAACTACCCAGTAGCCCAGTAGACTAAAACCGATAGTGAACCAAACAGAGCCCTTATTAGGTAGATCTCGGAACGCTTCCCCTGCGGGAGTATTACTCATCGCCCAGCCGATAAGCACGACTGCAACGCCCACAAGCCCCACCAGCTGTAAGCGACTTAAAAGAGGGGTGAAATGGGGTCTACCAGACCATGAACTCCAAGCCGTTACCGCCATAGGTACCGCCTGAAAAGCCGTTAAAAAGAGCGCCCAAGGTAACCATGGCGTATGCCAAATAGCTTGCGCTTTAACAATATTGACCTCTTTACCGGTATAGAGCAGAATCGCAAAAGCCGAGAGTAAGAGCATTACACCACTTAAGGGGAGCCACTTTGTGGCATTGATATTTGTCCAGTGTAATGCTCTTAACCATTTAAAAGTGCCCTCTTTGGTAGTGTTTTCACGAAGGAGAAGAAGAAAATGAACAATGAGAAACACCACAAAGAGCGGCACAAAAATCGCACCAATCCACATCCAAGACCACGGCGCCATCTGAATGTAGAAATTAAAGATCCGCCCTGGCTGATGAAGGTCCGCACTTAAGGCAATCGGCCCTACGATTCCTGCGGTAATGCCAAAGCCTACAATCATCAGCTCCAACTCACGAAGAGCGCCTTTTTTCCAAAAACGAAGAGCTACCGCAATAACAGAAGCCGCTGCTGCTAAACCAATAAAGAAGAAATATTGCACCGCCCAAGGGAGCCAGGCGATCTCTTGCGGGAGGGTTAAGAGTTCACGAATCATAATACAATCTCCTGCCATAACATTGCTTGCCCCTGAACTTGGGAGGTAAAGGCCTCATCAAGCCCTAAATAGAAGACTTGTGGCACAGTTCCCTGCTCAGGTTTTAAGACCTTAATCTCGCCTTCAAACTCTTTTAGCATCCGGCTAATCTGGCTATTGGGATCTTTAAGATCCCCAATAATCCGCGCGCCACCCACACAGGACTCCACACATCCCGGGAGTAAGCCTGCCTCTAAGCGATGCGCACAGAAGTTACATTTATCCGCAGTCCCCGTTTCACTATTGATAAAACGCGCCTCATAAGGACACGCTTGCACACAATAAGCACAACCCACACACTTTTTATTATCCACCACAACGATGCCATCTTTACGTTGGAATGTGGCTTGCACAGGACACACGGGGATACAGGGAGGATTATCACAATGGTTACAAAGACGAGGTAAAACCACGTTTGTAGCTTGATTCTTCTCATATTCAAAGACTTGATATTGCCGAACCGTGGTTCTAAATTGCCCTGCTGGCATCTGATTCTCCACCGAGCAGCTCACCGTACAGGCTTGGCAACCGATGCAGCGACGCAGATCGATTAACATGCCATAACGCTTACTGCCATCCCCCTCTCTTCGGGGAGGAATATGTTTCGGCTCTGCTTTCGCCTCTGCTAAGCTCACAAGCGCAGCTCCTGCGGTTAAGCTTCCAAGCTGTTTTAATAGGCTTCGACGACTGATCCCCATCAATAGATCTCCTTCCAATCTCACGGCCAACTGTAGTAGGCTGGCAATACGAATATTAAATTTGCGCTACACTTTTGAGTGCTTAAAATAGGTTTTGCACTCCTTAACCTTTCATCTCCTAGCAAATCTGCGCTACCTTAAAAGCGAGAATGCCATTACACTAAAGTTATTATTCTCTGGAATAGAGATCGGCTCTATTGTGGAAAACCACATACCTCCCTCTAATTTGACTTAGAACAAATCAAGATGAATCGCCTTTTAAAGATCTTTTTGCGCAGCTTTACCCTTTTTCTTCCGGATCCTCCAAAAAGAGAAGAACAATGGATGCTCTGCAGCGCCTGGCTCAAAAAGAGTCTCTTATTCTTTTTGCTCTTTGGCTTTACCTTTCCCCTATATGCGCAGAGTGAATGGATGGGCCCTGAAAAAGAGGTGCGAAAAGCACGGATCACCGTAGGGATTCTTGCTCCCTATGGAGCCGCGGCGGCAGATAATGAATGGGGGCCCTGGATAGAGATGCTCAATCAAGCCTTCCCCAATAAGCATTTTGAGCTCCTCCCCCTTCATCTTGGGCAGATTCAAGAGATGGCGGATAATGATGGACTCGATCTTCTCTTAACCCATCATGCCAGTTTTTTACAACTCAACACCAAAGCACCTTTGCGCTGGATTGCGAGCTTAAAGGGGAATGTTCATCTCCAGGAGAGTGATGCCAAAATCGGAAGCGCCATCTGGGTCGATCAAAAGAGCGAGATTAAGGAGCTAAACGACCTTAAAGGCAAGCGTATCAGTGCTGTAGGCCCTAAAGCCTTAGGGGGATTTCTGCTCGGCTATAAGGAGATCATCGATGCCGGAATTGCACTAGAAGAGCTCGATCTCCATTATGTAGGCTACCCTATTGAGCAGCTCTTTACCCTTTTAAAAGAGGGAAAAAGTGATGCGATTATCGTTCCCGCCTGTCTTTATGAGCGCCTTCTTCGCCGAGAAGAGTTCAGCCCCCATGATTTTCGTTTAATCAATGAAGCTCCAAACGGAATTGCCTGTAAAAGCAGTACGCCCCTTATGCCAAGCTGGTCTCTCGCTGCTTTTAGCTCAGTGGATGAGAATCTTGCCAAAGCGATTCAGAGCACACTCTTTGCGCCCCCACTCTCTAAAGAGCTCGTAAAGGATCTTCCCCAATGGCAGCTGCCCCTCACCTTAGCTGAAGTGAGCCGGCTGCTACAGGAGATCACCTATTATCAGGAGAAAGAGGGGCTTTTAGAAACATTAAAACGCCTCGCAAGTGAACATAAATTGGGGCTGACGATTCTTCTGCTTCTTCTCTTTATTATGGGCATTGACCATCTTTGGGTACGTTACGCCGCCCGCAAACGGGAGCGGCAACTAGAAGCAGCGTTTCAAACACTCCATGAGTATGAGCGTATGCTCGCCCAAGCAGATCGGATGAATATTTTAGGGGAGATGGCCAGCGGTATTGGGCATGAATTGAATCAACCCCTCTCCACTATTCGCAATTATGCTGAAGGTAGCGCTTATGCCCTCTCTAAGGAGAATTCTGAGCATCCCCTCCTTCCTCCCCTTCATAAGATCGCCGAACAGGTCGCCCATTGCCATGAGATTATTAAAAACCTCAAAACATGGGCAAAAGCCCCCACAAGCCAAGAGTTTGAAGTGGTCAACCTTGCTCAATTTTTAAAGCGTATTATTGAGGTAACCCGACTGCAGACACAGAAAAAGGTCTCCATTAAGATCGATGTTCCCGAAAATTATGAGATCCCTCTCTTAAAATCGGTACTTGAGCAGGTGCTGACAAATTGCCTCTTAAATTCTGTACAAGCGGGAGCAACAGAGATTACCATCTGGGCTAAGCCTTACCCTGAATATCTTAAACTCTTTATTATTGATAATGGTCCTGGCTTTGCGAAAGAGCAATTAGATGCGCCCTTTGTTCCCTTTAGAACCACAAAAAAGGAGGGATTAGGATTGGGATTAGTGATCTGTCAGCGCCTTATTCATAACTTAAATGGAAAACTACGCATCGATAATCGAAAAGATGCCCAATGTGGTGCTGCAGTGCGCCTTATTCTGCCCAATGAGCTTAGTAAGTGTGCAGATTCTCCCGAAAATCATCAAGATAACGAGGCTCTACCGCACGAGCCTTCCCCCCACATTGATCACCTAACTAAGGAGAAGAGATGAAATCATTAATGGTCCATATTGTCGATGACGAGCCCAGCGTACGGGAATCTTGTGAGTTTCTCGTGCAGCAGCTCGATTATGCCACCACCCTTTGGGAAAATGGTAAAGCCTTTATCGAAGGAGTCTCTTTAGAAGAGCCCGCCATTGCGATTTTAGATCTGCGGATGCCCCAGATGTCGGGCGATGAGGTCTTATTACGTTTAAAAGCCGAAAAGAGCCCTATTGCCGCCCTCATTTTAACGGGGCATGGGGATGTGCCGATGGCGGTAAAGATGCTAAAAGAGGGCGCTATCGACTTTTTAGAAAAACCGATCGCCATGCAATCTTTAATCGAAGCGCTTGAAAGAGCAGAAAAGATCGCCCATCAACGAGCGGAAGAGAATCTCTTCTACCAACATTTCTTAACCTTAACAGAGCGGGAGCGAGTCATTGCTGCCCGTGTTTATAAAGGGTATACCAATCGTGAGATTGCTGATTTAGAGTCGATCTCTACTCGCACAGTAGAAGTACAGCGGGCAAGTGCGATGAAGAAGATGCAAGCAGAAACGCTCCCCGATTTTGTGAATAAATTACAGCGGATCTATGATGCTGTTGAGCTAGGCCAATATTAAGAGTTATGGATAAGAAGATAAGGGGAAACGCCCTTCCCCCTGCTTTTCTTTTTAGGCGTTCTCTTCCCGACTTGCAAAATAGTTGCTACCAATAATACCGACTAAAATCGTGATCGTCCCCACAATATGGTAGAGATGTAACTTCTCCCCGAGAAAGACTACTCCAGCAAAAATAATCACAATGGTGCTTAAATTATTAAAAACACCAATCTTCGAGGCCTCTACACGAGCCACGGCATAGATCGCTAAATATTGGGTAATAAAGGTGGAGATCACCCCCACGTAGAAGACTGAGGCGATATAACGCATCTCCCAGAGCGGTACGAGATAATCTCTCCAAGTTCCGGCAAGGCCATGCTCCACTAAAGCGATACCATTAAAGACTACAAGCCCAATCAACATCATCATATACATTAGAGTATAGTTCGAATATTCATGGCGATATTTTCGCACTAAGACTGTATAAATCGCAGTGGAAGCCGCAGAAAGCAGCGTATAAAAAATGCCTTTAAAACTATAATTTGCCGGAATATCGCTCCCCCGCATAAGCACGATATAGATAACGCCACTGACCGACATAACAATAAAAAGTCGCTGTAAAATTGTAGTCTTCTCTTTTAAGACAAGAGCAGCTAAAAGCGCCACTAAAATAGGGGTTGAAGCAAAGATAATCCCCGCTTCTGAAGTGGTCGTATATTTAATGCCCAGAAGCTGAAAAGCAAAAAAGAGTGAAGGATAGAAAATCCCTAGCGGAATTAACATCTTTGCACCAAGGGGAGTCATGCGTAATTTTACAAAACCAAAAATAATGGGGAGACTCGAAGCGATAAACGCAAAGATAAAACGATGCCCAAGAATATCAAACGGCTTTGAATAATCGAGCGCAATCTTTAGCGCCATAAATGAAAATCCTATTAATATCATCTGCAATACTACAGCGATATAGGCATTTCTACTTTCGGTTTGCATCGTCGGAACTCCTTTATTTTCAGACGTTATAGAATAAATGATAATAATTCTTATCGCAAACTGATTCTCAATTCATGCTTTTTTAAAGTAACCTCTAAAAATTAGGGTAAAATCGCTCCCCTTCTCTAATCGAAAGTCTCCCCCTATTGGGCTAAAAAGAGACGCCCAAGCCTCCACCTTTTCTATACTTAAAGGGAGAAATCTGGTACTGTTTTACGGTTGTTTTAGCAGAAAAACAGAGAAAGGAGAGCTCTTTGAGAAGCTTAGAGGCGCTACAAAAATATTTTGGCTATACCGAATTTCGGGAAGGCCAAGCGTCGCTTATCGAAGCTATTTTAGAAAACCGCGATGCCTTAGGGATTATGCCCACAGGGGGCGGAAAGTCACTCTGCTATCAACTCCCGGCCCTTCTTCTTCCGGGCGTTACTGTCGTGGTCTCTCCCCTAATTTCTCTCATGAAAGATCAGGTCGATGCACTCAATGAGATCGGCATTCCCGCTACATTTATTAATAGCACCTTAGATAGCGAAACCTTTCGGGAACGCGCCTCACTGATCGCCCGACAACAGGTAAAGATTGTCTATGTTGCGCCCGAGCGGATCAATAGCGGCTTTATGCGCACTCTCCTATCTCAAATCCATATCAGCTTTATTGCCGTAGATGAGGCGCACTGTATCTCCAAATGGGGGCACGATTTTCGCCCCGCTTATGGGGAGATTGTGGATTTTATCTATCAACTTCCCTATCGCCCACCGGTAGGAGCTTATACGGCAACGGCTACCCCCACGGTGATCGAAGAGATTAAATCTCTCCTTCATCTTCAAAATCCTACAGAATCGATTGTGGGTTTTGATCGCCCTAACTTAACCTACGAGGTCTTAAAAGTCGCCAATAAAGGGGAGTATATCGATCGTTTTATTAAAAAGAGTTATCGCAATGAATCGGGAATTATCTACTGTGCAACCCGAAAAAGCGTCAATAGTGTGGCTGAATATTTAGAAAAGCGAGGGCACTCGGTATTACCCTACCATGGCGGAATGTCGAGCGAAGAGCGGGAGGCGAATCAAAATGCGTTTATTCTCGATCATACCCAAATTATTGTGGCTACCAACGCCTTTGGCATGGGGATCGATAAACCCAATGTCCGCTTTGTGATCCATTACAATATGCCGCAAAATATGGAGGCGTATTATCAAGAAGCAGGCCGCGCTGGCCGAGATGGTGAACCGGGGCATTGTCTTCTGCTCTACTCTCCGAGCGATATCGCTAAACAGAAGTTTCTGATCGAAAATAGTGATTTTGAGATCGATCCTGAACGCAAAATACAGCTCTATCAAAACCTACAATATCTGATCGATTACTGCCACACCGACGAATGTTTACGGCGGCAGATTCTCCTCTATTTTGCCGAAAATCCCGACTTTACAGAGTGTGATAATTGCAGTAATTGCACCAGCACCGCGCCTAAGATCAATATTACTATCGAGGCGCAAAAGATCCTCTCTTGCATCTATCGGCTCGAGATGAATTACGGCATTACTACGGTGATTAAAGTGCTTCGGGGCTCAAAAGAGAAACGTATTTTAGAACTTGGATTTGATAAGCTCTCTACCTATGGGTTAATGAAGAGCTATTCTGAAAAGAGCATCCGCGAAATGATTATGACGCTGATCGCCCGAGGCTATATTCAGCAGACCAACGATGAGCGCCCCGTGCTACGCTTTACCCATAAAACTCGCCCCCTTCTTAAAGGGGAAGCGCAACTTTTCCATCGGCAAGATCTTATTGAACATCGCCAAGAGAATTACGCCAAACCAGAGGAGTTTGATTACAACCCCGCCCTTTTTGAAGAGTTGCGAGCTCTACGCCTTGAGATTGCCCGAGCCAAAGATACCCCTACCTACACGGTGTTTAATGATATCTCCCTAAAAGAGATGGCGCGCGACCTTCCCCAATCCCCCGGGCAATTTCTTAAAATTAAAGGGGTGGGAACGAAAAAGCTCGATGAATATGGGGAACGCTTTATGGCAGTCATTAGCCAATATCTCGACTAGAACAATTCATTAGGCATTCGGTAATCAGTCCATTCGTCAATTATCCATTGACCAATTAATCCATTGACATATAACGCCTAATTTTACTACCTACTTCTCTTTTTCTGAGCGGTTTTCGGCGCTATTTTCCGTGCTATTTCCCCCATCTGCCGGAATGTCCCCCTTCTCATCCGCATATTGAGCACTATTACCGCCCTCATCATTCCAAGTGGAGATCTCCTCCTTTTCAAGATTTTGCTCCCGGCTATTTTCTTGCGCTTTAGCCCGCTCTAATTCTGTCTGATCTCGCTCTTGCATGATAATCTCCTTTTGTAATCAATAGATAAGTGGTTTTAGATCTCCTTTATAACAAGCATAATTCCCCTTTTCTAATTGATAGATTCAATAAAGCGAACCCCACCAAAAGCCGATTTTCTCTACTAAAATAGAGAGATTGCTTGCACATTTTCCCCCTGCCTCGCTATAGAATCTTATCGATCGATCCCGTAAGCGCTATACTAAAGAGAAGACAAGAAGAGAATAAGAAAGGAGCTTCCATGAGTAAAATTATCGTTAAAAACCCCGCAACGGGGGAAGTTATTGGCCATGTTCCCCGTAATACCCCACAAGAGATTGAAGCAAAACTTGCCGCAGGTGAGAAGGCTTTTCAGCGCTTTAAAAAGGTTAATGCTCATGAGCGGGCAAAGCTATTAGAACGATGGGCCACACTCATTCAAGAAGAGAAAGAAGCCATCGCCACCATTATGACAAAAGAGAATGGAAAGCCGCTTGCAGAATCCCGAGGCGAGGTGGATTACGCCACCAGTTACATCACCTGGTATGCCGAAGAGGCAAAACGGATCTATGGCCGCACCATTCCCACCCATACAGAGAGTAAGCGCCTAATGGTGATTCGGCAAGGGTTGGGATTAGTCGCTGCCATTACGCCCTGGAACTTTCCCGCGGCGATGATGACTCGCAAAGCAGCCCCTGCACTGGCTGCCGGCTGCACCTTTATTGTAAAACCTGCTGAAGAGACCCCGCTCACTATGATAAAGCTTGTGGAACTAGCGCATAAAGCGGGCTTCCCCGAAGATGTGGTGCAGGTGGTAAATGGTAAAGGATCCGATATCGGTGAGATCTTTACCCAAAGCCCTCATGTACGAAAAATCACCTTTACCGGCTCCACGGCTGTGGGCAAACTCCTTATGGAACAGAGTGCTTCTACAGTAAAACATATCACTATGGAACTTGGCGGGCATGCCCCCTTTATTATCCATAAAGATGCCGACATCGCCGCAGCGGTTGAAAATGCCATAGGTTCTAAATTCCGTAATGCGGGGCAAACATGTGTCTGCGCTAATCGTTTTATTGTTCATGAGGCGATTGTGGATCAATTTGCGGAGCTTTTTGCCCAAAAAAGTGCCGAGCTAAAGATGGGTAATGGCTTAGAAAGTGGCGTTGAGGTGGGTCCATTAATTAATGAAAAAGGGTATAAAAAGGTGATGGCTCAGATTAAAGATGCCACCTCTAAGGGGGCAAAGATCCTCACCGGGGGTGAAGGAAAGAGCGACAATAAGCAGGAGACCTATTTTGTTGAGCCCACTGTGATCCGAGATATCACGCTCGATATGGCCATTATGCAGGAGGAGACCTTTGGTCCTGTTGCTCCTATCATTCAATACTCCACCTTAGAAGAGGCGATTGAAATTGCCAACGGAACTCCCTTTGGACTTGCGGCATATTTCTTCACTAATGATTATCGTACAGGAATCTATCTACAAGAGAATCTCGACTTTGGGATTGTAGGATGGAATGATGGATTACCCAGCGTTGCGCACGCGCCCTTTGGGGGTATGAAGGAGAGCGGCGTAGGTCGTGAAGGGGGGCTTGAGGGAATTGAACCCTATCTTGAGACAAAATATATCTCTATTGGTGGCTTAATGTAGCACGAATATGAGAGCAATCGAGATAATCACAAATCACGCAAATTAAAGATAGCCTTATTACCCGCTTCTTTTAGAGACAGAAAAAAGCTGAAAAATGTTTAACACTTTTCAGCTTTTTCTTTAGTTCTACCCCATTTCCAGAAGCTCACACTTACTTTAGGGAATTAAAACATCTACTACCATTACTCTACTAAAAGGCAGGCCACCTGATGCCCTTCCCCCCGTAATTCCGGCTTCTCCTTAGCACAGATCGGCTCCACCTTTGGGCAACGAGTTCTAAAGATGCAGCCTGAAGGAGGATTAATGGGCGAAGGGAGATCACCTTCTAATAGCTCAATCTCCTTACCTTGCTCTAAATTAGGATCCGGAATCGGCACTGCAGACATCAACGCCTTAGTATAGGGGTGTTTTGTATCGTGATAGACCGCCTCTTTAGTCCCCATCTCCACAACATTTCCTAAATACATCACCATTACACGATCGGAGATATGCTTTACCACCGCTAAATCGTGAGCAATAAAGATTAAAGAGAGATTCATCTCTTTTTGTAATTTACGTAGGAGATTGACTACCTGAGCCTGAATCGACACATCAAGCGCAGACACCGGTTCATCACAAATAATCAACTTCGGCTCTAAAATAAGCGCCCGAGCAATTCCGATCCGCTGACATTGCCCCCCTGAGAATTCATGGGGGTAACGATTAATTAAGTTCGGCAAGAGGCCTACCCGTTGCATAATCTTCTCTACCCGATGCTTCACCTCTTCTCCCGAGAGCGATGGATAGTGAGTCTTTAAAGGCTCGGCAATAATATCGCCAATAGTCATACGGGGGTTTAAGGAAGCAAGCGGATCTTGAAAGATCATCTGAATATCTTTTCGCACTCCATGCATCGCTTTTTTGTCTGCCTGGGTAAGATCTTGCCCCAACCAAACCACCTGCCCCGCAGTAGATTCCACAAGGCCGATAATCGCCCGTGCGAGCGTAGATTTTCCACACCCCGATTCCCCCACAACTCCAAGCGTCTCCCCTTCATATAGCTCTAAGCTAACACCATCTACAGCCCGTAACTGAAGTGGCTTTTCCCAAAACCATTGGGTCCGCTCCCGTACCGGAAAGTGCACCTTTAAATTGTGCACATCGAGAAGCTTCTTGCCCTTTGCGGTCGGTGTAACAGAGATAGCATTAGACATTTTTTAACTCCTCTAAAGTACGGAAACAAGCACGCAGACGCCCTGCCTCAAATGGCTCTAAATTGGGGGCTTCACTTTGACAACGATGATCACTAAATTCACAACGGGGCTCAAAGGGGCAACCTTTCGGTAAACGCAGAAGATTAGGGGGATTTCCGGGAATCGTATGCAACTCCCCATCTCCGCTATCGAGTGTTGGAATCGCATCGAGCAGACCTAAAGAGTAAGGATGACTCGGCTTGTAGAAGATATCTCGCACAGCCCCATACTCCATAGTTCTTCCTGCGTACATCACCAACACTTTATCGCAAATGCCCGCCACCACGCCAAGATCATGGGTAATCATAATAATAGCGGTGTTAAATTCTGCTTTAAGTTCATTAAGCAGCTCCATAATCTGGGCCTGCACCGTAACATCGAGCGCTGTGGTGGGCTCATCGGCAATCAATAACTTAGGACTACAGAGAAGCGCCATGGCAATCATCACCCGCTGGCGCATACCTCCTGAAAATTCATGGGGATACATTCCCATCCGCTTACGCGCCTCCGGCATTTTAACGGCATCGAGCATCTTAACAGAAGCTTCAAATGCATCCCGTTTAGAGAGCCCTTTATGCAAACGGAGCACCTCCATAAGCTGAGCCCCCACCGTCATATAGGGATTGAGTGATGTCATGGGATCTTGGAAGATCATCGAGATCTCCTCTGCCCGTAAACGATTGAGCTCCGCTTCTTTCAGGTTGAGAATCTCTCGCCCATTAAATTTAGCTGATCCCTTGATGGTGCCATTTTTCGCTAACAGCCCCATTAACGCAAAAGCAGTTTGCGATTTACCAGAACCTGACTCCCCCACAATTCCCAACGTCTCCCCCGCTTTTAGAGAGAAATTGAGATTATTGACGGCAGTGACATCTCCATCGGGTGTTTTAAAGGTGACATTTAAATCTTTAACTTCGAGCAAAATATCGTTTCTTTCCATTGTGATACCTCCTTAACGATCTTTCGGATCGAGCGCATCACGGAGCCCGTCACCAATAAAGTTAAAACAGAACAGTGTAATAATGAGAAAAATCGCCGGGAAGATCAGAAGCCATGGCGCAACCTCCATAGAGTTCGCCCCATCACTTAAAAGGGAGCCCCAACTACTCATGGGCTCTTGAACACCTAAACCTAGAAAGCTTAAGAATGACTCAAAAAGAATCATGCTCGGCACCAAAAGCGAAGCGTATACGACCACAACGCCGAGAACATTCGGCACAATATGCCGAAATACAATCGCCCAAGTGGGCACGCCGGAGACCTTTGCCGCCTCAATAAACTCACGCCCTTTAAGACTTAAAGTCTGCCCCCGTACAATACGCGCCATATCGAGCCAAGAGACCATGCCGATCGCTAAGAAGATTAAAAAGAGATTCTGCCCAAAGAAGGTAACCAATAAAATCACAAAGAACATAAAGGGAAAGGAGTTTAAAACCTCTAAAATACGCATCATTAAAGAATCGATACGCCCCCCTAAATAGCCGGAGACAGAACCATAAAAAGTTCCCATCAATACCGCAACTAAAGCTGCGGAGATCCCTACTAAAAGGGAAATTCTTCCCCCTACGGCGACCCGAACAAAGATATCCCTGCCATTAGAATCTGTACCGAAATAGTGCCCTGTTTCAAAATTAGGTGGGCTCGACATCTCCCCCCAATCGGTGTAATCGTAACTATACTCTGAGATCAATGGCGCAATAATTACAAAGAGTGCAATCATCCCTAACACAATAAGCCCTGTAATAGCAGCGCGGTTATGAATAAATCTTCGGCGCGCATCTTGCCAGAGGCTACGCCCTTCGATCTCGAGATTTTCCGCTAAGTTCTCCACCGCTTGATGCTGTTTTTTCGTCAATTTCATTTTAGCCTCCTAATAGCGAATCTTCGGATCGATCACGGCGTAGAGAATATCTACAATCGCATTAAAGAGAATGGTTAATGCCCCCACTAAAATGGTTACGCTCAAGACTGTGGAGTAATCCCGATTGAGTGCACCTTCAACAAAGAGCGTTCCAACGCCTGGGAGCCCAAAGATCGATTCAATCACTAATGAGCCAGTGATAATACCTACAAATGCCGGCCCTAAATAGGAGAGTACTGGTAAAAATGCGGGGCGCAACGCATGTTTAAAGATAATCGTACGCATTGGCAACCCTTTTGAACGGGCTGTGCGGATATAGTTGGAATTTAAAACTTCGATCATGGAGCTGCGCATTATTCGCGCAATACTCGCAATATAGGAGAGCGAAAGCGCCACCATCGGCAATAACATATATTGCCATTTCCCCCCATGCCAGCCCCCTGCCGGCAGCCATTGCAGAGTGATTGCAAAAATTAAGACTAAAAGTGGTGCTACCACAAAGCTTGGGATCACCACGCCTGTCATTGCAAAGCTCATCACCAGATAATCGATCCAGCTATTTTGCTTAAGGGCGGCGATAGTACCTGCTGCAACCCCTAAAGTCACTGCGAGAATAAAGGCTGCAAAGCCCAATTTTGCTGATGTGGGAAGATGGGTGGCTACAAGCTCATTAACCGTATGATCTCGATAGCGGAATGAAGGCCCAAAATCTCCCCGTAAAAGTTGTTTAAGATAATCGAAATATTGCTCATAGAGGGGCGCATTAAGATTATATTTAGCCTCAATATTAGCTAAAACCTCTGCCGGCAACATCCGGTCCCCTGTAAAAGGGCTTCCCGGAGCAAGACGCATCATAAAAAATGAGATGGTGATTAAGACTAAAAGCGTCGGTATCGCTTCGAGTAATCGCCGTAAGATAAATCGTATCATCTGGTGTCCTTTCTCTTCGAGCAACCTTTTGGGCTCGCCAAAGATGAAGTTTCTGCACAAATCTCGTAAGCAGGTTACCTACGGTGCGCTCAGACTCAATAAATCATGCCTTTAAGCGGAGGATCACTCCCCTTAAAACCCACGATTATGAGGATCGGCTTGATCGAATCTATTACGAATCTGCACAAACTCCATTAGTTTTATAAATGCCCGCAATAAATGCAGATAATAGCCAAAGTTTATCAATCTACACAAAGAATAACCATACGTTTCTGTCTTTTAAATAGGCAAAAAGAGCGCTATCTCCCCTTTTATTCTCCTATTGCCCCTCTTTTTTGACCCAATAAAAAGCGCCAGCTTAATCTCTTAAGCTAGCGCAAATCGGTTTATCATCGAGCTAAATTACTGCTCACTCTCGATTATGTAGAGATCTTTAGTATAGAAATAACCTAACTGATTTTTACCCGAATAACCGCCCACATAAGGTTTTACCAGACGTAAATTAGCATAGTAAAAAATGGGGATAATCACCGAATCCTCATCGAGCTTACTTTCCGCCTTTTGGTAGAGTTTAGCTCGCTCTGCATCATCTTTAGCTTGAAGCGTTTTTGCCATAATGGCATCAAACTCCGCACTCTTATAATGCACAGTATTAACGCTGCTATCGGAGAGCATCATATTTAAAAAGGTGGAGGGCTCATTATAATCTGCACACCAAGAGGCCCGCACCAGATCATAATCCCCTGCCCTTCTGCTATCGGCATAGGTTTTCCACTCACGATTATCGAGCCTCATCTTCACTCCTGCATTTTGATTGAAGAGTGAAGTCGCCGCAATTGCCATCTTTTTATGAAGATCTGACGTGTTATAGAGCAGCGTGATCTCAAGAGGATTATTCTCATCATAACCCGCCTCTTTCAGCAACGCTTTTGCCCGCTCACTCCGTTTTTCCATCGACCAATTAAACCACTCAGGCACTTGCGCTTCTAACCCCGAAATATAGGGAGGTGTAAAACTATAAGCTGGTGTATCCCCTTGCGCTTTTACTTTATTGGTCAGCACATTTTGATCAAGCGCAAGTTTTAGCGCCTCACGCACTCGCCGATCTGTAAAGGGTGTCCGGCTATTGTTAATACCGTAATAATAGGTGCAAAGATAAGGGCTTACCTTAATCTCATCGGGAATCTCTTCCTGTAACTTTTTAAAGAGCTCAACGGGCATGCTTGCCGTAATATCCACCTCTCCCGCCCGATAGCGCTGCGCTTCCGTAACTTCTGAGGCAATGGGCAAAAAGGTGACCTCATCAATAATGGTATTCTCATCGTCCCAATATTCTCTGTTTCGCTCTAGTAAAATATACTCATTCACTCGCCACTCTTTTAATTTATAAGCCCCATTCCCGACAAAATTTTCGGGCAAGGTCCAGCTATTTCCATGCGTTTCGACAACCGATTTAGGCAGGGGCGCCATCGCGGTATGGGCGAGTAATTTAGGAAGATAAGGAACCGATTCCGATAAAGATACTTGCAACGTTAAAGCATCTAACGCCTTTACCCCTAATTTTTCAGCAGGAAGTTCGCTTGCGATAATGGCATCAATATTCTCTATATGGGCATATTGCAAGTAGCTCTCATAAGGAGAGCCCGTGGCAGGATCTGCTAAACGCTGCCAAGCATATTCAAAATCATACGCTGTAAGAGGCTCACCATTAGACCATTTAAGGCCATCTTTTAAAGTAAATCGCCACTGGGTGAAATCCTCATTACTCTCCCAACGCTCGGCGACTCGGGCTTCCATCTCTCCATTATGATTAATGATAATTAGCCCCTCGAAAAGATCCCGAGAGAGATGTGACTCTGCCACCCCTTCAATTTTATGAGGATCCAGAGATTGGGGCTCTGTGGCATTGTTGCGCACTAAAGTCTGTTTTTTCGCAAGGGTTACACCCTCAGGAACTTCAGCAGCCATTAGAGGAGCATAGATTCCTCCGGTAAAAAGTAGTGCCCCACTTAACCCTAAGGTGAGTTTTGATCGGATAAACTTCGATCTAAATAATGATTTCATAATAGACTCCTTATCCTAAAAGAGAGCAGTTGCTCCCTTTCCTCAAGGCAAAAAAAGACGGACCCCGAAAGATCCGCCCCTTTTTAGATAATTTAATGCTTAATGATATAAAGGTCTTTCGTGTAGAAATTCCCTAAAGGATCATTCCCGGTATAACCGCCGACATGGGGTTTTACTAAACGTGAGTTTACGTAGTAATAGAGGGGAACGATTGCCGATTCCTCATCGAGAACCTTTTCTGCCTCTTGATAGGCTTTAATGCGCTCTTCGGTAGTTTTCGCTTCAATACTTGCACGCATCGCCGCATCAAACGCCTTGTTTTTAAAGTGCGAGGTATTATTACTGCTATGAGACAACATAATATTTAAAAAGGAGGAAGGCTCATTATAATCTGCACACCAGCCTGCACGGGCAACTTCATAAGTACCTTGATGGCGACTATCTAAGAAAGTTTTCCACTCTTGATTCTCTAAGCGGACATTAATTCCCGCATTCTGCTTTAAGATAGATGAGACCGCAATCGCCACCTTTTTATGGGATTCCGAAGTATTGTAGAGAAGATTAAAACTTAAAGGATTCTTCTTGTTATAGCCCGCCTCTTCTAAAAGCTCTACAGCTTTTGCATTGCGCTCCTTTTGGCTCCATTTAAACCACTCAGGCTCTACCGCTTCCATATCGGCCATAAAGGGAGGCGTAAATCCAAAGGCTTCTGTCTGCCCTTGCGCCACCACTTTATTTACCACAATGTCACGATCTACCGCTAACTTAAGGGCGGTACGTACTCGGGCATCATCAAAGGGGGCTTTTTCGTTATTGATCTCATAGTAATAAGTACAGAGATAAGGTGTCACCTTAACCTCTTCGGGGAGATCCTTTTTCAAACGGGGAAAGAGCTCTACCGGGATGGTATTTGTCATATCAATCTCGCCGCTACGATAACGATTAACCGCTGTAACTTCCGAATCGATCGCTAAATATGTCACCTCATCGATAACAGTTTTAGCATTATCCCAATATTGATCATTACGCTCTAAGACAATACGCTCATTAACCACCCACTCTTTAAGTTTATAAGCTCCATTTCCGACAAAGTTTTGAGGGTTGGTCCATTGGTTGCCATATTTTTCCACCGTTGCTTTATGCACGGGAGAAAGCACCGTATGCCCCACAAGTTTATCTAAATAGGGGACCGGCTCAGAGAGGGTGACTTCAAAGGTGAGATCATCAAGCGCCTTAACGCCTAAAGTTTCAGGATCCGCTTTACCATTTACAATATCATCTACATTCTCAATATGGGCATATTGTAAGTAGCTTGCATAAGGGGATGCCGTATTGGGATCCGCTAAGCGCTTCCAAGAGTAGACAAAATCATGCGCTGTTACCGGATCGCCATTGGACCATTTAGCACTTTCACGAATCTTAAAGCGCCATACTTTAGCCTCATCATGCTCCCAAGATTCTGCAACTCCTGGCACCACATCACCCTCTAAATTAGTGATCACTAAACCTTCAAACTGATCCCGTGCAAGATTAGACTCTGGCACGCCTTCAATTTTATGGGGATCGAGCGATTGGGGCTCTGCACCATTATTTTTAACTAACTTTTGAACAGGATGGAGCTCTACACCTTCAGGAACTTCTGCAGCAACAGCCGAGCCTATACCCAATAGAAGCGCCATCACGCTCGATAATACTCTCCGTTTAAAATTCACACCTTTATCCGCACCTTTAAGATGACCGTTTAAATGACTCATCAATACTCTCCTTTACTCTAGTGGGTACTCTGCTCTGCCTAAAAGAGACTTAGCCTTTCTGCCTACAGACTCCCGCCATTAAATTTTTAAATGATTTTGAATAATTTTTACTATAGCACGGCTTTTTAGAGTTGCCCCACCCTTTTGTAAAAAAATGGGACAAAATCCCCCGCTACTTTGCAATCTTAACGGGAATAGCCCCGATAAACTCTAAAAGATCGGGCGTAATTTTTAAGATGAGTCCGCGCTTCCCTCCATTAATATAGAGGTGTGGGAGCTCTAAAATGGTCGATTCCACATAGATTGGTAAAACCGCTCGAATACCAAAAGGCGATGTTCCTCCAAATTGGTAACCTGTCCATTTATGAGCATATTCAAATGGCGCCGGGCGTAACTTCTTTACTCCTAACAGTTTTCGCATACGCTTAGTATCAATGGAGCAATCTCCATGCATTAAGACCATATAACCTTTATAAGATTCATCGATAAAAACGATCGATTTTACAATTAAATGAAGCGGTTGCCCGAGATAATCGGCGGTAAATTGCGCACTTCCTTCAATCTCCTGCGGATAATATTGCGCCAAAAAAGGCAGATTATGCTGCTTTAAAAATCGGGTTCCGGCAGTTTCGGGGTATGAATCTGTTAGGTATCGCTCTTTCATTATTTTAATGCTGCCCTCTTCATCTCTCTTTTTACAGTTTCTCTTCTCAATTTAACATGCTTAAAGAAGATCCCTTCTCCTTTTTTAATATGGGTAAAAAAACTATGCATAAAAAAAGAGCGCCGACCTCTTATTTTTAAGGTGTGCGCTCCTCTACTGCTATAACTCTTCCCCAATACCATTAAAACTGAATTAACATATTAGCAATACCAAAATAGATAAAGACCCCCGTAATATCACAAATAGAGGTGATGAGAGGCCCGCTTGCCGTCGCAGGATCAAGCTTAAACTTACTAAAGATAAAGGGGAGCGAAAGACCAATCACAGAGCCAATCACCACAACAATCATCATCGTTAAGGCTACGATAAAGGCAATATCTGCCCCGCCCCGTAAAAAGCCTACGATAGAGACTGCAAGCGCCATCGTAAAGCCTAAAAGACCAGATACAATCGCTTCTTTCCCGACCATCTTAAACCAATCGCGTAACTTAACCTCCCCTAAAGCCATGGCTCGAATCACTAAAGTGGCCGATTGCGCCCCAGCATTTCCACCACTATCGACTAATAGAGGTAAGAAGAAGACAAGTGCCACATTATTTTCAATGAGCTCCTCATAGGTGGCAATACCGGCACCGGAAAAGACATTCATAAATACAAGCACCACAAGCCAGAGCACACGCTTTTTGTAGAGCATCGCAATAGGCGCTTTAAGGAGCCCAAGATCGAGATAGCTATCCCCTTCCTTTGTTGAGACAGCCGCCATTTGATAGATATCCTCTGAAGCCTCATCCTCCATCACATCGAGCATCGAATCCACATGTACAACACCCAAAATCTGATTGCGCTCATTCACAACAGGAATGGTGACAAGATCACTCTCCTGAAAGATCTGTGCTGCTTGCTCTTGATCAATATCGGAATCGAGCTTTGTCAGTTTAATACGCATGATCTTTGCAATGGTGCGATCCCCATCGGAAGCTAAAAGTTCACGCACAGAGAGCACACCCATTAAGCGATTCTCAGCATCGGTGACATAGAGGTAATGAATATCCTCCCGACCGCGCACATGCTCACGAAGAAAGTCGATCCCTTCATCGGCTGTGTAATCCATCGGAATGCTAAGATAATCGGTCGTCATTAAAGAGCCCGCTGTCTCAGCACCAAAACGCATATTAATATCTTGAATAACCATGGAATAATCTCCTATTACCTTTTTCATGAGAGGCATAAAGGCTTTGTACTTTTGCGCTCTTGCCTTATGCCTATCGATTTCAAAACGACAGTGAATACTCTCTGTCCTCGATAATATTTTGCAAAAAGCTTTCTTATGCTTTTTGCTATCCATGGGGAGTATTGAGCAGAAGAACTCTGCCTAATTGATTATCGACCCGATTCTAAAATGATCTCTAGAGCGCTATAAGCATGAAGCTTTATAGAGGCTTTTAAGCTCTTTTAACTTTCAAATCTTCAAATCTTCAAATTCTCAAAGATTAAAACTTTAAAAGTGAACACTTGAAATTTCGCCCTAAACGAAAAAACGCCCTCCTTATGGGGAGAGCGTTTCATCGCTAATCAATTAAGAAAAGAGCATTTTGCAAAAGAAGGGATCAATTCCCTCTTCAAAGACCTTTCGCCATTTTACTGCAAAACAGCACTCTTCTATCGATCGATAAATCTAATCCCCTTTCGTAAAGTTTTAGCACTATATGGCTTGGATGTGATGTGATCTCACCGGCTACATTAGATACAACCTTAGCTCGATTGTCTCTGTTGACCCATTGGTGTCTCTCGACGTTTCTGGGCAGTAGCTTGCCTCCATATAGGAGCCTCACCTAACGAGGATAGTTACGCTGATAAAGTTATCTTTATCGTTTTAAACATCTCTTACTAAAGAGAGCCGATAACTCCTACTTAATTAACGTAACTAAAATATTCTATAGAAGGATACCCCTTTATTCTAAAAACACAACCTTTATACCCAAATTTACAATATTAGGTATTTAAAGCCCTTCTTCTCTTCCCTCTTTTAAAATATTAAGAGCGCTGACTACGTAATTGCTCGATCTGCGCTTTAAGCTCGCAGCTCTCTTGGTGCCCCTTCGCACAAGGGGATTCGAGAATAAAGAGTGTACGATCTAAATCTGGCTCTACACCAATGCCAAATCCATACATTAAGGCCATCTCATAACTTCCTTCGACCGAACCTTGTAAAGAAGCGGCACGATATAACTCTAAAGCCTTAGGTGCATCTTGCTCCTTCTCCTCACCATAACGATAGATATTGGCAAGTTTAAGTTGAGCCTCTAAATTCCCCATTCGAGCAGCCCGATGATACCAATATTTTGCAGCGAGCAGATCCTCTCTTACGTAAAGATCTCCAAGAAAACGCATCGCATCTGGATTGTGCCCTTCAGCCACGCTCTTTTCAAAAAACTTAGCACTTTCTGTTAAATTCTGTTCTGTTCCTAAACCGGCTAAATGGAGCTGGCCGATCAGCAACAGATCTTCCGCATCTGCTTGCCCTGCCTTATATACATTATTAAGACACTGGAAAGTCTCCTTCTCTGGTAGATCTACACAACGATGGGAAGCTTTCTCCCCCTCTTGCTGCGGAAACCATTGACGAAAATCAACGTCCTGCAGAAACGTTCCATAGACATTTATCCCCAGAATAATAACTAATAAGCTAATGATCCATCTGTTCATATTGCAATTTCCAAATCCTAAAAAGAATAAGAGCGTACCCCGAAGGATACGCTCTTAAATTTACTACTTTTGGTTTATAAACTCTACTACGTTTCTAATTAGAAGCCGTATGCAAAGCCGATACCTAAACCACCTCTGTTTTGAGTATCGTACGAAGCTTGGATTCTCGCACGCGTTCTCTCGCTAGTCTTAAAGGTAAAGCCTGCTGAGAGTGCCGCCTGACCGTCGTAAGCTCCGAAGCCCATACCGAATGAGTACTTCGTATGCTCAACATAAGGAATTGAGCTCATAGCCATCGCACCTGCGATACCTGCGCTCGCAACCTTTCTGTTGCGGTCGATCTTACGATGTGCATCTTGAATCTGGCCTCCGTAATGGTTAAGCGTCTGCTGAATATTCTGGATGTTTTGTGTATTCTCTGCAACCTTCTGATTAGTTTCAAAAAGTTGTGAGCCATTCACTGCATCCGTTGAATCTTTAGAGAGCTTACCTTTCGCAACTCCTGTTACAACACGAACACCGTCTTTAGCGCCGCTGCCCATATCAACAGTTGTTGCCTGCTTCGCTTTCTCGCCTAGCTCAACAGTCTTGCCATCAGCTGTGAGTTTAAATAAACCACCTTCGCCGTTAGCAACTTGTCCTGCTAAGTAAGTTAACGAGTCACCCACATTATTAAATGTATGATCATTTAATACATAGGTTGGTGCAGTTAAGTAACCATTTTCATCGATCTTAACATCGCCACCAAAGATATTTGCAATCTTATCGTTCGAAGCAAAGAGCTGTGAACCATTAATTGCATCCTTGGAGTCCTTATTGATCGCTCCGTCAGCTACACCGGTTAAGGTACGGCTATCGTCACCATTAGAGATATCAAACGAATTTGCATCCTTAGCTAATTTGTTGTCAATCACTAACGATTTACCATCATCCGAAAGCTGGACTAATCCCGCTTTACCATCAGCGATATTAGTAATATCACCTTCGATGTTTTTGATACGAGTTTCATGACCATCTAAACGATCCGTTACATGACCAAAACCATCGTAGACGTTAGTGATGGGGTTAGCTTTATCAGCACCGAGTGCTTCTGTGAAATCAACGCCTGTTAAACGGCCATCTTCCACTTTTGCACCGCCACCCATTGCTTCTGCAATACCCTCAAGGTTCTTACCGTTTAGGTTCTCAATGTTCTCAATCTTCTGATTTGTTTCGAAGAGTTGTGAACCATTCACCGCATCGGTTGAGTCCTTAGAAAGTTTACCTTTCGCAACGCCGGTAAGTGTACGAGCCTCATCACCGTTCGAGAAGTCAAAGATGTTCGCATCTTTAGCTAACTCGTTATCGATAACAAGTCTGTCACCATCAAGCTTAATAAGACCTGCCTTACCTTTAATAATATTGGTAATTTGATCACCATGATCATTAAGCTTATCGCCAACATACTCAAAGCCTTCTTCAACGCTATTAAGATCCTTATCGGCTTTTAATGCGTCTTTATAGTTAGGCATTTTAAGCTTGCCATTTTCATCAAACTTAGCTCCTGCACCAAAGGCATCTTCGATACCTTCTAAGCTCTTACCGAGCTTATTGTTGATGTTCGTGACATCACCTTCGATAGCACCTTGCAACTCATCAAGCTGACCTTTATTAACAGCGTCTTTGGCATCTGTACCCTCAGCAACGTTAGTGATCTTCTTACCACCTGCGTCGATACCACCTTGGGTTACGCTTGGACCATCCTTAACAACAAGACCCTTGTCATCAAGTTTAGTACCACCGTCACCAAAGCTCACAGAACCATCTGAACCAAGGTCAAGATCTTTCGCAAGGTTAACCTTAATGCTATCGCCCACTACTGCGGTAGAGATATTCTCATCACCGTTAATGTCGAGCTTATTGTTAAGCTTAATGCCAACTTCTTTACCATCATCAGCACCAAACTTCAGGCCATCATCAAGGCTGGCAACTTCTTTCTCATTACCATTCTTATCTTTGTAAACGATGCGAATTTCGCCATCTTTACCATCTAAGCCAGGAGCACCGTTCTTAACTGTAATATCAAGGTGAGGAGCATCTGTGCCAGGCTTACCAGGCTTACCTGTAAGACCGATTTCACCATCTTTACCGTTAATCACAACACCAGGTACACCATCTTTACCGTCCTTACCATCTTTACCAACAATAATTTGGTCAAGACCGGTTAAGTCTTTAGACATCTTCACGACAAGCTCGCCGTTCTCAACGTCTACACGGAGGTTCTCTTCTGTAGCTTCAGCATCATCTGCTAAACCACCTTTGATGGCTAAAGTATCACCTAAAGATTTCTCAATAAGTCCACCCATATTGCCCTCAAAGTTGAGACCTTTACCGGTTAATGATTTATCAAGCTCATCTAACTGACCTTTATTAACAGCGTCTGTAGGCGCTTCACCGTCACCAACGTTAGTGATCTTATCACCACCTGCGTCGATACCATCTTGAGTGATGCTAGCACCGTCTTTGCCATCCTCTCCACGGATCACAAGACCCTTATTATCTAAGGTTGT
>JASLFU010000039.1 GCA_030150405.1 Ignatzschineria sp.
ATGAGCTTCACCTCTGCAAGACAATTTTTGTAGCCTCCATTCTATCACCTAGGCCACAATTATTTAAGCAAGATAAAGAGACTCTTTCCGTACTCTATAAAAGCTTATCTCCACCTAAAATAAGTTCGCTTTAAAAAAAGAAAATCATAGCCACGAAATGCCTCTCTAGCCGCCATGATTGTCTGTTTTTTTTATGCACCTCCAAGTGAAATGATTGCGCTATGTATAGGGGCTATTCGGTATCACTTCTATCTACAGGGTGCTCTTCATCTCCGCTTACCGTCCCGATCTTCTGCTTTAGAAAATTTAAGATCTCCAAGCCCTGTCCACTCTCCGCCTGAATCTCCACATTTAAGCTCTCTCCCGTTCGTACAAGATTGAGTCGAAGATCTGGCTCAGGCAATACTCCCGCCCCCTTCTCTGGCCACTCCACAAGCCAGATCCCCTCCTCTTCCAACAAGCCCAAATCATAGAGCTCAAGCGGAGATGCAAGACGATAAAGATCACTATGAAGGAGCTCCCCCACCTCGGTCTGATAGGGCTCAATTAAAGTGTAGGTCGGGCTTTTAATCGCCCCCTTTACCCCTAGCCCATGTATAAAATGGCGAGCAAATGTTGTCTTTCCTGCCCCCAATTCGCCATGAAGGTAGATTTTTGCTTCTATCTCCGAGTGTTCCAAAAAGTAATGCGCTAATTCCCGGGCAAATACTTTCGTTTCATGTTCATCTTGAAAAGTTCTGATCATCTGCTTCATGCATTTACCTCACTTGGTAATCTACGGGAAATAATGGCTAAACGAATATTCAGGAGAATTGCCGCACAGGTTAATCCCACAATAAGCCCAATCCAGACGCCTTCGGCCGCCATTCCCTGAGTTACCCCTAAATAGTAACAGAGAGGAAAAGCGATCAGCCAATAGGAGGTTATTCCTAAAAACATCGGCACTTTAGTATCCTTCATTCCCCGCAAAATACCATTGGCCGAAATCTGTAAACCATCGGGAAGTTGGAAAAAGATTGAGTAGACAATAAGCCCGGCACTCATCTGAACAATCTCAGGGTTAGTGTTAAAGAGCTGTGGAATATGGAAACGAGAGAAAAAGAGGATAAAGCTAGTCATAACCATAATACCCAAGACCGTTGTTCGCCCCATATTGCTAATACGCTTCGCCCCGCTATAATCCTCCCGCCCCATACGCTGCCCAATAAGCGCGGTTAAGGCAATAGAGGTGCTCACCGGTATCATAAAAGTCATAGAGGTGATCGCTAAAGAGATCTGATGACTTCCCACCACAATCGCTCCAAACTGCCCCAAAATCAGTCCTGCAGCTGAAAAGATCGCCACTTCAGCAAAGAGTGTCGCCCCATTAGGAAGGCCGATGCGCACCATCTCCCGCAGGTTATCATCCAGCCAAACCACTCGGGAGCGTTTTAAAAGATTGAGCATCTTTAACCGGGGATCGATCTGCGTAAAAAGTAGCAACAGAATAAGCATAACCCAGAAGGTTAACCCCGTGCCCACGCCTGACCCCACGATGCCATAACTCGGGATTCCTAGAGGCTCAAAACCATGAACCAATAGATAGTTGAGCACTGCATTCACCACAAAGCCGACAAAACTCACAAGGGTAATGGGAAGCGGCCGCGCAACTCCCTCACACAGAGAGCGCAAACTATTAAAGAGCAAGATCGCAGGGGCACCAATACTGAGCGCCCGAAGATAAGTCACGGAGGCGGGAATCAACGCTTCATCCACTCGAATTGCACGCAAAATATGTTCCGAGAGGAAATTCATAATAAAGAGCACAATCGCAATCAACACCAGCGCAATCATAACGCCGTTATGCCAAATGCCCGCCACCTTCTCATAATGCCCCCGTCCATACTCATGAGAGCTAAAGATCGCAACACTCATTAAAACGCCCGTTGAGCAGAGAAGAAGCGGATTCCAAACCATGACTCCTAAACCTACAGAGGCCTGTACCGCATCATCGAAATGCCCCGTAATGGCAATATCGGTCACCCCCATGCCCACCTGGAACCATTGGGTAATTAAAATGGGTAACGTTAACCAGATGAGGGCCTTAAACTCCTCTCGCCGAAAACGAAAATTTTGCAAAATTTGTGCCACGTTTTCCTCCTTATTCTGCTGCGCCCTCGATATTTAGCGCATAAAAATAGACACGCCGAAGCTGTGCCCATCCACATCTCTCTTTTTGCAGCGTTATTCTCTTTCATCGACCAAAATCGGTCAAGCAAAAGGGCAAGATGGTGCAATAATCACCCCAAGTTAAGACTCCCGAAGGGCGTTAAAGACAATCTCCGCAAGTTTCTGACTAATACCGGGAACGCGAGCAATATCTTCCACAGCTGCTTTTTTAAGTTGCTCGAGCCCTCCAAACTGAGTAAGCAATGCCACACGGCGCTTCTCTCCAATACCGGGGATATCCTCTAAAATGGAGCGGCGGCGCATCTTGTCTCGCCGTGTGCGATGCCCTTCAATGGCAAAACGGTGTGCCTCATCCCGAATTTGAGCCAAAAGATGAAACGCTGGGCTTGTAGGTGAGATGGGAATAGGCTGTTTATCCCTCAGCCAGATCACATCTTGCCCCCGATGCTTTCCCTCTCCTTCAGAGATAGAGAGTAGAAAGATCTCCTTAATCTCCAGACAATCGAGCACCTCTATCGCCACCTGCAACTGCCCTTTCCCCCCATCAATCAGGAGAATATCTGGATACGTTTCGGGCTCTTTTTTACGAAAGCGACGCGTCAAGGCCTGTCGCATTGCGCCATAATCATCCCCGG
Organism: Ignatzschineria sp.; assembly: GCA_030150405.1. Lineage (GTDB taxonomy): Bacteria > Pseudomonadota > Gammaproteobacteria > Cardiobacteriales > Wohlfahrtiimonadaceae > Ignatzschineria. Next base: position 2,805 of record JASLFU010000039.1, read on the forward strand.
GAGTGATCCCTTCAATATTAAAGCGGCGATAATGTTTCTTACTAAAGCCCTCATCAGTATAGACCACATTTGAGGCCACTGTACGCTCCCCAAAACTGTGGGAAATATCGAAACAATCGATCCGCTCAATCTTTTTAGGAAAGCTCAGCAGCTCCCGCAAAGCCACTAAACGATTCCCCACTGCAGCTCTTCCGGCGATCTTCACCTCTACCGACTGCTTAGCATTGCTCTCTGTCATCTCAAGCCAGCGACGCTTACGACTCCGCACACGATCGGGCCCTTGGATATCGATCTTTCGCTTAGAAAACTCCGAAAGCCCAGCCTCAAGCCATAAGCGCTCCTCATCTTCCAGAGAGATATTGAGGACTAAATTCGCCGGGGGTAGACGGTGCTCTCCATAATATTGCATCACAAAAGCACTTAAAATCTCCCCTTCCAGAGTATCTTTTGGCACCTGTGGAAAATAAGCTCGTGTCCCGAGCACTCGGCCATCACGGATGGTCATCACTTCCACCACCGTGATCTCCGCCGCTTGATAGAGCGCCATAAGATCGAGAGACTCCCCTCGTGTCTCCATAATATTTGCGCCCTGAATCTCATTGATATATTGAATCTGATCCCGAATCTCCGCTGCTTTTTCAAATTGAAGATCTCGACTATAGAGCTGCATCTTCTCGATTAAGGCTTGAATCAACTCCTGTGACTGCCCCGAAAGAAAGAGCATCGCGGCCTCCACATCTTCTCCATAACGCTCCCGGGAGATCTTATCGACACAGGGCGCAGAACAGCGCTGAATCTGATATTGCAAACAAGGACGGGTACGGTGATTAAAAAAGGTGTCATCACATTGACGCACTTTAAAGACCTTCTTCATCAAATTGAGTGTTTCACGCACCGCATAAGAAGAAGGAAATGGGCCAAACATCCGCCCCCGCCGTTTACGCGCCCCCCGATAGTAGCTAAACCTAGGGAAAGGGTGGTCCGAAACATAGATATAAGGGTAGCTTTTATCATCAATAAGCCGCACGTTATAGCGGGGTTTATGCGCCTTAATCAAATTGCTCTCAAGAAGAAGCGCCCCATTTTCCGTATCGGTGATGGTGGTCTCAATAGAGGCGATATTCGCCACAAGCGCAGCCGTTTTCGGGGGAAGGTTTTTCGTTTTAAAGTAACTGCTTAAACGATTTTTAAGATTTTTTGCCTTCCCTACATAGATCACTTCCCCACTTGCATCATGCATAACATAGACGCCCGGCTCCGTAGAAACCGTTTTCAGAAAATCATCGGGATTAAACTGCATAGCGCTCCTTTTCGTCTACTCTTATTGATGAGGGAAAGAAGGGCATATCATAGCACTTTAAGGGAGTTTTGCGGATCTATCGCTCATCACTTCTTCTGACATCTCCCCCCTTTCAAGCTAAAATGAAGCCCTTATTTTATAGAGTTTCTCTTTTTAAACTTGCTAGCCCATTATTGATAAGGAGCGCAACTTGAAAGCAAAAACCGATCTGCATGAAATTTTACAATCACTCGAGCCTCTTCTCCATCCCGAGCCCTATGTTTTTGTCACTCTCCCCACACAATCCCTTCTTCAGGTAATGGGCTATGAGCCGTTAGGGCTCTTTCAGGAAAAAGAGGGCACAACGCTTATCCTTCATAAAGAGGTGGCAAAGAGCAACGGGCTTAAATATGGTATTGAATATCGCAAGATTACGCTTAATGTTCATTCAAGCTTAGAGAGCGTAGGTGTTACCGCGATTGTAACGAGCACCCTGGCAAAAGCAGGCATCGGCTGCAATGTTTGGGCCGGTTTTTATCATGATCATCTCTTTATTCGGCAAGAGGATGCAAAAACAGCTTTAGAGATTCTCCGCAACCTACAACAGAGCATGAAGAGCTTGGGGGATGAGCGGCTAAAAACATTACATTAATCGAAAAACGATGGGCAGATAGGCGATACCGTAAATATATCTAATGCCCACAGCTGCAGCCTCTCTAAAATTAGCATCATGCATCCCTTAAATTAAGAGCTTCATACTAAAGTATAATCATGCAAGCAGGGGCATTTTGCATTTAACATGGGTGATGAAGGAGAATTTAATGAAAGTAATTATTGTCGGCGCCGGAATTGTAGGCCTTACCTCCGCATGGTATCTCCATAAGGCGGGATATCATGTTACGCTCTTAGAGAAAGAGTCCGCCGCAACAATGCGCGAGAAGAGCGAAAGCGGCCTCTTCTCCATCCCCCATACCCAGCCCTTTAATCACCCAGGTATTTTTACAAAATTTTGGCAAGGATTTGCCGCCTCCGCTCCAGCTTTTAAAATAAGAGCTGACTTTAGTATCCATCAGACTCGCTGGGGCATTGAGGCGCTAAAGCAATCGAGCGCAGAGAATTACGCACAAAACCGATTTCGCCTCTTCAATCTTGCTAAGCTCTCTCGTGGAGCGCTCTATGAGATTCTCGCTGAACATGAGATCACCTTCACTCATCAACAAAGCGGGGCTCTTCAAATTTGTGAAAATGAGGCTGCGCTCTCGGCCGCCGCAACCCAAAAAGCACTGCTTAAACAACATGAGATTGAGGCTACACTCTTAACTCCGGAAGAGGTGGTAGAGCATGAGCCTGCCCTCAAATCCGCTACAAAACCGATCGCTGGAGGATTACTCTTTAATAATGAAGAGATTGGGGATAGCCAACAACTATGCGCAGCACTTACTAAGATTTTGCAAGGATTTGGGGTGGAGTTTATCTACAATTGTGAAGTAGAGCGTATCTTAACCGAGGAGAGTAGCGGCCAGATTCGTGCAATAACGAGCGGGGAGTATTTTTATCAGGCCGATCAATACCTCTTCACCACAGGAGCCAAAAACCCAACACTCTTTAAAGATCTCTTTCCTCTTCCGATCTATCCCGTAAAAGGGTATCGGCTCATCTATCCCCTTTCCCCCTCCTTAGAGACGCTCCGCTCTGCGCTTGTTGATCCTAAACAGAATATCACGCTAACTCGGCTCAAAGATCGGCTCTATGTTAGCGGTTATCATGGCATTGAGGGCTTTAATGCCACGCAAAATCCCCGGGAGATCACTCCACTTAAAGAGATGGTTCGTGCCTGGCTTCCTCATATAGAAACCCAAGAGCCCCTGGAGCAGCGCCTCTTTTTCCGCCCGACAACGCCCGATGGTACTCCCATTATTAGTGCCACCCAAAGCCCTAATCTCTTTCTAAATATGGGCCATGGCGATTTTAAAGCGATGCTAAGTAGTGGCTCTGCAAAACTAATCGCAGAGATTATGCAAGCTCGCCCCACTTCGCTCAACAGTTATGATTATGCGCTCAGTCGCCGCCTTTAGCCTCCCCCTTTCCCTCGCATTTACCGAGCATTTGAACATAAAAAAGCCGTTTAACTAAAAAGAGAGTGTTTCTCGTTAAACGGCGGCTATCTTCGATAGTTTATTCAACTATTTATGCAAAATACTCACACATTATAGTCCTACAGATTGTAACCACATCTCTAACACCGCAGCATGCCACAATTTAGAGCCCTGGATATTTGTAAAGCTCGAAGGGGCTTCTGGGTTTGCGATAAGATCGGCGATATAGTTCTCATTAAAGATCCCACGGGACTTGGCTTTTTCGCTCATAAGCAGATCCCGCATCATCTCTAAAAACTCCCCTCGGACATATTTTAATGCCGGCATTGGGAAATAGGCTTTCGGGCGATCGATAATCGCATCCGGAACACGTCCACGGGCGATATCTTTTAAGATCCCCTTCCCTTCATGCATAAGTTTATACTCTGGCGGCATCGCCATCGCTAGCTCCACCAAGGTTTTATCCATAAAGGGCATTCGCGCCTCTAAGCCGTGAGCCATCGTCATATTATCTACACGTTTTACCGGATCATCCACAATTAAGGTGGTGATATCTAAACGTAAAACCTTATCTAAAAAGGTCTCTGCCCCGGGGGCTGTTAAACGATCCCGAATAAAGTCTCCAGTAATATCGGAGGTGTGGTATTGCGCCTGGAAAGCTTCGAGCCACTCATGATGAGGGCGATCAAAATAGTATTGTGAGAATCGTTTTAAAGGATCTTGCTCCTGGCTTTCCACCATCTTTGGATACCAGAAATAACCAGCAAAAAGCTCATCAGCCCCTTGTCCGCTCTGCACAACGCTAGTAGCGCTCTTCACCTTTTCAGAGAGAAGATAAAAACCGATTGCATCCTGCCCAAAGAGCGGTTCACTCATATTTTGAATGGCCTCAGGAAGGCGGGTTAATGCCTGCTCATTCGGCACCTGAAATTTATGGTGATCGGTCTGATACTTCGCTACAAACTGATCAGAAAAGCGAAATTCCGAGCCCTCCTCTTCGGGGGAATCCTCAAATCCTACGGAAAAGGTCTGAATATCCTCATACCCCTGCTCAATAGCGAGTGCAGTAATGAGCGTAGAGTCTAACCCTCCAGAGAGCAGCATCCCAACTTTATCATTGCTAAAGTTCATCTGCTTCGTCACCGCTGATGTTAAGGCGGCCTCAATCGCCTCCTTCCACTCTTCATACCCTAGCTCAGGGCGGGTACGCTCCGCGATTAAATTCCAGTAACGGCGCTCGGTAATTTTACCATCCTTTTCCACCGTTAAAATATGAGCTGGCTGAACCTTACGAATACCCTCTAAAATCGTGTAAGGAGCCGGCACTACCGCATGGAGAGTATACATAAAGTGAAGTGCGGCAGGATCGAGCTCAGTATTGATATCTTGAGTGGTCAATAGACTCTGAGTATTTGAAGCAAAGTAGAACGCCTCCCCCTTCACCCCTTGGGCATAGTAGAGAGGCTTTACCCCAAAGCGATCGCGAACCAGCACAAGGCGCTCCTTTGTAGAGTCCCAGATCGCAATGGCAAAGGTTCCATCGAGTTCATTTGCAAAGGCATCCCCCCATCGGTGATACGCCTTTGTGACCACCTCTGCCTCATCTTGAGTATGAAAGCGATAACCCTCATCAATAAGACGTTCCCGCAAAGCATCTTGATTATAGATAACGCCATTTAAGGTCAATATCAGCCCGAGAGGATCATCCTTAAAGGGCTCTTCCCGCCCCTCAATCGTGGCTAAATGGGTATGCAAAAGTCCTGCCATTTTATCAAAGGCAAAACGTGTTCCATCGGGGCCCCGCTTTTGCAAAGGCTCCGCCATCTTCTGAAGTAAACCCTCATCAACAGCTTTTCCGTTTAGTTGTAATACCCCTGCAATACCACTCATTTTTGCTCCTTTTGCCAATATTGGCGCTCGCGTTCGCTTCTTTTATTCAATCGATTATTGGTATCTCAATAATGTTATTCGATGTTTTATTCAATGTTTGTTTAGGATCGCTCTAAAGCATAAAGCTCTCGCCACATCCACACTCCCCCTTTGCTGCGGGGTTGCTAAATTTAAACATCCGATTTAAACCATCTTGAATATAATCGAGCGTTACATTCTCTAAAAAGGGGAGGGTCTCCTCCTCTGTCACCACTAAAACGGGATCTTCTTCGAGCGTTACGACACTCTCATCCACCTTTTGGCAAAGATCGATGTAATACATATACCCCGAACAACCTGACTTTTTAAGGGCAATGCGAATCGCCTCAGCATCCGTTTCGCTTAAGTTTTTTTGAAGTTGCGCCTTTGCGGCTTCCGTCATCGTAAACATTACTCTCTCCTTCTTGTTTTTCGGAATTTAAAGGATAAAAACCCACACTTTAAACGCCCGAAATGAATATAGGACAATTTTAGTCCCATATTACAGAAATAGCGCTAAATTTGCGAAAATCGCACCTTATTCATGCTTTTTGCTACTTAAATTGGTGATATCCACATAGACCTCTCCATCCCCTTGAAGATTTTTAAGATCAGAGAGGGAGCCTTCGGCATAGATCACATCAAAAGGAATATGGTAAAACTCTCCATCATAAAGGGACTCTGCATGCGCCTTCCAACGGTTCAGCCACCCTTCTGTCCGCAAGCCTTTAAAGGGCTCAAACGGTCTTCCTGCCACCACTCGAGCATCATTGAGGAGGGTGTCGAGCTTTTCATAGGTTAGGTTAATTTTTTCTATAAAGAGCACCGAATCTTTAAACCCTAGCGCATGCATATAGTTGCCGATATCTTCAATATCCGGAAATTCATTCATCGCAATGCCATCTTCAAAGGTAAGATTCTCAAAACTTTCCACCCCAATCGTGGTAAAAAAGAGGCGGCCATGGGCATTTAGGCGAATCTGATAATCTCGCACTCGCTCCTCAAACTCCCATATATCTTGAAGCAGGAGATTACTCACAATAAGATCAAAACGTACTGCAGGATTATCCTCAACACTCTCAATATTTTCGACTATCTCCGCCTCGGGATAACGCTTTTGTAGTAGCTCGGTGAAGTAATGATCAAATGCCCCATCATTTAAAATTCGCTTTGGCTGATGATCCTCATTTAAATAATCGACCATGCGCCGTGCAATCTCATGGTGTAAAAAGGCATGATCGGCATATTTCCCCCGATGATGTAGTAAGTAATTCCGGCTCTTAAATTTTGCTGCACTCATGATACTTCTCTGCGGTTTTCCGCACTCCTTCTAAAAAAGGGCTGACTAAGAGATCGCCTCGAAGTGATTAAATATTGCGATCTAGTTTACCACTCTTTCCAAACCTTTCGCCCGCAAAAATGGATTCCTCCCTATTTTAACGCGCCTTTGAACTGCCCTACACCGCCACCTCTAAAAGAGGTATAATCGCTCCTTAATGATCGATAACAATGAATTATATTTTACGCCCCAAGGGCGCAACCAAAAGAGGAAGCTAATTTAAGCTAAAAGCAGAGATATGAGTGAATCAACCGCAGTCTATCCCGGCACGTTTGACCCTATTACCAATGGGCATTCTGATATTATTTTTCGTGCAGCCCGCATCTTTCCTAAATTAATTGTGGCTGTCGCCAAAATTACCGGCCCTTCTAAAAAGCCACTTTTTACCTTTGAAGAGCGGGTAGATATGGCAAAAGAGATCTTTAAAGGGCATGAGAATATTGAAGTAATCGGCTTTAATGACCTTCTCGCCCGATTTATGACAGAGATTAATTCCAAAGTTTTAGTGCGCGGGCTTCGGGCTGTATCGGACTTTGAGTATGAATTTCAGATGGCCTCCCTTAATCGACATCTTAACCCCGATATTGAGACGATCTTTCTCACCCCGAGTGACAAATACTCCTTTGTCTCTTCTACGATGGTGCGAGAGGCCTCAATGCTTGGTGGTGATGTGAGCGCGATTGTTCACCCTTATGTAGATGCAGCCCTTAAAGAGAAGCGCCAACTTCGTACTAAAGCTCAATCTTCCCCAGCATAAAACGCCGATGCCCCAATTCTCATCCCCCCAATTTATCGCCAAATTAAAGGCTAAAGCCGCGCAGTTTGGCATTAATGAGATTAGCTCTAGCGGGATTGATCCGGGGAAAAATCGTGACTACTTCATTGAGTGGCTCAATAAGGGCTATCACGGAGAGCTCGACTATATGCATAAACATGGGGAGAAGCGCTATTACCCCGCAAAACTGGTGGAGGGTACTCTTTCACTTCTCACCTGCCAGCTCCATTATCGAAATCCAGAGATCGACCAATGGGCTCGCCTAAATGATCCAGAGCACGCCTATGTAGCAGAATATGCCTTGGGGAGGGATTACCATAAAGTACTACGAAAACAGCTTACAAACTTAGGAAAATGGCTGCAAGAAGAGATCCCTGGCTTACAATTTCGCGCCTTTGTAGATAGCGCTCCCATTCTTGAACGAGCCTTTAGCCAACAAGGGGGTATGGGTTTTTTTGGTAAAAACACCATGATTATTCACCCCCGAAAGGGCTCATTCTTCTTTTTAGGGCAGTTGCTAATCTCTCATAAAATTGAGATTCCCAGCACGCCCATTAATAACCATTGTGGCCAATGTACCCGATGCATCGATATCTGCCCCACTCAAGCTATTGTTGCCCTCTTTGAGCTCGATGCCCGGCGCTGCATCTCCTACTTAACGATCGAGCATTTTGGCCCCATCCCCGAAGAATTCCGCAAGCCTCTAGGTAACCGCATTTTTGGTTGCGACGATTGCCAGATTATCTGTCCCTGGAATCGCTTTGCCGTTCCCCTAAACACTCAAGACTTTCTCCCCCGGCATAAGCTCGATCAATCCACTCTTTTAGAGCTTTTTAGTTGGTCCGAGCAGGAATTTCTTAAAAAAACGGAAGGTAGCCCCATCCGCCGTTTAGGGTATAATCGATGGTTGCGAAATATCGCAGTCGGCATCGGCAACAGCCCCTATTCGCCCAAAAATATCGAGGCCCTTCAAGCTAAATTATCCCACCCCGATGAGATGGTGAAAGAGCATATCCTCTGGGCATTGGGGGAGCAGACTAGGAAACAAGCATAAAATCGGAAGTTTATATGGCTAAAAAAACCTTAAAAATAGGCATACTTTTGCGCAATCGTCACGATGGACCTGGAGGCTTAGAAAAAGTATTACAGCAAGTTGAGTTAGGCCTTAGAAAATATAATGTGAAAGTATTTGTGTATGCTCTCTATCAACCAACATATACTGAGTTTGTTCAGAACTTCCAAAATTTTTACTGCCTACCTGCTCCGAAACTTATAACTGAAGAATCTAAACTACCAAAGCTTTTACGAAGAGCTCTTTATAAAGTATTTGTCTCATTAACGGGCAATAGACTATTTGTAAAAATGGCAGAAGATAATATAGATCTACTCATTACATTAGATCTATCAAAACAATTTCTAAAAAACTATAGATTTCTTAATAATTTTAAAAAAAGAACTGGCATCCCTATTAGCTCTTGGGTGCATAGCTCTCTTAGTAATACTTCTTCCAAGCTTGCAGAAAAAATACTATCTAAAATTGATCTATTTCATGGGCATCTTGCAATCAGCAAGGGAATTAAAGATGAGTTAAAAAGGCTATATAATCAGACAAATATATTCCTCATACATAATCCTATTACTCCTGCTAAATTAGTTTCCCGTAACCCCAAAAAACTACTTTACATTGGGCGCATTGATAAAAATAAACGCGTACACTCTTTACTCCAAAACCTAACCGATCTACAAGGAGAATGGCAACTCGATATTTATGGTTCTACCGGGACTCAGGATGGCGACATCCAGTTTAAGCAATATATTCATAGCCTTTCATTAAATAACAATGTTCTATTTCATGGCTGGAGAGCAAACCCATGGAGCGAAATTAAAGAGGCTGGGGTTTTACTCTTAAACTCAGAACAAGAAGGCCTTTCTTTAGTTATTTGCGAAGCTCTTATGAGAGGTATTCCTGTTGTATCCTCCGACTGCCCTACAGGCCCCTCCGAACTTATTATAAATAATGAAAATGGCTGGCTATATCCCGTACACGAAGAATTTAAAGGCATTGAGATCATTCAGAAAATAATCTCCGGAGAAATTGCCTTACCTGAGCCGTTACAGATACAAGATAGCGTCTCGTATTTAAGACAATCCCATGTCTTTGAAAAGATGTATCGAGCTATACTTGCTATATCATCTAAAAACCAACTCCCATAAAAAAAATGAAAATAGGTCTTTTATTTTTAACATACCAGCCTGGTAAAGGCGGATTAGAACAAGTAGTTAAAACTGTTACACGCTCTCTTGCTGATAAAAACTATCAGTTTTATATTTATGGTATTCACCAACCAGTTGATCAAGACTTTTTACAGTACGCCGTTAAAACCAAATTTATAAAATATCCTTCATGGGTTGAAAATAAACCAATACTCATGCCAAAGTTTTTGCACCGTTTTTTGACTCGTAAGTATCGCGAAAATAGGCTTTTAAATCTTCTAGAGGAAGCAGAAAAAGATAAAATTGAATCTTTAATTATCCTGAATTTACATAAGCAATATAGCCAAAATTATCGTACTTTAAAAAAATTCAAAAAACAACCCATATACCCATAATCTCTTGGCCACATGGAACACTATTTGCAACTCCTAAAAAATTTAGACGCAAATTAAAAAAACAAGTATCTCTATTTGACGGACATCTAGCGATCAGCTCTGGCATCAAACAAGAATTAAAAAACTTGTATAACGTTGAGTCAACACACCTTATATATAATCCTATCCCAGAACCTAATAAAATAATATCTCGACAAAATAATCGCTTTCTTTTTATAGGCCGCATTGATGAAAATAAACGCTTACAAGGAATTCTTCAACAGTTAAAAAAAGTGCAAGATGACTGGCATTTAGACATTTTTGGCTCTACTGGGAATATAAGTGAAGATAAAGCTCTCGTAAACTATATATCTAAACTAGGGCTCTGCAACAAGATTACATTTCATGGCTGGACTTTAGATCCGTGGTCAAAAATCAATTCGGCAGGCCTTTTATTGCTAAATTCCAAGCAAGAAGGCTTCCCTCTTGTAATTGCCGAGGCACTTATACGGGGTATTCCCGTTCTCTCCTCTAATTGTCCTGTTGGTCCGAATGAGTTAATAACTCATGAAAAAAATGGATGGTTATATGAAGTAAATAATGAAGAGGCTATCCATCAAATACTGCAAGCCATCCTAAGTAAGGCAATCTCGTTACCATCAGAAAAGGATTGTCAAAACAGTGTGTCACACTTAAAAAGCCAAGTAGTCGTACGTAATTTCATTAATGCTTTAAAGAAGATCACCCACAACTTTAAAACTTATAATTAATGAGTAAACCTTCTAAATACGGTAAAATCACACAATATTTCAGTAAAAATTACGATTTAAGAGATCTAAAAACGGAACAATCATGATTAAAGAGACGCTACTAATTGAAATTGGGACCGAAGAGCTTCCCCCACGGGCTTTGAATAACTTGTCGGAGGCTTTTAAAAAGGGGATTGAAAGCGAACTTAATGCAAAAAAGTTGAGTTTTGATGGGGTTACTGCATTTGCCACTCCCCGTCGATTGGCTCTTGTGATCGATAATCTCCAATCACGACAAGAAGATTATAAAAATGAGCGCCGGGGCCCTGCGGTTCAAGCTGCGATGAAAGATGGCGAACCCACACCTGCCCTTTTAGGTTTTGCACGCTCTTGCGGCGCTAAAATCGATGAGCTCACAATATTAGAGACCGATAAAGGTGCTTGGTACACATTTAGCCAAGATGTAAAAGGGCAAACTTTAGAAGCGATGCTGCCGGAAATGGTGGAAAAATCGCTTAAAGCACTTCCCATTCCTAAGCGGATGCGTTGGGCCGATCATGATTTTGAATTTGTGCGTCCTGTACGCTGGATCACCCTTCTTTATGGCGATCAACTTATCGAGCTTGAGCTCTTTGGTATTCACGCAAGCAACCAGACTCGGGGGCATCGTTTCCATACAGACTCGCCAATTACAATCGATCATGCCAAAAACTATGAATCAATTTTAGAAAATCAGGGCAAGATCATCCCCAGTTTTGCTAAACGTAAAGCGATGATCGAAGATCAGATTGAAACTGCCTCAAAAGCGTATGGTAAAGCGATTGTAAGTCCCGCACTTCTCGATGAAGTGACAGCGCTTGTTGAGTTCCCCGTTGCCATGATCGGGAGCTTTGAACCCCACTTTTTAGATGTTCCCCAAGAGGCCTTAATCATTGCGATGGAAGATCACCAGCGCTACTTCCCGATTATTGATCAGGCGGGGAAACTTGTGGATAAATTCTGCTTTATCAGCAATATTGTTAGCAATGAGCCAAGCGCAGTCATTGATGGTAATGAGCGTGTTATTCGCCCCCGCTTTGCAGATGCCCAATTCTTCTGGGAAGAGGATAAAAAAATTCCTTTAGAGGATTATCTAACACGTTTAGAATCTGTCGTGTTTCAGGCAAAGCTAGGCACTCAAGCCGATAAGATTCGCCGCGTAAAAGCACTTGCCGAAGCGATTGCGGAAAAGATCGGCGCCGATAAAGCGGTTGTCTCTCGTGCGGCAAGACTCAATAAATCGGATCTTGTGAGCGATATGGTACAAGAGTTCCCCGAGCTTCAAGGCACCATGGCTCGTTACTACGCTGAGAATCAAGGTGAACCTAAATTGGTTGCAGATTCTTTAGAGCAGGTCTATTGGCCTCGCTTTGCAGGGGACAAATTACCGGAATCTAAAGAGGCGCAAGCATTAGGCATCGCCGAACGTTTAGATACGATTGTGGGCATCTTCTCTATTGGGGAGATCCCCACGGGATCCCGCGATCCTTACGGTTTACGCCGTAATGCCTTAGCGATTTTACGCATTATGATAGAAGGTGAGCTCCCGCTCGATCTTTTAGAGCTTATAAACATTAGCGCAGCTTCCATGCCGGCATCGATCGAGGCGGAGAAGAGTGTAGAGACGATCTTCACCTATATTTTTGATCGCTTACGGGCTTACTCGGCAGATCTTAAAGTCTCAAGCGATACATTTGCCTCAATTGCGGAGCTTAAACTTACTAATCCGCTCGATATCTACCATCGCCTCTTAGCAGTAGCACACTTTAAAGCGCTTCCTGAAGCGGAAGCTTTGGTGGAATCAAATCGCCGAATTCACAATATTCTGCATAACAATAAGTTAGATGTTACAGCTTATCCCACGGCAGATCTTTTAGAAAATGAGGCTGAAAAGGCCCTCTTTAATTTAGCTGAAGAGCTTGAAGCTAAAATCACTGCCCTTGCGGAGAAAGATGATTATCAGAGTATTTTAATGACTCTAGCCAATTTAGCAGAGCCCCTTGCCACCTTCTTTGATGAGACGATGGTCATGACGGAGAATATCGCTGTGCGCGATAACCGTGTGGCGCTCTTAATGAAGATTCGCAACTTTTTTGAAAATGTTGCAGATATCTCCAAGCTTCAACTCTAATAAGTAGCCATCTATTTTGTGTGGATAGCTCGCTATCTCTCCAACGCTAGGGCATTACCGATCTCTAACTTTGCGGTAATGCCCTACTTTATTGAGGTTTCCTATGGGTTCATTTATGGGTGATAAAGCTAAAACTAGAGACTCTCAAAGAGTTCCCGCACTGGTGATTTTAGATCGTGATGGCGTGATCAATCACGATTCTCCCCACTATATTAAATCAGCCGATGAGTGGCACCCTATTCCCGGCAGTTTAGAAGCGATTGCCCAATTAACTAAAGCGGGAATTCAGGTGGCCATTGCCACCAATCAGCGGGGAATTTCACTTGGCCTCTATGGGCACAAAGAGCTGCATGAAATGCATGAAAAACTGGAGCGATTACTCCATCCCTTAGGGGGAAAGATTGCGCAGATTGAGTTCTGTATTGCAGATGATGAGAATCATCCTGACCGCAAACCCAATCCCGGCATGCTAAAGCGCTTAAAGCAGAATCTCTTAAGCACTCCCTCTGATCTTGTCTATTTTGTTGGGGATAAATACTCCGACCTTGAAGCCGCAATAGGAGCAGATAGCATCCCGATTTTAGTCCGCACCGGCAATGGAAAAAAAACCGAGAAAGAGCTAAAGGGCACTCCATTTCAAGAGATAGATGTTTTTAATGACCTTGCCCATTTTGTGGCAGAGCTTCTTAGTTATTCTAAAACCATATAAATAATGCAGAAGGAATATTGATAATGATTACCTGGCTTCGCTCCTTAATCACCTTCCTCGGGTTTATAATTATCGGCGTGGTAATTACCCCCATTATGCTACTCTTTTCACTCCCTTTTTGGGGACGCCCCTTTCATGCCATTGTGCGAGTTTGGTGCAAAATGAATCTTGGCTGGCTCCGCATCGCGGCAGGTGTAAAATATCGAGTATTAGGGGAAGAGAATCTTCAACATCTCGAAAAGAAACCTCACCTACTGCTCTCTAATCATCAATCTACTTTTGAGACCTATCTCTACTCTATCTTGCTCCCTCCCCACTCCTTCGTGCTAAAAAAACAGCTCCTCTATATCCCCTTTTTTGGTTGGGGTTTAGCGAAAACAAAGCCGATCAGTATTGATCGAGAAGCGGGAAGAGCCGCTCTTAAAAAGATGGTGAGTCAAGCACAAGAACGCTTTCAGATCGATCGCTCTGTGATTATCTTTCCGGAGGGAACTCGAGCTAATCCCGATCAAAAAGTGCCCTATAAAAAAGGGGCTTTTATTGTGGCAAAAGAGCTTAATGCCCCTATTTTACCGCTTGCGATTAACTCCGGAAGAGCCTGGCCTAAGGGAAGCTTTTTAAAATATCCTGGAACAATTACACTCACTATCGGCAAACCGATTATGACTGAAGGGCGAAAAATAGGTGAGATCGCCACCGAAACAGAAACCTGGATTCGTAGCCATACTTACCCCTCTCTCGACCCTGCCCTCAAACCTCAAGCGCTTGAAGCAAAATCGGAGGAGTAATCGATGCGTCAACAGGTGCAAATTATTGGGGGAGAATATCGTTCCCGCCGCTTAAAAGTGATCAATGCTGACGGGCTGCGACCTACCTCTTCCCGCATGCGGGAAATGCTCTTTAACTGGCTACAGATGGAGATCCCCGGGGCGATTGTAGTCGATCTTTTTGCAGGCACGGGCGCCCTAGGTATTGAAGCGCTCTCCCGCGGTGCAAAAAGAGCGATCTTTATTGAGAAGAACCCCAAAGTATTTACCCTGCTAAAACAGAATCTCACAACATTAAAAATCCCTAAAGAGCGTTACCTCCTCCTTCCGATAAGTGCGGAGAGTTTTTTGCAAAATTCAGAGCAATATCTTCCCCAAAACGCTATAGAGAGCCGTTTACATCTCTTTCTCGACCCCCCTTTTTTTGCCGAACTTTATGAAGAGACCTTAACCGCACTAAAAGAAAGCAGGCTGTTTGAAAAAATAAGCTCTCTCTCCCTAGAGATGCCCGCTCAAAACCAGCTCGAAACCAGCACCACAGCAGAGAAACTTAGCCCCCTTATCTCATACCGCAAAAAGGGGAGTAGAGAGAGTATGCTAGAGCTCTTTATTCGACCTCAATAGTTTTGTGACAAAAATAAGCCGATGGAACATCCCCATCGGCTCTGATCTTTTAAAATGTATTCTCTGCGTTAAAGAGCAGATCGTTCATTCTTCAACATTACGCATTACGCCATATATTCATCCCATAGTTTCACCACCCGCTCCCGCAACTGAGCAGGATCAAAAGGCTTGGTTAAAACTCCTAAGAGATGAGGAGGCCTCGGCTCTGAAAAGGTCGCAAATTGATTATTAGAAGTTAAGATCATCCCCGGCGTCTCGGTACAATTTAGGCATTGCTGCAATCTCTCTAAAGTCTCCGGACCGCTAATATCAGGCAGGACAAGATCTACAATAAAAAGATCAGGGCTAGATTGTTGAGTCAGCTTTACGGCCTCTTCACAATTTTGCGCAAGCAATACTGTAAATTCAGGCGATAGAGCGGCCTTTAGCGCCTCTCCGATATCGGCATCATCATCCACACATAAGATTGTTTCTAATTTCGCCATTTAGACTTTAGCCTCATCTTTTATCCAACTATTCTCAAAACCCACTTAACGGTAAAAACTGACTTACTCTTTTAAGTTTGCGCCTTTAATGACGATGAAAATCATCAGCCAAACTCACTATATTCCCCCTACACGGCGATCATAGGCGAGATATTGATCGGACCAGTAGATCACCTCTTGCACCCTTGGCGTCACATGTTTTAATGCTTCAAAACGTGTAAACCATGCCCAGCGGCTATGCTCAGGTCGACCCAGCTCTGGATTGATCGGTAACGAGATGCGACGCCGGCGGGTCTCCCCTAAATAGTAGCGCGCAACCTTCTTCCCTCGATAATAGGGGGCTGTTTCGTAATAATCCTTCCCCCATGGAAAGATCAGATCCTCGATCGTAGTCTCTTCTTTAATCTCTCGTAATGCTGTCTCAAAAGGTGTTTCATCCCCTTCTAATTGCCCTTTAGGAAAATCCCAAAAGTTATAAGCTTTTAAGAGAAGGTAACGAAACTCACCTCGATCCCATCGAACGATTACTGCCCCGCAGGATAAAATCTCTGGAGCAATCTCATTCATGATATATCCTCTATTTTCTCCTTAAAATGTAATTAGCGATCTGTTTGATCTATTCAACATAGATAAAACAGATAAATTTGACGTTAGTGATACGCAGGACTAAATTCCCGCACCGCTTCTACCATCGCTTTCACATTTTCAGGATCAATTCCCGGATGAATACCATGACCAAGATTGAAAATATGCCCCTGCCCTGGCTTAACAACGCCATAGCCATGGAGTACCTTTTTCACATTCTCACGCACAACTTCGGGGGTAGCATAAAGAACGCCGGGATCCATATTCCCCTGCAACGCCACTTTATCTCCCACCAATGCTTTAGCATGAGCAATATCGGTCATCCAATCGAGCCCCATACCATTAGCGCCAATATGTGCTTGCTCACCGAGCCACATTCCCCCATTTTTCGTGAAAATAATGCTCGGGATCGGATTCCCCTCATAATTATGAAGAATACCCTTTACGATCTTCTCCATATATTTGAGTGAAAACTCCTTATAGTGCTCTTTAGTTAAGATGCCTCCCCAAGTATCGAAGATCTGGACAGCTGCCGCCCCATTGACGATCTGCGCATTGAGATAATCGATCACCACATCTGCAAGCTTATCTAGCAATTTATGCATCGCTTCGGGATGCTCATACATAAAGCCCCGCACCTTGCCAAAATCTTTGCTCCCGCCTCCTTCAATCATATAGGTTGCGAGCGTCCAAGGGCTGCCTGTGAAGCCAATTAGAGGGATTGAGCCATCAAGCTCACGGGAGATGGTGCGCACAGCGTCCATCACATAACCAAGTTCGATCTCGGCATCCGGTTTTGGTAATTGTTCAATCTGTCGGGGGTCTGTAATGGGGCGCTCAAAAACTGGCCCTTTCCCGGGAACAAAACTTAAGCCTAACCCCATCGCATCAGGGATAGTTAAAATATCAGAGAAGAGAATCGCTGCATCAAAATCGAATCGCTCAATGGGCTGCAAGGTGACCTCACAGGCCAGCTCAGCATTTCGACAAAGATCCATGAAACTCCCCGCTTCTTCACGCACTCGACGATACTCAGGCAGGTATCGCCCCGCTTGGCGCATCATCCAAACTGGAGTACGATCGACAGGCTCTCGTAAAAGAGCCCGTAAAAAACGATCATTTTTATATCTCATGATTTATCCTAATTTCAATATTTATACCTCTCAAATTGTACCATACTCTCCCATTCTCAGGACTTTATTCTCATTTAAGTTTCGCACTTAAGGAAGAAGTGCGGTATAATAACGCCCTCTTTATTACGCCTCTTTTAAAGTGATTCATTCACTCTTTAAAGGGAGCAAAAGAGCCCCTCAATGGGGAAATATTTATTTTTATCAATTACTCACAGGCTAATTCACTCAAATGAGGGTGCCCTTTTTGAGTCTTAAACATCAATTTTAAGCTTAAGCTGGGTTCATTTTGAGATTGTCTGGAGGCTTAACCCTATTAAAAAGGAAAAATTATGTCACAAGTAACAATGCGCGATATGCTCGAAGCGGGCGTACACTTTGGTCACCAAACCCGTTTCTGGGATCCTAAAATGAAGCCGTACATCTTCGGCTCACGTTCTAAGATCCATATCATCAACTTAGAAAAAACACTTCCAATGTTTAACGATGCAATGAACTTTATCTCTAAAGTTGCATCACAAAATGGTCGTATTCTCTTTGTAGGTACTAAGCGCGCAGCATCTGACATCATCACAGAACAAGCGCAACGTGCGGGTCAGCCCTACGTTAACCATCGCTGGTTAGGTGGTATGCTCACCAACTTCAAAACTGTTCGTAACTCTATCCGTCGTCTCCGCGAAATCGAAGAGATGAAGGAAGATGGTTCACTCGAGCGTTTAACGAAGAAAGAAGGAATCCTTTTAGAGCGCGAACTCAACAAGCTTGAGAAGAGCCTCGGCGGCATTAAAGATATGCCTAACATTCCTGATGCGATCTTTATCATCGACGTAGGCTACGAGAGCAATGCTGTAGCAGAAGCACGTAAGATGGGTATTCCTGTAATCGGTGTAGTCGATAGCAATAGCTCACCTGAAAATATCGATTATGTTATCCCCGGTAACGACGATGCGATCCGTGCAATTCAACTCTACGCAACTGCAGCAGCAGACGCAGTGTTAGAAGGACGCGGTTCAAATGCTCAGCTCGCAGCTCAAGACCTCCAACAGAAAGATGAGTTTGTTGAGGTAGAAGAAGCAGCCGAAGAGACTGATTCAGAAGAATAAAGGTAAGGGCGCTAATTCTAGCGCCTTTATTCCCTACCCTTTCCAATTTATTCACTTTTAAAATTATTGAGGTATCTATAATGGCGAAAATTACTGCAGCCATGGTAAAAGAGCTCCGTGACCGTACTGGTTCGGGCATGATGGAATGTAAAAAAGCACTCACCGAAACAGGTGGTGACGTTGATGCAGCAATCGAGCTTATGCGTAAAAGCGGTGCAGCGAGCGCAGAGAAGAAAGCCGATCGTGCAGCAGCTGAAGGTGCTCTCCTTATTCGTAACGATGATAAGTTCGGCCTTATCGTTGAGATCAACTGTGAAACAGACTTCGTAACTAAAAACGAAGACTTCATCAACTTCTCAAACAAAGTTGCTGACCTTGCGTTTGAAAAACGTGCAAAATCGATCGAAGATATTGCAGATATTGAGATTGATGGCCAGCCCCTTGAAGAAGCGCGTACAGCACTAGTTGCTAAAATTGGTGAAAACATCACTGTTCGTCGTTTAGCAAGCATTGAAGCTAACGGCACAATTGGCGCTTATGTTCACGGCGTACGTATTGCAGCTATCGTTGACGTTGAAGGCGGCGATGCTGACCTTGCTCGTGACATCGCAATGCACGTTGCAGCTACAAACCCTGTATGTGTAGACGCAGATAACGTTCCTGCAGATCTTCTTGCAAAAGAGCGTGATATCTACACTGCGCAAGCAAAAGAATCAGGACGCCCTGAGAACATTCAAGAGAAGATGATTGAAGGAAGAATGCGTAAATATCTCGAAGAGATTACTCTCGTAGGTCAAGCATTCGTTAAAGATCCCGATACATCTGTAGAAAAGCTTCTTAAATCAAATAACGCAAAAGTTCACTCCTTTGTACGCTTTGGCTTAGGCGAAGGTGTTGAAGTTAATGAGACTGACTTTGCAACAGAAGTTATGGAGCAGCTCAAATAAGAGCACTTCTC
Organism: Ignatzschineria sp.; assembly: GCA_030150405.1. Classification (GTDB taxonomy): domain Bacteria; phylum Pseudomonadota; class Gammaproteobacteria; order Cardiobacteriales; family Wohlfahrtiimonadaceae; genus Ignatzschineria. Next base: position 22,070 of record JASLFU010000039.1, read on the forward strand.
CAAAAAATAACCAAAAAAAGGGTTAAAGAGTAATCTTTAACCCTTTTTTAATGCCTACGTTAAATCTGCCCTTCCCTTTTTATAACTATTGAAGTCTTAATAATAGAGAAGAATAAAAAAGCCCCTTTAACGAGGCGCTTTCGAAATTTATCTAATGATCACGTTCACTTAAAAGTGAAAATTACTTCTTCTTTTTAGGTCGGAATGCGGAGCAAACCTCCTCATTCACCTCTATATACCCTGCCCCGATAAGATCTAAACAATACGGTACAGCAGAGAAAACTCCGTTTACAACAATATTTCCCTCTTTATCTTTAACCCCGGCGAGCGTCTCCTCAATAGCTCGAGGCTGCCCGGGAAGATTGAGAATCAGAGTCTCTTTACGGATAACGCCTACCTGCCTTGAGAGAATTGCCGTAGGCACAAAGTAGAGACTCACTTGCCGCATCTGCTCTCCAAAGCCGGGCATCTCCTTATCTGCCACCGCCAAGGTTGCATCGGGCGTTACATCTCGTTTAGTGGGCCCTGTTCCCCCAGTGGTGAGCACTAAATCACACGATTTTTGGTCTACAAGATCAATCAGTGTCTTTTCAATTAAAGGCTGATCATCGGGAATCAATGCCTCATGAAACTCGATCTCATTTTTAATTGCCGAAGTGAGCCAGCTTTTAAGATGGGGAATTCCCTTATCTTCATATACGCCGTCACTTGCGCGATCACTGACAGAAACCAAACCGATAGTAATTTTTTCCTGCTTCATAATTCCCTAAAAAATTTGGAGATAAAAGATCATAAGATCGATTATCTCCAGTTGATGAATACTCTATTGAATGAAACGATTATAAGAACATCAGTAATAATGAAGGCGCAACTCCTAAAAGCACTAGCGCTAGACCATTTAAAGTAAAGAGCATGGTGCTACCGGGCGTAACTTCTACTGTTAAAGTATTCTCCGCTTCAGGTTCATCAAAGAACATCACTTTAATCACCCGGAGGTAATAGAAGAGTCCAATCACCGACATTAAAAGGCCAATGATCACTGTAAAGATAAAGCCTGCTTCAAATGCTGCTTTTAATACTAAAAGCTTGGCATGGAAACCTACAAAAATCGGAATTCCTCCCATCGAAAGCATCGCTCCCGACATTAAGAGTGCATACCAGCCGTGGGTACGCGCAAAGCCTTTAAGCTCATCGATCTGCTGAATACCCTTTCCGTTATTACTTACAGAGAGGATAAAACCAAAGGCTGCAACTGTAGTTAAAGCATAAGTAATGGCATAAAAAAGGCCTGCAGAGATATCGAGTGAGCTATTCATAGAGCTTACAAAGAGCCCTAAAAGAATAAAACCGGCATGAGAAACTGCAGAATAACCGAGCATACGGCGAAGATTTTCTTGTTTAAGCGCAATAAGATTTCCTAATACAAAGGAGATAATCGCAATCATCGCTAATAGCGGCTTCCATTTATCTGCCAAGCTAAAGCCAACATTATGAAGGAGCAGTACCCCCATCATAAATGCGGCAATTTTAGGAGCGGCTCCTACAAACATCGCAACCGGTGCAGGTGCTCCCTCATACACATCGGGCACCCAACTATGGAAGGGAGCGGCACCGAGCTTAAATACTGTACCCACAATCAAGAAAACTACAGCAAAGAGCAGTAAACGATTCTCCCCTGCAAAGGAGAGCTCTTCAATATTGACGCCAAGATCAGCAAAACGGAGAGAGCCCGTCGCTCCATAAAGAAGCGCCATACCGTAAAGGAGAATCCCCGATGCCATCGCCCCCATCACAAAGTATTTAATCGCAGCTTCTGAGCCCTTCTTACTTTTACGATTCAACGCCACTAAGCCATACATCGGAAGCGACATTAACTCAAGCCCGATATAGAGCGTTAACACACTACCTGCTGAGATTAATACCAACATACCTAAGGTGCTCAAAAGCGTTAATACATAATATTCTGCATTTGCCAGATCTACCGACTTTAAGCGGGGATAGCTATAGATAATTCCAAAGCCCACAATCGCTACCAAAATCAGTTTTAAAACACCAATTAATGAGGTGTGGATGATCTCTCCATACCAAAAGCTTCCGGCCATTCCAAAATCAGCATTATATTGATAGATACCTAAAATACCGGTACCTATAATGGCTATTAAGCTCAATGCGTAGAGCGTTGCATGCTTTGCATTTTTGCTAAGGCTCTCATATAGCAGAATCACCACCACCATGCTCATCAAAAAGATCTCAGGGAGAGCGACGAGCATATCGGTTAAATTAAGACCTACATTACTACTTGTCATTGTATAACTTCCTTTAGAACTGACCCTGCAAATGATTAATAAGACCATCAATTGTCGATTGCATTACATTTGCAATCGGATCAGGCCATACCCCTAATAAGATGATGAGAACCGCAAGCGTTCCAAGCAGAATCCACTCACGAATATTGAGATCATCTAATGCTTTAATATGCTCATGTACCGCTTCACCTAAGATTACACGCTTGGTTAACCAGAGGTTGTACGCAGCACTTAAAATTAGCGCTGACGCCGCTAAAATCGCGATATAGAGCGAGTAATGGAAACCTGCAAGTACCGTCCAGAACTCTCCGATAAAGCCAGAAGTCCCCGGAAGGCCTGAGTTTGCCATCGCAAAGAAGATAAAGAATGCACCAAAGATCGGCATGCTATTAATAACGCCCCCATAATCTGCAATTTCACGGGAGTGAACACGATCATAAAGCACACCGATAGAGAGGAACATCGCTGATGAAACTAACCCGTGGGAAATCATCTGCATCATCCCCCCTTGAAGAGCCATCTGCGCACCCTCAATTCCCCCTTTCCCTAAAATCCCAAAGGGAAGCATAAATGCCAGCGTTACAAAACCCATATGTGAGATAGAGGAGTAAGCAATCATCTTCTTCATATCACGCTGCACAAGCGCAACAAGCGCAATGTAGATAATCGCAATAATACTTAAAGTGATCACCAACCAAGCATAAGCTGCAGCGCCTTCAGGCACGATAGGAAGAATAAAGCGAACAAAACCATATCCCCCAATCTTGAGCGTGATGGCCGCAAGAATTACCGAGCCCCCTGTAGGTGCTTCAACGTGTGCAGAAGGTAACCAAGTATGCACAGGCCACATCGGAACTTTAACCGCAAAACCGGCTAAAAATGCGAAGAAGAGCCATTTTTGTGTACCCGGTTCAAGCACAAGCTGATGGTAATCCAAAATATTAAAGCTGCCGCTCTGAAGGTAGAGATAAATTAATGCCACTAAAAGGAAGATCGACCCTAAGAAGGTATAGAGGAAGAACTTCACCGCAGCGACAATTCTACCAGGCCCACCCCAAACCCCGATAATTAAGAACATCGGGATTAGCATGGCTTCGAAGAAGACATAGAAAAGAATTCCATCTACTGAAGCAAAGATACCATTCATTAAACCTTCGAGGATTAAAAAGGCCGCAAAATATTGATTTTGACGATCTTTGATCACCTCCCAACCTGCAATCACCACTAAAATTGTGACGAAAGTTGTTAGGATAATAAAGGGCATCGAAAAGCCATCAACCCCTAAATGGTAGAGCGTTTTGATCTGGGGACTCCATTCAAATTGCTCCACGAACTGCATTCCACCATCACCAGGATTAAACAGGAAAAATAGTGGTAACGAAATAATAAATGTAAGGATAGCAAAGGCTAATGACATCCAGCGTACTCGCGTTGGCTCATTCCCCGCCGCAAGTACAATGAATCCCCCAATAATGGGTAGCCAAATAACTAAACTTAACCAAGAGATTTGCATAGTTTCCATTGTTTATTCCTAGTTAAAAAATACAACCCATGTCATGAGACCTAACAAGCCGATTACCATTAAAAATGCAGCATGATAAACGTAACCTGTCTGGATGCGTCTAAAGCCTGCGCCTAACGCCGATGCAACACGTGAAGCACCGAAAACTAAGCCTTGGTCAATCACTTTTTCATCAATCTTCGCCCATAAAGTGCGACCTAATGCCACAGCCCCATTGGCAAAGAACTTCTGATTGATATCGTCGAGATAATATTTATTATCAAATACCTTATAGAGCCCCGACTTCACCAATGTCTCTTTTGCACGCTCTGCTACTTTCGGTTGCGCTAAGAAGGCATACCAAGCCACCACAACCCCTGCAATTGTGAGATAGAAGGCAGGAGCAATCAGCGCCTCTTTCGTCATCTCCATAGAGCTCACAAAGCTCTCTTTCATCGCAAGTGCTGCTGGATGTACAGCGTCAAATACCGTAATAGACTCCTTCAGGAACTCTCCTGAGATCATCGTTGGCGCCATCCACCAACCTAAAAGCACAGAGGGAATAGCTAATAAGATAAGAGGAAGAGTCACCACCCAAGGAGACTCTTTGGGCGCTTCAGGAAGAATCCCTTGAATTGCTCCATCTGTGGTTTTATCCACTTCATAACGGGCTTCGCCATGGAAAACCATAAAGTACATTCTAAAGGTATAGAGTGCCGTTAAGAAGACCCCGATAAGTAGGGAGTATTTAGCAAAACCCGATCCAAAAATCGTACTGTTATCGAGCGCCATTACAATACCCTCTTTCGAATAGTAGCCTGAGAAAAATGGCATCCCGATTAAAGCCAAAGCCCCTAAAAGAGTAGTAATCCAAGTAATAGGCATCCGTTTGCGAAGGCCGCCCATAAAGCGCATATCTTGTTCATGACTCATACCAATAATTACAGAACCCGCTCCTAAGAAGAGCAGCGCTTTAAAAAAGGCGTGCGTTGTTAAATGGAACGCCGCTAATGAGTAGGTTGACGCCCCTAACGCAACAGTCATATAACCGAGCTGTGAAATTGTTGAGTATGCAATCACACGCTTAATATCATTCTGGAAGAGCCCAAGGATTCCCATAAAGAGCGCAGTAATCGCCCCTAAGATCAGTACCATCGAGAGCGCTGCACTTGAAAGCTCATAGATCGGCGACATCCGCGCAACCATAAAGATGCCCGCTGTAACCATCGTTGCTGCGTGAATAAGCGCTGAGATCGGAGTAGGACCTTCCATAGAATCGGGCAACCAAACATGCAAAGGAACTTGTGCCGATTTACCCATCGCTCCAATAAAGAGGAATACGGCAGCAAAGGTCATGATATTCCACTCACTACCTAAAAAGGAGAGAGTGCCCGCAGCATTCTCAAGCTCTGCAAATGCGCCGGAGTAGGTTAAAGAGTTGGTCATAAAGACAACACATGCAATCCCTACTAAGAATCCAAAGTCCCCCACCCGGTTTACTAAGAACGCCTTCATATTCGCGTAAGTAGCCGTAGGTTTTTTAAACCAGAAACCGATCAAGAGATAAGAGACTAAACCTACTGCCTCCCAGCCGAAGAAGAGCTGCATGAAGTTATTAGACATCACGAGCATCAACATCGAAAAGGTAAAGAGCGAGATATAGCTAAAGAAGCGATTGTAGCCAGGATCACCCTTCATATAGCCGATGGAATAGATATGAACCATTAAAGAAACGGAAGTAATCACCACCATCATCATTGCGGTGAGGTTATCGACTAAAAAGCCAACCCCAACACTAATGCCGCCTACATCCATCCAGGTATAGATATTCTCATCAAAGATCGGAGCATAGCCATTCACATGTTGCGATAACACATAAAGAGAGAGCGCCGCCGCAACACCAACAAAAAGAATTGTGACGCTATGTGCCACTTTTTGAGGGATCACCCGGCAGAAGAGCCCAGCGATCATCGAGCCAAAAAGAGGCAATAAGACAATTAAAAGATATATGCTTTTTAATTCCATTGTTAGCCTCTTAACTCGTTAATTTCATCAACATTAATATCGCCGCGATTCTTAAAGACAAGTACTAAAATCGCAAGCCCGATAGCCGCTTCTGCCGCTGCTACTGCTAGCGTGAAGAAGACAAAGATCTGACCATGTAGATCGGCTGAAAACTGAGAAAATGCCACAAATAGGATACTGCTTGATAGAAGCATGAGCTCTATACACATCAACAGAACAATTAAGTTCCGGCGATTGATAAAGATCCCCGCTGCACTAATGCCAAAGAGTATCGTTGATAGAATGACATAATCGCTAATGACTAAATTCATCTCTATTTCTCCCCCTCATCCACTTTTTCGGCCTCTGCCTCTTCTTGTTCTGGCGTCGGCGCAACTACCGCAGATGCCATCTGTACAACACGCACTCGATCTTTTGGATCCACCTTAATCTGTTTCGATACAGGAACATCCAGCCTGCGAAGTGGCCCAATACGACGCGTTAATGCGATTGCAGCGATCATGGCAACAAGTAAGATAAGTGCCGTTGCTTCAAATGCATAGATATACTCTGTATAGAGCAATACACCTAGCTCTTGTGCGTTCGTTAAATCACTGCCTGCTCGCAATGTTTCCACCCCTGTTGCAAGCTCATATTTAGAAGCAATTAAACTATCGCCCCCAAGCACTACGATTAAGATCTCCGCTACAATCACCGCTACAACTAAAAGAGCAATCGGCAGATATTTTACAAATCCCTCTCTTAACATATCGTGCGGAATATCGAGCATCATCACTGCAAAGAGGAAGAAGACCATCACCGCGCCACAATAGATAATAATCAATGATAGCGCGAGAAACTCTGCCTGAAGCAACATCCAGCTACAGCTCACCGTAACAAAGACTAAAACCAGATGGAGAACAGAGGTCATTGTATTTTTTGCTGCAATGACACGGATTGCAGAATAGACCGTAATCAGCGCAAAAATATAAAAAAGTATCTTAAATAACATCTCTATCTCCTTAGTATGAATTTGAGTCTAGAGCACGATCCGCTGCGATCTGCACTTCATACTTATCACCGATCGCAAGAAGAGTCTCTTTAGTGACAATATTGTCCCCCTTCTCCTCCATGTGATACTCAAATACACGAGTTAACACAATGGAATCGACTGGGCATGCTTGCTCACAAAGGCCACAGAAAATACATTTAAAGAGATCAATATCGTATCGTGTTGTACGGCGTGTCCCATCATCCCGCTCCTCAGTATCAATTGTAATAGCTAATGCAGGGCAGACTGCCTCACAAAGTTTACAAGCGATACATCGCTCTTCACCATTAGGATAACGACGAAGGGCATGTAAGCCTCGAAAACGATTGGACTGCGGCGTCTTTTCTTCTGGATAAGAGACGGTAAACTTCGGTCTCCAGAGATAGCGCCAGGTGATCCCTAAACCTTTACGCAACTCTTTTAGAGTGAACGTGTCGTAAAGTGATTTTAAATATTTAAACATTAATAATCCCTACCCTATTTCTCTAGAACCAAGGTTTTAAGCCGATGCCATACATCACCAGAACAACGGCAATCCAAATAAGCGCAATCGGAATAAAGAACTTCCAACCTAAACGCATAATTTGGTCATAACGATAACCTGGGAATGTGGCTCTTACCCAAATAATTGCAAAGAGGAAAAACGCCATTTTGAGGAACATCCAATAGATCCCATCGCTCGCTAAAAAGGAGAGAAGTGGGATATTTTCGATCACCGCCACGCCCGATAGAGGGGATAGCCAACCTCCAAAAAAGAGAAGCGTAATAAGTGCGGACATTAAGATCATATTGGCATATTCCGCTAGGTAGAAGCTTGCAAATCCTGTTCCGGAGTATTCAGTAAAGAATCCTGCAATGATCTCCGACTCCCCCTCTACAACAGCAAAGGGTGCACGATTAAGCTCTGCTAATCCTGCGATAAAGTAGATCACTGCCATCGGAAAGAGGGGAATAAAATACCAGTTTATTAACCCTAAAGAGCCCGATTGCGCTTTAACAATATCGGTGAGATTTAAGCTACCTGCGATCATCACCACTGTAATTAAAGCAAAACCCATAGCCAGCTCATAAGAGACCACTTGCGCTGCACTTCGCACAGCTCCAAAGATCGCAAATTTAGAGTTAGATCCCCAGCCCCCTAAAAGCGATGCGTAGATCCCTAACGAAGTCATCGCTAAAATATAAAGAAGGCTTGAGTCCATCGCTGAGCCCACTAACCCCTCCCCAAAGGGGATCACCGCCCAAGCGGCAAAAGAGGTTGTGACCGCAATAAAGGGAGCAATAACAAACATTGCTTTGTTCGCTGCCGAAGGGATCACCCACTCTTTGAAGATCATCTTAATAAGATCCGCAAAAGGCTGAAGCAATCCCCATGGGCCAACCTGATTTGGGCCTAAGCGGATATGCATATATCCTAAAATTTTACGCTCTGCTAATGTTAAATATGCAACAGCAATAACCATCGGCAAGATAATCGCCAATGTTTTTAGCAAAGACCAAACTAAAGGATAGTGAATAATCGCCATAATCATATCCATTTACTTAGCCTCCCCTAGAGTTTTATAAAATTGTGTCGCCCCAGCATACTCAGTGGGAATACGCACACAACCTGCCGCAACCTTTTCAGATACTCTCGATCTAAAACCTGCCTCTGCAGAGAAGTTTTGCATACCTGTGGCCTCTTCTGCTTGATTATTAAAGGCAATGCGAGATTTTGCGGCTAAAGGTGTTTTCTGTAGCGCTGTAGCCCGGCGAGTATAAGCGTTAACAGAGTAGATAGAAGTCACCGGAATAGCGGTTAATCCCTCTCGCTTTTCAGCTTGATAAGTTGCCGAAGTTGTCTCAACAAAATTGGTCGCCTTATCGATCTGCTCGCCAAATTGAGCCATCCACTCCTCAAGAAGATCGCTTGAGCTTACTTGCTCAAAGCCCTCGAGCTTAAAGTAGTTTCCTAAAACTCGGAGAATCTTCCAAATAGGACGCGCTTCCCCTACAGGAAGGCTTGCAGATTGAAGCGTCTGCACATTACCCTCAAGACTCATAAAGCTTCCTGAGGTCTCTCCCCAAGCAGCTCCGGGAAGGATGACATTGGCCATCGATTTAAGGGCATCACTTGCAAATGGAGTGATCGCAATCACAGCCTCTGCTTTTTCCACCATCTCTTTAAAAGCGCTGCGCTCCGCAAAATCGGCTTCCTCAATGGCACCAACTAGCACTAAGGCTTTAAGGTCGCTCTCTAACATCTCAGAAAGATTAAAGCCTGCAGCCTTAGCGCCTAGTCCGGTTAATTCAGCTCCGGAACTATTTGCTCCCTCTGTAAAATAACCAAAGCTTGCGCCGGTGATCTCTGCAATCTCCTTCGCTAAGGCCCGAATCGCTCCAAAGTTAGGATGCGCAATCGCTTCCCGACCTAAGACGACCCAACCCTTTTCGCCTGAAAGCAGTTGCTTCGCTACATTGTTCGCGACCTCAGAATCGTTCGCATCTTCAAGCAGTCTACTTAATGCGCCACTGGGGGTAACTCCCTTTTCTGCTGCTACAGCTTTTAAGGTTGTCGCTAATTCTGCTACCCAATCATAAGGATGCGCGACAATTACATTCTCCATCTCATGGAGCTGGTCAGCATTGTAAGTACCGAGCAAGGAGACTTTAGCCCCTCTCTTTACCGCATCCCGTAAACGGATCGCCAATACCGGCACTTCCATGCGGGGATCAGCACCTACAAGAAAGATCGAATCTAACTGATTCACTTCTGGAATCTTAAGCCCTAGACCACGGAAGAGCGGCTCATCTTTATCGCCACTAAAATCTCTCTGATTAAATCGATAATCGATATTATGGATACCTAAGCCTTCGCTCAATTTTTTTGTTAGCTGCATCTCCTCGAGCGTTGCTAAAGGAGAGACTAAAACACCAATTTTATCTGCACCATACTTCTCTAAAGCACCTTCAAGCAGAAGCGTCGTTGCAGTTAGAGCAGACTCCCAAGAGGTTTTTTCGAGATTTCCTTCACCATCATCAATCAGTGGTATTGTCGCTCGATCATCGGCATGGAGAGCCTCGTAACTAAAGCGGTCTCGGTCGGAGATCCACGCCTCATTAATAGCGTCATTTCTACGTGCAGCTACCCGCTCCACACGCCCCCGAAGGGTATGTATTTCGGTATTTGTTCCTAACCCATCATGTACGCTAACAGAAGCATGATTCACATACTCCCATGGGCGAGCCTTATATTTAGAGGGCTTTGCCGTTAACGCGCCAACAGGGCAGATATCGATAATATTCCCCGAAACTTCTGAAGTTAAGGAGTGTTCAATATAGGTCGTAATCTCTAAACGATCGCCACGATCAACCCCGCCCAGTTCACGTAAACCTGCAATCTCATCACCATAACGCACGCAACGTGTACATTGGATACAGCGATTCATAAAGGTTTCAACTAAGGGACCGATATCGATCTTCTCAACATGGCGTTTCTCTTCAATAAAGAGAGAATTATTTTGCCCATATTCTGCCGAATAATCTTGCAATTCACACTCGCCACCCTGATCACAGATCGGACAATCTAAAGGGTGATTAATAAGGAGAAACTCCATCACCGCTTTTTGTGCTTCTCGCGCTTTCTCGCTTCGGGTACGCACTACCATTCCATCCATAATGGGCGTTGCACATGCAGGCGCAGGTTTCGGCATACGCTCCACATCCACTAAACACATGCGGCAGCTCGCAGCAATCGATAGTTTATCGTGATAGCAGAAACGAGGGATCGTAATTCCTTCTCGATCTGCAACTTCAATGAGCATCGAGCCTGCTGGCGCTTCTATTTTCTTGCCATCAATTTCGATAGTGAGCAGATTTTCATTAGTCATTATTTGCTCCCTCAACCATACTTCTCCCATGCTCAATATAGTATTTGAACTCTTCTGGGAAATGTTTAATAAAGCTTAAAACTGGAGCTGCAGCCGCATCCCCAAGTGCACAGATTGTGCGCCCTTCAATATTTTTTGAGACATGTACTAAACGCTCAAGATCCTCTGGCTTACCTTCACCATCTAAAATTCGGCTAACAATACGGTAGATCCAGCCTGTTCCTTCACGGCAAGGCGTACATTGCCCGCAGGATTCACTAAAGTAGAAGCTTGAGAGAGTCTTTAGCGCTTTTACCATGTCGGTGGTCTCATCCATCACGATAACAGCGCCCGATCCCATCATCGAACCTGCCTCTTTCGCAATAGAGTCATAATCCATATTTGTGCGCATCATGACATCACCGGGTACAACCGGTACAGAAGAGCCTCCCGGAATCACCGCTTTAATTTTGCGCCCTTTCCAGATTCCCCCAGCAAGCTCTAAAAGGTCCTTAAATGGCGTGCCCATCGGAATCTCATAGTTACCGGGCTTGGCTACGTGCCCCGAAACAGAGAAGATCTTTTGCCCGCCAGCTCCAGGAATCCCATGATTTTGAAACCATTCAGAGCCGTTACGAATAATGCGCCCTACTGAAGCAAGCGATTCACAGTTATTAATGGTGGTTGGTTTACCATAAAGCCCCACTGCCGCAGGGAAAGGGGGTTTGAAGCGTGGCTGCCCCTTTTTACCTTCAAGCGACTCCAAAAGCGCAGTCTCTTCACCACAAATATAAGCGCCCGCCCCTAAAGCTCCATAAAGTTCTACAGAGATACCAGAGCCTTGAATATTCTCTCCTAAGAGCCCCGCATCGCGCGCCTCTTGTACAGCCGCCTCAAAGCGATGAAAAGGCTCTCCACTAAATTCGCCACGCATATAGTTATAACCGACTTTAGCGCCAATAGCGTAAGCAGCAATGGCCATTCCTTCCACAAGAGCGTGGGGGTTATAACGCAAAATATCTCTATCTTTACAGGTGCCGGGCTCTGATTCATCCGAATTACAGACAAGGTAGCTTGTGCCATCTTCATTTTTAGGCATAAAGCTCCACTTCACACCCGTTGGGAACCCTGCGCCCCCTCGACCACGAAGCTCGGAGGCTTTCACCATCTCGATCACCTCGTCTTTGCTGAGCTCCCCTCGAAGAATCTTTCTCCATCCCTCATAGCCCCCTAAGCTCTCATAGGTCTTAAGCGACCATGGCTCATCGTGCCCTAAGGTGAAATAACAAACTTCATTTCTAACCATTTAGTTTGCCTCTTTTTCTTTCGCTTCAATACTATCGAGAATCGCATCGAGCTTTTCGATGGTGAGATTCTCGTGGTATTCATGATTAATCAATGCTGCTGGTGCGGCAGTACAAGCGGCGATACACTCATCCTCTTTCTTTAAAGAGAAGATGCCATCTGGAGTAGATTCTCCCGCCTTAATACCTAAGCGCTCCTCCACATGAGCTAAAAGCTCCTCCCCTCCCCGCAACATACAAGAGATATTAGTGCAGATAAGCAGCGCATTGCGCCCACAGGGCTTTGTTTCAAAGTTAGAGTAGAAGGATGCCACCTCATAGACCGCAATAGGAGGCAAAGAGAGGTAATCCGCAATAGCGTCCATTAGCTCTACGGTTAAATACCCTTCATTATCGTGCTGCACTTCTCTTAAGGCAGCGATCAAAGCCGATTGCTTTCTATCTTCCGGGAAACGGGCTAGCCAGCGATCAATCTCTGCTCTTGCGCGACTACTTAAAATACTTTCTTTCTCTTTCATCTTAGCTACTCAACAATCGTTTTATTCTTAAAATTTAGCGGTCAATATCCCCGAAAACCATATCCTGCGTTCCTAAAATAGCCACAAGGTCCGATAACATATGACCTTTGGACATCTCTTGGGTTGCAGCGATATGGGCAAATCCTGGTGCACGGAGCTTCACACGATATGGCTTATTCGCTCCATCTGATACAAGATAAACACCAAATTCACCCTTCGGATGCTCCACAGCGGCATAAGCCTCCCCTTCGGGAACACAAAAGCCCTCTGTAAAGACCTTAAATTGCTGGATAAGCGCTTCCATATCCTCTTTTACATCTGCACGCTTAGGAATCGTCACCCGGCTATCCTCTGCCATAATCGGCCCATCATTCTCTCGAAGCCAAGCGATACACTGCTTCATAATACGGGCTGATTGGACCATCTCCTCTAAACGCACAAGGAACCGATCGTAACAATCCCCATTCGTACCTACCGGAACATCAAACTCAAGCTGATCATATACGGAATAGGGTTGCGTCTTACGAAGATCCCACTCAACACCAGAGCCCCGTAACATAGGACCTGAAAAACCAAGCTCTAATGCTCGCTCAGCAGAAACAACGCCAATCCCCACTACACGTTGCTTCCAGATGCGGTTACCCACAAGAAGATCGCGATACTCCACCATATTCTCATTGACGAAGCGATCACAAAAATCTTCTAAGAAATCTAATACATCCCCTTGGCGAGCAGCATTAATACGCTCAAGCTTCTTCTTCGAGCGGAATTTACTCGGCTGATATTGTGGCATCTGCTTAGGAAGCTCTTTCGCCACCCCACCCACACGATAGTAGAAAGGATGAACTCGCGCCCCCGTAATGGCTTCTTGTACGTCATAAAGCTCTTCACGGTCACGGAAGCAGTAGAGAAGCATCGCCATAGCTCCTAAGTCGTGCCCGTGTGCGCCGAGCCACATTAGGTGGTTCATGATGCGGGTCGCCTCATCGAGAAGCACTCGGATATATTGCGCACGAATGGGTACTTCAATCCCTAGCAACTTCTCCACAGCCAGCACAAATGCATGTTCGTTATTTAAGCAGGAGCAGTAATCCAAACGATCCATATAACCAATCGATTGGGTATATGGTTTGGCTTCCATAAGCTTTTCTGTGCCCCGATGGAGAAGTCCGATATGCACATCCGCCCGCTCAACCGTCTCCCCCTGAAGCTCAAGGATCATACGCATAACACCATGCGCAGCCGGATGTTGCGGACCAAAGTTTAGTGTGTAGTTTTCAATATTTGTTGCCATCTCTCTCTACTTCCCCTTACGAATCATTTTTGGAATATTCACACGCGATTCGATCGTAACAGGCTGATACACAACCCGGCGAAGCTCCTCATCGTAGATCACCTCAACATTCCCCGTTAGTGGGAAATCTTTTCGTAACGGGTGACCGATAAAACCATAATCCGTTAAAATTCTGCGCAGATCAGGATGATTTCTAAAACCGATGCCGAACATGTCAAAAACTTCACGCTCATACCAGTTCGCTCCATTCCAAATATCCACCACAGAATCCACCATCGGGATCACTCCTTCCCGCTCTCCATCGACATAACACTTCACACGCAAACGCGCATTAAAAGCGAAAGAGAGGAGGTGATACACCACTGCAAAACGCTCCGCCATTCCTTTATTGTGCATCGTCGCCTCGAGCTTATCGCCCGCTCTTCCTACCGAGTTTGGCAGCGCCCCGCGACTAAATCCGCTATTTGAAGCTTCCACATCCCACTCTGCCATGCCATAAGCAGCATAGTCTACCGCGGTGATATCGGTAACCTGTTCAAATTTAAGTTCGGGATGCTCACGAAGAGTTTTCATGGTGGAGTGGAGATCATTGGGAGCGATCGTGATCGTTAGCTCATCATAAGCTAAGAGAGACTGGAGGATTTTATCGCCGAGAATACCTTCGAGCGATGAGAGGAGTTCTTTTGGATTTCGAATATACATAGACATAACTATTTACCCTAATCTCGCAATGGTGCTGGTGCGTTTGATCTTATCGTGCAATCTAAAGATCCCATACATAAGAGCCTCTGCAGTAGGTGGACAACCGGGAACATAGACATCAACAGGAACAACACGATCAGAGCCTCGAACCACAGAATAGGAGTAGTGATAGTAGCCTCCCCCATTTGCGCATGACCCCATGGAAATCACCCATTTCGGCTCTGGCATCTGGTCGTATACTTTGCGCAACGGCACTGCCATTTTATTGGTGAGCGTTCCAGCGATGATCATCAGGTCAGACTGCCGCGGGGAGGCTCGGAATACTGCTCCTCCGAAACGGTCTAAGTCATAGCGGGCTGCCCCCATATGCATCATCTCTAAAGCACAGCACGCTAATCCAAACGTTACAGGCCAGAGCGAACCGGTTCGCGCCCAATTGATTGCCGAGTCGAGCGTGGTGGTTACAAAACCCTCTTCTAATCTACCTTCTAATCCCATTCTAATGCCCCTTTCTTCCACTCATATGCAAAGCCAACGGTTAATAAAACAAGGAACAGCACCGCCGCTAAAATTCCGGGTAAGCCGATCATTTTTAAGGAGGTTGCCCAAGGTATGAGGAAGATTAATTCAAGATCGAAAACAATAAAGAGAATTGCAACAAGATAGAAGCGGACATCAAACTTCATGCGAGCATCTTCAAATGCTTCAAATCCGCTCTCATAAGGAGATAGCTTTTCAGCGTTAGGCTTACTAGGGCTAAGAAAGTATCCGAGGACTACGAGGATGCCAGCGAAGATGATGCTGAACCCCACAAAGACCGCAATAGGAAGATATTCCATCATACCTAATATTTCCTCCAAGGCTCTAATTTTATGATGATTATTTATGTGCGAGTTTTACCCCTAAACCTCGCAAATAAACCTTTGCGGCATACCTAGTGATAAAGTATGCTAACTGCCATATACTAATTGATTAAATAGTAAAGTTAAAGTCTAATTGTCAATTAATCTAACAACTGAGAAGCACGATGCCAACTAAATTCTTCCTCAATCCTGATACTCAATTTATCAAATCTTTAGCAAAAAGTGAGCCCGAATTTCGTCTTTTAAGACAAAAACTTCACTCCATGCCAGAACTCTCTAGAGAGGAATTTAAAACGGCAGAGCTTATTGAGTCCCTCCTTCAATCTTGGGGTATTGAGACAGAAAGAATTTCTACTACAGGTGTGATCGGGGTCATTAAAAAAGGCTCTACGCCCGAAGCAAAATCTATCGGGTTGCGAGCAGATATTGATGCCCTGCCCATCACCGAGGCCAATGAGACCTCTTACGCCTCTCAAAACCCGGGTGTGATGCATGCTTGTGGTCACGACGGCCATACTACAATGCTTCTACTTGCTGCAAAATACCTTGCATTAGAGGCTCAATTTAATGGCACTGTTGTGCTAATCTTCCAGCCCGACGAGGAGGATACTGCCGGCGCCCGAAGAATGATTGAAGATGGTCTATTTGAGAAATATCCTGTAGATAATGTCTTTGCGATTCATAACTTTCCCGGAGCACCTCAAGGCGAGGTACTGATTAAACCAGGCCCGCAGATGGCGGGGACTTGTGCTATCGATATCACCGTGCACTCCCCTGGCGGTCATGCGGCTCATCCCTATCAAACTGTTGATAGCGTTTTAGTCGCCTCCCAGATCGTTGTTAGTCTGCAATCGATTGTAGCGCGCAATATCTCCGGGCTCGATTCGGCTGTGATTACGATTGGTGCGATCAATGGCGGCTCAGCTAACAACGTCATCCCTGATAAAGTGACCATGAAGGGGACGCTCCGCTATTTTGACCTCGATGTTCTCGCCACGGCAAAAAACCGAATTGAAGCGATTGCCACAGGCATTGCCGAAAGTTATGGCGCTACCGCAACCGTCACCTTAACAGATGGTTACATTCCCACCATCAACCACGACAAAGAGACAATGCTCGCCACCGAAACCATTCAGTCGATCATAAAACCAGAATATATTCGCCACGATAAAGTCCCCTCCATGGGCGCCGAGGATTTTGGCTTTATGCTCCACGAAAAGCCGGGGGCATATTTCTATATTGGCAATGATCGAGATGAAGAATTTGTCGGGCTGCATACTGCAGAGTATGATTTTAACGATGACAATATTCTGGTAGGTGGCGCTATTTGGGCGAAACTTGCTATCGACTATCTGCAATAACTCTTTAAAATTAAAACTCTTAAAAGCAGATATCGCACAGCTCTCTGAAGTCAATATAGATAAAATGACGTTCAAAGAGAGCATAAAGAATATTGCAACCTATATTGAGCCAACACTGAGCCATTAAAATAGAGTTTTAGTTTTAAAAGAGCCAATATCCTTAACATTTAACGGTATAATTTCATTATGAAAACAACCCAATTCTTAATTTCTACCTTACGGGATACTCCCAATGATGCAGAGATCAAATCCCATCAATTAATGCTTCGCGCAGGTCTAATTAAGCGCGTAACTTCCGGTATTTACTCCTGGAGCCCTCTCGGCCTTCGGGTATTAAAAAAGACAGAGAATATCGTTCGTGAAGAGATGGATAGAGCGGGGGCTTTAGAGATGCTTATGCCTTCAGCTCAACCGGCTGAACTCTGGGAGGAATCTGGTCGCTGGGAGCAATTTGGCCCAGAACTTCTACGTTTTAAGGATCGCCACAACCGCGACTACTGCCTAGGCCCCACTCACGAAGAGGTCATTACCGATTTTGCCCGCACTGAGCTCAAAAGCTATCGTCAATTACCGATCAATCTCTATCAGATTCAGTGGAAATTCCGTGATGAAATTCGCCCCCGCTTTGGCGTAATGCGCTCTCGGGAATTTTTAATGAAAGATGCCTACTCTTTCCATATCGATGCTGAGTCGCTCGATGAGACCTATAACAAAATGTATACCGCCTACTCTAATGTTCTCGATCGTTTAAAATTGGAGTATCGCGCGGTATTTGCCGATTCTGGCGCTATTGGGGGCTCTAAATCACAGGAGTTCCATGTTATTACACAAGCAGGAGAAGATGCGATCGCTTACTCCACAGAATCAGATTATGCCGCGAACGTTGAAGCTGCAGAGGCGATTGCTGTTGGGACTCGCGGGGAAGCTACACAGCCCCTTAAGAAAATTGAGACTCCCGGAGTGACCTCTATTGAAGATTTAGCAAAATTCCTTAACTCTCCTCCCGAGATGCATCTTAAGACGCTTATTCTCCATGGGAAGAAGGAGGGGGAGTTAATTGCAGTCTGCTTACGGGGTGACCATGAGTTAAACGAGGTTAAAGCAGAAAACTCAGGGCTCTTTGCGACCCCCTTAATCTTCGCTTCCGACGCAGAGATTGAGGAGACACTCAACACCACACCTGGATCTATCGGCCCTGTAGGGCTCTCAATTCCAGTGGTTTTTGACCGGCAAGCTGCACTTATGAGCAACTTTAGTTGTGGAGCTAATGAGCCTGGATTCCACTATATCGGCGTGAATATTGGCCGTGATTTAGAGGAACCCGAAGTGCTCGATCTCCGGGAGATTCAAGAAGGAGATCCTTCCCCCTGTGGTAAAGGGAAAATCGCCCTTGCCCGCGGTATTGAAGTGGGTCATATCTTCCAGCTCGGCGACCGTTACTCTAAAGCGATGAATGCCACAGTACTTGATCAAAATGGAAAAGCGACAATTATGCAGATGGGCTGTTACGGCATTGGGGTTACCCGCATTGTTGCCGCAGCTATCGAGCAGCAAAATGATGAAGCTGGCATCATCTGGCCCGAAGCGATTGCCCCCTTCACCCTCTCTATTATTCCGATGAATTATGGCAAATCGGAAGCTGTACGGGAAGCGGCTGATAAACTCTATACAGAACTTAAAGCGCTGGGCATTGATGTTCTCTTAGAAGATCGTAATATTCGACCTGGAGAAGCCTTTAGCGATCATGAGTTGATCGGTATTCCCCATCGAGTAGTGATTGGAGATCGCAGCCTTAAAAATAACGAGGTGGAGTATAAAGGTCGCCAAGATAGCGAATCCACCATGGTCGATGCTGACGAGATTCTTAATTTTATTAAAGAGAAGCTTGGCAAATAGAGCTCAACCCTCTATAACAAAAACAAACAACGAGCTATTTAAACTGCTCACAAAAAGCCCCACACTCTTAAAGAATGTGGGGCTTTCTCTTTTAGATCGTTTCCAATCACGCTTTAGAGCTTAATTGTAAATTTAATAATCTAAAAATCGCCTCTTAATTTTTAGCCGCTCTCAGCGCTGCCTGCTCCTCAAGCGTTAAGGCCACATTATGGCGAAGATAGATGGGCGAAACCTGATCAGCATAGAGCCCTAAACCCTTTTCAAGATCATCAATAGCCAGTAGCGCAACCTCCCCAGCCCGAGGATGTTTCTTATCCGCCACCTGATCGACACCGATAATGGCTGCCGACTCCTCATCCAGCAACCAACCATCGCCCACGCCGATGATGCCCTCACCTTTGCCCTCATACTGCTCATAGAGCGCATCGAGCGAAGAGACCTGGTCGCCCTCTAAAATCTTGAGTTCCCCCTCTTCATCTAACGCATAGAGCCCCCAATAGACCTCCTGCATCTTAGCATCCATCATCGGCATCACTTTCGCCTCAGGATGCTCCTCGAGTACCGGGAGCGCAAGCGTAGCAAGGGTTGAGACCGGAACAATGGGAAGATCCAAGCCACTTCCTAATCCTTGTGCAAAACCGCAAGCTATCCGCAAGCCGGCAAAACTTCCCGGACCTGCAGAAAAGGCTAAGCCATTAAGATCAGAAAACTCCAGCTCAGATTCTGCCATCACCTCTTTGATCATCGGCATTAAGATCTCGATATGCTTTCGCGGGGCAATAGTGAGCCTTTCAACAATCTCACCATTAACATATACCGCCGCAGAACAGGCTTCTGTAGAAGCATCTAACGCTAATATCTTCATCTTATTTAACTAACGTGTACTCAATGCTGCAGTAAGGGCAAGTCACCTTTCCATCTTCCCCTGGTGTGAGGAATACCCGTGGATGAAAGCCCCAAGCTTCCACATCTTCCGGAGGACAACAGATCGGTAAATCCTGCTCTTTAACTTCTACCTTTTTTGTTTCAAGTGCCATAATGCGCTCCTTTCGATCCACTAGCGGGAAATCGGCTTGTATTTAATACGTTGCGGGCGATCTGCATCATCCCCTAAACGGCGACGGCGATCGGCCTCATACTCCTCATAGTTACCTTCGAACCATTCTACATGAGAATTCCCTTCAAAAGCTAATATGTGGGTTGCGATTCGGTCTAAGAACCAGCGGTCATGGGAGATCACCACCACACAACCAGCAAAGGCTAAAATCGCATCTTCAAGCGCCCGAAGTGTCTCTACATCAAGATCGTTTGTCGGTTCGTCAAGCAGAATCACGTTGCCGCCCGAGCGTAACACCTTCGCTAAATGGACACGATTTCGCTCCCCTCCAGAGAGATCTTTCACCAATTTCTGCTGATCTGATCCCTTAAAGTTAAAACGGCCACAGTAAGCCCGTGAAGGAGTCTCAAAGCTTCCTACCCGGATAATATCTTGCCCATCAGAGATCTCTTCCCACACTGTTTTATTAGGGTCGAGAGAATCGCGGCTTTGATCCACATACGCCAATTTTACAGACTCACCCACACGGAAAGTACCCGCATCAGGCTCGAGCTGACCTGTCATGAGTTTAAAGAGGGTCGATTTACCCGCACCATTTGGACCAATCACCCCAACAATTCCCCCTTTAGGCAGATTGAAGCTTAAATCTTCATAGAGGAGTTTATCGCCAAAAGCTTTCGCAACGCCTTCTGCCTCAATCACTAAATCTCCTAAACGAGGACCGGGAGGAATATAGATCTCCATAGTCTCATTACGTTTCTGGAACTCTTGACTCTCAAGCTCCTCAAATCGGGCAAGACGCGCTTTCGATTTTGTTTGACGCCCCTTAACCCCTTGGCGAACCCACTCAAGCTCCTTTTTAATAGCTTTTGCACGAGACTCCTCTTGACGCGCCTCTTGTGCTAAACGCTTATCTTTCTGTTCAAGCCAGCTAGAGTAGTTACCTTCCCAAGGGATACCATGCCCACGGTCGAGCTCTAAAATCCAGCCCGCCACATTATCTAAGAAGTAACGGTCATGCGTTACAGCAACAACCGTTCCGGGGTAATCGTGCAAGAAGCGCTCTAGCCACGCGACCGATTCTGCATCTAAGTGGTTGGTCGGCTCATCTAAAAGGAGCATATCGGGCTTTGAGAGCAGTAACTTACAGAGCGCAACACGACGCTTTTCACCCCCGGAGAGTGTCACCACATCCCGATCCATCGGCGGTAAACGAAGCGCATCGGCAGCGATCTCAAGTTGACGATCTAAGTTATGGCCATCGGTACTGGCTAAAATCGCCTCAAGCTCTGCCTGGCGTGTAGCTAAAGCGTCAAAATCTGCATCGGGCTCTGCATATGCGGCATAAACTTTATCGAGCTCTGCTTGCGCCTCTTTAATAGGACCAAGCGCCTCCTCTAAGTTGCCACGCACATCAAGCTCCTCATTTAATTGAGGCTCTTGCTCTAAATACCCAATTTTTGTACCCGGCTGAACACGGGCTTCCCCTTGGATATTGGTATCCACCCCCGCCATAATGCGCAAAAGTGTAGATTTACCTGCACCATTTAAACCCAATACCCCGATCTTCGCCCCTGGGAAAAATGAGATAGAGATATCTTTTAAGATCTCGCGATTGGGCGGTACGACCTTACTCACACGATTCATCGTGTAGATAAATTGTCCTGACATGCTAACCTTATTCCTTTACCGTAAACGTTATGGGGCAGAGCAGCTTACTACCCTGCACTGCTTTGTTAATTTTATCCGTTGTTTTTTTATAACATCTGTTAGATCGCTCCTGCTCACAATTTTCGCCCCCGCTTTTTTAAAGACTAAAAGCAAAAAAGAGGCAAACGTGCCCATAGCGATCAAAATCCTTCTCTATTCTACCCTATCCCAAGGCAAATTAGGCAAGGCTTTCGATATTTTCCTCCCCCCTTAAGCGCTTTCTTTAGCCCATTTTACACACAGCGAAGCTTTGCTCCTTTCTTTGATACTTATCACCCCCTAAGTGATAAAAGCTGCGCATAATAGCTGACAACTCTTTACAGACAATAGACGAAGAGCGTTTTTCTTCCCTCTTTTGATCCCATTTAAAGTCAGCTTCGAGCTCTCTTGAATCTCTCTTTAAAGCGTATGATGTAAATTGCGCAAAAATGGGGGAAAAGAGTATAAAGCGGAGCTTAAATGGCTTATCATATCCTCCAAAATAGCGGTTTTTAAATCATAAATTCCACATCAAGAATGGAATATTTTCGGAGGAGAAAGGAACTATGGCATACCAAATCACATTAAAAAAACAGGGCGATATCTCTAATCTTGTTAAAGAAGCACTCACCCTTCCTGCACCCAAGGCCCATGAGGTCACCTTAGAGCAAAGAGCGATCGGGCTAAACTTTATCGATATCTATCATCGAGATGGGCTCTATAAGCTCGATACCCCATTAGTGATCGGCCAAGAGGGTGCTGGCGTTGTAACGGCTGTGGGCAGTGAGATCTCCCATTTAAAAGTTGGCGATCGGGTAGTCTATGCCGGAGTAATGGGGGCTTATGCCTCCCATCGCAATATGACAACAGAGCGTCTTATTAAAATTCCGGAGAAGATCTCCTTTGAGGAAGCCGCCTCCTCTCTCCTTCGTGGGGGAACGGCAAGCTATCTTCTATTTGATACCTTTCCACTAAAACCTGAGCATACCGCCCTTATTCATGCGGGTGCAGGCGGCGTGGGGCAGATATTAATTCAATGGGCCAAGGCTCTTGGCGCAACAGTGATCACCACCGTTGGAAATGATGAAAAAGCTAGAGTGGTAGAGGCTCTCGGGGCTGATTTAGTGATCAATTACAACAGAGAAGATTTTGCCCAAAAAGTGCGTGATTTTGCGCCTCAAGGGGTCGATGTTGTGTATGACGGGGTTGGAAAAGAGACCTTTATGGGCTCTCTCGATTCACTAAAACCCTTAGGAATGATGGTCAGCTACGGTAACGCTTCGGGCGCTCCTCCTGAGGTCTCCCCCCTTACCTTATTAGAAAAAGGCGCACTCTTTTTAACGCGCCCTAATCTCAACAGCTATACCGCCACCCCTGAGCGCTATACCCTAGTTATGGAACGCTGGCTGCAAGCGCTCAATAGTGGCAAAATTAAACTCTCTTTACAGCAACAATTCCCACTTGAAGAGGTGGGCAAGGCGCATACCGCCCTTAATAACCGAGAGGTGATCGGCTCTGTTGTCCTAATTCCGTAAAGATACGGAGAAAATAGCAGAAATTTTAGGCAAAGGAGATTCAGCAATATAGTTACCTATCCCCCTTAAGATTGTAAAAGAGGGGGGGGGCTTAATAAAAGGATTTACCCAGCGGAAGAGCTCTTCCGTTTTATTGAAAATGACGATGTTTAATCAATATTTTTAAGACTACGCCCTTTCGGGGCAATTTTTAAATAGGAGAAGAAGAGAAATGACTGAGTTTCTAGCCCTAATTTCAGGGGCATTTTTAATCGGATTTGCAACGCAAACCCACTGTGTTGGCATGTGTGGCCCCGTGATTGGAATTTTAGGGATCAACAACTCATACAAGCGCATCCCTGCCGCATTCCTCTACAACTTAGGACGCATCACCACCTATACCTTTTTAGGTGTCGTAGGGGGTTTAGTGGCCGCTTCGGTCTCTGATATCTCCTCTATTCAATATGGGATACGCTACGTTGCGGGGGGCATTATGATCTTTATCGCCCTACAACTTTTTGGACTTCCCCAATTTTTAGCCTGGGTTGAAAAGCCTTTCCAAGTAGTCTGGAAACCGCTACAGAAATTCGCTCAACGCTTTTTCCCCATTAAAACAGCGCTTGGAACCTATGTCGTGGGCTTTATCTGGGGCTTTCTCCCCTGCGGAGCGGTATATGGTCCTTTAGCTGTAGCGATGGGTACTGGCTCTGTATTAACTTCGGCCTCGATTATGTTCGCCTTTGGTTTAGGCACCTTGCCGATGATGCTTGGCCTTGCCATTTTCGGTAACTATATTGGCCACTTCTTTGCCAAGAAGAGTGTGCGCATGTTGGCGGGACTTCTTATTTTAGGGATGGCAGGCTACTATCTTGGCTGGATTGCTCCCCCCGAAAAAGTGGCTAAGCGAGCACAGATGGTCGATATGCAAGCAGAAAAGATCCGTGCGGGCGAAACAGAAGCCACCGATGTGATTAAAACGATCGGTAATATGGGCGGGCATAAAAAACCAGGAAATCACGAAGGCATGAAGCCCGAGATGAAGGGTGAAATGCAAGAAGAGATGCAAAAGCCTAAGGAGATGGCGCATTAATCGCCACTATCAGCTATAATTAAAAAGAAGAATTTTTATCTATTTTCAGCCCTTCGGGGCTGTTTTTTTAGGAGCGAGAAAATGGCCAATCATTACAAAATTCATTCCGAAGTGTATGAGCGCTACGAAAACTTTAGCCATATTATTGAAGATACCCGCACCAAGGAGGCGGTCATTATCGACCCCGCCTGGAATGCGGAATATTTTGTAAACCGTGTAAAAGAGCTTGGAGTCACCCCTTCAGCGATCTGGCTTACCCATGGGCATCATGATCATGTAAGTGCTGTTGAGCCTCTACGGGAGTACTTCCCTATTCCGGTCTTTGCCTCTGAGGTAGAGATCGACTATATCAACTCCTTCCCCGAAGGGGATCTGCCCATCGCATTCCGCCCCCTTCCGGAAGATACCGTCCCCTTAGCGGATGGCGATTTTATAGAGTTCGCTGGAGAGATGGTAAAGATTATTCATACTCCTGGCCACAGCTCTGGCTCGATCTGCTTTTTACTCTCTGATGATATCATCACCGGGGATACACTCTTTGTGGATGGTTGTGGGCGAGCGGATCTCACAGGTTCTGATCCCGAGGCGCTCTTTTATTCACTTAAACGTATAGTGGATGAAGTCCCCCACCACGTAACCATTCATACAGGGCATGCCTATGGACCAAGCGCCACCGATACTCTTAAAAACCAGTTAAAGAGCAATCCTTTTCTACAGCGTCTCGATAATTTAGAGGAGTTTCTTCCCTACCGCATGAGTCGCTAAATTGATCCTTAAAGGTTACTCATAATCTTTAACTCAAAATTCTCAAAGCGCCTACTGGCTTTCGCTAGCAGGCGCTTTTTCTTACTCGTTACCCCTTTTTAAGGGTCTATTAAAACGCAATTCAGAAAAGTAAAAACGATTAGGATGCAGCGCCTCCCGCACAAAAGGTTTCACGGGAAACGGGCTC
The DNA here is from genome assembly GCA_030150405.1 of Ignatzschineria sp. GTDB lineage: Bacteria > Pseudomonadota > Gammaproteobacteria > Cardiobacteriales > Wohlfahrtiimonadaceae > Ignatzschineria. The sequence continues at coordinate 47,020 of JASLFU010000039.1, forward strand.
TCCCCTAATATCTCTGCAGCTAACATCTCGCCCGAGATCGGAGTGGTAATCATCCCCCGGGAGCCATGCCCGCTATTGAGATAGAGCCCATAGAGCCACGGCACCGCTCCTGGGGGAATCACTTTTGCATCCTTTTTTATCTGGGCAAAACGCTCCCGAAAGAGTGAATGATCCGCAATAGCTCCTACCACCGGAAGATAACCTGTAGCATTTGCCCGATAAGCTGCCCGCCCTTCTAACGGAGCTGCGCTTTTAAAGATAATATCCGGCGCTTCCCCTTGAGCCTGAAATCCCATCTTGCACGCAAGTTGGGGCGAATTTTTAAAGAGCATTGCGATATTCTCTTGATGCTCAGCTTCTGTTATCTCAAGATCAGGAGCTTCCACGCGAAAAGTTGCTCCAAAACTGCTGCCATTTGAGGTTGAAGGAGCAATATAGCCCTCCCCGCTCACCACCGTTTTAAGAGGATTTGAACGTTTAATAGCCGTAATCTGCCCCCGACTTTTATGGATCGGCAACATTGAGAGTTGCGGGAAATCGATCACCCTCTCAGCATTAGCTAAAATCACAATCTTCGCGCGATAGCTAAATGCTTCTGCATCCCCCGCTTCTCGCCCCCGAAGCGTCCAACCGAGCTCTCTGAATCTCTCTTCAGGTGATAGCGCCTCAAAAGCATCGATCTCAGCCAAAGTTTTAAGAGCCTTTTCTGGGATAATCTCTTCCACCTTCACCCCCGTTTTTAACACAATATTAGGGTGATTGAGAAAAGCTGCCGTTAACGCCTTGGGCGCCACCCAGCCCGCCGCTGGAAAGAAGAGCCCCCCGCTGGTGAGCTCAACCCCCGCCAACTTGCTTGCCTCTGCCTGCGTTACTTTATAGAGCAGATCATTAGAAAACTTTTTCGCTAACTTTGCCTGCCGTTTGCGCTCCCCGTCGTTGTAAGCCAATTGCAGAACTCCACAATCCTCCCAATCCTGCCCCTTTATCAGTTTTCCCTCGGCGCTTAACTCAGTTAATAAGCGGCGAAGATAAGCAAACCCCGATAGAAGCAGTTCACTCTGCGCAGTCTCAAAGGCGGAAAGCTTTAGATAGAGCATCCCCTGTGGATTTCCCGAGCCTGCCGTAGCAGGATCTGATGCCGCCTCTAACACTAAAACCTCATAACCCCGCTTAGCAAAAGCGTAAGCAGTAGCCGCCCCGGCAAGCCCTGCACCTACAACCACAATCTCAGGGCTGCCCCTCTTTTGAGCCGATGCCCTTTTTTTTAATTGATTATGAAAATTGATTAGAGGTGATCGATACCACTTTGCCCCGCTTGCTCTCATTGCGCCCCCATTTTACGCTTTCCGTTCCATCTTAACTTTAATTGTGTACCGTTAATCTTAACAAATTAACCTCTCTCCACTGCATTAAAGAGAGAAGCAGAAGCCATTTTAAGCATAGCGAGATTTTGCGGGCTCGCTATAATAGAGAGCTTTAGCATCTCAATTCTCAAGATCTATGCAATGGGGCAATTATGAGTCAACAAGAGAAAAAGATAAAACTTGATGGTGAACTCTCGCTCACAGTCGATGGCCAACGGTTTGGAAATACAAGCCATATCCATCTTTTAGCAAAAATCGCCGAACTAGGCTCAATTACGCGTGCTGCTAAAGCTGTTGAAATGAGCTACAAAGCCGCTTGGGATGCTATCGATAATATGAATAGACTTGCAGAAACTCCCCTTGTAGAGCGTACTAGCGGAGGCCGCGGCGGGGGTGGAACAAGACTCACCGCCCGTGGTGAAGAGTTGGTGAAAAACTTCTCGCTTATTGAGCGGGAGCACAAAAATTTTATTAAGCGGTTGAGCAATCTCTCTCAATCTTTAGCCGATGACCTTCCACCCTTGCAGAAAATGCGCTTAAAGACGAGCGCACGGAATCAACTCTTGTGCGAAATTGTCTCGATAAAATCGGGCAATGCCATGATCGATGAGGTGACCTTAGAGATCAAAGGAACCGGGCAGACCATTATCGCCACCATCACCCCCGAGAGCAGTAAAATTCTCGGCCTGATCCCCGGGCTGCAGCTCTTTGCACTCATTAAAGCTTCGGCTGTGATGATTAAAGCGCCCGATGTTCCGCTAAAATCGCAATATGATAGCCAGATCTACGGCAAGATTATTACTCTAAAAGCGGGGGCGATTAACTCTGAGATTGAGATCGAGCTTCCCGGCGGAACGGTGATCGCCTCCGTGCTTTCTAGCAACTATTTAAAACGGCACCAGCTTAAAGTCGGTTCAGATATTGCGGGCATTATTGATCCCTCCAATATTATTTTAGGTTTAAGCTGCGATTAAGTTTTAATGCACTTCCCCTGCTCTTTTTTACCCTCTATCGCTATTAAAATAATAATACCGATTAAGCGCATTTTCAAAATAAACACAAATCCCGATAAACACAAGCACAACAAAGAAAACTTCAATAATAAAAGCATTTTATAAGGCTAAAAATTTGCTTTAATCTCAGCTTTCGATATTATAATTGTAATTGCGAATAATTAAGAGGCTTTTGCTTTACCTTCCCACTTTTTTGGTTAAGCTAAAAAGATTGGAGCTTAAGCCTCTAATTCGCAATATTAATGCAGTAACTGAGACACTCTAAAGCGTTATTGACTGAGGGCGTTATTAGCTGTGGAATAATCCGCGGTGATTTTTACAACCTTATTGAGCTGGCACTTCCCCTCATCCCTTTTAGAGAAGCATGATTGCTCTCCCCTTCCCAAGTGATGAGAAGAATTTAATAAACAGCAAAGTGCTCAAGGCTTAAACAAAAGCCCCCGTAAATGAGATTGCGGGGGCTTTTTGTTGCTAGGAAAAGAACCCTTAATAAACTCATCACCATAAAAAACGCCCCTATCTTAAAAGATAGAGGCGTTATTATTACTCAATTCTTAGCTTATAAATGGATACAAACTAAAAATAGGTTAATTGAGCTTTATAACTTATTTGTTAAAGCGAATAGTTACACGTCTGTCAGGTTGTAAACAGGCTGTAAGCTCAGGTGTTGCACGATCGCCGACACAGTCTTGTGTTACAGGTTGCATCTTGCCCTGGCTTGTTGCGGTAATAGGCTGAGTTACCCCTTTCGATTGTAAGTAAGCTTTAACAGTTTCTGCACGTGCTAAACCTAAACGATAGTTATACTCTGCAGGACCTAATCTATCTGTGTGCCCCACTAATTCAATACTATTGATTAATTCAGGACGTGCTTTGATCTTCTCTGCCACCTCATCAAGCTCTGCTTTACCTTTAGGTAAAAGATCTTGAGGTGATGAACGGTCGAACTTAAAGAGCGCATCTGCAGAGAGTGTGATCTCCTCTTCACCTGGTGGGCACCAGAGGTTATCTACATCATTAAAAGAGGTTGCACATCCACTTAAAATAGCTGCTCCTGCAACTGTAAGACCTAATTTTTTAAACATATTCATAAGTTTTCTTCCTATGTAAATAATAGTTATTTTTGATGATAAAGAGTCAAAAATTAAAAAGCGTATTTAAAGCCTAGTGTACCACGATATTCTTCTCGTTTGTCACCAGAAAAGGAATGGCCGTAACGTAAATCTGCAAAAATATAGGTATTGCGATTTACCGGCGCCTGGATTCCTACCCCAATCTCACCCCATGTTTGGTTAAATTTCTCTTTCACAGAATCGCGACCAATGGATACCGCTTTGGGCTTAATAAAATCATGATAGATATTTGCCGTCAAATAGAAGGTATTTGTATGGTAGTAACGATTTTGATCGTTATGCGATAGGCGCAAGCCTAAACGCCCGCGAAGAGCACTTTGCGCTTTTTGATTCACCTCTCGCACACCATCATTAAAGCGTTTGCCATGGAGATATTGGTAAACTAACTGAGCTTGTGGCTCAATAATCCACTGGCTCTCTCCAATCGCATAAGGACGCCCCACCTCAGCCGATAACCCAACTCCCCAATTATTTACAGAGAGGTGGTTACCATTTCGAGGCTGATACTTATTGCGAAATTGAGCAATCTGTCCCGAAAGATCTAAGTAAGCCCCATTACGCTTATAGAAGGTGGTATATGCCCCTAAGGCAACGCTACTCGTCTTGACTCTCCCCATCCGTTTATCAGATTGGATCAGTCCATTGACGGCACGATACTTATCGTAAAGATCAAAATCACTATGGCCGTAAGTTAACGTTACACCACTATGACGTCGACCTTTATTCTCATCATTATAATGAATGAGATCATACCCTAATTGCATAAAGTAGAGATCCCCTTCCATGCCTAAACGCTCTCTTCCCACAAGGTCAAGATGCTTACCTTGGATTCGGCCCCATACTTGATGATCAGGGCGATTTCCGCAGGGAATGCCACACTCATCCCAACCATATACCTGATTCTCCCCCACTCGCTCATGAAGAGAACCTAACATGGCATAACCAAGCTCAAGATTCGCCACAGGCGCTAATACATACCCTGGAACTTCCGGCGCATAAATCACTGGCCCCTCCTCCACGGGCTTGCTCGGAGGTGTAGGTTTGATCGGTTTTTCAGGAACTGCTGGAACTTCAGGCTCAGCAGGCTTCTCAGGCTTCTCAGGCTTCGCTGGAACTTCTGGCTCAGCAGGTTTCTCAGGCTCTGTCGGGACTTCAGGCTCCTCTGGCTTCGGTTCTTCCCTTGCGATCATCGTCCAACGGAAGTTATTACCATTTGGCGTTAACTGAACTTCTGTAGCGCCTGTGGTTTTTGCAGTACCCACAAAGGTCTTATCACTCTCACGACCTTCTGTAACAACAACATCTACAGTATTTAAGGTTTTAGCAATCTGCTGGACACTGCCATCGATCACATTCTCTTTACCCTCTTTACTAACAGGTACTACTGTAGTCTTTCCTTTAGCTACACCATTTTTTACCTCAAATACATCGGATTCAGAATCTTCACCATCCTCACCCCCGGGTGCATTCCAGAGAGTATTCATTTTAATAATGGCATTATCCCCTGTGTAATTCCCCTCTACAATAAGGCGATCACTATAGGGATTTTCACCCTTCTCATGGGTGAGATCGATTACACTATTGGTGGCGTAAACATCTCCTTTTAAGGTAAATGGAGTATTTCCCTCTTTAGTAGCGGCGTTTAAAGTTGAGCCCTCATTGAGCTTAAGCTCAGTAAAGGTTGCCGTTGTGCCTTCGCCTTTTTTCTCTAAAGTCCAAGTAGCGTTATCAAGTGTTAAGTAGCTATCTGCGCTCTCCACTTTATGCACAAGGCCATTCATCTTCCCATCGGTTAATGCGTAGTGAACATTACTATGCTCTTTAACCTCTAATAGCCACCCTTTTTTAGCGGCCTGAAGGGTTGTTTTATCTCCGGTGAATGTTAACTCAGTTTGATACTGTAGAGGCTCTACTAAAATTAATGAGCCTTCACTCTCATCACTCACCGCTAGATCTGCATTATTAATTGCAACTTTAATGCCTTGCCCTTCAAACTGCTGCACGCCATTATGGCTATTGTTGAGCTTCTGGATAAAGTTATCATCATAAAGAGTGCCATTACCGACACGAATCGCATTACCATCCTTCACACGTGCTTTAAAGCTCTCTGCTTTTGAGGCATCGAGTTCAGAATTACTGTGAAAGAGAGCGATCGCTTCCCCTTTTTCTACCTCTAACTCAACTTTAGCACCCTCTTTAAAGCTTAATTTTCCGGCACTATCCCCAATAGGATATTGATGCTTTAAAGGTCCCCATCCTTCAGGAAGCGCTCCTTCACGGAAAAAGCTCTCCTCAAGGAAAGAGTAATCTTCAGGCGGCTCAGAATCTCCATGTAGCCCCCCATCTTCGCTATTTTCTCCCTCTTCGCCCTCAATTGGTGGCTCAAAGTCTTGATTATCCTCTTCGGAGTTACAGTTACAATCATCTTCAAAACTGCCTAAATGAAGAGCCGTTCCACCCTCTAGGGTGACTTTAGTATCATTTAAGACCACCTCAGGAATAAGGCTATTTTCCGGCATACGACCATCATAAGTCCCAGCAACATGCACGCCATTTCCAAAAGGGGTATTTTTAATATCTACCGTTAACGCCCCTTCAATCTCTACCTTAGCTTGAGGCGCATCCCCCTCTTCACGAATAGGGCCCGTTAAGACTAAAGCGGAAGTTAAACCTTTTTTATCTCCCGTCTCGGTGCTAAATGTATAATCTTCGGTAATCTTAATCTGGTTATTACCGCCAGAATAGATCCCCACAAGATCAAGCCGATCATATTCAGTCTCATTGGTGATCTCCACATCGAGCTGGTTGAGCTCAAGATCCACATTATTAGCGCCCACAAGATTAATCACGCTCCAAAGATGGTAAGGCACTCCATCTCCATGCGCTACATTATTGAGATAAGGGTCAAAATAGAGCTCATATTTCTCGGCATTGTTATCGATGGTAATCTTCTGCCGCTCTTCATTCACCCCACCCCCTTCGACGATGAAGATACTCTGGTAACGATCTGCATTATGGATATCTGAAAGATATTTAACATCTTGCTTTAAGACCGCCATCTCATCAATTTTAATAGTGGCTTCGTCCTCATAATAGAGCCAACCTCTTGGGTCCCACGGCTCTGTAGAGGTGTATGCAAGCTCTTTATCTTCTGGTTTAATTTTAATAAAGGAGCTCTCGTATCCTTTATCTTCTTCATCCCGATCCTCTTTAATGGTGAGTAAGGGTTCGCCCATACCCACAAGAGGAAGCATAAGAACGGAGACAAGCCCCAAAGCTAGAGGCGTAAGTTTAAACTTTGCATCTAAACCTTGCGCCATGACTAAAGAATTCCCTTTCTTCATTTAAAATTCCCTTTTTTTAAATGCCATAAAAAACAATCCTAGATAAGTCCGAGGACTTACCTAGGATCATTAACAAGTCGCTATAAAACTATTACAGTTTGACTCCGCTCCTTACAGCTTACACTTATCAAGAAGCGTAAATATTTGTAAGTCGCCCATAAAGAGTAACTGAAACAGTGCCTATTTTATAGCCCTTTTATCAAGAAATGTTGAAATTTAAATAGTAAATTTTTAAATCAGAGAAAATAATTTTTTAAATGAAGCTTATTTTTAACCTCGTTGTGGGGAATTCTCTATATTTTTATGTGTATAAGACAGCCTTCCCATTTTAGTAAATGACAATTTACCCGTCTCAAACAACAAACTATGAAAATCTTATACACATCAAAATCCAATATTAAATTACCTAAAACGACAAAAAATAATACAATAACAATTACTTAATAGCTGCCCTTTAAAAAAAATGGTACTTAAGCTTATGAAGCAAAAAGAACATAACATAGAATCGTTAAAATCCACATTAAACCAACTACAACTTGAGAAAGAAAAAGCCCAACTAATAAAAGATATAGCCAAGCTGAAAAAAACAAAGGTCAAAAAAAGGAGCGGTTTTTTTAAAACAATTCTAAAGATAATAAATGTTGTGCTTTTTGTTCTCCTTTTTCTAATTGGTTACGTACTGCTAAAAGAAGCAAATCAATATTACGTACGGCAATATATTCACGAGAACATATATGGAAGATAATCAGAAAAATCGAAAGCCAGCAACGATTGAAGAAATCGAACTTTTAAAGGCTGAAAAAGAAAAGTTATTAGCAGAGATAGATATAAAAACTCTCGAACTCGAAATAAATGAACTCACAGATCAAGATATACCGCTTGGAAAGTTCCATGCTTCCATGGCTATCGTTTTTCCCATTTACGGTTATATCTTTTTTATTTTTGAAGTCTTTAAAAAGCGCTCCAGAAAAAGAGCTTTTAAAGCCCTAAAATTCGCTATCATATCCGAAGTTATTCGCCTTCTAATACTTTGGGTTCTATTCTTAATTTAAACCCATAAAAATCAAATGCGACTTGACTCTCTAGAGCTTGGAACTATCCCTAAAAATATAACAAATAAGAGAGTAATGAGGGATGCGGAAAAATGCACTATATCAGGAAAAACATAGCTTTGATTTTTATGAAAAAAATAATCATACAAAAAAGCCCCTTCCCTTATTGTAAAAATCATCTTGAATTGAGTTAGAAGCCACGGAGCATAAGTGATTAAATATGGGCCTAAAAATAAACCTATGATATAGGGGTTTCGAGTAAAATCTTTAGCTCTAGCATAAATAAGTAAAATACCTGCAATAAATACGAATGTTTCAAAAGGAATAATAATTAACTCAAGTAAATATAATAATATTTTGCTCTCGGAAAACATTATTATTCCAACTATTGCTGCCCATATAAGCTGTAATAAAATATAACCTATTAGGTACAACCAATATTTTTTTCTGCTTAAACTACCCATATTTCCTCCTATTAGAATATATATACATATATTTCAATTAAATAGCAAAATCCCCAGAACTCTAAGAGCTGGGGATTGGTCAAGCAAAAGTATGGTGTTTATTGTCGAATTTCAAATAACGTGAAATCAGATTATGTGCTTTTTAGGGGTGTTTCATCAATTATGAGATGTTTATATTGTTTAAAAATCTCATAATTGATGAAACGGTTTGAATGAAATCTCATAATCTATGAAATACTTTGAACATTATTTATCTGATATAGGGAAGCTTTGTTAAATGAATAATATATTCTTCTCCTGATCACTCTAACTCTAGATCCTGATCCATAAAGTTTTGTGCTGACATGTTCATCTGCAATCTTGCATGTTCATCAACACTAAGGAAGTCTAAACGCCTATTTGGAGTAGATACCAACTTAGTTAAACTATATTTAATCCTAAAGTCATTAGGTAGGCTCAATTTACCACTTCGTAATTGCTCTATTAAAAGATGGCTGTTTCTTTCCATTTCAATCCTAGAACGGGGTGTTTTCATAGGTGTCATGAAGTTAGATAGATTCATTCTTGTTCCTCCTTCTGGTCAGACATATTATTGAGCATAACGAATAGCGCTCGTAATGATTCATCAATAGTTAGAAGATCGATACGCCTATTTGGTGAGAACCGAACTTTTTTTATACTCTCTACAGTCCTTGGGGTTTCTGTACTAAAGTATATCTTTTGATTATTTAGTGCTTCCGCTAATAAATGACATCTTCTTTCGAATTCATAACGATTTTTAGGGGGTTCACTCAACTCCATCATTCTCTATCCCCTTTTAATACATAATTAATTAAGAGGAAGTTATTCTGATTCATTTTCAGATATAAAATCTCATTTACTGCTGGGGTTCGCAACATCATATATGAGTGAGAATTTTGTGGCATTAGGCTCTCAAAATCATTTAACTGCTTTGTAGTAATGCCGCATGATAATTGCAATTTTTCTTCTACTGGTTCCCAATCTGATTGATCCCAAACATTTAATTGTCGTAGATTAGGGAATGGATTATCACGAAATAATGGATCTTTAACGATAGGCAATTTCAATAATTTTTCTAGCAGATTATCGACCTCCATAGACACATTTTCTGCATGAAATAACACTCCATATATATTTTTAGCCAATTCGATATATTGGCTATTTGGCTCACCACTCTGCTTATGTAGAAAAGCCAACGTTTGAAGGTGATTTGTAATAATTGTTAAATGCTTTGCATCCAATAGAGTGTTAAATTTTTCTAAAGATATCGCTTGCTCTACTACTGATGGATTATTCTTAGCTATTTTAGAAATAATTCCTGAACATACTTCTGCTGAGTATTTATGATATTTCTCAATTGAATATTGAAATATTAAAGGCAAATATAGCTCAGGGTATTGTGAAGTAAATATACTAATAAGGTTATATGCTCTGATTCGCATTGATGGATCAGGAGACTCTAGAAGAGGTAGAATTAATTCTTGAACTATTCGATGATTTTCTGATAGATCAGTATTTATTAAGTTCAAAAAATTATAAGCATGATAAATCTCCTCATCAGGATTAACAATTACTTCAATATGTTCAATTAATAATTCATATAACTCTCTTTTTAATTCACTGGATAAGAAGCCCTCTTGATCTGCAAACTTCATTATTAATCCATATACAATTCCCCAAAAAGGCTCATATCGTTCACTCAAGATTAAATTTGATAGTACTTTGATGAGCTGAGATGGATCTTCAGAAAGTTTGATTATTTCATTAAATACTTGGTGACTATCTGGATCATTCCTTTCATCCCAAATACCCCAACCTGCATTTTGCTTTTCTTGCAGAGCTTGAACGAAAAATGATATAGCTTGAGAAGAGTTTTCTATATCCAACTCTTCTACAGCTTTTTGTTTTAACTCATCAAAGCGTCTTATACCAGATCGCTTACCAAATGTACCAGGAAAATATAGTGCATCCTCATCCATTTCATTCTTCGAATTAGTATCATTAGATAAATTTAATTCTTTATTAGCAGATGAATTAGAGTTGGCTAAATCTAATGTCTTTTCATTGACTTGTATTTTTTTAGTAAAAATAAATCTAGCAAACTCAGCACGTTGATCCTCTGGTATTAACTCGTTAGAAATATAATCTAAACGTTTTTGAAAGAACTCAATATCTGTAGCATTGCCATCATCTTTTATATTATTTAAAATTTGAAGAAATAATTTAGCAAAATCTCCTAAGTACCTAGGATCTCCCAATAAATATAATTCTAGGAGCATCCATTTACTAGAGTTGTCGATATTACAGGTATTTTCTAAAATATTTAAAATAGCTCTTTGCGAATCTATATAATTAAATCCGCGATCATAACCCTGACCTCTATCCAGTTGATCAATTTGTTTTCTGTGTCTTCTTTCAAAAATTAAGGATAAGTCTTCAGGTATAGTTTGATTTTTGAAATACGAAATTGCCGTTGAGAGTTTATTTTTCTTACATAAGTTTCCTATAAAATCTTCTTTTACCGTACGGACATATCTCTGAAAAGTCATTTCACCAGAAGCAAAATCTAATATCCCTGCTATTTTGGTAATATCCCATTCTATCTCTTCTGATTGGATTAATTTAAGACTAGCATCTATTAATGCAAGTTGTGCTTCCTTATACCATGAAGGCCCCATTGACGTATCCAATAACTCTTGGAAAACTTCAGATGATTTACTACTATTTCCCAAATGATTATATTGAGTAGCAATATAAAATAGCTCAGGCGTTCTTTCCCAACGATTTTGGACACCGAGAAGCACATGTTCTTCTAACATTTTTAAAACTTGAAAGGTTAATTTTTTGTTTTGTATATCTTTGGGTAAGATGTCCAAAACTGAGTGAATTACCGCTCTGAATCCCTCAGTGTATATACCTAGTTGTTCAGTCTGCCCATGATCTAATAAAAACTGCAAAAACAATGGAATTTTATCAGGCGTATAATCAACAAGAATTTCTGTAATTTTTCTGTAAATCTCAGGGAGAAGGATCTCTGGAATATGATATCCTCTTTCAAAATTTGCCCGTTGCTTCAATTTAAATTTTAGTGACTCAAAAAGACTTTTCAAAATATCTTCTGTTATCAGTTCTAATGGATCTGACATTGTTTGCAATCGCCAAGCTTTTCCCTTTAATTTACCAAGATAGCGTAGTATTTGAGAGAAATAATCTTCCCACTCTTCTGAAGAAGTCTCATAAGAATGATGAAATGGAATTGTTAACTCAAGCTCACTAATGTCTTTTCTTTTATCTGTGAATCCTTCTATGCACCCTTTCTGAAAATTTGCTCCTACCCAATCAATATTTACATCAACGCCATTTGATTGACGTAATGGTGGGATTTTGCTTGGAGACAATGCCTTAATAATCTTTTCTAAATATGTCGTTTTAATAATTGCTCCAGTTAATAGATCAAATAACATTTGAGCTGTCTCAGGATCAATTGGTTCGTTTAAATATTTCGACAAAACAAAGCTTAAGTCTTCTAGCAAAAGAGATTTATCTACAGTCTTCGTCTCCAATCTCTCATCTATTGTACATGTATAATAAGCATGAGCTAAAGCAAAAACCCCTCCATCAATAGGCATATCTTTCGATAACAATTCATTTATAGTTGATTTAGAAGATACATAGTCATTCCTTAAAAAAAGTATTTTCCCTTTGTTATAGCCTACTAAATAAGAAAGAAGTTGCTGACCATCTTGTGGATTAATCCCTGTCTCAAGTAAGAGACTTATTATCAACTCAATTAGCCTATTAGAATTCTGAAAAGGAGATTCCGAAAAAGCCACTTCAATTGTCTTAGACTTGAAGTAGTTAACTATAGACTTAATAGCGACACCGTTAGGATCACCAATCTGATTAAAAAAATGATTACCTATCAATTCACCCAAAACTTCAGCGCTTTTAGGGTCATCATTTTGATAAAAATAACTTTGATAGTATAAAAGCATCTCATGTGAAACTAATGCAGTGTTATACCTAATAAGATAAGGGATAATCTTTATTTGTTGATTACTACTTATTAAGAAGTTAACGATTTCTGCTGTACTCAAAGTAAAAACATCATTATATCTAAAACTAATTCTCTGCTTTAATAGCAATAATCTAAGAGAGTGATAGATATTCCCTGTCTTCAAAGCATAAGTTAAGACAAGATCCAGGTCGTTAAGAATTAAATCTGGTTCAAGAAACTCTACAGCACATCTATCCGCCCACTGTTGGTGACAAAAATCTAATGCTTCTTCCTTGCGATCATCTGACGCTAATAATAGATGCCATAAAATATTTCTTCGACTATACGAATTTTCTACAGAACTCTTACAAAAAAGAGCGATATTTTCATGATAGTTTTCATCAGATAGCTGAGTCTTTTTATCAATAAATTGCTTAATGGAAGAATGATAAGGATATATTTCATCTGAAGAGACTAAAATATGCCCTAATTCTTGGATTAACCTATTTGCCTTATGTTTATAATTATCTGGTAACAAATGCACTAATGTTTCAGGATCAATGCTCTCTCTAAGACGAACAATAAGTGATATAAAGTATGAATGATCATCTCGACCTTCAATTGTCTGCCATAGATATTCATAATATGCTTCTATCTCACCATCAATTTTTGGCAATGTTATCAACCATTTTCTTATCTGATCTTCATCTGTAATATCAAAATTATTTTTAATATAACTAATCAAATAATGAAGATAGAGAGGATAGAGATCTGATTGGACAATAATCTCATCCTGCAAAGAATAAGATAATTCAGGAAGCTCTTCTTGTAGCCATCGCCTACATTCATCTTGAGATAAAAATGTTAAAGCTACTTCATTATTACTTATCTTTGTTTGTAGCACTCTTGAAAGTGAGTTTTTTGTTTGGCCACTAAACGCAATAATAATATTGTCTGGTAGACTCTCAGGAAAAAAATCATAAAACTTTAAATCCTCAACTTCATCTACTCCGTCAATACATATTATTAAATTTTTATTTTCTAACCCTACCTTAGCTGAAGTTTGGCTAAATAGATTCTCTATCTGAGTAATCGCGTCTATATGGCTGATATTCTGTTTACTTGGAAGAGTTTCATGAACATAAATATATAAGCGTTCAATCAACCAAAGAGCTAGATTCTGAGGTGTTTTATTTATAACGACTCTATTTTCTTCACCCTTCTTTCGAACAAAATATTTAAGAAAATAAGTATCACTGAATTCTTCTTCCGTTAAACTATCGATAAATGTTGTTTTACCTGAGCCTGGCTTACCACTAAGAAAAACATACCCTGAGGTTAATTGATCAACCTTTTCTTTAAAATCAGATAATGAAGCTTGATTAATAACTGTTTCACTCTTAGCTTTTTCTTGATTATCAGTACCGATTTCTATACTATTTTCTTGCAGAAATGCCACCAAAGAGCTAACACTATTCGCACCAATTGAATTCTGACTATCTAGCGCCTCAACAATAACACCAACAACAGCCTCACCAATAATGAGCGGACTGCCAGAAAAACCGTCTAGTGATTGCACTTGATTATAGTCCAGGTCTATCTCATAGCGATTTCTTTCTAATCTGATATCAACAAGTGAGACTTCCCCATGAATATGCGCCCCTGCATCAACTTTAGCCTCTGGATAACCAAAAGTAGCCCAAGATTCACCTATTCGTATCGCTTTTGCTAGTAATTTAAGAGGCTTAATATCACTTAGCTCCTCGCTACTATTGTCTATTTTTAAAATAGCAATATCCAGATCAAAATTATCAGCGATACATACAGCTGTAAGTGTTTTATGATTTCTTGTCGTAATTGTAGCCTCCATAGAAGCAAGATCTGCTTCTATGGAGCTGATGACATGACGGGCCGTTAAGATTAAGTTATGACTAACAAAAAAGCCACTCCCCTTTTCATCTTGTGATTCAACCTGAACAATGCTGTCTATAAGGTGTGCTGATATCATAAAACTCTCCTAAAATATATATTCTTCCATTTCTTCAGCAACTAAAACATTATACTGATAATCCCTCATAAGATCTTGATTATTAAAAAGATGATATGCTCGATGCTTATAATTAAAAATTATTTTTCTTAAATTACTAGTTGGTCTATTAACTATTCTTGCCAAGGTTTCCAAATCAGGATGTTCAAACTTCTTACTATTTGTCGAAATAAAATAGTAATCTGAATCGACAAGCGCTAAAAGCTGTGGCGAAGTATTACTTTTAGAACCATGATGCGATACTTTAATAGCATCAAACCAAACTACTTCTTCTGAATATATCTTTTTAAGAGATTCTTCAATAATAGAAGGGTGAGAATCACCCAAGAACAGAATTTTTCGGCCATCATACTCTAAAACAAAAGATATTGAACTACCATTAGTAACGCTTGTATCCTCTTTAAATTCCTTATTAGACAGAAAATCAATATCGAGTTTGGTAGCAGAAATACTTTTCTGGCTTTCTATTCCTTCATTTTCTCGAGATACTGAAAACTCAAATGCATCATCATAGAAAAGATCAATTTCTTCTTTACCTATATGTCCTAGCTTTCGCAATTCACTCAACCAATATTTTCTTAGATCCTCTAACTTTTGCAGACTAGGTGAGAGTAATACCAATTTAATCTTTTCTGTTAATTGAACTACGGACTGGTTATCAATAACTACTGCTTCTCCATTAAATTGAGCATTCCAATTATATCCACCTTTCTTAATTAAACTAGCTAAAGATGAGCCTTGTTTGGCACTAATACTCTGTTGACTTTTCTCTTCCACTAAAGGATAACCTAATGCATCTAAACGCCTTACAGCTATTTTATTTCTATTTTGTGCTCTAAGTGAAATACTATTTTCTGTTTCAGGATGAATATGACGATAACTATTATGCCAAATATTTTTTATTCTTATAACATTTGCTTGTTCATTACTAACATTCTCTTCTAAAAGCCGTATAGCACCAGAAATATGATCCGCATCAATATGTGTAATAACTAATAAATCTAATACTTCTCCGTTATTATCCAACTCCAACAGTTTTGGTTTTAAATATTGATTAAAAGTAGTTATAAACCCCGTATCAATTAAAATATTAATTTTTTCATTAAAAAATTGAACAAAAAAACTGTCCCCATATAAAGCAGGATTCGTCGTGATTGCTATTGCTTTCTTCTGCTTATCTTTCATCAAATTCCTTAACTACTATAATTTTTATAATAAATTTCGAAATCCACAATCTTTTCCTTCCAATTCCCAGTCAAATAACACCGAGCTTAAAATTGACTGTGGATGCTCTCTTAATCGATTGAACGGCTTGATTGGATAATCATTATCTAGATAAAACTCAATCCGTTGCTTCAAGATACTAATGGTTAATCGCCCTGCAAATCGTTTCGTTAAATCCTGTTTCTGATAACTCTCTGTGCTTCGTTTAACAGCTTGATAGATTAAATTATGCATTTATGCAACAGAAAAATGTGCTAATCCTTGAAGCATCACCGCTCTTGTTCCCTCCGCATAATTAAAATCAAATCGCTGTTTTTTTAAGCTTAAAATCTAAATATCGTATGCATTCTCTTATAGCAACTTCATAACATAGGGATTCATTCATCTCCCTATAAGTAGTCTGTGAATGATCTAAATTGTTAGAAATCGACGGGTTGTTTACACTTCAATGTTAAAATAATTTTCTAAAATTTCATAAGGTGTTAATCCATTAATACCCTTATGAGGTTTTACTGTATTGTAATAGTTCAGAAATCGTTTAAGCTTCTTTTTTCGATCCTCTGAATTTACAAATTCTTCTTGATTATGCCACATTTCCATTAGCGTTCGGATAACTCTTTCAGCTTTTCCATTCGTTTGAGGGCAAGCGGGTTTTGTGAATTTTTGGTTGATTTTATGCGATAAGCACATTTCAACAAAGGCATGTTCTATTGTGCCTTTGTATTCTCTTCCATTATCTGAATAAATACACTCTACAGTGTATGGACACTGTTCTAGAAGATCCCAGTGAAGAAAGTTGGCGGCGCTAAACTGAGATTTATCAGGATAAATTCCGGCATAAAGCTCTCTTGAAAAATCATTAATCCCTACAAACAAATATTCTCTAGTGCGATTTTTAAGATCCCCTTTCAAAAGAGGCAATCGCTTGGTATCCACATGCACCATCTCGCCAGGATAATTTTTATTGTAACGTTTCGCCTGTTTTCTAAGCCTCTCTTCAATCGCTTTTTCAACCTTAGTGAGACGTTTAATACCATATTTTATCGTTCTATAGCGCTCATTTTTACTGGCTAGAGGAACAAATAAATTGAGGCGACCTTGTTTCAATACTTTATAAATTGTCGGTCGGCTCACCATAAAACGTTCCGCTAAATAAGTTACGGTAAGTTTTTCATGGTGATGTAATCGCCAAATCTCTTCTCGATGAAATGGCGTTAGTTTTGTTTTTCGATGGATATTCATAACAGTATTTTCTCCTAAATACTGTAAACAACGCTGTAATCTCCCCTAAAAATAATACCGACTATAAGTAGAATTTTCTCGTATTATTTACTTAGGAGAAATTAACTATGAAAAAATCAAAATTCACAGACACACAAATCATGTCAATCTTAAAGCAGAATGAATCAGGCGTGAAAGTGACCGATTTATGTCGAGAGCATGGGATTAGTTCGGCGACATTTTATAAGTGGCGTTCAAAATATGGTGGTATGGATGCCTCGATGATTACTCGCTTAAAAGAGCTAGAAGCTGAGAATGCAAGGCTCAAAAAAATGTATGCTGAAGAATGTTTAAAGTCCCGTATCCGCCAAGAAGCTTTAGAGGGAAAGTGGTAAAGCCATCTCAACGAAAAGAGATGGCTAAAGCTGTTTTAAAGACTCAAGATATCTCCATTCGTTTGGTTTGTGAGATATTTGGGATTAGCAAAACGGCTTTTCACTATCAGGCCAAAGCCT
>JASLFU010000043.1 GCA_030150405.1 Ignatzschineria sp.
GCCCGATAAGCATAGAGCCCGATATGACGTAAAAATGGATGCTGAGCGGGCAGGGCCCCCTCTTTTAGCATACTGTCGCGCAGAAAAGGAATAGGTGCGCGGGAGAAGTAGAGCGCAAGGTTCTCATGATCGTGCGTTAATTTAACGATATTAGGGTTATACACCTCTTCCCATTGTGTAAGGGGGGTGGCTAAAGTGCTCATGGCTGCTTGAGGCTTCTCTTGAAGGGTGTTAGCCACAAGCTCAATAAGAGTAGGGGGTAGAAAAGGCTCATCCCCTTGCCAATTGACAATAATCTCCTCATCGGAAAATTTACAGATCTGTGAAACCTCGCTAATGCGATCTGTACCCGATTCATGCTGAGGGGAGGTCATGATCACTTTGGCCCCTAAAGGCTTCATATGTTGGGCGATCTGTTGATCATCTGTGGCAATGATCACCGATTTTGCATTACATTTAAGCGCCGCACGCCATGTCCATTCAATAACGGGAGCTCGATCTAAAGGAAGGAGCATTTTATTAGGTAGCCGACTCGATTGAAGCCGTGCAGGAATAACAATGGAATAGTGCATGAACATTCTCACCTAAAATTTGCAAAAAGGGGGAGGAAAATCGAATCAATTTAGAAGAGGGATTATAACTTAAATAGAGGAGAGATACTTCTCCTTATCTATTTTTATAGCGACTTTTTAAGCGTTTAAATTTGCTGTGGAAGAGGATAAATTTTGTGACTAAAACAGCAATTTTTATATAAAATTTACCGGAATTTAGGCTTGACTTATTCACAACCTCTCATAGTTCGCTAATTATCAGGCTTATAGAAGAAACTAATGGATGTAATGCCGTTTTTCTCCCAGAGGGCAGGTAAAATCAGGCTTGCAAAGGGTGATTAAAAATTAATCATTTCTTTAAAAGAGTGATAAATGAGGGGAAGTAGAGGAAATAAGGAGTCTTATCCCAAGAGTTATCCACAGCTATTGTGGGTATCTTTTTTACGCTGTGGAAAACAGCTTTGTCAAGTTGAAAATGGGTAATAAATCCCCGGTTTTTGTTTGACTTATTTTTAACCGGTTGAGTAGTCCGATTCCTATCGACTTAAATTTGTGTCAAGCAAAAGCGATAAAATTTTTTATTAAAAATAGGGGAGAAAAGCATTTTTTTACTTAAATTTTTCTGGCTAATAAGTGAGCGATTTCTCAAAGTGGGCTCTCATGATGGTTATGAGAAATTCACATAGGCTATCCTAAGAGTTATCCACAGTAAATGTGTGTATCTTTAAAATTATCCTCAAGGGGAGAGTTATTTTTACTTAAGGGGATTAAAAATAGCCGACTCTAAAATCGATGATTGAAAATAGCGTATGATAATTCATGAATAGAGATTCACGAATATAGATCTACAAATAGCGCTTTTGAACTCTAAGAAGTTGGAAAGAGATCTATGCAGCAAGATAAGGAGCGGAAATTGAGGCAACCTACAGAGGATTCTAAAAAAGAGTTATCAGTGCAAGAGGTTAAAGAGAGTGAGTTTAAGGCGATTATTTCGCTATTAGAAACCATAGCTTTATTACGCTCCGAAGAGGGCTGCCCTTGGGATCGTGCGCAGACTCATCACTCGCTCATTCCGTATTTAGAGGAGGAGGCCGCAGAGGTGATCGAAGCCTTGCTTAAAGAGGATGCTTCTGCCTTAAAAGAGGAGCTTGGAGATCTTTTGTTGCAAATTTTATTGCACGCAGAGATCGCCTCTGAACAAGGGGAGTTTAACTTTATAGATGTTGCGATAACTCTTGAAGAGAAGATAAAGCGTCGGCATCCCCATCTCTTTGCAGGAAAGATCTATCTTACAGAAAAAGCGCAAAAGGCCGATTGGGAAGCGATTAAAGCCAAAGAGCGGTTAGCAAAAGGTTTGCCGAAAAAAAAAGGGCTCTTAGAGGAGGTAGGCTACACTCTATCGAGTATTAAGCGAGCCGAGAATTTGCAAAATGTAGCAGCTAAAGTGGGTTTTGATTGGCCCGAAATCACACCTGTTTTTGCAAAAGTAGAGGAGGAGTATCAAGAGTTTTTAGCGGAATATCGAGCTCAAAATCAGAATCGATTGGAGGCTGAATTTGGAGATCTTCTCTTTTCATTGATTAATCTTGCACGTTTTATGAAGATCGATCCAGAGCGAGCACTAAATAGGACTAATCTGAAGTTTAGTCAGCGTTTTGCCTATATTGAGAGACATCTTCCTAAGGGAAAAACTATAGAAGAGATGACGCTTCAAGAACTTGATCAATTATGGGAAGAGGCAAAATTAGAGCAGAAGGGGAGCGAAGATGTTTGATCGACAAGGGAGTATTACCCAAGATAATATACGGAGATATAGCGTTAGTGAGCTCAATTTTGCTATTCGTGATCTATTAGAGCAGAGCTTTTTTTATTGTATTGTTGAGGGGGAGGTCTCCAATATTGCTGCACCGCCCTCGGGACATCTCTATTTAACACTTAAGGATAATAGCGGGACGCTCCGAGCTATTCTTTGGCGTTCACAGGCGGAGCAATATCGCCACCTTGTGCAGTATGGTGCAAAATTAACTCTTAAGGGGAAAGTCTCTGCCTATCCGGCACGAGGTGAGTATCAATTTATTGCGAGTCATGTTGAGCCCCAAGGGCAGGGGGATCTTTTTGCGCGTTTTGAGGCATTAAAGAAAAAACTTCTCTTAGAGGGGCTCTTTGATCAGGCGCGAAAGCAAGAGATTCCCAAAAATCCGCAAAAAATTGGCATTATTACCTCAGAAAATGCCGCTGCATTACAGGATGTGCTCAATGTTATGGCTAATCACCGTCCTGATATACCGCTGTTGCTGTATCGAACTTTAGTGCAAGGGGAGCGGGCGAAAGAGGAGATTGTAGCGGCGATTGAGCAGGCGAATCGAGAGCAGCAATGCGATCTTCTATTGCTTATTCGAGGGGGAGGATCAATTGAAGATCTCTGGCCCTTTAATGAAGAGAGCGTAGCGAGAGCGATTGCCGCCTCTTCTATACCAATTATTAGTGGGGTTGGGCATGAAACGGACACCACAATCGCCGACTTTGTGGCAGATTTAAGAGCAGCAACGCCTTCTGTAGCTGCAAAATCCTCGGCGATTTCTCGGGATTATCTTTTACAATATCTTGATCATCAAGAGGCGCGTCTTATTGGATCGCTATCAGAAAAATTACAGTTTTTAACAAGCCAATATCAACAATTAGCGGCCCAATTAAATCAAGTAAATCCTTTAAGACGCCTCGCTTTGCAAAAAGAGAATTTAAGTAAAATGCAGTTATCCTTAGAGCATGGAATGCATCGTCGTTATGCTCAAATTAAAGGGGAAGCGGTGGAGGTTATGCATCGTTTAAATCGGGGCTTGCTTGAATCAAAAATTACCTCTTTAAGGAATGATCTTGAGCGCAGAGAATCGCATTTAATTCAGGGGGGGCAGCAACGTTTAGCTAAGGAGCAGATGCAATTTGGTGCTCTACTTCACAAACTTGAGGCTTTAAGCCCCCTAAAAGTTTTAGCAAGAGGTTATGGGGCTTTATCTCAGTCAGGCGATAGTGTAGCTAAAGTGGCTGATCTTGAAGCGACAAAACCTTTAATGATTCGTTTAATTGATGGGGAGCTTACGGCAGATATTGTGGAAGTAAAAACGTTTGATGAGAGGGATTAATCGGTAAGAATGCGATACTTGGCTTGAGAACTGCGCAAAAATTTTTGTTCGGCTAAAAAGGCGTGACATTGGTCGGCCGTTTCAGCGGCAAGAAGAATATCGTTATGGGTGTAGGGAAGAATAATATGATCTCGCATACCCGGAATAATGGTTTCATGTAGATAGACCGTCCCATCATTAGGTTCTCGATTATTGAGAAGTAGGGCGCTAATGCCAAAACGCCGATTACCGGCAATAACGCCAAGAGGCTTATGGCTTTGCCAATAGTTTTTTTGATATTGTGCTTTAGGTGTTAAAGTGCGATTGGCTTTTCCTAGGATAAAATCGAGATGAAATTTCTGCAGTAAGCCTGCAATCTTTGCTCCCTGAAAGGGCGGGCAGATAGCCACAATTTTCTGAATAGGAAGATCAGGGTATCTCTCAATGGCTTTTTGGGAGACAATTGACCCTAAGCTGTGGGCAATGATGGAGAACTCCCCTTTATGCTCTTTTTGATACCGAATAAAATGAGCGAATTGTTCTGCATTTTCATCTAAATTATGACTAATAGAAGGGTATTCAAAGTGTAGAGCATTATACCCTTTTGCTTTTAAGCGATTGGCGAGTGAGGAGAGGATAAGACTGTTTTGATAAATGCCATGAATAAAGATGAGCGTTCCTAAGGAGGCTTTATTAGTGATCATGGCATCTCCAATTTTTAAGGGGGGGTAGAAAGAGATCTACCCGATCGTAAATTTTATAAGTAGATAGTCTAGTAGCTCATTCAATTTATGAGCTGTGAACGCCCAAAATTATTTTCCCCAGTTAGGGAGATGGCTTAAAAGGCCCAGATTATTCAATAATCGTAAGCGTTGGTTTTTTCTCTTTTTTAGAGCCCTTTTTCGGAGGCTTTTGGTTATTTTGAGAGGCCTCTTCATTCTCTCCTTCAATAACACTTAGATGTTGCGGGCTAGTCTCTTTGGTTTTGGCTCTTTTAGGCTGCAGAGGATCGATCTCGGCAATCTCTTCGTCAGATAAGGGCTCAGGTTCAAAGCCCATGCCTTGGCCATTTTCTTGCGCATAGATGGCAATCACTGCCCCGATAGGAATAAAGATCTTTTCCGACACGCCAGAAAAGCGTGCGGAAAAGGTGATCCATTCATCGTCAAGCACCAACTGATGCACTGCTGAAGGAAGAATATTTAGAATAATCTTTCCTTCATTGACAAATTGCGTAGGCACTTCCACATGGGGAAGGGTAGCATCTACAGCAATATAGGGCGTGCAATCATTATCCACGATCCAATCATAGAGTGCGCGAATAAAGTATGGTTTGCTTGAGGTCATTCGCATATTGTGATCCTTAAAGTCTTTTTAAAAGTTACTTCTCTTTCTTCTCAAAGGCTGTTTTTACAGATTCTTTCTCTAATAAGCGTTCGCTATATTCCATAGCGGCAGTGGCTTTTTTAGGAACCGGAATCTCTAAATGCTTCAACCACCAGAAAAAAGGTGCGATGGTCGCATCGATAAGTGAGAAATCTTCGCTCTGGAAAAATTCATTTTCAGCAAAGAGTGGGCCATAAGCTACTAAAAGCTCACCAATGGCTTTATTAGTTTTATTGTCTGCTGTTTTGCGACCAATAAGCTTTTCAATCATGGGATACCAGTCGTTAACAACCGTCTTAATGGTTAAACGAAAACGAGCACGAGCAATAGGCTCATTAGGTAATAAAGGCGGATGAGGAAAACGCTCATCAAGGAATTCTAAAATTGTATCTGTATGATAGATCGCAATTTCACGGGTCACTAAAGTAGGAAGAATAAGCTGAGGATTGATCTCAAGAAGATCTTCAGGAGGGTTGGTAGGATCAACGACGACTTGGTCACAGGTGATGTTTTTCTCGAGTAGAGTAATGGCTACACGATCACCATCTAGTGAATTCTTTTCAGTATAAAGGGTAAAGCCAGTGCGGCGTGTTGACATAATATTCTCCTTTCTTAAAAGCAAGGAGCAATTAACGAATAATTGCTCCTTGAGTTTTATTATAAGTTGTTAAAGTGAGGAAGATTATTTTACATCTTTCCAATATTCACGATTAAGTGCATAAGCCAAAATCGTAAAGATCACTAGAAAGCCGAGAACCCATGGGCCGTACTTTTTACGCTCCAATTGTGCGGGCTCTGCAACGTAGCTTAAGAAGTTTGTAATATCATTTACAGCTTTACGATACTCAAACTCATTAAAGGCGCCGTCTGCAACTTTCTTGGTTCCAACAACTACCTCTTCATATTGACACTCTTCAACAGCAGGGTCACAGTTTCCTTGGATCGCTTTTTCAACAATCGGCTCATATGTGCCTTGAAGCTCCATTAAAACATGGGGCATACCTACTGAAGGGAAGGCAATATTATTGACACCCATTGGGCGACTCTCATCAATATAGAAAGAGAGAAGGTATTTATAGATATAATCTGCGCCTTTCGCACGAGCAATGGTAGAAAGATCAGGTGGGGCAGTGCCTAACCAGTGAGCCGCATCTTTACGAGACATCGCTGTATAGATAAGGTCTCCATCTTTCGTACGCTCATATTCACCTTCGCGTGTAGAGTAGCTTCCTGTGTTGATCAGTTTAGCAGCATCGCGCTCTTCTAAACCGATATCACGGGCAGTAATGTTATAGCGCTGAAATTCAAGAGAGTGACAGGCTAAGCAGTAGTCCATATAGAGACGTGCACCTGCTTGTAAAGACTCATAGTTCTTTACATTAATCTGAGGATTACCAATCTCTTTAAGCGCTTTAGCAGTAAGATCTTCAGCCGTGGGTGCTGCGCTTGCAGAAGCAAGGCTGAGCACTACGAAGCTTGTTAATAGAGTTATGATTTTTCTCATTTCATTGTCACCCTTTCAGGAACTGGTTTAACTTTATCAATTTTCGACCACCAAGGCATACCTAGGAAGAAGATGAAGTAGTAAACGGTACAGATACGACCAATAAAGGTACGTGTATCGTTTGCAGGCACAACACCTAAATACCCAAGCACTACGAATGCAACTACAAAGAGAGCAATCATGATCTTAGTAAGAGCGCCTTTATAGCGGATCGAGCGAACTGGGCTACGATCTAACCATGGTAAGAGGAAGAGGACAACAATCGCCGCTCCCATTGCAATTACACCCCAAATCTGCGTTCCGAACCATGAAGGTACCGCACGTAAGATAGTGTAATAGGGGGTAAAGTACCATACAGGAGCAATATGCTCAGGCGTGGCTAAGGGATCTGCAGGCTCAAAGTTTGGCGCTTCTAAGAAGAGGCCATACATATCTGGAGCGTAGAAGATAATTAGCGCAAAGAAGATTAAGAAAACACCCACAGCAAATGTATCGTGTACTGTGTAGTAAGGATGGAAAGGGATACCATCTAATGGCTTACCATTTTCATCTAAATGATCTTTAATCTCGATACCATCAGGGTTGTTAGAGCCTACTTCGTGAAGAGCAAGAATATGCGCAACTACGAGGCCAACAAGTACTAATGGAAGAGCAATAACGTGAAGTGCAAAGAAGCGGCTTAAGGTTGCTTCAGAGATAACGAAGTCCCCACGAATACCGGTTACAAGCGTATCACCAATATAAGGAATTGCCCCAAAGAGCGAGATAATAACCTGCGCACCCCAGAATGACATCTGTCCGTAAGGTAATACATACCCCATAAAGGCTTCAGCCATTAATACGAGGTAGATAAGCATACCGAAGATCCACACAAGCTCGCGGGGTTTACGGTGCGAACCGTAAATAAGGCCACGGAACATATGTAGATAGACTACGATAAAGAACATCGATGCGCCCACTGCGTGCATATAGCGTATGAGCCATGTCCAGTTTGCATCTCGCATTACCGCTGTTTCAAGAGAGGCGTATGCAATAGGGATACCCGTCGCACCTAGTGCACCATCGGGTTTGTAGTACATCACTAACCAAATACCGGTTAGAATTTGGTTTACAAGTACAACGCCCGCAAGAACTCCAAAAACATAGAGAATGTTGAAGTTTTTCGGTGCGTAATATTCCGTTACGTGCGTGCTAAGGGCACGACGAATAGGAAGGCGCGCATCGATCCAATCGACTAAGCGTGCCATAGCTGATTTAGATTGAGTTGCCATTATGCTCCCTCCTCGCTAAGACCAATTAAAATGGTGTTGTCATCGACGTAGTAATGCTCGGGAACTTCCAAGTTAATTGGGGCAGGGAGGTTCTTAAATACACGTCCTGCTAAGTCAAAACGTGAACCGTGACAAGCACAGAAGAAGCCACCACGCCAGTTTTCACCTAAGTCTGCAGGAGCCACTTCTGGTCTAAAGGTGGGTGAGCAGCCTAAGTGTGTACAGATCCCGACAAGAACAAGATACTCATCTTTAATAGAGCGTAACTCGTTACGTGCATATTCGGGTTGCTGAGCTGTTTTGGAATCTGGATCAACAAGTGCATCTTTGGGGGCTGATTTCAAACGCTCGAGCATCGCTTCAGAACGTTTTAAAACCCACACAGGTTTACCTTGCCATTCAACACGAAGTAATTCGCCTGAAGCTAATTTTGATAAATCAACCTCAACGGGTGCACCCGCACTCTTCGCGCGTTGGCTAGGCATCCAAGATTTGACGAATGGTACTGCTAAAAAACCTGCGCCAATGGCCCCTATACCGGCTGTAGCGTAGGTAAGTACCCGTCTCCTCTTTTGATTAATATTCTCCGAACTCATGTTCTTCGTCTCCACTTACAATTTATTTGTTAACACGTGACACATACTCGCCAGTGCGGGTGTCTACTTTTACGATTTCATCAACTTGTACAAATAGGGGAACTCGTACAACTGCGCCTGATTCAAGGGTTGCAGGCTTGCCGCCTGTTCCCGCTGTATCACCGCGTAAGCCGGGGTCCGTCTCCACAATCTTCATTTCGATGAAGTTTGGTGGCGTAACGGTTAATGGAGCTCCGTTGTAGAGTGTTACAGTGCACATATCTTGCTCCATAAGCCATTGCTTTGAATCTTCAACGGCAGAAGCTGCAGCTGCAACTTGATCAAACGTGTCAGGGTTCATAAAGTGCCAAAACTCACCGTCAGAATAGAGATATTGCATCTCTACATCCATCACGTCAGCTGCGGGCACAGATTCACCAGAACGGAAGGTTTTTTCAACCACACGTCCCGTTCTCAGGTTGCGAATCTTAACACGGTTGAATGCTTGACCCTTACCTGGCTTTACCATCTCGTTTTCGACGATAGAGCAAGGATCCCCATCAAGCATAATTTTTAGACCATTTTTAAATTGATTTGTTGTGTATGTTGCCATTTTTTATTCACTAATCCAGACAATAAATTTATTTTGCCGATTATACCCGATGTATAAGAAAAATTCAGCTTACTTATTATCTATTTTGTTTACGTGTCTGGGAGAACATAAAGCTTTGGAATATATTTTCATTAACTCTAAACCATTGATATTCCTGGTTATGGAAAGCTTTCCAATGCTCGTAGACTTTTTTGAAGTCGGGATTCTTCTCTGACTCCTCTTTATAGATTTCTTGAGCTACCTCATAGGAAGCACTTAAGATCTCTTTGGAGAAAGAGCGAAGTTTTGCACCATTTTGGGTAAGGGTAGCGAGCGCTTTGGGGTTTTCTGCATCATATTTTGCAGTCATCCATTGATTCACCTCCGCTGCTGCGGTTTCAAAAATGGCTTGATAGAGCGGGGGAAGCTCATTCCATTTATCTTGATTGACATAGAATGAAACAGTAGAAGAACCCTCCCAGAAGCCAGGTGTGTAGTAGTAAGGTGCAACTGCCTGAAGGCCGAGCTTTTCATCATCATAGGGGCCAACAAATTCAGTGGCATCAATGGTGCCTTTTTCGAGAGAAGAGTAGACATCGCT
Source organism: Ignatzschineria sp. (assembly GCA_030150405.1). Lineage (GTDB taxonomy): Bacteria > Pseudomonadota > Gammaproteobacteria > Cardiobacteriales > Wohlfahrtiimonadaceae > Ignatzschineria. Next base: position 9,600 of record JASLFU010000043.1, read on the forward strand.
AGCCGCGATATTTTGTGGAATAACTCCAAGGCGCGAGAGGATCTCTCCTCCAAAACCGGGGATTCTAAATTTCAATCCTTTAAGGTCATCTAGGGTATTTACTTCTTTACGGAACCAGCCTCCCATCTGTGCGGTGGTATTACCCCCTGGGAAGTTAACGATATTGTATTTTGCAAAGAGCTCTCGAAGCACTTCAAGTCCTCCACCTGCATAGAGCCAGGCGTTTTGCATTCGAGTCGTCATTCCGAAGGGGAGAACAGTGTCGATGGAGAGAGCCTTATTCTTACCATGGAAGTAGTAAGAGGCTGTATGTCCAACTTCAACAGTGCCTTGTTGTACTGCATCAAAGACTTGAGTTGCAGGAATAATTTCTCCGGCGGAGAAGACTTGTAGCTCAAATTGGCCTTGAGAGAGTTCAGCTACACGCTCAGAGAGTTTGCTAGAAGCGCCAAAAAGAATATCGAGATTTTTAGGAAACCCAGAGCTTAAGCGCCATTTAATTTTAGGAAGCTCAGCCGCTCGTACAGAAGTTAAGCCTAAACCCGTTGCAGCTGCAGCAGCACCTGCATGTTTCATAAAGTTACGTCTTTTCATTAATGTCTCCATTGCTAGAACATATTCTGTTCTAAAATTTTAAATAATCGATAACATTACCCCCTTTTAAGTAAGGGGGGCTTATTGTAATTAACGTTATGCTAAGCCTTGAGGTATGGTGTTGCCATACCTTATGGGGAGCATATTATGAGTGAACGCTACTTTTGGCGGCGAACTTGGGAGAACATAAACTGTTGGAATATGTTCTCGTTTACTCTAAACCACTGATATTCCTGGTTGAGGAAGTCTTTCCAGTGGCGATAAATTCGGTCAAAATCCTCATTTTTAGCAGCTTCTTCTTCGTAGATATCCTGTGCGACATCGTAAGCTGCTTGTAAAATCTCTTTCGAGAAGGAGCGCAGTTTGGCGCCATTTTTAATTAAGGTGGCAAGGGCTGCGGGGTTGTCGGAATCATATTTTGCAATCATCCATTGATTAGCCTCCGCTGCTGCGCGCTCAAAAATAATCTTATAGAGTTCTGGCAGTTTATTCCACTCATCTTGGTTAACGTAGAAAGAGAGACTCGATGCACCCTCCCAAAATCCGGGCGTATAGTAGTAGGGGGCAACCTGTTGAAAGCCGAGTTTCTCATCGTCATAAGGGCCAACAAACTCAGTAGCATCAATGGTGCCTTTTTCGAGAGAGGAGTAGACATCGCTGGCAGGAATATTTTGAGGAATTGTGCCGAGCCGAGAGAAGATCTCCCCTCCAAATCCGGGGATGCGGAATTTAAGCCCTTTGAGGTCTTCTAGTGTCTTTACCTCTTTACGAAACCAACCCCCCATCTGTGTGTTTGAGTTTCCTCCGGGGAAGTTAACGATATTATATTTTTTAAAGAGCTCTCTAAGTACTTCAAGCCCGCCTCCAGTGTAATACCAAGCATTTTGCATGCGGGTTGTAAAGCCAAAGGGAAGGCCCGTATCGATAGAGAGTGCTTTGTTTTTGCCGTGATAGTAGTAAGAAGCAGTGTGCCCCATCTCTACAGTGCCCGATTGCACGGCATCAAATACTTGTGTAGCAGGAACAATCTCACCTGCAGCAAAGACTTGAATCTCAAATTGTCCTTCCGTCATTTTGTAGATGGAGTCTGCAATGCGTAGTGAGGTTCCTAACAGGATATCGAGATTTCGGGGGAAGCTACAAGCCATCCGCCACTTAACTTTGGGGCGGTTATTTGCGGCTTTTGCAATCCCTAAAGATCCTACAGCGCCGGCACCTGCAACAGCGCCCGCTTTTTGAATAAACTGACGTCGTTTCATTCTCATCTCCTTATTTATCGTTTTGATGGTTATCTATTATTTCTATTATTTTTTAGATTATTTTTAGTTTTTATGAGTAGATCACTATTTAAGCGCCCTTATGTAAAGTATCGAGCTTTTCATAAGGGCGCAAAGTTTATCTTAATAAGTTTATGGATGGTTGATGGGGATTAAAAGTCAAAATCATCGAAACTATCGAACCCTCCAAAATCCCCCTCAAGATTAAACTCAATATCGGAGCCGCTACCTTCAAAGCGCTCTACACGATCTGTTTTAATCAGATCGGGGAAGGCGATTAAAACAATCACCATAATAATTTGTAGCGCTAAAAAGGGGAGTGAGCCCATGTAGATATCTTTGGTGGTCACTGAGCGAGGTGCAACAGAGCGCAGATAAAAGAGCGAGAAGCCAAAGGGCGGATGCATAAAAGATGTTTGCATATTCATCGCTAAAATTACGCCAAACCACGCCAGATCAATATCCAGTCCAATAGCAATCGGAAGTAGAAGGGGGACTAAAATTAGGGCAATCTCAAAAAAGTCGAGGAAAAAGGCCACCACAAAGATCAAGATATTTACGGCAATAATAAAGCCTAAAGGTCCACCGGGTAGGTTACCCAGAATATTTTCAATCCAGATACCGCCATTTAGGCTAGTAAAAGCAAGAGAGAAGAACATCGAGCCGATCATAATAAAGACCACAAAAGTGGTGATTTTTACGCTCTGATCAAGGGCCTGAGTCATCAGCTCTTTTGAGAGAGTCCCTCGGAAGATGGCTAAAATCATCGCTCCTACGGCGCCAATAGCTCCCGCTTCTGTGGGGGTTGCAACGCCAAGGAAAACGGTCCCAAGTACCAGGAAGATCAGCACAACAGGAGGAATCACACTGGTAATCACTTTCTTAAAGAGTACAGCGCCCCGCATTGTACGAGCTTCATCGGGGATTGCCGGCATGGAGTTAGGCATCATCACCGATAAAATAAAGATAAAGAGAATATACGCCCCAATTAAGAGTGCGCTTGGAATCATGGCTGCTTTATACATCGAGCCGATCGAGACATTGAGTTGGTCTCCCAGAACAATTAAGACCAAGCTTGGAGGAACGATCTGGGCTAATGTACCGGAGGCGGTAATTACCCCCGTAGCTAAACGGTTGGAATAGCCGTAGCGAATCATGATTGGGAGTGAGATTAACCCCATAGCAATGACTGAAGCAGAGACGATTCCCGTAGTAGCCGCAAGCATTGTGCCTACAAAGATGACGGAATAGGCAAGCCCTCCGCGCACCTTACCAAAGAGTTCCCCCATGGTATTAAGGAGATCTTCGGCCATACCCGTGCGTTCGAGAATGAGCCCCATTAAGGTAAAGAAGGGGATGGCGAGTAATGTCTCATTACTAATGATGCCAAAAAAACGATCGCTAAGAGCTCCCAGTAGGCTGAAATCGAGCTGACCAATAGCGATTCCAATGAGTGAGAAGAGTAATCCCGTAGCCGCTAGTGAAAATGCAATAGGGTAGCCTTTTAGAAGAAAGATGATTAAGGCTAAGAACATAATAGGCGGCAAAAATTCCAACATAGTTAATTTGCCTCCTGTTGAACTGCCGACTCTTCCGGCGACATTAAGGTGATAATTGACTTACACAATTCTGAAATTCCTTGTAATAAAAGAAAAAACATCCCAATAGGTAGTAGGGCTTTAATTGGCGCTCTTGGAAGGCCTCCGGGGTTTGGAGACATCTCCCACATTTTCCACGAAATTATCGCCGGCTCAATGGTCAAATAGAGCAGGACGGAAAAGGCAGGGAAGAGAAAGAGTGTAATGCCAATAATCTCCATAATCGCTTTAGTTCTTTTGGAGAAGCGATTAGAGAGGATATCGATACGAATATGTTTATCTTCGAGGTAGGTGTAGCCCGCAGCAAGAAGGAAGACGCAGGCAAACAGATACCACTGTACTTCGAGCATCCCGTTGGAGCTCCAGTTAAAAAGATAACGAAAAACTGCGTTGCCGGCAGAAATAAGGGTCGCAAGAAAGATTGCGATTAAGGCGATTTTGCCTAAAAGGCGATTGAATGCATCAATGCCCTGAGAGATTTTTTGTAGAAAGCGCATAGCCTAAATCTTATAAAGAGTTAAACAATGCGCTCAAGCCTTGGGGCGAGAGCGCAACCTATCAAGATTTAATGTACTGGATAGAAAATATTTTGCCAATATTCTTTATGAATTAGGCAGTAAAAAGGCTGATCTATTAGGATCAGCCTTCAGTTTAGTTGATTATAAATGAGTTTAAAGCAACTCAAAGTCGCTTAATATGCGTTAAGAGTAGAGTTTACACTTATGTGAGAACTCACGCCCACTCTCTTGAGCGTACGCCTTATGGTTATCGAGAATAATTTGCATCTCTTCGGTAGAACCCATAATCACTGGCACTCGTTGATGAAGTTTTTCAGGGTTAAGGTCTAAAATACGCTCATACCCCGTGCTTGCAATCCCGCCTGCTTGTTCTACGAGCATCGCCATGGGGTTTGCTTCATACATTAGGCGTAAGCGCCCCCCTTTCTCCGTGAGTGATGAATCCATAGGGTAAGCAAAGAGCCCGCCGCGGAGAATAAGGCGATGGATATCCATCACCATTGCGCCTACCCAGCGCATAGTGAATTTCTTCTTCCGAGGGCCAGCTTCACCGAGATCGCAATCTTCAATATATTGCTTCATTGGGGGCTCCCAAAGATTGCGATTTGCCTGGTTAATGGCATATTCTTTAGTGGAGCTAGGGATTTTAAGATCAGGGTGAGTAAGAATAAATTCACCAATAGAAGGGTCGAGGGTAAAACCGTGTGTACCTTCGCCAATGGTGATTACCATCATTGTTGCAGAGCCATATAAGCAGTAACCTGCGCAAACTTGTTGAGTTCCCTCTTGTAAGAAGTCTTCTTCGGTGGGGTTCTCTTTATCGGTCTTTAAAATGGAGAAAATTGTGCCGATGGGTCCATTAATCTCAATATTGCTAGAGCCATCAAGAGGGTCAAAAACTAAGAGGTAGCTTCCTCTTGGAGCGCTTTTGGGGAGCTCAAAGATCTCATCCATCTCTTCGCTTGCCATAGCTGCAACATGGCCGCGATTAGCGTTATTTTTAATAAAGAGATCATTGGCGATGACATCGAGAACTTGTTGCGTCTCTCCTTGGCAGTTCTCATCCTCTGTGCTTCCGAGTACATCGGCTAATTGCCCCTTTTGCACAGCTGCAGCGATCATCTTGCACGCTACAGCAATATCATTCATTAAAAGGGTGAAGTTTCCCGTAGCTTCCGGAAAGTTACGTTGTTTCTCAATAATGTATTGTGAGAGCGTCACGCCAAAATGGGTCATTGAATTCTCCGCATGTAAATAATTTGGTAATTAATAAAATTGCGGACATGATATACTTTTTTAGATGCTAGATAAAGCGTTTTGTAGTTATTTTGTAGTGTCTGCGTGCAAAATAGAGAATTAGGTTAGGAGAGCTAATTTTGGATTTTAGGGGTTTACGTATATACTCTTTCGCTAATTTAAAGCGCCTTTAAATGCTAATTATTCAAGATAAATAAATTAGTTGAGGATTGAAACGATTATGAGTTCAAAAGAATTAAAAAATGCCGGCCTAAAAGTCACGCTCCCCCGTCTAAAGATTTTAGATATTTTAGCTAAAGCAGCAGATACGCCGGTATGCCACCTCACTGCAGAAGAGATCTTTATGCAGCTGAGCAAGTCTGGCGAAGAGGTTGGGCTTGCAACGGTTTATCGAGTATTAACGCAGTTTGAACAAGCGGGGCTTGTGAGAAGACATTTTTTTGATGGTGGTCAATCGATGTTTGAGATCGATGATGGTGACCAACATGATCATATTATCTGTGTTAATTGTGGTCATATTGATGAGTTTTCTCATGACCGAATTCAGGAGAAGCAGGAGCAAATTGCTGCGGATCTTGGGTTTGAACTAACTGATGCCCGCACAATTCTTCATGGAATTTGCGCGAAATGCCAAGAGAGCTAATCTTTCTTCGGCAGGAATATACCACTCGTCGTTATGCCTTTATTTGGGTAAGTATCTGGCTTATTCTCATTTTTGCGACGTGGTTCTCTCGCCCGCTCATCCCTTATCAGGAAACATTGCTCTCCGGTATTACTTGGGAGATGTTTCAGAGCGGGCAGTATCTCTATCCCTCTTTAAACGAGCAATTCGTTCATAATAAATACCCTCTTATTCACTGGTTGGAGATTGCCGTTTGGCATGTTTTTGGGGTCTCTGAGTTTTCACTTCGAGCGGTGGTGAGCTTTTTTAGTCTCGGCACTCTTTTTCTAACCGCCTGGGCGGCTTATCAGCTCTGGCCGGATCGGAAAGAGGTTCGCGCCAATGCCCCCTTAATTTTAATTGGAAGTTTGATGTGGACAATATTTGCAACGGCAAATATCGAGTATGTCTACTTCACTTTTTTTACCATGCTCACCATTAATTTTCTGATTAGGGCTTGGCGTTTTGAGGAGGAAATCTGGTGGATTGGCTTTGCAATTGGCCTTGTTTTGGGGCTTTTTACATCAGGCTTTATTTTTCTTGTGGTAACGCTTCCGATCTTACTTCTCGCTCAATATTGGACAAAAAAGCCCTTTAAAATCTATCTCTTTGGTGGGCTCTCACTCTTATTTTCGCTGGTTTTCTTTATCTTTTGGGCATGGATTGCGAGTCAGAAGTATCAGTTTTCTTTTAGTGAGGCGCTCGGTTTTCCATCTTTATTGCGTAAAATTAACCGTTCACTTCCGCTATATCTTTATGGTTTTAACCTTTTGGTGATCTTTTTTCCGTGGGTTTTTTGGTTGCGGCTTTATAGGCTCTATCGAGAGGCAGAGAAGGATGCTTCACTCCGTTTTGTCAGCATTTGGTTTCTCTCTTTAGTGATTATTCTGGGTGTCGTGAGTCTAACTTCGTTAGATGCGCTTTTACCTCTCTATCCTGCGCTCTGTCTGATTATTGCAAGAATATATAAACAGGGGAGAAGTCGGGTGAAAGATGTGATCTATATCGCCTTGATCATTCTTATTGTAGGGGCGATGTTAGTGATTATTCCCTTAAATCGAGAGTTTTTTGAGCTTCCCCAGTGGGTAGGAAATGTCTCTATCTTTTGGGGGGCAGGGCTGATTCTCTTTAGCATCACCTTTATGATGAATGCTGCAGATACACGGGTGATGACCCTTGCTTTAATGAGTGTTGCGATGACACTTGCTATCAATTTTGGTGTTGTGCGTGAAGCTACAGACTTTTATGATTTAGAGCCTGCTGGGGAGCGTATCTCTTGGTATCAGAAACGGGGAATTCCTATGGCGCATATTGGGCCTTATCAAGGTCATTTTCACTTTGTGGGTCGGCTTATCGCTCCTCTGCAGGAGATTAAAACAGAGGATGAGTTGCTCGATTTTATTATCCAAGATCCTTCCTCACGGGTGATCGCTTATGTGGATGAGGTTGATGAAAGCATAGGTTACGATTTAGAGTATTGGCAGCCATTTCGAGGAAAATATCTTGTTATTTTAGAGGCCAAAGATGCTGCACGATGGGCAGAACAGAAGGAGAAGGAGTTGTAATGCTATTTGATCTATTTAGACCTGCTTGGAAGAGCAAGCGCAAAGAGCGCAGATTAAAAGCCTTAAGAGGTGGGCAGCTTGAAAAAGCTCAAATTGAGACTTTAGCGCAATATGATCCTGAAGATGAGGTGCGCCGTGCCGCCATCGCCTTAATTGATGAGGATACTCAGCTCTATAGACTTTGGCTAAGTGAGCGGCAGGAAGATATTCAGGATAATATCTTGGATCTTTTAGCTGAACGTTTAAATAGCGAACTTACTCCTTTAGAGAGACTTAAAGCGCTCTGTAATTCAGTGAATGTGCGAAGCTTTCCCCTTTCTGGGTTAATTGAGAGGCTCCATTGTAAAGAGTCTAAGGATTATCTCTTCAGTCAAATTATCTCCTTGCAAGAATTGTGGGCAATGGCAGGAGTAAGAGGGGATTACCAGCTTGAGGCGCTTCGCCGTTTTGATGATCAAGCTGCTTTAGAGAATCTTTATAAGACATTGCGAAGTACGGATCAAGGGGCGGCTTCTGTGGTGAAAGAGCGGCTCGATGAGTTGGCGGAGTTTGCTAAAAAAGAGGCGCGTAGAGCAGAGCTTATTGAAGAGTACCGCCAATTTGCGGAAAGTTCTCCCTTAAAGCCTGTTAATCTTCTTTCCCGTCTGCATGCCACTTGGAAAGAGGAGGGCTTTGCAGAAGATAAAGAGCGAGATAAATTGATAAAAATTTATCAAGAGCGTTTTCAGTTAGAGAGTCGGCGAGAGGTCGCTAAGTCTGAGGAGATAGCGCCTGAAACTGATGAAAATCGCGATGCAGAGATAGAATCAGCAGAGAATAGTGCGAATAGTGGGGGAGGTAAAAAAGAGGGTGATGAGCGCTCAGTAGAGCAGAGCGTGTAATTTATCCTCATTTACTACTCTAATTCGTCAGTGGAAATAAATACGGTATAATCGGACAGATAAAAATTACGCCTCGATTTTTAAAGTACAATTTAAGGCGTCATGTTCGATGGTTTTAAGCGATAAATAGGTTAATAGACATTCGCGCGTCAGCGTAAAAGGAATCAATAATTATGATGCAATTTATTCGGGAGCACTCAAAAAGTCCTTGGGCTAAAGCACTTTTTGTGGGAATTGGTATCTCGCTTATGGGAATTGGTGGCGCGGGAATCTTTGGAAGTTCTAGCTCCGATGCAGTTGCTTCTGTGGGAGGGCAAAAAATCCCACTTATAGAGGTCGATAGACTCTATCAGCAGTTACTCACCCAACAAAATGGAGCGGAGTTAAGCGATGTTGAGCAGGCGCAATTAAAATTAATTGCACGCCGAGAGGTGATTCAGCGAGCGGCTATTGATGAACAGATTCGTAACTGGGGGATTCGCGCATCGGATAGTGATGTAGCGAAAGAGATTGCAGCGTTACCTCTTTTCCAGGTTGATGGCCAATTTAATCCTGAAGAATATAAAATGCGCGTTGCCTATTTAGGGTTTACAACAGAAGGTTTTGAAGAGCAGGTGCGCAGAGATGTGGGGCAGTTTCGATTAAATCAAGCGGTTTCAGCGAGCAGTATCGTGACCCATAAAGAGCTTGCGAGCCAGGCGGAATTTAGCAATCAACAACGTAATTTAGAGGTGGCCGTCTATAACTATGCCGATAATTTAAAGAGTATCGAAGTTAGTGACGAGGAGATTGCGAAAGAGTTTGCTGAAAATGGTGAGAAATATCAGAGCGAAGAGCGAGTTAAGCTTCAGTATATTGAGCTCAATGATGATGCCATTGCTCTTGACGAGAATGCTACAGCCCCTTCTGCTGAGCAAATTGAAGCAAAAATGAAGGAGCTAAAGCTCACCGGGGAGAAACGAGTCTCTGAGCAGATCACCATCGAGTTTAATAATGATGAAGAGCGTGAGCAGGCTTTATCGCAGCTTAATGATCTTTATGAGCGTATCTCAAGCGGAGAGATCTCCTTTGATGAAGCAAAGGGGGAAGCGGAACATTTCGAGAATGCTTTCTATGCGCATAATGGTAACTTTGGTTTCGGAGATACCGCGATCCCTGAGTTTGATGAATTACTTTTTTCCTTAACTGAGGAGAATCCATTAGGTAAGCCTTACACCACAAATGGTGAAGCACACTTAGTGCATCTTCTTAAGATCAATAGTGAGTATGAGTCGGAAGAGCAATTAAGAACGGCAGCGATTCGGGATCTTCAGCAGGCACAAAAAGCCAATAAGTATCTGGATAAAGAGATGCGTCTTCAGGAGCTTGCGGAAGTTTATACAGATTCCCTCTTAGAGATCGCAGAGGAGCTAGGGCTTAAAGTTAAAGAGACAGAGTGGCTCTCCCTTGAGTCAAGAGAGGGCTTACTTGCTAATGAAACTGTCTGGAATGCGATTAATGGCTTTGATGTTAAAGAGAATGGGAAAAATAGTTTACCTTTCTCTTTAAATGAGAGGAAAAATGAGGCTTATATCGTGCGTATTGGTGAGCATGAGCCCCGCAGAGCATTAACGTTAGAGGAAGCTAAAGAGAGTATCACGAAAGAGATTGCCGCAGCTAAAGTGCGTGAAGAGATGCTTGCTAAAGTTGATGAGCTTAAAGAGGATCTTACGCCCGAGGAGTTTGCGGAAAAAGTTAAGACTTTAGGCTTTGATTATTATGCGTTTCCTAAACAGAATCTATTAGAATTAGGTGAGCTCTCTAATCTTGATCAGGCGGTGCAATTTGGAGTACTGATGGGTTTTCAGGGAGTAGGAGCTCTAGAGGATGAGAAGCCTGTTTATCTCTCGGATGATTTTGCAGGAAACTTAGTTTTAGTAGCTGTTAATGAGGTGAAGCTTGGTAACTTAGAGGCGCTTTCAGAGAGCGAGGTGAAGGAGCTCGAAGCCTACCTACAAAATCGCGCGACCAATGATGAATATCAGGCCCTAATGTTGCATCTTATTAACAATAGTAATATTAAGTTGTATGAAAATAGCTACTTTAAATAGCCCGATAGAGGCCTAAAAAGTTAAAGCTTAGAGAGGCTGATGATTTAAGCGCATCAGCCTCTCTTTTTAACGGGATAAGAGAAAGTCGCCCATTGAGATCTATTTAAGCCCATTTTATTTATTAGATTAGAAGATAGAGAGCAATCTATATGAATCTTCAAGAACATTACTCATTAAAAGCATTGAATAGCTTTGGAGTGGATCATGCCGCTCGTTACTTCTCCATAGTGACGACTATTGAGGAGATCCCTAAAATAAAGGAGTGCCCCCAACCCCATCTTATTTTAGGGGGCGGGAGCAATATTCTCTTTACTCAAGATTATCCCGGGACGGTGATTCACAACAGACTTTTAGGGATTGAAATCCTAGAGCAGAATGAAGAGGAAGCCCGCATTAAGGTGATGAGTGGAGAGAATTGGCATAACTTTGTCACTAAAATGAATGAGAAAGGCTTTCATGGATTAGAATATCTGGCGCTTATTCCCGGCTCTGTGGGGGCAGCCCCGGTACAAAATATTGGAGCTTACGGGGCAGAAGTAAAGGAGTATATTGAGTCGATTGATCTTTATGATTTTGCTCAATCACGCTTTAAAACGATCTCCCCAGAAGAGTGTAATTTTGCATATCGAGATAGTATTTTTAAACAAAATCCCGGCCGTTATTTTATTTCTGCCATTACTTTTAAGCTCTCTCGTAATTTTAAGGCGGATCTAAGCTATCGGGTTTTAGCTGATTACTTTGCTGAAAAAGGCAGAGAAGAGAAGAGCATTACAGCTAGTGAGCTAATGGAGGCGGTGATCCATATTCGCAGCTCTAAATTGCCTGATCCTAAAGAGATTGGAAATGGGGGAAGCTTCTTTAAAAATCCGATTATCTCTAAAACTCAATTTGATGCGCTAAAGTTAAAGCATCCTAACTTAATCTTCTTTCCGACCGAAAAACCGGATGAGATCAAACTTGCAGCAGGGCAGCTTATTGAGCTATCAGGCTTTAAGGGGGAGTATCGTGGACAAGTGGGGATGTATGAAAAACAGGCGCTTATTTTGGTGAATCTAGGTGGCGCAACTGGTGCAGAGCTCGCGGAGCATGCCCGCCGAGTTCAACAAGGTGTGCAACAAAAATTTGGGGTTCTCCTTGAGCCTGAGCCCTCAATATTGTAATTTCAGTACTGTTTTATTGTATAATTGAATATCTACTAAAATTTAATAGGAAACTTCATGACTATTACATTAAGAAATTTATATAAAGTGGGTGCGTTCTTTGCGATGTTAATGGCGCTTACTTTTGGTATGGCGCAAGTAGCAGAAGCACAGGAGCGTCCTGAGCAGGTAATTCGTCAAACATCAGACCAACTCTTTGCGACCTTAAAAGCAGAGAAGGCGAATTTACAAAGAAATCCTGATCGTATCTTTTCGATTGTGGAGAATATCTTGGTCCCCCGTTTCGATTTTGGAACAATCTCACAGTGGGTAATGGGGCGTTCGTGGAGAACCGCAACTCCAGCACAAAGAACTGAGTTTACCCAAGAGTTTAAACGTCTCTTAATTAATTCATACGCTGGGGTGCTGCTTGAGTATACAGATGAGAAGATTGAGATTCTTCCTCTACCTGCTAATGCGGCGAATGCCAATGAGTTAACTGTACGTTCACAGATTATCTCTAAAGATCGTCCCCCTGTAGCGATTAACTATTCTATGATCAAATCTGGGCAGCGTTGGATGGTATATGACGTAGCCGTTGAGGGTATCAGTATTGTGGCGAACTATCGTTCAGAAATCCGAGAGCTTGTGGCCCGTAACGGTATCGATGGCATGATTAATGTGCTAAAGCAGAAAAATAAATAAGCGGAAAGAGTAGAGAAATCTATTCTTCTGTTATAGGTTAGAGATCTTGTCGTTGGCTTACTAAAGAGTGGGCTAAGCAAGATCTCTCTCTTTTTGTAGGAAAGGATTTAATGAGTAAAGCCGTGAGTATTAAAAAGATTGGGGAAGGGGTATATCAACTTCTTGGGGATTATACAAAATTCACTGTGCCTAAGAGAGCAGAAGAGCTAGAAAAACACCTTGCTACCGAAGATTTAGAGACATTAGATCTCTCCGAGATAGGAAAGAGTGATAGTGTATTACTTGCGCTTTTAGTAGAGATTAAGCGAGCGCACCCTCAAGTTAAATTTATAAATTTTAATGAGACACTTACACAATTACTCTCTCTTTATCAGGCAGATGATCTTCTCAATTGAGAAAGATTCCGTTCAAGAAGAGAAGTGTGCAATTAGCTATCAAAGATCAATATTTAAGTTGACGGATAGAGAACAAAAGCTATAATAGACATCTTCACTTAGCGGGAATAGCTCAGTTGGTAGAGCACAACCTTGCCAAGGTTGGGGCCGCGAGTTCGAGTCTCGTTTCCCGCTCCAAATCTTAAGGCTGGATAGCAAAATGGTTATGCAGCGGATTGCAAATCCGTAGACGCCAGTTCGATTCTGGCTCCAGCCTCCATTTTTATGGTACCGTTCTATGGTGGCCTGTATTGGTTTCCTGACAATAAGTTATTGTGAACCGTGTCAGGTCCGGAAGGAAGCAGCACTAGCAAGACGCTTATGTGTTTAGGGTCGGCTAATACGGGTCATCACCATAATTCTTTTGCCGACTCCTCCTAAAGAGGCTCAATCTAAGAATGACGAATCAGGTACTTGCTCTCAAATGGCGACCCCGCAATTTTAGCGAAGTTATCGGTCAGCCCCATGTCGTCCAAGCACTCTCTAATGGACTCGACAATAATCGACTTCATCATGCATTTCTTTTTACTGGCACCCGTGGTGTTGGTAAAACGACGTTGGCAAGAATTTTTGCTAAATCTTTAAATTGTGAAGAGGGCGTTAGCTCAAAACCTTGTGGTGTCTGCTCCATCTGCCAAGAAGTGGATTCTGGAAGATTTGTTGATCTTATTGAGATTGACGCAGCTTCGCGCACACGGGTTGAAGATACGCGAGAGATTTTAGATAACGTTCAATATGCACCTACCCGGGGCCGTTATAAAATATACCTCATTGATGAGGTACATATGCTCTCTAATAGCAGTTTTAATGCGCTTTTAAAGACATTAGAAGAGCCCCCAAGTCATGTGAAGTTTCTTCTTGCAACAACTGATCCGCAAAAATTACCCATTACGGTACTTTCTCGTTGTCTGCGTTTTCAGCTAAAGAAGATCAGTCAGAATGAGATTTTAGGGCAGCTCGAGAAATTACTGACATTAGAAAATATTCCCTATGAGCGTGATGCTCTCTCTCTGATTGCCCGAGCAGGCGAAGGCAGTATGCGTGATGCGCTTTCTCTTTTAGATCAGGCGATTGCTTATACAGGCTCAAATATCGAGTTTTCGGCGATCAAAGAGATGCTTGGAGTAATCGATAATGAATTTGTTCTGCAAGTTCTCCGTGCTTTGAGCGAAAAAAATGCAGAATCGGTCCTTGCTGTTACAGCTCACCTTAAAAATTTCGGGCTCGATTATAAGATGTTATTTGAGGAGCTAATTACTGCTTTTCATGAATTAACATTACTTCAGATTAATCCTGAGTATAAACGAAGTGATAATGAGGAGTTTGCAGAATTAGCGTCGCATTTTACGCCTGAAGATCTTCAACTCTTTTATCAGATCTCGCTTCATGCAAGGAATGATCTTCATCTCCATCCCAATAGCGAGCTTGGATTTGAGATGGCGCTTTTACGAATGGTGCTTTTTGCTCCCTTTGCGCCGCTTACAGTGAATCATGAAAATAAGCCTGCGTCTTTAGAGGCTGATACCTCTCTTAAAGGGGGTAAAAAAAAAGCAGCTCCCAAGTTATCTGATTTAACGCCTTCTGCAAAACCTGTAATTTCGCCTCAAAATATTGAAGCAGAGCCAGCGAAGGTCACGAAAGTAGCGGAAGTGAGTTCTCAGGAAGAGCAAAGCCCATACGCCAAAAAAGATTATGAGAATAATTCAGATTTCTCGTTGGTGATGGAATCATCAGAAAATCGGCAGGAATCACAAGAATCTTCTCCAAACTCTACAAGATACTCTTTAGTGGGGGAGATGCCTATAGATACAACCTCGGTGAGTGAAACTTCTTCAGAAGAGTTGCAAGGGGCAGGAAATGTAGAATCAACTTTTTTGGATGGTGATGTAGCCAGTAAAGAGGGTGGGGAGAATTCCGATAATGATCGCTCTTCGCGCGAGATAGCGAGTCAAGCAGATTTAGTTGAACCTATAAGCTCTTTTAGTGAAGAAACTTTGAGCGACGAATTGACTTCAGAGGGTAAGAAGAGAGAAACCTTATCTAAATCTTCGAATTATCAGCTCTTAGAAGATTCTTCAGCTAATCTTAAAGAGGGGAGAGAATCTACTTTAGAGTTAGGGATAACTAATAATGAGGAGTGGTTAAGCTTCTTATTAACCTTAAAGCTCGATAGTGTAATGTCTGGAATTGCACATAGTTTAGTCTTTAGCCATTTTGAAGGGAATCAGCTAGTACTCGAACGCCCTAAAGATGTTGCAAGTTTTAGTATCGATCAGGCGGAAGCTTATTTAGCGAAGGAGATCTCTGAAGCGCTTGGGCGTAATATTCAGTGCAGAATCGAATATGTAGATACTCTAGATGAAGAGAATCTTCATGAGAGGGTGGAGAGAATAGATGAAGAGCGGCAGCAGGAGGCCTTGAATAGATTGAGTCAAGATCCTGTGGTTCGCTATTTAGATGAGCGTTATGGCGCCCGAATTTTAGAGAAGACAATCAAGTTAACTTAGCGATAAAAGTTCGCTAAAATAGCGGATCATATTTAACGAGAAAGGAGACCTTATGTTTAAAGGTGGAATCGCAGGCATGATGCAGAAAGCTCAGCGCATGCAAAAAGAGATGGAAAAAGCGCAGGAAGCTCTTGCGGATATTACGGTAACTGGGGAATCAGGCGCAGGTTTAGTAAAGATTGAGATGTCCTGCCGCCATGTGGTACGAGCAATTCGTATCGATGATTCACTGCTCGAAGATGACAAAGAGATGCTTGAAGATCTCCTTGGCGCAGCTTTTAATGATGCTTTAGCTAAAGTTGAGTCGACGACGCAAGAGAAGATGGCAGAAGTTACAGGGGGCTTAGGGCTTCCTCCGGGAATGAAGATTCCAGGCCTCTAATTTGTTGGCTAAAGATTATTAAGAAGGTAAATAGTGTTTCCAAAATCATTACAAACACTCATTGATGCTCTGCAGATCTTGCCGGGCGTTGGTAAGAAAACAGCGCTAAGAATGGCGCTGTTTCTTTTAGAGCGTAATCAGCAAGGCGCGCATAAGATCAGCCAAGCGCTTTTAGAGGCTGTGGAAAAGATTCAAAAGTGTCGTTCTTGTCGTAATTTAACTGACAATGAGATCTGTGATCTCTGTTTAGATCCTAAACGTCGGGAAGATGAGCTCTGTATTGTAGAGAATCCTGCGGATGTTTTCGCGCTATCTCAAAATGTGGAGTACAAAGGACGCTATTTTGTGCTCTTTGGAAGATTATCTCCCCTTGATGGCATTGGCCCTCATGAGCTTGGTCTCGATCTTTTGGAAGAGCGTTTAGCTACTGGGGCAATTAAGGAGCTGATTTTAGCTACAAACTCCACGGTGGAAGGGGAAGCAACGGCGCACTATATTTCGGAGCTTGCGAAGCAGTTTAATGTGGAAGTCACTCGTATTGCTCACGGAATTCCCTTAGGAGGAGAATTAGAGTATCTTGATGGGGGTACCTTGTCCCATGCTTTTGAGGCAAGGCAGAAATATTAGGAGGAAAAATGAGTACAATTTTTGGAAAAATTATTCGCCGTGAAGTTCCCTCAACGATTGTGTATGAAGATGATGAGGTTTTAGCGTTTGAGGATGTAAATCCGCAAGCGCCAGTTCATATTTTAGTCATTCCTAAAAAAGAGATTCCTACTTTAAATGATCTTCAAAAAGAAGATGCAGAGTTGATGGGGAAGCTTTTTTTAGTCGCTCAAAAAATTGCTAAAGAGCAAGGCTTTGCCGAAGAGGGCTACCGTACAGTTTTTAATTGTAATGATGCCGGAGGGCAGACGGTAGATCATATCCATCTTCATCTATTAGCAGGGCGCAATTTAAGTTGGCCTCCGGGTTAATGAAAATTAGAAGCATCAATAGCCTTCTCCATCTGGAGGAGGTTTTTTTATTTTATCTCCCTTTTAAAGAGGGGTTATTTAAACTCAGGAATGATTCCTAAGTTGTGTGTAAAGAGTATGAAACGAGCAAATTCTATCGATTCAATTGGGGTTAAAATTCAGAATTTAACCGAGCGTAATGAAGATCTTAAGATCAGAGATCTTACAGAAAACAGAAAACGAGACTCCTCAGACTCAAAAGAGGCAGGGGATTTAGCCAATTTTATTAAGCTTGAAAAACGACTGCGCCGACAAGTGGGGAATGCCGTTATTGATTATAAGATGATTGAAGAGGGGGATCGGATTATGGTCTGCCTTTCAGGAGGGAAAGATTCTTATACATTGCTCGATATGTTGCTCAATCTTCAAAAGCGAGCTCCTATCCGTTTTGAGCTTTTTGCTGTTAATCTCGACCAAAAACAGCCCGGATTCCCCGAGCATATATTGCCTGAGTATCTGGAGAAATTAGGGGTAAATTATACGATTTTAGAGCAGGATACCTATTCTGTCGTGACCTCTAAAATAGCGCCGGGTAAGACTATGTGTAGTCTCTGCTCTCGCCTACGTCGGGGAGCGCTCTATACCTTTGCAAAAGAGCAAGGCTATAACAAAATTGCCTTGGGTCATCACCGGGATGATATTGTAGAAACCCTCTTTATGAATATGTTTTTTGGCGGTGTGATGAAAGCGATGCCGCCGAAACTACGCAGTGATGATGCGGATAATATTGTTATTCGTCCTTTAGCTTACTGCGCTGAGAGCGATATTATCGAGTATGCAAAAATCAGAGAGTATCCTATTATCCCTTGTAATCTTTGTGGATCACAAGAGGGTTTACAGCGGCAAGAGATCAAAAAGATGTTACAGAGATGGGAAACCGATTTTCCCGGAAGAATAGATGCCATCTTTCGGGCGACACAAAATATCCGCCTTTCTCAGCTTTGTGATGCTGAACTCTTTGATTTTGAGAACTTTACAACAGATGATCAATATATAAAGTCTTAATACTATAAGTAGTGAGGGAGGCAGTTGAATCCCTAAAGTTTAAGAGATAAGTAGATAAAAGAGGGGTACAGAAATAAAAGATAAGGGGATGCCGATTGCCGTTAAAAGAGTGGCAAGTTCAGCGTCAAGCCCCTTTTCTATTGCCACAATAGTTGCCACAACCATAGGTGCCATTCCGGCCTGCATTAACACAATCTGATTAATATAAGGGTTAGGGGAGTGGTAGATAAAACTTAAAATACCCAACATGGTGAAAGGAATAAGGATAAGTTTAATCACTAATCCGATGGAGATTTGCCCCATCAAACTACGATTACTTGGAATGGCTAACCCCGCGCCTACTGAGATCATGGTTAAAGGGGTAATTAATTGCCCAAGACTCTCTAAGGTAAAGGTGATGTAAGTGGGGTATTGAATCGGTTTTAGGAGAAAAGCAAGAATTAAGGCAATAATGGGCGGATAGCTCAATAATCTTTTTAAACTGCTTCGTAGTGAGGTGCGCTTTCCTGTGTAAAAGTCAGCGACAATTATCCCCAGTGTAAAGAGCATAATAAAGTTTGATTGATCTACCCAAAGAGCAATGCCTAAATGCTCCTCTGTTCCCATCATGGCTTGAATAAGAGGAATTCCTACGAAAGAGGTGTTAGCAGTGCCAGTTAATAGAATTAGTGCGCCGGTAGTTGTTCGTGAAAAGGGAATAAAGAATCGAAAAATATAGACAAAAATTGCCGCAACAATAAAGAGTATCCAAGGAGAGAGTAGCGGGAAAAGTGCTTCTAAAGAGAAGTTCTGTGAGTGAACCTTATCTAAAATCAGAGCCGGTAGTGCAATATTAATTGCCACACGATTTAGAGAGTTAATAAAAGCACTTTTATAGGTAATATTGTGAGTTAATACCTTCCCAGCAATTAAGCAGGTTAGAATGAGCAAAATTCCATTCATCAAATACTCCTCGGCTTTGTAGCGTAGTTATCGCTTTATTATTTTTATTGTTATTGAGCTATATGGCTCATGGTAGGGAAATTGGCTCAAATTTTCCTTGATAGTAATGATTAACCGCCGCTGTATAGCCACGCTTGAGAAGCCCAAATCGAGGGCGCTCTCCTTGTTGATAAGCAGGATCAAGCTCTAAGACATTAGCGGGATAGGTCGTACCTAATTGAATAGCTTCCGTTAACGGTATTGCAAGCTTTTCAGCACTATTTAATACTGATTTTGCCATATCAATATGGGCTCCCGCAAGAGTTCCCCCTTGGTTGACAAGTTTTCCCTCTTTAAGATAGATCATTTGCCCATCAAGCTTAAAACTCTTCTCTTTTGCGCCAATTAAACTCATTGCATCGGAGACAAGATAGAGTTTTCCTTTAGGCTTGCTCTGGTAAGCCAGTTTTACCATCAGAGGATCTACGTGAAGAGTATCATGAATAATTGAGGCAAAGGTGGTTTCATCACTAATCGCAAAGCCAGCGCTATTAGGTGCCCGAGATTCCATCTGCGGCATGGCATTGAAGAGATGAGTAAAGCCTTTTAAGCCGGCAGCAACGGCTTCTTGTAAGAGAGAGGGGCTAGCTTTTGTATGCCCTGCAAATACAATAACACCATGATGGCTCAATTTTTCAATCAGTGCTAGATCTAAGGTTTCCGGCGCTAGTGTAATAAGGCGGGTAACTTCTTTAGTATCGCAAATCTGCTCAATAATGCTCTCTGAAAGCTGCCGAATATTGGGCTCATGATGAATTCCTTTGCGTTCAGGATTGATCATTGGCCCTTCAATATGGATACCGGCGACTCCCTCTATCCCTTTCGCAGCCGCTTCCACGACACTTTTTAAACCAGCTTCGATAGTTTTATCATCAGCTGTAATCAGTGTTGGAAGTAGGGCGTGTGTCCCCTGTTGATAATGAGCATTGAGAATAGTTTTAAGAGCGGTAAGCGTAGGAGCATCATTAAATAGAAGGCCGCCTCCACCATTAACTTGTAGATCAATAAAACCTGGGGATAACATGCCTGAGAAATGATGAGGCATATATTCTTGAGGAATTTTGTTGAGAGGCGTAATGGCGTCTACTCGCTTTCCATCAATAAGTAGAGCGCAGTGAGAATGTAAAATAACCCCATCAAAAATTGATGGGGCTATGAGAGCTATTTTGGAAGATTTTTGCATCTTAATCTATTGAAACTAAATTTTTAAAGTTTAGAGAGTTTCCGTCACTTTATGAAGATTCGGAGGAGTATCTGGATTGAGTCCGCGCTTGCGAGAGAGCTCCTCGATTACGTTGTAGTAAGCGGTAATCTGGACTAAAGGCTGTAATAGGGGGTGAGTTTCAGGTACGACTAAAACGTTCTTATCCTTTCCTTTAGTATCGATAGAGAGAACATTAGCACGATAGCCTTCGAGCTTTTTATTAATCTCTAACATGCTGCTGCGGGAAGCATCCACTCCCACTAAGCTAATAACGGGATAGCTCTCTTTTAAAAGAGAGACTGAACCATGAAAAATTTCTGAGGCGGAGATTCCCTCTGCATGGATTTGGCAGGTCTCTTTGAGTTTAAGAGCAGCTTCCATCGCGGCACTTAAGCCTACGCCTCGACCAATAGCAAAGAGGTCTGTTGCATTTTCAAGGCTTTCGATGAGGTAGGGCCACTCTGCGTTCACAACTTGATCGAGAGTGGCAGGGAGATTCATAATAGCTTCTGCAAGATCGTTATCTTCATTCCAGGTGGCTAAAATAGAGGCAAATACCGAGAGGCTACCCACAAAACTCTTGGTTGCTGCAACACTTTTTTCTTCCTCTGCTTTAATGCCAAAGAGAAAATCACACTCTTTAGCAAGGGGAGAGTTCTCATCATTAATAATGCCGATCACCTTAGTTCCGTTTGCTCGGGTAGTTTGAGCAAATTTTACTAAGTCGGGGCTCTGTCCCGATTGGGAAGTGACAATAAGAATAGAGTTCTTGAGTTTGAGCGATTGCCCATAGATGGTAGCAAGGGAGGGAGCGGCAACAGTCACAGGGATGCCAAGCCCAGTTTCAAAAAGGTATTTACCATAATTAGATGCATTATAAGAGCTGCCTCGGCCAAGAGTTACGATGTGGGCAGGCTTCTCTTTCTTTAAAAATTCTGCAAGTGCGATTAATGTAGGAGCATTCGCATCTTGCTGCCTTTCCACAACATTTGGAATATCTTTAATCTCTTTTGCCATATAGGTAGACATATCTATTTCCTTTCTGATGTACGATGCTATTGAGTTTTTGATAGCTGCATAAGCGCTTGGCTACCGACATAATTTTTAACAAATTGATAAGCAATGCGGCCACTTCGAGAGCCTCTTTGCAGCGCAAATTGAAGCGCTTCTTTCTCAATTTTATCAGTATATTGTAGTTCTGGGGCAAATTCTTTAAGCCAGCCTTTCACAATGGTGAGGTACTCTTGCTGAGAGTAGGGGTAGAAGCTCACCCAGAGCCCAAAGCGTTCCGATAGGGAGATCTTCTCCTCCACTGCTTCTTGTGCATGAATCTCTCTTTGCTCATATTGTGCAAGATTCTCATTCATATATTCGGGAATAAGATGGCGTCGATTAGAAGTGGCGTAGATTAAAATATTTTTGGCGGGACTTGAAAGCGAGCCATCAAGCATTGCTTTAAGTGGCTTATAACTTGCATCCTGGCTCTCAAAAGAGAGATCATCGCAAAAGATAATGAAGGGATAATTCGCTTCTTCTAAGATCTGAAGTAATTCGGGAAGATCCTCAAGATGATCGCTATCAATCTCTACCATTTTTAACCCTTTAGGGGCAAATTCCGCTAATGTTGCCTTAATAAGCGAAGATTTTCCCGTTCCTCGGGCGCCGGTGAGAAGTAGATTATTCGCTGGAAAACCGTGAATAAATTGAGCTGTATTTTGATAGACAACGTTTATCTGCTCTTCTATCCCTTTAAGTTGAGAAAAGTGCATCTTTGCTGGATGGGCAATCCCCTCAAGATACCCAAAAGGCGAGTAAGGAGCACGCTTCCAGCGAAAAGCGGAGAAAGCTGCAAAATCAGGCTTGCTCTCTTTAGGGGGGAGAAGTGTTTCAACACGCTCGAGAAACTCAGAGAGCTTCTCGAGGTGCGGAAGTAACGATTTCATCTTTTTCGTAAAACTATTGATCAATCATCGAACTGATCTGAGTTCTATTTAAAATGCCCGTAGGCAAGGATTTTTTCGTAGCGCTTTTCAAGCAGCTCTTCTGTAGAGAGGCTTGAGAGTTCGTCAAGAGCTTTAGTGATCTCCGCTTTAATATTGGCCGCCATCTCTGCATGATTACGATGAGCCCCGCCTTTGGGTTCTTCGATAATTTGATCGATTAGCTTAGCCTCTTTATTCTTTTCAGCGGTAACGCCCATCGCTTCCGCGGCATCGATATTACGTTCTGCACTTTTCCAGAGGATAGAAGCACACCCTTCAGGAGAGATCACCGAGTAGATGGAGTATTGCAACATATTAACGCGATCCCCTACGGCGATTGCAAGCGCTCCTCCTGAGCCACCTTCACCAGTTACGGTACAGATAACGGGAACCTTTAAGGTACTCATCTCTAAAAGATTGCGAGCGATCGCTTCACTTTGTCCTCGTTCTTCTGCACCAATGCCAGGGTAGGCGCCGGGAGTGTCAATAAAAGTAATGATAGGAATATTAAAGCGCTCCGCCATCTTCATCAGGCGTAGTGCTTTTCGATAGCCTTCGGGGCGGGGCATACCAAAGTTGCGTCTAATTTTCTCTTTGGTATCTCGGCCTTTTTGATGACCAATCACCATCACAGGACGCCCATCTAATCTTGCTAATCCACCGACAATTGCCGCATCATCTGCATATGCACGATCGCCATGAAGCTCCTGGAAGTCATCAAAGATAAGATCCACATAATCGAGCGTATAGGGGCGCAGCGGATGGCGTGCTAATTGAGTTATCTCCCACGAGCTTAGCTTTGAGAAGATCGCTTCGATTTTGGCATTTTTCTGTTTCTCTAATGCTTCGATCTTATCGTCAACGCTAATATCGGCATCCTTTGCCCAATTTTTTAACTCATTAATTTTCGTTTGAAGCTCAAATATTGGCGCTTCAAATTCAAGATAATCGGTATTCAATTTGATACTCCTACATAAATCGATATGCCCTATAAAATATCACAAAATAGGGCATTAGTAAGCTAAAGAATTAGGCTTGCGGCACAATCTTTTTGCGGTGCTCTTTCAGTTTATCGGAGATCTGGAAGGCAAGTTCTAAACTCTGCTGTGCGTTAAGTCTTGGATCACAGTGAGTATGGTAGCGGCTCTCGAGATCTTTTGAGGTGATATTTTGCCCGCCCCCTAAACATTCTGTAACATCGCTTCCGGTCATCTCAAAGTGTACGCCTCCTGCATAGGTTCCTTCAGCATTATGAGCATCAAAGAAGCCATTTACTTCCGCCAAAATTTGGTCGAAGGGACGAGTTTTGTATCTGTTTTCTGTAATGGTATTTCCATGCATGGGATCACAGCTCCACACGACATTTCTGCCTTCCTCTTTGACGCGACGAAGCAGCGGGGGAAGATGTTCTAAAATGGCGTCGGCGCCCATTCGGGTGATTAGCGTTAAGCGACCCGCTTCATTATGGGGGTTAAGGGCATCAATCAGTTGAATGAGCTCATCCCCTGTAATGTTTTGGCTAACTTTAACACCAATAGGGTTAGAAATACCTTTGGCAAAGTGTACATGTGCGCCATCGAGCTGACGGGTTCTCTCTCCAATCCAAACCATATGGGCTGAGGTGTTGTACCAATCACCGGTGGTGGAGTCTACCCGGGTGAGCGCCTCTTCATAGCCTAAAAGCAGCATCTCATGGGAGGTGTAAAATTGTGTTTCACGAATAATGGAGTTTGTAGAATCGACACCACATGCATGCATAAATTGTAGGGCATCTTGAATACGGGTCGCTAAATCTATGTAGCGCTCTGCCTGAGGCGATTCATCCACAAAGCTCATATTCCAGCGCCCGACACGGTGTAGGTCAGCATAACCTCCACGGGAGAATGCACGAAGTAAGTTCTGTGTTAGTCCCGATTGGGCATAGGCTCTCCAGAGGCGTTCAGGATCGGGGCGACGGGCTTCGGGAGTAAATTCGATGCCATTTACGATATCTCCCCGGTAGCTGGGAAGGGTCACACCATCAATGGTCTCTGTCTCTGATGAGCGGGGTTTTGCAAATTGACCTGCCATTCTGCCAACTTTAACAACCGGGCATTGAGCCGCAAAGGTTAAGGTTACCGCCATCTGTAGAAGAACACGGAAGGTGTCGCGAATATTATCAGAGCTAAAATCAGCAAAACTTTCAGCACAATCCCCCCCTTGAAGCAGAAAGGCATTGCCATATACCGCATCTGCAAGTTGAGCTTTAAGGGTGCGAGCTTCTCCTGCAAAGACTAAAGGGGGAGCTTTACGAAGACGCTCCTCTACAGCTTTGAGGGCTGCGGGGTCGTCATAGCTAGGGGATTGAAGGGCTGTGTAATTTCTCCAACTTGATGGGGTCCAATTTTGGCTCATGATTATTTCCTACCGTTTATCTATTCTGATGTAATGGTTATTCTGCTCTTTATCATCATCTTTACGAAGAAGTTGAGCATGACGAATAATGATTTTGAATATAAAAAATTAATATAAAAATGCCCTAAGAGCGAGCTTAAGGCATTGAGTAGATCATTTTCATTAAGTGGGAGCGCGTTATGTACGCGCTTGTACTCACTTAGTTTTTTGATTGATCAACAAGGCTATTTTCTGTGATCCATGGCATCATGGCACGGAGTTTAGCCCCTGTTTTCTCAATAGGATGTTCTGCCGTTAAGCGTCTGCGAGCGGTCATAGAGGGATAGTTTGTCGCTCCTTCTTGAATGAACATCTTCGCATATTCACCTGTCTGAATGCGATCAAGCGCATAACGCATCGCCTCTTTTGTCTCTTCGGTGATAATCTCTTCACCGGTGACATACTCTCCGTATTCAGCATTATTGGAGATGGAGTAGTTCATATTAGCGATTCCCCCTTCATACATGAGATCAACAATTAATTTAAGCTCATGCAAGCACTCAAAGTAGGCCATTTCAGGGGCGTAACCTGCTTCTGTTAATACTTCAAAGCCCGCTTTTACGAGTTCAACAGCTCCCCCACAGAGAACAGCTTGCTCACCAAAGAGGTCGGTTTCGGTCTCTTCTTGGAAGGTGGTCTCAATAACACCTGCTTTGCCTCCTCCATTTGCAGAAGCATAAGAGAGGGCAATATCGCGTGCTTTACCTGATTTGTCTTGATAAACCGCGATTAATGTCGGAACGCCGCCCCCTTTAACATACTCAGAGCGTACCGTATGGCCAGGACCTTTAGGCGCAACCATAATGACATCAAGATCTTTACGAGGCACGATTTGGTTATAATGAATGTTAAAACCGTGGGCAAAAGCGAGCGTTGCGCCTTCTTTAAGATTGGGCTCGATCGAGTCACGATAAACAGCAGGCTGGCTCTCATCCGGGAGGAGGATCATCACTAAATCTGCTTCTTTTGTAGCTTCAGCGATCTCTTTTACCTCATGCCCCGCATTGACAGCCTTTTCCCAAGAAGCGCCCCCTTTACGGAGTCCAACAATCACATTCACACCAGAATCCTTAAGGTTTTGCGCATGTGCGTGACCTTGTGAACCATACCCAATGATCGCAACAGTGGTGTTTTTGATTAAGGAGATATCTGCATCTTTATCATAAAAAACGTTCATTTTATAAATATCCTTTTGAATTGAATTCTTTGTTATTTTTAGTATTTAACTAACTTATTTATTGGCTTTAAAGTTTTGGAATTTCCTTAGAATCCATTATTTAAAGCGTTAACCCTTTGGCGCCGCGAACTAGCCCTAAAGCTCCTGAGCGTACAATCTCAATGACTCCAAGATCGGTAACTGCTGCGATAAACGCATCGAGCTTCTCTTGGGTACCCGTCATCTCAATAGTGTATGAGGAGGGGGTAATATCGATTACACGCCCCCGGAACATCTCATTGAGTCGATAGAGCTCTGAGCGATTTTTTTCAGATTCTGCCATCACCTTGATCAGCATGATCTCCCGCTCTACATAGCTACTATCACAGAGGTTTGTGAGTTTTACAACATCAATAAGTTTATTGAGTTGCTTCACAATTTGCTCAATCACATGGTTGTTCGCAATAGTGACGAGTGTTAATCGTGAGAGCGAAGGGTCATCAGTAGGGGCTACTGCTAAGCTCTCAATATTGTATCCGCGCGCCGAAAATAGGTTGACCACTTTTGATAAAGCTCCCGCCTCGTTTTCCATTAAGATCGAAATAATATGACGCGAAGTCTCTTGATTAAATGTCATTTTCTCTCTTCCTTTTATACTTGGCTTAAGCCTTCTTTCAACGTATTTTCCATCTTATCGCGACCGGCTAAGATCATTTCGTGATGACCTTTCCCCGCAGGAATCATTGGGTAAACGTTCTCGGTTGGGTCGGTGATAAAGTCTAAGAAGATCGTCTTATCTTTTTGATTAAACGCCTCTCTTAATGCAGGTTCAACATCACTGGGTTTATGGATCTGAACGCCGCTATGGCCGTACGCTTCGGCCAGTTTAATAAAATCGGGAAGGGAGTCGAAATAGCTCATGCAGTAACGCTTTTGGAAGAAAAACTCCTGCCATTGACGCACCATCCCGAGATATCCATTATTGAGGTTAATAATTTTGACCGGTGAGCAATATTGCAACATTGTGGAGAGCTCCTGGAGCATCATCTGAATACTGCCATCGCCTGTGATACAGGCGACATCTCGATCTGGGCGGGCAATTTTAGCGCCCATGGCTGCCGGCAGGCCAAAGCCCATAGTGCCAAGTCCTCCTGAGTTAAGCCATTGGCGAGGTTCATCAAAGGGATAATATTGGGCAGCCCACATCTGATGTTGTCCCACATCGGAGGTGACAATAGCGCGGCCCTCGGTAACCTCAAAGAGTTTTTGGACGACAAACTGAGGTTTGATAATGGTATCGCTATTTTCATAATCGAGAGAACGCATGGCACGCCACTCATCGATCTGTTTCCACCAACTGTTTAGCGCCTCTTGATCGAGTTGCCCCTCTTTTTCATCGTGAATGGTGTTAAGTTCTTGAAGAACCGATTTTGCCTCACCTACAATAGGAAGCGCAACAGGAACATTCTTCGCAATGCTCGAAGGATCCACATCAATATGTATGATCTGCGCATCGGGGCAGAAATCCTCTAAGGTGCCGGTAATACGGTCATCAAAACGGGCGCCAATCGCCAATAGAACATCGCAATGATGCATCGCCATATTGGACTCGTAGGTGCCGTGCATGCCGAGCATTCCTAAAAACTGTTTATCGGTACCTTCATAGGCGCCTAATCCCATCAGCGTACTGGTAATGGGGAGATTTAAAGCTTTTACAAATTCGCGCAGCTCTTCATGGGCTTCACCAATAATTACACCCCCGCCGGTATAGACCATAGGGCGCTCCGCTTGCATTAAAAGATCATATGCGCGCTGGATCTGCTTAGAGTGCCCTTTAATAGTGGGATTGTAGGAACGCAACGAGATCTCTTTAGGATAGTTAAATTGTGTCTCATGCACCGTAATATCTTTCGGAAGATCGATCACCACAGGTCCGGGGCGTCCGGTTGTGGCAATGTAGAACGCTTTTTTGATGGTATCGGCTAGGTCGTTAACATCTTTAACTAAAAAGTTATGTTTAACACAGGGAAGAGTAATCCCTACGGTATCGACCTCTTGGAAGGCATCATTACCGATTAGACCTGTAGCTACCTGTCCCGAAAGGACGATCATGGGGATTGAATCCATATAGGCTGTGGCAATCCCTGTAACAGCATTTGTGAGACCAGGGCCCGATGTTACAAGAACAACGCCTGGCTTACCTGTAGTGCGCGCATAACCATCAGCTGCATGAGTGGCCGCCTGCTCATGGCGGACGAGAACATGCATAATTTTATCTTGTTTGTAAATCTCATCGTAGAGTGGCAGAACAGCGCCTCCAGGATATCCAAAAATGCACTCTACTTGCTCCTCGATTAAGGATCGAATGATTATTTCTGCACCGCTTATTTTCACAGATTCCTCACTATAAATAATCAAAATTAACAGTATTAAGCGCCTTTATCTTTCGATGTTTAGGGCGCTCAAGCAACGTTAGCAAGGAGGCAGTAACGATAAAAGAATCCCTTAATTTAGCTTGTAAATGCTTAAGCTCTACTTTTAGATACTCTTTTAAAAATTACTCTGTGGGATAGGCATGCAAAAGAGGGGGCAGCACAATTGAATCGCTTGCCCTCTATTTCACATAGTTATCGCTTTAGATTGCCGAGGTTAACGCTCCTTTTGGGAGGCTTTTAATTTAACGCTCGCTCCTCGCTATTGGTGATCATTCGCCGGCGTATTTATCGGTATATATTATTTACGCCGTTTCGTTACGCTTCTTTAAAGGTTTCGATGCGAATGTAGCTCACATTTTTAATGCTAGCTTTTAACATACCATCATTTAAAAGATTTTCTATCTCTTTTTCGACAGTTTTTTGAGTGATCAAAATAAGCTCGGAGGTGGCCTTGCTTCGGGAGAGTTCCTCTATCTGAATATTGGCGTTTTTAGCAATGCTCTGCATCTCCTCTATAGAGAGGCGATTCTCATCTGCAATACGGATAAAATATTGGGCGTGAAACTGATCCTTTCCGACAATTTTTTCCGTTTTAATCGCTTCAAATTGAAAGCCTAGGGCAGGGGAGAGATTTGCGCTGCCCTTTGCATGGTAGAGATCCATAAGGTCAGCAATTACAGCAGAAGCCGTGGCTTCACCACCTGCTCCGGCACCATAATTAAAGATATCGCCTACGGCATTACAATGTACGAAAACGCCATTCATAACTCCATTGACATCGGCCAAAATATGGTTGTGGGGAATCATAGTGGGATGAACACGTAGCTCGAGACCATCCTCTTCTCGTTTTGCGATGCCTAAATGTTTAATGGTGTAGCCATACTCCTTAGCAAGCGCAATATCCTCCGCCGAGAGTTGATCGATCCCTTCTATTGTTAATTGCTCAAAAGAGAGGGGAATACCGAAGGCAATGGAGGCTAAAATGGTGAGTTTATGGGCGGCATCGATTCCTTTAATATCAAAGGTGGGATCTTGTTCCGCATAGCCAAGTGCTTGCGCCTCTTTAAGACACTCATCAAAGGAGCTCCCTTTTTCGGTCATCTCGGTCAAGATATAGTTGCTAGTGCCGTTGATAATCCCCGCTACCGAGCTGATTCTATTTGCGGCTAAACCTTCCCGCAATGTTTTTAAAATGGGGATGCCGCCTGCAACGGCAGCTTCAAATCGCAGGGGGGTATCATTCTCCGCAGCAATTTGCATGAGTTCATTACCATGAAGGGCGATCAATTCCTTATTCGCTGTAATAACCCCCTTTTTATTGATAAGAGCACTTTTAATATATTCAAATGCGGGATGAATACCCCCAATGAGCTCAATAACCATTTCGATCTCATCATTATGGAGAATATCATCAATATTCGTGGTGAGATTAAGATTAAAGGGGTTTTCGCGCTCAAGGGAACGAACATAGACCATCTCAATTTCAATAGTCGTGCCGAGGCGGCGTTTAATCTCATCACGATTTTTTGATAATACGGAAACAACGCCAGAGGCGACAGTTCCTAAGCCAATAATTCCCACTTTAAGAGGTTTCATTATTGTTTCTTCTCCATTTAGAATTTGCTGAAAAAGGGCGGTTATATCTGCCCGAAATTTGTGGCTCTAAAATTATGATTGGTTTGCGCTTATATCGTCCATTAAAAGCCCGATATATAAGAGATGCGCTCTTTGAATAGATCTTATTAAGTGTACCTTATTTATGAAATAAGTAGTAATTAGTCGGCAAAAGTGAGTTTTCTCTTTATGCATTAAAAAGCACCGGAAAATTGATTTTCGGTGCTTTAATTTTTTATATTGAGTAGCCTTTTTAATAAACCGCTCTTTTATTCCTATCTTTTTTAAGATAAATAGCTTAAAAAGATATCTAAAATAGATCTGTTTCGGGATCTATCTTTTAACTCTATTTTAAGAGCTGCTTGAGACTCTGCGCAGCGGCATCAGCACTTGCAAAGACTTCAAAGGGTTTTGCATCACCATACATATAGGCGCCAGAGGTAATAAAGCGGTAGTTAAAATCTACATGGGCTTTATCGATCTCTGTCTCAATATGTTTTACTCCCCATTGATCAGTAGCCGATAGAAAATCCCCCGCATTTTTAGCAGCGCCAAAGGTGATCTCGGCATTTTCTAAATTTAATTCTTTTGCGGCAATGGCCAAAATTAAGGGGGAAGCACAGATAGAGAGAATAGGCACCTGCTCTTTAATAGCCGCATGAATAGGTTGGGCTATATCGGGTAAAAGAGAAGCCTCTTCCCCTTTATCAAGGAAAGTGGTGAAATTTTTTACTACGCCGAATCCCCCAGCCATTGCAATGGCAGAGAAGTGCTCAGGTTTAAGTTCTGTAATTGGGCGAATATTTCCCCTGGCAATACGGGCCGACTCTTTTAAGATGTTGCGGCTCTCTCCTTCAACACTTTCGCCTGTTTGGTGATCAACAAGATCCCGTTGTGCTCGGTCGGGCGCGAAGAAATGAACCTCATAATTGTGGTGGCTTAAGGCGATATTGAGAGCAACCGCTTCGGTAATCTCTGCACCATCTAAATAGCCACAACCCGATAAAATCAGGGCAACTTTTTCTTGTTTCATTATTTTTACTCCTCAAAAAAAGGGGCGCTACTAACAAGTTCACGCCAATTGCGCTAAAATGAACACTTATTTATTTTATAGCACATATTCCAGCGGTAGCGTTGCGTGCCGTTATGTAAAGAGCTTTAACAAAGGTGGAACATTCATGAAAAAACGCATTTTAGCGACAACCTTATGGTTGCTCTTTTGGGGAGGGGTCGGCGAGGCTGCGCCTCTATCTGCTCTGCCAAAAGGGACAAAAATTGAAACTCTCACCACAGATAAGGCCGCGTTGGACAAAAATCCGGTGCTCAACTTTTTGCTCGGTGAGCTCTCAGTCTTACGAACATCTTGGGACGATGCAGCTCACTACTACGACAAATTGCTTGAAGAGAATAATGATTCATTTGTGATTGAGCGCCGTATTGGGCTCGATATTGCTCAAGATAAGTTGGCAGATTCTTTAGAGCATGGAAAACGACTGGTTGAGCTTGATCCTACCGACCTCTCTTCGCTTAAAATTTTAGCAACGATCTATCTTGCCCGTAAGGATTTTGTGGGGGCAGCAGAGACCTATAGCAAGCTTATAGAGGGTTTCGAGCGTGAGGGGAGTGATCAGGGTTATCTCTTTGTATTGCAAAATTTGCAGCAAAATGAGCTAACGGTAAAGGAGCGCATTACACTCTTTAAAGAGTTAGCAAAACGCAATCCGAAAGATCCCAAGCCTGCGGTATTAACAGCGGGTATGTTACTTGATGCTGGGGAGTATGAAGCGGGGAAGAGATGGCTCGATAATGCCATTACTTTAGATGAGACAGATCCGAAAATCTATGCGCTCTACTCCTTCTATTATTGGCATAAAGGGGAGCCTCAATCTTCTATAACGCTGCTTAAAACAGCTTATGCAAAATATGGAGCCGCGACCATCGGTTACGAGCTTGTAAAATCATTAGTGGCTGATTTTCAGTATGAAGAGGCTTACCGTGCAGCAAAAGAGATTGTGAAAAAGCCCGATAATTCTATGGCAATTTATGAGTATTTAGCGCTCATGGAGTTTGCTTTAGGGGATTATGAAGGGGCAGGGCGAACTTTACAGCGTCTGCAAAATGAGCCCGATCTCTTCTTACAGACTGCATTACGCCTTTTCTATTTGAGTGAAGAGCTCGGCAGAGAGGCAGAGTTAATTCCTCTTCTGCCTTCTGCGGAGAAACAATCGCCGGAATATGTGAGTGAATATTTCGCTCATCAAGCAAAAATCGCTCTAGATAAGGGGGATTATGGGCTCTTCTATCAACTCTATGATGAGTTGCGGGCGCTTTTTCCCAATTTACAATCAAATCTCTATCTTCGTCAGCTTTCGATGTTAGAAGCAGCGAAAGAGTATGCATTACTCGATGCTCTTTTAACCTTTGTAAAACCGATGATGGATGAAGATCAGCAATCAAATATTACCTTTTTAGAGGCGATGAGTGCTTACGGGCAAGGGGATGAAGAGGGAATGATGCGGATCTTTAAAGAGCGTATAAAAGCAGTTCCTACAGATGCTATTGCCCTCAATGCTTTAGGGTTTTCGATGATTGAGAGTAACCCAGAGCTTACAGAGAAGGCTTTTCCCTATCTGCAGATGGCGAATAAGCTTATGCCTAAACAGGATTTTATCGAAGATAGTTTGGCATGGGGCTATTACCACCTTGAAGATTATAAAAATGCCTACAAATATATGAGGCGAGCATACAACAAGAGCAAACATCCTGAAATGGTGGCTCATTATATTGTGATTTTAGATGCATATGGTAAAACCGAAGAGGCAAAAGAGCTGTATGCCCGTTACAAGAAGTTTTACCCCCATAATGAGAATCTAAAATTAATTCAAAAAAGAGTGAACTGGGCAGAATAAATTATGATGAATCTGAGAGTAAACAGAGATCTAAAAGAGAGTTGGAAATTTTCGTTAGGGCAATGGTTTGCCACGATTCTTCTGCTCTTAAGCTCTACTTTTGTACTTGCCGCTACTATCGTAGGGGCGGGGACATCGCAGCAGATTAATGGGGAGTTAAAGATCACTTTCCCTTTAAGTCAGCAAACCTCCTTTAATAGTTTTAAATTGCAAAACCCTACTCGGTTAGTGGTGGATATCCCCAATGCGCAATTGCGCCATAAAGTACCCAGCTTGCCGATCTCCTCTGCTCATGTTGCAGGTGTACGTTTAGGAACGCAGCAAGGGACAGATCTACGAATTGTGATCGACCTTCGGGAGATGGTGCCCGCAAGTGCCGCTTTAACCCGTGGGCCTAATGGGCATGAGTTGGTGATTATTGTTGGAGCAAGTGGTGGGCAGGTACAGCAAGAGCTTGCAGCCTCGGGGCAACAGGTTGTCTCTTCCCGGGAGATACAGGTGGCGCGTACCGTTCCTAAGAAAAATGTCCTAATTGTGCTCGACCCAGGTCATGGGGGGAAAGATCCGGGTGCCTTAGGTAGTGCCGGAACCCGCGAAAAAGATGTGGTATTACAGATTGCGAAAATCTTGCGGGATAAAATTAATAAAGAGAAGGGCATGCGTGCAGTGATGACCCGGGAGACAGATGTCTTTATCCCCCTTCGGGAGCGGGTATTAATTGCAAGAAGACAAAATGCCGATATGTTTATATCGTTACATGCGGACTCGGGAAGCTCCACTGCAGATGGAGCCTCGGTCTATATTCTTTCCACAAGCGGGGCTTCGAGTGAGGCTGCGAGACTTTTAGCACGGGCAGAGAACCGTTCTGACCTTATTGGGGGGGTGAAGATCTCAGATAAGGATGATGCTATCGCTTCTATGCTGTTAGATATTTCGCAAGATGCCACTATTGAGGCCTCCTATACATTAGGAAAACATCTCTTAACCTATCTGCGCCGCCATGCAAACTTACATAAAAAGCAGGTGGAGCGCGCTGGATTTGCGGTTTTAAAAGCGCCTGATATCCCTTCGGTATTGGTTGAGACAGGTTTTATCTCTAACCCTAAAGAGGAGAAGAATTTACGGAATCGCACTCATCAGATGCGTTTAGCCGATGATATTCTTTCCGGTATTAAAGCGTATTATAAGGAGCGTCCGGCGACTGAATTGGTATATAGTAAGGTAGTTCAGCGAACGGAGAGCCCTCGAGCGCAAGCGGTTGTTCAACAGCCGGTGCAAAAGGTGGCGCCTCCGGTTCGAGAAAAGGTTCCTGCAGAGGTGATCTTTCCAACATTGCAATTACAATCACAAAGTGCGCAGCAAGCTGTCTCTCCAGAGGCGGCGCCCCAGCAACGGGTACAAACAGAGCGTAGAAGAGAAGCGATTCAGCTAATTTCTGAGGCTAGCGATCGCCGTTACATTACTAAAGAGGGAGATACGTTAGAGAGTATCGCGCGGAAATTTAATGTAAATGAGATCAATCTGAAACGGCTTAATAAATTGCCCGATAATCAATTGCGGGTGCCGATCGGAACGACACTCACGATTCCCTAGTTTAGAGCTTATTAAGGCGCGTTTACGAAAGTGAGCGCGCTTTTTTATGGATTTTCTGAAGAGATTCTGCTGTTAAATAAGAAGAGATGGAGCAAGTTATTCATTACCAAAAATTTCAAAAATGGGTAAAGGAATGCCTGAAACTCTTTAGAAGAACAGTCTTCAAGCGGCTCTTTTTTCTCCTCTATATTTTAGGGAGTTTTATTCTCTTTCCTATTGTAGTCGCGGGGGAAGAATTGAGAGGAGTTTCGGAGAGCCTCTATTTGCAGAGAGACACTCCGGCGATTTCGGAAGAGAATAATACCTTTTTTTGGCAGATTGATGGAGGAGCAGGGCGCTCCTATCTTTTAGGGACGTTGCATGTAGGCGGAGAAGAAGATCGACTACCCAATACCTATCGAGCAGCGCTTTTAGCCAGTGATCTTCTGATTACGGAAGTAATGGCTGAAGATTATGTTTTAGGTAACCTAATTGAAGGATTAGCGAAAGATCCGCTCTATTCTTTGGAGAAGAAGTTAGGAACTCTACGTTTTGAGGCGCTCTATGAGCGATTAAAGGGAGCTTATTCTAAAGATAAATTACAGGGCATACAGCCTTGGGCAGCGTTAAATATTGTCGAAAATCAGCTTTTGCCCGAGGGGCTGAGTTGGGAGCGGGGTTTGGATTATCTACTGATTCAAGCGGCACAAGAGTATGGCAAAAAGCGTTTAGCGTTAGAGAATATAGATCAACACCTCCGGCTTTTAATCTCTATTCCAGAGCCGATCACAATTCGGGCTATCGATCGGGCGCTTCTCTATCCCCATATTTTGCAGCGGGCTCAGCAAAGAGTAATCGCAGCTTATAGAGATCGAGATATTCCGCAATTGGTGACTTATCTCTTTTTAGGTGACCGAGAGGCAGATCGCCTCTACGCCCCGCAAGATCAAGCTTTTTGGCAATTGTGGAAGAGGGAACAATTACTAACTCAGCGCAATGAGCGCTGGTTACCTAAAATAGTGGGGAGCTTGAATCAAACGCCCACCTTTATCGCTGTAGGTGTGGGGCATCTTTATGGGGAAAAGGGGCTTATTAAACAGTTACGGCAGTTAGGATTTATCTTAACCCCGATCTATCTCCCTTAAGCTTTAATGATGAAGAGTGCGTTATTCGCCATTTAACGTTATGATTGAGCCTATTAAAAAGTTAAGAACTAACAATAATCGGTCTGAGGAGTGTTAAGGTGCAACCATTGCTAGCAAGAGTTTTTCTATTCTCTTTTATACTTTTTTCAAATTTTCTCTTTGCCACAGAGATTGAGCGGGGACAGAGTGGAACGTTCCTTTGGGATATCGTTCAAAAAGAGAAAAGCTTAGGCACACTCTTTGGTACGATTCATCTTGGCAAGGAGGAGACGCTCTTGCCAGAAGAGATCTTAAAACGTTTGCAAAATTCAGCTCGCTTAATCACAGAGGTAGCGATTACACCAAGTTCAGAAGAAGATATAGAGGCGTTAAATCAACTCTTTTTTAGAAGTTATGATCCCGAGCAGAAATTGCGTGCTAAGTTTGATGATGCCACCTTTACAAAGGTAGAAGAGCTCTTTGTAAAGGCGAAATATCCTGTGGAGATCGCGGCAACGGCGAAGCCTTGGCTTGTGTTTATGCTTTTAGGGTATGAGCTGGATCCCGAATATTCTGTTGAGTATGGAATGGAAGCGCTCTTAAGTCAGGTGGCGAAGGAGCAAGAGATCCCGAATGAGGGTTTAGAGAGTTATGAAGTGGGGCTTTCAGCTTTTGCTGAGTTACCGGAGGAGAAGTTAATCCCTGCTATTGAGATTATGCTGGAAAACTTAGATGAGCTCCGCCGGGAAACCACCGAAATGGCGCAATTTTACTATCAAAATGATCCCTTATCTTTAATGGAATTTGCAGAATCTGGCATAAGTTATTTGAACTATATTCCCGCAGAAGATTATAAATTTTGGTTAAAGTGGGTGAATAATCGCTTAATGATTGAGCGAAATAAGGCCTGGTTGTCGAAGATTAAAAGCTGGTTAAAAGAAGGAGAGGAGAAGAAACCCTTTATTGCAGTAGGGGCAGCCCATCTGTTTGGAGAGCAAGGCTTAATCGATCTTTTGCGTAAAGAGGGGTATGAGCTTTTGCCTGTACTCTTAGAGCTTCCGGAAGAAGAAAGGAAAGAGAAGGGAGAGGTACTCGAGCAGGAGGCTCAATCTTTAGAGGCTGCTTAAATTAAGATTTAACGGAGTACCTTAAAGAGAATTAGGTTATCTTAACTTAGTGTTTCTATAGAGAACAAATGAGAATAAAAAAGAGGCGAGGAAAAGGTTATTTTCCATCGCCTCTTTTATTTTAAATGATATTTAATGGCTTAACGGAATTTGCGATCTTTCATCGCTGCAATGCGTAAGCGAAGAGCATTGAGCTTAATAAAGCCTTCTGCATCTTTCTGATCGTATGCACCGCCATCATCCTCAAAGGTTGCGATATCTTCATCAAAGAGCGAATCGTCCGATTTACGGCCAACCACAATCACATTTCCTTTGTAGAGTTTAACGCGAACCGTTCCATTCACAAATTTTTGAGATTCATCAATCATGGTCTGAAGCATCTCACGCTCAGGGCTCCACCAGTAGCCGTTATAGATTAACTTCGCATAACGGGGCATAAGTTCATCTTTAAGGTGAGCCACTTCACGGTCGAGCGTAATAGACTCGATGGCACGGTGCGCTTTAAGCATGATAGTTCCCGCAGGTGTCTCATAACAACCCCGAGCTTTCATACCTACATAGCGGTTCTCAACAATATCCACGCGACCAATCCCATTTTCGCCTGCAAGTTTGTTGAGTTTAAGCATCACATTAGCAGGAGAGGTCTCCACGCCATCGATCGCCACAATATCCCCTTTGCGATAGGTGAGCTCCACATAAGTGGGTTTATCGGGGGCTTGCTCAGGAGAGACGGTCCAGCGCCACATTTCATCTTCTGGCTCATTCCAAGGATCTTCAAGCGCTAAACCTTCATAGGAGATATGAAGGAGGTTAGCATCCATCGAGTAGGGGGATTTCTTCCCGCCACGATCGATCTCGATATTGTGCTTCTCTGCATAATCGAGAAGTTTTTCACGGGACATAAGATCCCACTCACGCCAAGGTGCGATCACCTTAACACCAGGTTTTAAAGCGTAAGCGCCGAGCTCAAAACGTACCTGATCATTCCCTTTACCTGTGGCCCCGTGGGAGATCGCATCTGCATTTGTCTCATTAGCGATTTCGACTAAGCGCTTGGCAATTAAGGGGCGAGCGATAGAGGTTCCTAAAAGATACTCCCCTTCATAGATCGCATTGGCACGAAACATGGGGAAAATAAAGTCGCGGGCGAACTCCTCACGAAGATCGTCGATATAGATCTCTTTCACGCCTAATGCCTCAGCCTTTGCGCGTGCAGGTTCAACCTCTTCGCCTTGGCCGATATCTGCCGTGAAGGTCACGACTTCACAATTATATTCATCTTGAAGCCATTTTAAGATGACGGAGGTATCAAG
>JASLFU010000007.1 GCA_030150405.1 Ignatzschineria sp.
GGGTGTAGATATTTCCAGGTTTTGCCAAGCTAAAAAGATCCGCTCCATGTTGCGAATCCTCAAAAACGTAACTTGTGGTTTGGTAGATCGGCACCGCACGAGAGCCAGTCTCATCCACAGTTTGCCCCGCATGTACTTGTAAAGTATCAAAACTCCAGTTTTGGTCAGACATCTCAATTCTCCTAAAATAATTTTATTGGTTACTCATTTTTCTTGTTGTTTCATCGAGCGCATCAAGTCCAAAAAATTAAAAACATAAACTTAAAATGCGTAAAGATAGCTATATCCTGCCTAAAGCTACAAAGCAACAACAGAACCGAAACTTCTTCTCTTTTTTCTCTTTTCATTTTTCAGCAAGAATTAAAAAAGCCTGTAGACCCCGATTTTTAGAGGCCAATACAGGCTTTTTCTTACGCTGATTAATTGCGAGTTTAATAATCTATCTTTTTTAACAGCATCCTAAAAGTTTTTGAAAAATACCGAAAAAGATCTGATAAAATAGAAGGTTATCTCGAAGTGCGAGCTAAAACCTCTGAACCTTTCCCCGCAAGTTTTAGATGCAGAATAGGATAAGGATTGCCGTAGGCATCTTCATCAGAGCGATCGAAAACCTCAAATCCCCGAAGGCGATAGAACTCCGCCGCTTCCCCATTCTCCTCATTGAGATCCACATACCGTGCGCCCAACTTCGACACCGCCAACGCTAATAGATTGCTACCAAAACCCTGATTAAAAAATTGAGGATCCACAAAGAGCATTTCGATGGAATCTTCCTCAACCCCTATAAATCCACGCACTTCCGAAAGTGTATACTCCCGCTCATTCTCTCCTTCTTTGCCGCTTTCAATACCCACATAAAAGTGGGTAATAGTCTCTATATTACGCTCAACTTCAGGCTTTAGGCGCAATATATCCTCTTCACTTAAAAAGAGATGGGTCGCCCGCACCGAAGCCTCCCAAAGACTTAAAAAGAGCGGCATCATACTTTTGCGGGACTCTTTAGGTACCGCTCGAACGCCAATGGAACGTCCCATTTTGGCGCTGATTCTATTCTCTTTAAACATCTTCCCCTCCTTATACTCTTTATGATGAAATCCTCTCTCTGCCCCGTTAAAACGAGTCTATAATCGCCCGCCTCGATGCCCGTAACGCTCCTCCCAGCTGCCGGCATGAACTATAGACCTAGCCACAACAAAAGAGAGCCCTGCCGCCACAAATCCCGCAATAGGGGAAAAGAGAATATAGGTGAGGGGAATGGGGCGACCAAAGAGCAACTGAAGTCCAAAGAGAATTAGCGCCCAAGCAAAACCCGCTACAAATCCCCGAGCAACCCCCCGTTTTATAAAACGGCTATCGAGAGCTTTTGGAGCTAATGTTCCCATCCAGAAGCCTAAGAGCAGCCCAAGAGGTAAAAGCGCCGAAAGCGCGGCAATAATCAAGGGCAAAATACGCTGAAACTGAAGCTCATGCAGTAGCGTCTCTTGCGAGAAAAAGCTCGAGAGCACTAAACCCACAATAAAGAGCAGCAGCGCCATTAATGAAAACTTATAAAAGTAGGTGAGAATAATTCTCCCCCGACGATAACCAATATTTTCCATCTTCTATCTCCAATATATATTTATTAGCGGTATGCTCTTTTCCATCACCCAATAATGTTAAGCAGAGCCCCGCAATAACCATAGATCTAGAGCGCCTAGAATCCCAAGGCACTCCTTTTTCTTACTTACCTTAATTTTAGCACTCCCTTAGATAATCGGTTATCTCTTTTAAAACGGTATAATCGGAAGGGAAAATTCTTTAATATCTCCTAATGGAGTTCCTATATTAACGGCTCATTTTAATAACATCTAAGGCTCATTATGAAGATTCTGCACACCGCCGACTGGCATTTAGGAAAGCTTATTCACGGCATCTATATGACGGAGGATCAACGTTTTTATCTAGCGCAATTGGTGGAGTACCTTGCCGAAAATCCAGTGGATCTTATCATCATTGCTGGCGATCTCTTTGACAGAGCCATCCCACCAGTGGATGCGATTGATCTCTTCGATCGCTTTTTAGAAGAGGTTGTCTTAAGGCTCAATATCCCCATCATCGCCATTAGCGGCAACCACGACAGCCCCGCCCGCTTAAAGTTTGGCCGCCGCCTCATGCAGAAACATGGCTACCATATTATTACTGAGTTTAATCCTGAAATGCCCCCCATTATTCTGCAAGATCAATATGGCGAGGTGCATTTTCACCCCATTCCCTATATCGATCCCTCCACCATCAAGCAGGCTTATAAGACAGACGCGGTACAAAGCTTTGATGACGCCTACCGATATCTGATTGAAAAACTCACCCCCACCCTCGATCCCCACGCCCGCCATGTGGCGATCGCCCATGCTTTTGTGCTCCATTCAAGTAGCGACACCCCTTTAACTAGCGATTCTGAACGTCCCCTTGCAATTGGCGGCTCGGAGCATGTCTACTCTAAACACTTTGCCCCCTTCCACTACACCGCCCTTGGGCATCTTCATCAAGGGCATCGTGTCGGGTCTGAGAATATTCGCTACTCAGGCTCGCTACTTAAATATTCACTTTCAGAGCAGCATCATCAGAAAGGGATGTTATTGGTAGAGCTCGATGGCGAGGGGCGCACCCAGATTGAGCCTCTTCACTTTACTCCTAAGCGGGATCTTCGGGAGGTAAGAGGCAAACTTCAGGAGCTCTTAAAGCTCCCCCCTAGTGATGATTATATCTTTGCCACACTGCTCGATAGCACCCCTATTTTACAACCGATGGAGCAGATTCGCTCTGTCTTCCCCAATGCTATGCATATTCGCCGTGAGCTCGGAAAGGTGCGCACTCTAAAAGAGGATCAAGCCCGCCTTAAAGCGATCTCCGCCATCGACGACACCACACTCTTTACCGGATTTTATGAGGCTATTTTAGAGCGCGCCCCCGATAAAAAGAGCATCGAACTCTTTCAATCTGCCCTCAACTCGCTCAATAAGGAGAATTCATAATGCGTCCAAATCGTTTAACGCTTACCGCTTTTGGTCCTTATCTTGCACCGGAAACTATCAATTTCGATGCCCTTAAACCGCACGATCTCTTTGTTATCTCAGGAAGTACGGGGGCTGGAAAAACCTCTCTCTTTGATGCGCTCTCTTACGCCCTTTTTGGGGAAGCGAGTGGCGAAGATCGGGAGGCTAAAACGCTTCGCAGTGATTTTGCAGATGATGAAACGCCCACCACAGTGGAGCTTATCTTTACTCTACGGGGGGTGCGGTATCGTATCTTCAGGCAACTCCCTTACACTAAATCAGGCAATCGTTCAGAGACGCCAGGCAGAGCAGAAATTTACCGATTAAGCCCAAATGGCGCAGAGAGCTGGAGCGAAACTCCCGCCGTCGATCGACAGATTCCTCGTGAAGTGAATGCTAAAGTCCACACCCTTTTGGGCTTAACTTCTGAGCAATTTAATCAGCTCATTCTTCTCCCCCAAGGGGAATATAAGCGCTTTTTAACCTCTTCTACTAAAGAGAAAGAGGAGATCCTCCGCACGGTATTTAACACACAAATTTATAACGACCTTATTGCTCATCTAAAAGAGCAGCGTGATGATAAAAAGGGAGAATATGAGGCATTAAATCGAGAGCAAAACTATCTTCTTACTTCCATTGAGAGCGACTTACCTCGGCGAGACGCCCCTCTTTTTGCCCATTTAGAAGAGCAAGCATCGGGGGAGATTCTTCAAACACGCCCGCTCAATATCCATCAAGCACTCACAGGATTAGAGCAGGAGATTCACTTTTATAATGGCGAGATTGCGCGGCTAGAATCAACAACGAAACAGCTCATAGAGAGGGAGAGCGCCGCCCAAAAAGCGCTCCATGAGGGGGAACAGCTCAACCAAAAGTTTGCAGAGCTTAAGAAGGCAAAAGCTCAATTAACCGAGCATAACGCACACTTGCCCAATATTGAAAAGATGCGGGAACAGATAGCGCTGGCCGAGCGAGCGCAACCCCTTGAGATCCCTCATGCCGAAGTCACCCGTTTACGTGAAGAAGCACGCAAGCGAAAAACAGAGCTTCAAGCGGCAGAAAACCAATTTAAAACTCAAGAAGAGGCGCTTAAATCCGCCCAAATTGCCCAGCAGAAGGAGCAAGAAAATGCGCCAAAGCTTGCTGAGCATGAGCGGGAGCTCTACCGACTGGAAGCCCTAACGCCTGAGATCACTCTCCTGGCTGAAAAAGCGCACACTTTTAAAAAGATAGAGGCGTCATACTCATCACTTGAAGCTACTCTTAAGGAGTTTGAAGCGCAAAATGCCAAGCAGAAAAGAGCGCAGACAGAGCTTGCAGAGGAGATCGCAACGCTTGAGCCGAAAACAGAAGGTCTATCCCAAAAATTAACAGAGCAGAGTGAAATGAATGATGCCGTAAAACTTTTTGAGGAGATCGAGGCGACAAAGCAACGGCTCGCCACCCAAAAAGAGGCTTTAACAAGCGCTGAAACAGCCTATCACACACAAAAAAGAGAGTTTGAGAAACTCCAAAACCGCTGGTTGCAAAATCAGGCCTTACAGCTTGCCACAACCTTAACCCCGAATGAGCCCTGCCCTGTTTGCGGAAGTTTGGAGCATCCCGCTCATCAAGCGGAGAATACACCTTCGCGCAATTCGGGCGCTGAGAAATATGGCACAATCGACCTCTTCTCCGAACTCGAAGAGAGCGAGGAAGCGCTCCCCCCTCTTTCCGAAGCGGAGTATAACAGGGCAAATAGCGAGTACCAATCTGCCAATAGCGCTTTTATCGCCGCAAAAGCGGAAGCCGATTACACTCAAAAAAGATTGGATCAACTCTACCAAAAGA
This sequence comes from Ignatzschineria sp., assembly GCA_030150405.1. Lineage (GTDB taxonomy): Bacteria > Pseudomonadota > Gammaproteobacteria > Cardiobacteriales > Wohlfahrtiimonadaceae > Ignatzschineria. The sequence goes on from JASLFU010000007.1 coordinate 4,863, forward strand.
GTGCTCTCCTTCCCCCAAACTTTAGCAATATGGCCGAAGCACGCGCCAGCTTACAAACGATTACTGAGGCGGTAAACAAAATCCAGATAGCGAATAAAAAGCTAACCCAATTACGCCAACAGCAGCGTGAGCTCACAACTCTTATCACCCAAAAAGAGGCTGAAATTGAGCCGAAGCGAAGCGAGTTTGATCGCATCAAAAATAATCGCCTCCGCTTAGAGGCTGAGCTTGAGAGCTTAAGCGCCCGCATTCCGAAACATCTACAAAATCAGCAAACATTTGCTAAAGCTCTCGAGACTCAAACCCAATTAGTAGCCACAATGAGAGTGGCCAAAGAGCGCGCCGACCGCAATCTTAATGAAGCGCAAACGGCACTTACAGAAGTTGAGAGCCTCAAAAATCAGCTAACAGAGCAGTACCGCACCCTTGTTGAGGCAGGAGAGGCGGCTCGGGCGATCTTAGATCAAGCGTTAAAGAAGGCGGAATTTAGAGATGAAGCAGCCTTTTTAGCGGCAAAGTTATCTCCAGACAGAGTTCAAAACTTGCGAAATGAAGTGAATAGCTTTACCCAAAAGAGTGCGATTTTAGAGAATCAGATTGCGCAATTATCAAAACTCTTAAAGGAAGCGGTGCCAGCGGATATTGAGGCATTAACGCAAAAACTTGCCGATGCTCGGGAGAAGCTCGACCAAGCAAAAGCGGAGACCCTGCACGCGAAGCAGTATCAAAAAAGGGGCGTTGAGCTAAAAAATCAGCTTGAAAAAAATCACCAAAAGATAGAGGAGATGGCGGAAGCCTTTGGTCGATTAGAAGAGCTCTACAATATTGTGCGGGGGGAGAATCCTCTAAAACTCTCTTTTGAACGCTATCTTCTTATCGAATATTTTGATCGGGTTATTGAGGCGGCAAATCTACGACTCCGCAGAATGACCAATGGCCAATTTGAGCTTAATCGCTCCGAAGAGATTGCTAAACGCAATGTACAAAGTGGGCTCGACCTAAATGTCTATGATGCTTATACAGGGCAAGATCGCGATGTTAAAACACTCTCTGGCGGAGAGAAATTTAAAGCCTCCCTTGCTCTCTCTTTAGGGATGGCGGATGTCATTCAGAGCTATCAAGGGGGGATCTCTATCGATACCCTCTTTATTGATGAGGGTTTTGGCTCGCTTGATGAGGAGTCGCTACAAGGGGCGATCGATATTTTGATCGATCTACAAAAATCGGGGCGGATGATCGGGGTGATCTCCCATGTTGACGAATTAAAGCAGACCTTACCCGCCCGCATTGAAGTGACCAAATCAAAAAGTGGCTTTAGCCGAACAGAGTTGATCGTCGAGTGATTACGCCTCTTCAGGAAGCGCCACCACACCCGCTTTTATCCCGATATTGAGCCCCTCTTCTAAGGTTAAATAGCGGGGGTTTTCTGGGCGTCTTCTCGCAACAATCTCCCCTTTTTGGAACAGAATAAATTCATTGACCGCAAATTGATGCCACTTTTCATCACAGGTGATGGGGAGTGTTGCAATCACCGCCATTCGCTCCTCCTCCTTTTTAAGCGCCGCGAAATCGATGGAGAAATCCTCATCAATCAAGGTTGCTTTACCAAATGGGGGTTTACGAATCAGATAGTGCAGCAATGTATTCGCATGCGCCATCTGCCACTCACCATTAGAGAGGAGAAAGTTACAAATTCCCTCACTGCGCACGGATTCTACAAGCGCTGCAACTGCCTCTAATAGAGTGACGGGATCGGGCTTTTTGGGAAATTTTGCGCGCAGAGAATTTAAGAGATAGCAGAAAATCGCCTCAGAATCGGTAGTACCAATCGGCGTGTAGTAATCGACTTTGCAACGCCCTAGCAATTTATGTGCTGCCGGAATATGGCCATTATGGGCAAAGACCCACGCCTCTCCCCAAAGCTCCCGAGAGAAGGGGTGGGTATTGGCGATATTCACCCCACCATCAGAGGCCTTGCGAATATGTGCAACAATATTGTGGGATTTGATGGGATACTCTTCAATCAGCTTTGCAACAGGGGAGACCGAGCTTGGGCAATCATCCTTATAGAGCCTAAGCCCTTTCTCCTCAAAAAATGCAACGCCAAACCCATCTTTATGGCGATCCGTCTTCCCCCCTCGATAGCGAAATCCCTTAAACGAAAAGGTGATATCTGTAGGGATATTACAATTCATTCCGAGTAGTTGGCACATTTAAATACACTCTCTTTAGTGTTACACCAGTGATGTTAAAGCTAACTTACATTCATATAAAAAACTATTAACAGGAGAAAAGGCCTCTTTATCAACCAAAAATTTTAAAGATTTATAGGATTTACTCCAAATATTTTCACTGACTTTCCTGAAGTCCCACCGATGCTCTTCTTGAGCACGCTGCATCTTATCCCAAAAAACATGGTCAAATAGCTCTCGAACAACTTCTTTAAACGACTGATAGTCTAAATCTGCTTGGATTTTATTCTCTAATAGTTCTTTCTTTTTAACCATTAAAAAGCTAATAAAAGTCAAACATCCTAACTGAAGAACTTGTTTTTCTGCTAACTGATCAAAGTCCTTTTTATAAGGTTCGACAGCTAATAAGATGATATAAGTAACAACTCTTTCAAGATCTCTTAAAGAGCAAGAAAAGTTCTCTCCTAAAAGCTCTATGGCGGGTGTAATTAATTCTCTATCATCAGCACTAAAATGATTTTGTAACAATCCCACTATATAGCGACTAAGCTTATACTCGGACTGTTTCTTTACAGAGCTTGTCTTGGGCAGAGCTAACTCTAAATTTACAAATTTTCTTAAATACGTTCTCGCATCAATTTCAGCTCCATAAATATGCTTAATCGAGGCCTCTAACTGCTTCTGATTTACTCCTAAGACAAAGACTATATTTTCCACTGAAAAAAGGTGTTTAATCTTTTCAATAATTTCGACAGCAAAACTTGGCTTACAGCGGTCTAGCTCATCAATAATTATCACAAGCTTATTTGATTTATTATTCTCTAAAAAAGTAGGGAGATCAGAAAGCAGACTACGCATGCTCTCAATGGCATCCGCTTCCTTCTTCTGACTTGTTAATTTTTCACGAACCATTTGTGCCACAGGAGTTAACCTATTATCCTCGGCATTTTTTATGTTGTTATCTAGTTTTTCTAAATTTTCTTCATTAATAATTCCACGGGTTATAGCCTCTACGCCTCTTAACATTCCCCATTCAGCAATCTCGACACCGACATTAACCACTGAATTTATAAAGTTTTTTACTTTCGCTTTTGGCACTTCCTTATTTTTAGTCGCCTGCTCTGCGTAATCAATTACCGCACCAGCAATTGAGATAAAAGCATCCTCCGTATAATCCTTCTTAAATGCATCAATGTAGATTGAGGCTACGTCACTCTCTTTGAGCAAACCTTGCCACATTCGCAAAAAAGTCGTTTTACCTGAACCCCACCCACCATCAAGTGAGATCACTAAATTTCCGGAAGTATTTAAAATAATATTGCGCATTGCCTCACCAAATGGCTCTCGATTTAATTTATCTTGCGCAAAACCTTCAGTGGAATTAATTTCTAAAGTTTTAGGAACTAACCCAATTTGGGCAATTTTCTTTTTGCTCATAAACACTATAAAAACAACTGCTTAATCTTTTATCATGAAATGACTATAACAAAATTTTTACCATCTCTTTGAACTATATCCATTTAAAGAGAAGCCCAAAACATAAGAGCCAGGCTGCTTTTAAAATGGTAAAATAGCGCGTTTATCTCTAACAAATTTATAAGGGTGAACGATGACAACATATCCTCGGGCAACACTGCTTCGGCGTATGGGGGCACTGCTCTATGATCTACTCTTTATTGTGGCGCTTTTAATGATTGTTGCGGCGATCTGGCTGCTCTTTAATCGGGGGGAGGCGATCACCTCGAGCCACCCGCTCTATAAAGCGCAGCAAGTAACCTTTGTGCTCACCCCTTTTATCTATTACCTCTTTTTCTGGTTACGAGATGCTCACTCAACGGGCATGCGCGCATGGCGCCTTCGTGTACAGCAGTTTGATGGACGCCCCATTACCGCAAATCAAGCAATTCGTAGGCTTCTCTTTGCCATTATCAGCTGGATTCCTTTAGGGCTTGGATTTCTCTGGGCGATGGTCTCGCCGACAAAACTCACATGGCATGATCGGCTCTCGGGCACGGAGATTGTACAACTGCCGAAAAAAGAGAAAGCATCCCGCAACCTAAAATAACCGATAGATTTCTATGAAAAAAATTGCGCTAAAAACCCTTCCCATCCCCTCTCAACACCGGGCGACCTCATGGCTTACCCCTAATGCTTCGAGCTTTGCATTAAACCTTATTCACTCTGCTAAAAGCAGCGATCGCACCTTAGTGGTGATTGTAAAGACAATGAAGCAGGCAGAGGAGCTACAGGAAGATTGCGCATTCTTTGGGGGCAAAGCGGTGATCTTCCCCGATACAGAAACACTCCCCTACGACCCTTTTTCCCCGCAGATAGATCTGATTTCTCAGCGGCTCTCTACCCTCTTTCACTTAAAGCTTGGGCAAGTTCCTATTGTAATAGTCACCATCCCCACGCTTATGCAACGCCTAGCGCCCGTAGAGTTTTTTGATGCTAATGTGTTGCTCTTTAAGGAGGGGCAAACCATCGATCGGGAGCAGTTTCGCCGCAACCTAGAGGAATCGGGCTACATTGCGGTGAATAATGTCTACTCCCCTGGGGAATTTGCTGTGCGGGGAGCACTTTTTGATCTCTTTCCTATGGGGCAAGATCAGCCTATTCGCATCGATTTTTTTGATGAAGAGATCGACTCCATCCGCACCTTTGATCCCGAATCTCAAACCACTTTAGAGCGCTTGCCAGAGCTTTCGATTCTGCCCGCTCGGGAGATCGACACAAGCCCCCAAGGTTTAGAGCGCTTCACCCAAAAATATCGGGCCACTTTCCCTAGTGATGAGGCCGTATTAAAGCGCTCCCGCACCTATCAAGAGATTATAAAGGGGAATCTCCCCTCCGGAATAGAGAACTATCTCCCCCTCTTTTTTGAAGAGACCGCCAGCTTTTTCGATTATCTCCCGAAAACAACAACCCTTCTTCTCTACCCTGAATTAAGTGAGGAAGGCATGCGCTACCAAGAGCTGATCAACACCCGCTTTGAGCGCTATCGCCACGATATTGAACGCCCCCTTTTAGCGCCTACTCGTCTCTTTTTGACGCCGAGCCAACTTCAAGAGATGTTAGATCGCTTTCCCCAGATTACGCTTGATTTTTCGAGTAAATTTCCTCCATCCCTCAATATTGAAGCGATCGAGGAGCATTTAGAAAATCCAAGCTTTCCCCTTATTCTATGTGCCGAAACCTCCGGCCGGCGGGAGACTTTGCTCAACCGCCTCCATGCAGAAGAACTACGCCCAGAACTGCGGGAATCGGTAACAGAGGCGTTTCAAAACCCAGCGCCCTTTATCTTAGTAACGGGCCTCCTTCATCACGGTTTTGAACATCAACACCCCTCCTTTAAAATTGTTACCGAAGCGGAGTTTTTAGGGGTTAAACCCAGAGCCTACCGCGCCCGGGAGAAAGTTGCCGATATTGAAGCGATGCTCACCAATCTCGATACTTTAGAGATTGGCGATCCTATTATCCATCTTACCCATGGTATCGGCCGTTACGCGGGGATGGATCTGATTGATGATACCGAGCTTGTGGTGATTCAATATCGGGATAATGCCAAGCTCTATCTCCCTGTCACAGCTCTTGACCAATTAGCCGCCTACTCCGGCAGCAGTAAAGAGCAAGCGCCCTTTCATAAATTAGGCTCGGACCAGTGGGAGAAAGCACGTAAAAAGGCTGCCGAAAAAGCCAATGATACCGCCGCCGAGCTACTCGATATCTACTCCCGGCGGGAAGCTCAAGAAGCCAAAGGCATGAAAGTTCCGGAGGAGTACCCACTCTTTGAAGAGAGCTTCCCCTTTGAAACCACCCCCGATCAGCAGCGCGCCATTGATGATGTTATCCAGGATTTAACACTCGGCAAGATGGATCGCATTGTCTGTGGTGATGTGGGTTTTGGAAAGACAGAGGTCGCCATGCGTGCGGCCTTTATCGCTGCGATGAATGGTTATCAGGTCGCTATGCTTGCGCCAACGACGCTTTTAGCTGAGCAGCACGCCCAATCCTTTCAGGATAGATTTGCCGATTGGCCCCTTAAAATTGCCTCTCTCTCCCGCTTTAGAAAAACAAAAGAGACTCGAGAGATATTAGAGTCTCTAGCGGAAGGGACTCTCGATATTGTTGTGGGGACACATCGATTACTCTCGGAAGATACTCAATTTAAGCGTTTAGGCTTAGTGATTATTGATGAGGAACATCGCTTTGGGGTGAAGCAGAAAGAGCGACTCCGGGCATTACGAACAGAAGTCAACTTCCTAGCGATGACTGCTACCCCTATTCCACGAACATTAAATATGGGGCTAACGGGGCTCAAAGAGCTCTCGATTATTGCAACGCCGCCGGAGAATCGTGTGGCCGTCAAGACCTTTGTGAATGAGTGGAGCGATGAGCTAGTGATTGAAGCTTGCCAGCGTGAATTTAAACGGGGTGGACAGGTCTATTTTCTCCACAATGAGGTGAAGACGATCGAATCGGTGCGAGCTCGGCTTTTAGAGCTCATGCCTGATCTCTCTATTGGTGTCGCCCATGGGCAGATGCGAGAAACAGAGCTAGAATCGGTGATGCTCGATTTTTATCACCATCGCATTAGCCTTCTACTCTGCACCACAATTATTGAATCTGGCATCGATATTCCTAACGCCAATACCGTAATTATTAATCGTGCCGACCATCTCGGGCTTGCGCAGCTGCATCAGATTCGGGGCCGTGTAGGGAGATCTCACCATCGTGCTTACTGCTATATGATTGTGCCTGAATCAAAAGCGATGACGTCAGATGCGAAAAAACGGATCGAAGCGATTATGAGCACCGACACCTTAGGAGCGGGCTTTATGTTGGCAAATCACGATCTTGAGATTCGTGGCGCCGGCGAACTCCTTGGAGAAGCCCAGAGCGGTGAGATTCACTCCATTGGCTTCTCGCTCTATATGGAGCTCTTAAAAGAGGCGGTAGAGATGGTGAAATCGGGTGGAAAGCTTGACCTCAATGAGCCCTTTAATCAAGGTACCGAGATCAATATCGGCGTTCCCGCACTCATTCAGGAGGATTATATTTTTGATGTTTCTACTCGTCTCTCCTTCTATAAACGGATTGCCAGTTGCCGCAATACCGATGAGCTCGACCAGATTCAGATCGAGATGATCGACCGCTTTGGCCTACTGCCGGATGCGACAAAACGGCTCTTTAAATTAACAGAGCTTAAATTAAAGGCGCGCCCCCTCAATCTTAAAAAGATCGAGGCAAACCAGAATGGCGTACGCGTTATTTTTGGGGAGAATCCAAAGATCAACCCCCAAAAACTTATTCAACTGGTGCAGACACAACCGCAACATTACCAATTACAGGGGCAAGAATCCTTAAGATATTCGCTTCCGCTGGAATCGCCTGAGCTTCGCATCAATGCTATTATTAAATTAATTGAGACACTCTCATAAAAGATAAAACTATAACGGAGGCGAGATGGGGGAGCGCAATATCGCACGGCAAGCGACTCTACTGGGGATGAGCTCGATTCTGATTTGGGGCGCATTTACCGGGATGATTCGCTCTATTTCTGAAGTATTTGGCGTCACACTCGGGGCTGCACTCATCTATTCAACGGCCTCTATTGTGCTTCTTCTCTCCCATGGATTGCCTAACATTAAGCGCTTTCCTAAAAAGTATCTCTATATCGCAGGCCCGATGCTGATTATCTATGAGGTTCTTCTCTCCCTCTCTGTAGGGCTTGCGGACTCCCGTCACCAATCGATTGAGATCGCGTTGGTCAATTATCTCTGGCCAACACTTATTGTGCTCTTCTCGCTCTTGATCTTAAGGGTGCGCCTCTCATGGCTCGCCATTCCCGGGATCTTTTTTGCTTTTTTTGGAGTAATTTGGGCGCTCTCTGGGGATGCAGGTATCGATATTCCTCAGTTTTATCGCAATGTGATGAGTAATCCTCTTCCTTACTTTTTAGCCTTTATCGCCGCTAATTTATGGGCTATCTACTGTAATATCGCCAAACTTTGGGGAGCGGGAGAAAATGCGATCCCCCTCTTTTTTACAGGAGTAGCCCTCGCTCTTTGGCTGAAATTTAGCATAGAGATTTGGCAACAAAAGCTGCTCTTTAACACCTTAAATACCCCTTTTACCTTTGCCGCCATTTTTCCAGAAAATGGCCTCTCTATTGAGCACTTTCGGGATATCCCCTTTCGCTCCATTATGGAGTTTTTATTAACCGGGGGATTAGTGGGCGCTTCCTACTCCTTTTGGGAGCGGGGTATTCAGCATGGAAATATGATGCTTCTTGCAGTGCTTTCTTACTTTACCCCTATTCTTTCGGTGCTCTTCTCTGGCCTTTGGCTAAAAGCGATGCCCGGTCTCTCCTTCTGGATAGGTGTCTCTATGGTAACGCTCGGCTCTTTTCTATCTTACCTTGCAACCCAAAAACGAAGAGCCGACACCTCAGTTTAGCTTAAAACTTACACACTTAGCCCCTGCCAAAGGGGGAAATCGGGTATAATATCCGATTTAATCATCCACTTTATCCCGCTGTTGTTAGCGGATTGGAGTCACATGAAACCCTTATCGATTGTTATTTTAGCTGCGGGACTGGGCTCACGCATGAAATCGGAGCTGCCTAAGCCTCTTCATAAAATTGGCGGAAAGCCAATGCTTGAGCATGTTTTAGAGAGCGCCCGTAAGCTCAACCCCGATCGACTGATTGTGGTCTATGGCCATCGTGGTGAAGAGCTGCAGCAAGCCTTTATCCATCATGATGATATTACCTGGGCAAAACAAGAGACCTTTGAGGGTACAGGGGATGCGATGAAATATGCGCTACCCTATTGTGGAGATAACTCCAATATCTTAGTGCTCTATGGGGATACCCCTTTAATTAACCATAAGACCTTAGAAAAACTTGTGGAAAATGCGGAGAGCGCGCGCCTTACATGGCTCACCTCTGTGGTAGAGAATCCTACGGGCTATGGTCGTATTATTCGCAACCATAACGAGCATATGATTGCCATTATTGAAGAGAAAGATGCTAACGAAACAGAGAAAGGGATCTGTGAAATCAACACCGGTATCTTTGCCATTAATGGTGAATTTCTAAAAGAGGCGCTTCCTCAGATCGATAATAACAATCAGCAGGAAGAGTACTACTTAACCGATGTTGCAAAACTTGCCGTAAAGGCTGGAATTACGATCCATACAATTCAAGAAGTGCCTGAGCTTATTCAGGGTGTAAATGATCGGGTACAACTTGCGGAGCTTGAACAGTTCTACCAGAGCCAGATGGCCGAAAATCTTATGCGAAATGGCGTCAGCCTAGATAAGCCAGAGACGCTAACCATCCGTGGGCAGGTGCAAAATGATATCGACTGCCATATTGAAGCGAATGTTATGCTCGAGGGGAAAGTGATCCTTGGTAAAAATGTCACCATTCGTACCGGCTCTGTCTTAAAAGATGTGGTGATTGGGGATAACACAACCATCCACCCCTATTCTGTCATTGAAGGGGCAAGTATTGGTAACAATGTGGATGTAGGGCCTTTTGCCCGTATCCGAGAAAATACCAAGCTTGGAGATAATACCCGCATTGGTAACTTTGTGGAGACTAAAAACAGCTCTCTTGGAGATGGCTCAAAAGCGGGACACCTCACCTATTTGGGCGATGCGACCATTGGGCAAAATGTAAATGTAGGTGCTGGAACAATTACCTGTAATTATGATGGCGCCCATAAATTGAGAACAGAGATCGCCGATAACGCCTTTATCGGCTCTAACAGCTCCCTTGTAGCGCCTGTGAAAATTGGCAAAAATGCAACAACAGCGGCAGGTGCCATTGTTCCGAAAGATGTTGCCGATAATGAACTTGTACGCAACCATTTAGAGGTTGTGCACACTCCTAACTATGAGCGTCCTAAAAAGAAATAAAGCATCAATAGATCATTTAAGAGGCTCACTCTCTAAAAGCGGGCCTTTTTAAAGAAAAATTAAGAAAATTTGACAGTTCTCATACGTTATTTACATTAAAATGCTATATTGTTCATATCACATTTTAATAGATTATCTGCCTAGGCAGAGTTCGAAAAAGTCCGGGCAACCGGCAATCAACCTAAATAAAGGATGAAATATGAAAAAACTATTTGTAGCACTTATCTCATTTGCGGCATTAATGACGCCGACATTTGCTCAAGTTGATCCTGATCTTGCAACAAAATCTGGCTGCTTTGCATGCCATCGCCAAGATAAAGGTATCATCGGGCCAAGCTACGATGAAGTATATGAAAAATATAAAGATGAAGAAGGCGCTGTAGAGAAGCTCATCGTTAAAGTTAAAAACGGCGGTTCAGGCGTTTGGGGCAATATTCCCATGGCTCCTAACTTCCATGTTGCCGATGAAGATATCGAAACATTAGTAAAACAGATTCTTCATAAGTAATTGATCATCTTTTAAGGATCATAAAAAGCCCCGAGAGTATTAAAGCTTTCGGGGCTTTTTTATAGTTTTGGAGGAACGCTTACTTTATATCTGTTATCTCTAAAAATTTATCCTTTAGGCTTTTTAAAGTAACGATAAAAACACTCAAGCGCTTCCTCGGCGCTATCGGCAAGATCAAAAAGATCAAGATCCTCTTTCGAGATAGCCCCCTCTTCTTCTAATAACTGCTCCTTAAACCACGCAATAAGCGGAGACCAAAAAGTACGCCCCACCATAATAAAGGGCATCGGAGCGATCTTTTTAGTTTGAATAAGGGTGAGCACCTCTGCAAGTTCATCAAGCGTACCAAAACCGCCCGGCATGCAGATAAAAGCCTCCGAATGCTCAATAAACGCGGTTTTACGGGAAAAGAAATTATTATAGTGCAAAGAGATATCTTGATAAGGATTGGGCCTCTGCTCCCGAGGAAGCTTAATATTAAGCCCTACCGATTTTCCCCGCCCCTTCTGTGCGCCTCGATTGGCCGCTTCCATAATACCTGGCCCGCCGCCTGAAACGATATTAAATCCATCTAAAGAGAGACGTTCAGCGATCGCCATCGCCATTTTATAGTAAGGATTATCCTCTTTAAATCGTGCCGATCCAAAAATACTAACCGCCGGACCTAAAGCGCAAAGTTCATCATGAGTAGTACGAAACTCTTCACTGATCTCCGCCATATTCCAGCGGCGATCACAGCGACGCCCCGCCGCTTCGTTAGGGCACTGTTTCTCTTGTTTCATCTTCTCTCCTTCTGCTCTCTTTTCACTATCATATAGATCAGAGAGCTTATTTTCCTACATAAAAAAAGTTTCGTGAAGCCACTTCACGAAACTTAAAATCTGAGCTAATTATATCAGTTTGCCCCCATAAAAGAAGATGGCAAACCGATTTTAGATCTCAATATGTAAATTTTTTAGCCGTAAGATTCCTGAGATAAACAATCTTGCGGTGCGGCAATTCCATCAATAATCACTTGTGAAATCCCCGAAGAGCAACACTCAACGCGCCCTTTTACTCCATAAACCGCAGCGAGATTTTCAGGCGTAATCACCTCTACAGGCTCACCACTGGCAATATGTTTACCCGCCTTAAGCATGATGACATACTCCGCATGACGAAGTGCAATATTGATATCATGCACCACCACAATAGTTATAATATTGCGGCGACGGGTCTCACGCTTGATGAGCTCCATCACATGGTATTGATAGTTAAGATCGAGTGCACTTAAAGGCTCATCAAGAAGTAGGAGATCCGGCTCACGAATTAAGGATTGCGCTAAACCTACCAATTGCTTCTGCCCGCCCGATAGCTCATCGAGATAAGCAAAAGCTAAATGCTCAATGCCTAAATCTCGTAGAATCCCCATCACATTCTCTTCTGTTGCATACTCACTGCTTCCCGTTGCTTTTGCAGCGACAATGATCGACTCAAAAACATGAAGATGAATTCCGGAGGGAATCGTCTGAGGAAGGTAGACAATCTTATCGGCCCGCTCACTCATAGGTAGGCTCATAAGGTCGGTCTCATCGAGATAGAGCTTCCCCGAAGCTTTTCCTAATCCTGCTAATCCCCGCATGAGCGTTGATTTTCCACAACCATTAGGCCCTAATAAAATGGTGACTTTACCTTTGGGAATGTTACTTACATTAAGGTTATCGATGATGCACTTTTTAAGGTAACCCACCGATAAATTATTAATTGATAAACAACTCATACCCTACCTCTATTTCGTAACAGAATCGTGATGAAGAAAGGCACTCCCACTAATGAAGTGACAATCCCTACAGGGATCTCTACACCATGAATAATATTTTTTGATGCGATGGATGATAAGGATAATACCAACGCTCCAATCAGTGCGCTTCCGGGAAGATAGAAACGATGCTCCTCACCAAAAAGAAAGCGCGCAATATGGGGGGAAACTAAGCCAATAAAGCTAATCGGCCCCACAAACGCAACGGAAACCGCTGCTAAAATACTTACGCGTACAAGCGTATTAAGCCGTAACGCCCGCACATTAATTCCAAAACTCATCGCCCGATCTTCACCTAAGCGAAAAGCGGTGAGCTTCCAACTATTTAAGAGTGACCAAGGGAAGATCAACACCACTAGGGCGGCTAATATCGCCAACTCAATCCAAGTCGCCCGGGCTAAATCCCCCATAGTCCAGAAGACTAAAGTCTGTAAACTATCTTCTGTCGCGATAAATTGCATCATCGCCACCAGCGCATTAAAGGTAAAGACTAAAGCAATTCCAAAAAGCACAATGCCTGAAGTCTGCGCCTTAATGACTCTAGCGATAAAATCGAGCAGTAAAGCCGAAAGCAGTGCAAACACAAAAGCATTGGCGGAAATAAACCACTGACTAGGAATCCCCGCAATACCGATGCCAGAGACAATGGCTAATGCCGCCCCAAAGGAGGCTGCCGAAGAGACGCCTAGAGTAAAGGGGGAGGCTAAAGGATTATTTAAAACCGTCTGCATCTCTGCCCCTGCAAGCCCTAAGGCAAGTCCCACTACGACCGCCATTAACGCCTTAGGCAAGCGGAGATCCCACACAATAGTGCGCACCTGTGGCAGAGCGTTTTCAGGTTCAAAAATGGTGTTCAGGAACTCCTTTACCGTTAAACCTGAGGGCCCTAAAGTAAAGTCTGCAATGAGCGAAAGCACAATACAGAGCGCCACCACAAAAATAAGAAAGATACGCTTTCGTATAATTTTGCGATAGGCTGCTTGATATCCAATTTCGCCACTGGTTTGCATGCTTGCCGACATAAAGTTAATCGTAATTTAAGTAAATAAGATGTAGCAAAAAGCGCCCAAGCCCCTTTTGCTACGTAAGTTTTTATTCTTCGCGCTTCTCTTCTTTGAGCTCAACCCAATAAGTGCCTACAGGCTCTACCGCTAAAAACTCCTGATGCATGCGCTCTAAAGTCTCTTGCGGATCGAGGTCCTTAAACTTCTCTGGGTAGAACCATTTTGCAAAATTCTGAATCGCTAAAATGTTATAAGGCGAATTGTAATAATTGTGCCAAACACCATAAACACGCTCATTCTCAATGGCGGTTAAATGGGAGATTCCGGTGCGGTTAAGCACACTTTTTAAGCCTGCACGAGCTTCCTCTTTTGTTGTCTGCATACCAAAAGGAATGCCGGGAAGACCTTTATTCGGCACAATGCTTCCACTTGCGATATAGACATCGGGATCCGCTACAATAAGCTTTTCGATGTTGATCTTACCAAGCGCGCCGGGAAGAAGTGCTTTTGCAATATTTTTACCCCCAGCTAAATCGACAAAGTCCCCCATATTTCCATTACCGGCTGTACCACAACAGCTGGGGCTTGTCCCTGCTTTTAACTCAATAAAAACAGTGGCTTTTTCCGCCTCTGGGATCTCTTGGGTAACCTCCGTTACGCGCTTAAGCTCTGTCTCATAAAACTCAATAAATTTTTCAGCTTCAGCTTCCCGCTGAATCGCTTTTCCTAAAATACGCATGCTGGGCACGGTATTCTTTAAAGGAGCGCTCCGAAAATCGATAAAAACAACAGGAACACCCGATTGCTCGAGATATTTTACCAGGTTGCTATCAATGCCTGGTCCATGACCTGTTAAGCCAAAAATGGCCACATCAGGGTGGATAGAGAGCACCTTTTCATCACTTACACTCTCGGGAGTGGAGTTGCCGATTAAAGAGATCTTCTCAATCTCAGGGAATTTCTCTTTATACACTGCATAAGTTTGAGGATCGAGCTTTTTAAAATCCCCCTGCCAGCCAACAATTCTATCGAGCGGCTTATCCCCTTCTAAAAGGGCAACAGCCTGAATAAAGCGCCCTTCCCCTAAAAGAATCCGTTCGATCTTTTTATCATCCGGGATGGTGACTTCTCTTCCCGCAACATCGGTAAATGTCGCAGCATTTGCCGAAGCAAAGAGCGATAAGCTGACAACTGCAGTGAGTGTTTTAATCTTATTGAGCATAGGGATCAATTCCTGTTAGTAATAATTCTCATTTGCTACTTAAATTCATCATAAGCTAAATGATAATTACTATCAAATGTTAAGTAACACTTAATACTAAAATAATTTTTAAGCTTTGATATAACACAACTTTTGTCAACTTTTCTGCCAAAGCTCAAAATTGAGTATAGCCCAAAAGATACAGCTCTGTATGCTTTATTTGCGCTTAAAGTAGAGGTAAGTAGACATCAAACCGAGTATTAGGAGATTCAATTGTGTGATTAGGCGTCAATTCCCCTACATATTCTGCCCCCGCAGGACGCTTAACAACCACACGCTCAGCACCACTTTTAAGTGCTGCCCTTAAGAGCTGCTCACTATCTTGATCTGCCCCCACTAGATTACGAATAATGCGCAACTCCTTCTTCACTAGCGCCGACTTTTTCCGCTCGGGATACATCGGATCCATATAGATAAGCTCGGGGCGCTCTTTAGAATTGTGCAGATATTGAATAGAATCCCCTTTTTCGAGCATAATTTTCTCAGCAAATTGCGGTGCTTCCTTTTGAAGCTCAAGCAGAGCATAGGTTAAAAGGCATTGCAGCACCGGGTTGCGCTCAAACATTTTGACACTAAATCCCGCAAAGAGCAGTAATCCAGAGTCTCGCCCTAAACCCGCAGTGAGATCAAGGACGGTTTTCGGCTCCGTGCTCTTCCAGCTTAATGCTCTTAAAAGAGGTTCTTGGGCTTTATTCATCCGCTCGATCCGATAGCGCATCTTAGGTGAAAGAAAATCGAGCAGAAGATTTCCCGCTTCGGCATCTTTCCAGAAAAAACGTTTTCCATCCCAAACGAAATAATCCCCGCTTCCTCTTTCAGGCTCGATCTCTCTAAATTGATAGCCTGGCAACGTAAGGGGACTCTCCACTCCCCCTTTAATGGTATGAAGTGGGAAGGTCGGCTCATTTAAATTTTGCATATTCATCACTCTCTCTTTACCTCGATCCCCTGTTAGACAATTCTTTTTTGAGGATCTTTTCCGGATATAGATAACACTCCCGTGTGTGATCATTAATCATCCCAATCGCCTGCAAAAAGGCGTAGAGCGTCACACTCCCTAAGCGTTTAAAACCCTCTCTTTTAAATTGCCGAGCAAGATGATCTGAAAACTCAGTACGATTTGGGGGCATCTCCCCGCTTTTATAGATATTAAGCTGGGGCGTAAATGCTTTCATATTATAAAACTGTTTCATCTCTTCCCTTAGCCAATCTCTCAATAACCCCTCTCTTTGGCGAAATCTTAAATAGGCTCTGGCATTCTCCACAATCGATTCTAGCTTTTGTCTATGACGGATTAAGCCTCTATTTTGAAGCAACTCCTCAAGCTCTTCAGGCCCAATCCTTGCAATCTTTTCTGGCTCAAACTGGTAAAAGGCTTGTCGATACGCCTCCCGTTTTTTAAGCACCGTCCACCAAGAGAGGCCGGCTTGTTGCGTCTCTAAAAGAAGCTGCTCGAAAATCTTCTCTTCAGCCTCCTCTAGCCTTCCCCATTCGTTATCATGATATTGTTGATAGAGCGGAGCTTCCATGCACCATCTGCAACGGGATTGACCTTGTACAGCCTCTTTAAACTCATAATTTCGCTGGCTCATCTTCACACCTCTTAGAGGGGCTCACTTATTTAACCTCTGAATTTTAAAACTGCCTATAAAAGAGGCGAAGAAATTCTTCGCCCATTGTAGAGGGTTCACACCTCTTGTTGAACTCTCTTTAAACTATTCAAAATCAAAATCGAGATCATCCTCTAAAATTGTAATCTTCTCCTGATACCCTGCTCGATAGATTAAAAAACGGCCATACTCCCCGTGCGCCCCATAGGCCATCACTTTTTTAAAGAGGGTGAAAAGGGTATTTTGGCGAATATAGCGCTCCACCTCAGGAAGAGGATAGTAGATAATCAGATCCATCGGCCGAGGGGAATCCTTAAAGGAGCGGGTAATATTGCTCAAAACTGCTTGGTAGATCTCAAGAGAGAAAGGATTAAAAAAGTAGAAACAGTTGTGGTGATTCTCAATGGGGTATTGCTCCGCCATGGCATAATCAAAACGTAACTTACCCGCTCCACGGCGAGGATGCTTCTCTTGATAAGCCTCTAAATTCCAGAGCGCCTCATCGAGAGTGGTTTCATTCACTTCCACCCCCACAACATCACAATTAAAGCGATGATGTAGATAGATGGAGACCCGTCCACGCCCTGCCCCAAAATCCACCACACTATAGTTAGAATGTAAAGGATACTCTAACGCCAAACGATCCAGCGCTCGATAGGGGGTTGCCTCATACCGATTATAACGGCGCTCTCGCTTTGGCCACTCACGCAAGCCCACACTTCGAATTCCTAGCTCCTGATCACGTTTTCGCTCAAACGACATCTCTCTTCTCCTAAAATCTATATCCGCGCTCAATCCTTTGCGCGCTCCCCCGGAAAACCAACTATTTACCGAGGTTCAACTTCGCTCTCTATCTCTTCTTCAAACGTTTCATCCGCAACGCTTCTTAAAAAATGCTCCAATGTGGGGCTCTCCTGCCAAACTCGTAAGGCATAGGGATCCACCGAAAAAAGGTAACGAGAAGCGCGGGCCTCAGCTCCATGATTCTCCCCCATCTTCGCAATACGATGTTTATAGAGCGCTTCCCCATCTTCAGAGCCTTGATGCTCCCGGGTGATGTGATAGCCTCGCTCCGTATAAAATTGGGTGACCTCAGCAATTAAGGCTTCCCGATCCCGAATATATTGAATGGCATCCTCGTTATTTATGGAGTAAGCATCTACAATCGTTGCCCCCTCAATAAGGGGTGGATACTCCCCGCTAATTTCTGGAGCAGAAGAGTCATTGCGATCCCATTCATGGGCCTCTCGCCAAAAAATTGAGATCTCACTGCCCGGAGCAAACATAAATCGGGTGAGCAGAAAATTTGCCCCCCGATGGTTCACAATATACTCATCGGGCAGGTGCTCATAATTGAGGAGATAATCCTGAAACAACCTGCCATCAAAAGTACTCTCTCGCAGCTGCACAAAAGGGATCTTATGGATAAACTCCATCATAGAATCTTGCTCCGTAAAGATGCCTACAAGATGCTCTCGCCCTTCCTGTTCTAAATAGAGAATATACGCCATAGCCTTCCTTTTTCTGCGGGCGAAATAGAACATTCCGCTCTATACATTGCTTGAGATAGTAGAGAGCGGAATTATATTGTCAACCTTCCTAAAGAAAAGGGGACATAAAAGCAGATAATCCTCTTCTTAACCATGCCCCCTTCAAATCGAATTAATCGATAACAACTATTGTTGATAGCCCCGATCGAGCGCTCGAAAAGCGAGACTTTCCGTAAGATGCCGGCTATTGATGCTTTCTGCGCCATCAAGATCGGCAATGGTTCGAGCAACACGCAAAATTCGATGATAGCTTCTCGGGGAGAGATTGAGCCTCTTTTGAGCTAAACCGAGAAGTTTTAATTCAGGCTCTCCGAGAAGGCAATCCTCATCGATCTCTTTAACTTCAAGATCGGCATTTGCCTTACCTCGCCGTTGAAATTGTCGCTCCCGGGCCTGCTCTACACGCTCCTTTATCTTACTTGAGGGTTCTCCCGGCGCTTGAGCCTGCAACTCTTCAGTGGTAATTCGAGGAACTTCCACATGTAGGTCAATACGATCTAGCAAAGGCCCCGAGACACGTCCCCGATAGCGCTCAACGGCAAAATCACTACAGGTACATTGATGCTCCTGGTCTCCAAAATATCCACAGGGGCACGGATTCATGGCGGCGATAAGCTGGAACTTTGCCGGATACTCTACCTGTTGCATTGCCCGTGAGATATGGATAACGCCAGACTCTAATGGCTCTCGCAAAACTTCTAACACCCGCCGGTCAAACTCTGGAAATTCATCTAAAAAGAGAATCCCATTATGGGCTAGAGAGATCTCCCCCGGCTTAGGGTAAGAGCCTCCCCCCACAAGCGCCACCGATGAAGCCGTATGGTGTGGTGTTCGATAAGGGCGCACGCCAAATTGGCTCGCATGAAAACCTTGCCGACTAATAGAAGCGATCATCGCACTCTCTATCGCCTCCTTCTGGTTCATGCTCGGCATAATGCCAGCAAATCGGGAAGCTAGCATCGTCTTTCCTGTTCCGGGTGGGCCGATCAAAAGTACATTATGTCCCCCAGCTGCTGCAATCTCTAATGCTCTTTTCGCAAAATGCTGCCCCTTCACTTCGCTAAAATCACGAAACTCTTGACGCTCTAGGGTATCTATCTTATCAGGCGGAGCGAGTCTCTTCTCCCCCTCTAAGGCCTCGACCACATCGCGCAAATTCTCAGCCACATAAAAGTTGGGATACTCTAAAAAGCTGATCTCCTCTGCCCGCTCTTTCGGTACAATCAATACCCTTTTCGCCTGCATCGCTTGAATCGCCGTCGGCAATAATCCACTAATCGGTCGCAACTCCCCCGTAAGTGCTAGCTCTCCCACCAACTCATAATCTAGCAGACTCTCTACCCGCAATTGCCCAGAAGCCATTAATAAGCCAATCGCAATGGGAAGATCATACCGTCCCCCCTCTTTCGGCAGATCGGCCGGAGAGAGATTAATCGTGATTTTACGATTAGGAAACTCAAATCCCGAGTTAATGATCGCCGCGCGCACTCGATCTTTACTCTCTTTCACTGCGGTCTCCGGCATTCCAACAATGGTAAACGCTGGCAAACCATTACTAATATGCGCCTCAACACGCACATTGGGAGCATGCAAGGCATTTTGCGCCCGTGTGAGCACCACAGAAACCGACATCTCTACTTCTCCTTTCTCTCAATATTCCATCGGCATCAACAAAAAACTAAAAATGAACCGCTTATCTCTTTTGAATTCAAAAAACAATTTAACCTATGTAATTCAATAAGTTGGATAGAATATCTTAATTTTAAAAAAGAATAAAACCGGGAGAGCAATCGCCCTTAAGAGGAGCTCTAAATCCGCTTTCATGATAGAATGTGGAAAATTTTCAGAGAGGTAAGTCTTTGCCGAAATATGGCAAAAGAGACTTGCCTTCGGTTATTAAATCAGTAACAAAAGGATCTATTTATGGGTTTTCTAAAAGGTAAACGTGCCCTTATTGTTGGGCTTGCATCGAACCGCTCAATCGCCTGGGGAATCGCAAAAGCTATGCGTGAACAGGGTGCTGAGCTTGCATTTAGCTACCATGGCGATCGATTAGAGGATCGTGTTCGTAAAATGGCGGCTGAACTTGATTCGGAGATTGTCTTCCCCTGTGATGTTGCAAGCGATGAAGAGATCGATGCATTAATGGATTCTTTAAAAGGCGTCTGGAGTGATGGCTTTGACATTGTGATCCACTCTGTAGGCTTTGCCCCCCGAGAAGCGCTCGATGGTAACTATTTAGAGACAGTTACCCGCGAAAACTTTAAAATTGCGCATGATATCTCCTCTTACAGCTTTGCTGCATTAGCTAAGGCGGCAAAACCTCATCTTCGTGAAAATGCTTCGCTTCTCACTTTAACTTATCTTGCGAGCATGCGCTCGGTGCAAAACTATAACGTGATGGGCTTAGCTAAAGCCTCGTTAGAAGCCAACGTTCGTTATATGGCTTATGCACTAGGTAAAGAGGGTATTCGTGTTAATGCAATCTCTGCGGGCCCCATCCGTACATTAGCGGCATCGGGTATTGCTGACTTTAAGAGCATGCTTAGCGCATTTGAACAATCTGCCCCCCTTGGTCGCTGCGTGACCATCGAAGAGGTGGGTAATACCGCTGCCTTCTTAAGCTCTGATCTTGCATCAGGTATTACGGGAGAGATCACCTATGTTGATGGCGGCTTTAATACCGTAATCTCCGGAATGTAATCCATTATTAGCAAACCATCGATATTTGCATGAATAGTTACCAAAAGCCCTTCAATAAGAAGGGCTTTTTTTTAATGTTTTTAATCTCATTATCCAATTTTCAGATCTCTTTCAGGGGGTTATGGATTGAAATAAAAAAGAGAGGGTTGTCTTAAGTCAAAAATTGTGGGGAACTGTAAATTTCCATAGTTGACACCCATAATTTCTCTGCTAAGATATACGCAACGTTTGAGGAATCAAACGTTCTCCTCCATATCCTCCTTTGGTGGTTATTTTGCCGAGGCTCTTTGAGCTTCGGCCTTTTTTTGCCTAAAATTTCTCAAAAGACCGATAATCAGACGCTTTCTATAGAGGAGAAAAAGTCGAAGACTTTATTAAAAGAGTTTTAGGTAACGCAGAATCGTTTTTTAGAGAATAATATTAGCTCTCAACGCCTAGCGATTATTTTTTGATCAACTCAACTCTTTCGCTTAAAGATATTTACAATAATTTAAATATTCGGCTTTTGTTGCCATTATTAAGAAATTTACGGGGACTACCCAAAATCTAAGGGATCAACTTCCACTAAAAAGCGCACCCCGCTACGTTTATTTGCTTCTGCTAAACGCACTAAGTAGAAGAGGGCTCGATGGAGCTCCCCTCGCTGATCGGATTGCAAGATAGTATGAACTCGATAAAAACCTTGACGGCGGCTTAAGATATTGGGCATGACGGGCGTTTTATAGAGCGCTTGATTTGCCGGCAACATCTGAAGGAGTTCTTCAAGATAACGCTGCGCAGTCTGCTCCTCTCTCGCCTCTACCTGTAATAGAGCCTGAAAACTATAGGGGGGAAGCCCCACAAGCTCTCGCACTTCTAAGCGTGTTTTGGCAAATTGATGGTATCCCACTTTCGGCAGCTCGTGAAACAGCGCATGATCTGGGAACATCGTCTGAATTAAGACCTTCCCTCGCTTCTCCCCTCGTCCTGCTCGGCCTGAGACCTGCATAAGAAGCTGTGCAAGTTTCTCCTCTGCCCGAAAATCATTAGAGAAAAAGAGCCCATCAGAATTGACCAACGCCACTAGCGTAATGTTTGGAAAATCATGCCCTTTCGCTAACATCTGGGTGCCAATGATAATATCCGCCGATTGGGAGCTGATCTTTTCTAAATGCGCCTCCATGCCCGAAGCTGAACGCACGGCATCTCGATCAAATCTTAAAACCTTTGCCAAGGGAAAAGCATCGGCTAAGGCTTTTTCGATTTTCTGTGTCCCCGCGCCCAATAATTTAAAATCGCGCCCATGACACTTCGGGCAATGATGGGGGTAAGGATAGCGCTTTGCACAATGATGGCAATGCATTAAACCTGTAGAACGATGGTAATTGAGATAAGCGCTACAATCATTGCACTCTGCCATCCAGCCACAATCTAAGCAGGCTATTACGGGGGAGAATCCCCGGCGATTAAGAAAGACTAAAACCTGCTCTCCCCGAGCAATGGTTGCCTCAATAGCATCTAATAACTCTGGTGTCAGACCATCATAAAGTGCGCTCTTATTGCAGTCGATCACCTCCCACTCCGGCAATTGACCTTTCACACGCTCCGTTAAAAGATGATGTGAATATCGTCCCTCCACCACATTTTTTAAACTCTCAAAGGTGGGAGTAGCCGTGCCCAAAATAATAGGAATATTTAAGAGGTTCGCCCGCTGAATTGCACTATTATGGGCTGAGTAACGAACACCATCTCGCTGAAGATACGAGCCATCGTGAGCTTCATCGAGAATAATTAGCCCTAAATCTCTAAAAGGCGTAAAGAGCGCAGAACGGGTGCCAATCAAGAGATCGATCCGCCCAAGAGAGGTCTCTCGCCACGCTTTAAGTCGCTCATTATCACTAATTTGGGAATGAATCACCCCCACACGAACCCCAAGCGATCGTTCAATACGGCTCACAAATTGAGGGGTAAGCCCTATCTCCGGCACTAACATCAATACCTGACGCCCCTGCAGCAATATATGACGAGCAATTTCAGTATAAACGGCTGTCTTTCCGGAGCCTGTTACCCCCTCTAAAAGTGCAACACCCTCCCTTTTTAGAGAAAGCTCATCCACAATTTTCTGCTGGGCCTCACTTAAACGCAACTCCCCCAAAGGCTTCGGAGAGCTCACTGAAGTTTTATGATCATCAGAGAGGAGAACCTCTTCAATCAAGCCCTCATCTAACAGAAATTTCCGATGGTTTTTAAAGGTGGGAAATTGGGTGATAAGTAGTTCTTCAAGGATCACATGTTCAATCTGCAATTCCTCTAAAATCGCCACTTTAACCCGAGCATTTTGATTAGATTTATCTCTGCGCCAATTCTGCCCCCTTTCGGTTAAACGATACCCTACCTGCTCTTGATATTTAGGTTCTCCCTGCCGTAGCCCTAGCGGCAAAGAGAGCTGAAAAACCTCCCCCACCGGCGCATGGTAATATTGGGCGATCCAGAGAGAAAGGGAGAAAAGATCTGGGGATAATACCGGCGCACTGTCGAGAAGCTCCTCAATATTACGCAACTTATCCATTGGTAGATCGCTTTTCTCTTTAATAGCGATCACTACACCGATCATAGGGCGATGACCAAAAAAGAGCTTTACCCGGGCGCCTAGCGTGGGCGTCCCTAACTCAGCAGGACAGAGATAATCAAAACCTCGATAGAGCGGACACGGCAACGCAACCTCTATAAGAGTGCCCGAAAAATCAGACATCTCTTTAGAGGTTAATTGCTCTTTCATCCCCTCTAAGGGTTGAGAATCCTTCATGCTCCTGCCCCGATCTTATATTAATAATGGATATTTAAGCGATTAGCCAGCTTTGTAAGAAAGCGGGAAAGCCCCTTACGTACGCTCTTCTTCTCTATATATTTAATGCTAAAGACATTTCGCTCTTTAAGTGAATCGAGCAGATAGGCATCGCTTGTTTTTAATTCATCCACTAAACCTAACTCTTTCGCCCGAACCGCTAACCAATGCTCACCTGTTGCGATCATCTCAATATCAAGATCAGGACGATATTGATGGACAAACTCCTTAAAGATGGTGTGAATCTCCTCAATCTCCGATTTAAACTTCTCTCGCCCTTCATCGGTATTTTCCCCAAACATTGTGACTGTTCGTTTATAATCTCCGGCAGTAAATTGCTCATAATCGATATTAAATTTTTCAAGCAATTTATGGAAATTGGGCAACTGTGCAACAACCCCTACAGAACCCACAATAGCAAAGGGGGCAGCAATAATTTTATTCGCCACACACGCCATGAGATAGCCACCACTTGCGGCCACTTCATCCACAGCTACCGTTAAGTGAAGCCCTTTTTCACGAATCCGCACCAGCTGAGAAGCCGCTAAACCGTACCCATTTACAACCCCCCCGGGGCTCTTTAAATTAAGTAGAACTTCATCCCCCTCCTCTGCAATTTGAAGGAGTGCTGAGACCTCTTCCCGTAGGTTTTTAACGCCCGCTGCTGCCATATCCCCATCAAAATTAAGAAGATATAGATTCGGCTGTTCCTTCTTTTCTGGAGCTGTTTTCTGCTCTTTTTTCCAAAATTCCCACCATTTTTTCTCACCCTTGGGCTGTTCAGTCTTCTCTTTTTCCTTCTCTTCGCCATTTTGCAACTCAAGAAAGCTCTCTTTAATCTCTTTATAGCGCTCACTTAAGTTTTTAAATTCAATCCGACCGCTATTGCCTCCCGCAGCCGTAGAACGAAGGGAGACTAGAAAGAGCAAAAGAAGAATAATCGCCGCCACAATGGTGCCTGCTTTTGCTAAAAATAGTAGATATTCAATTAAAAATGCCATAAATCTCTCATCCATTTGGAAATGCTTAACCCCTGTTAAGCGCATTAAACTATCTAAAAACAAAAAGCCCGAAATCTCAAAAGAGATCTCAGGCTATTTTCATTAAGAATGATAAGAATCTAGTGATCTGCCACTCAAATCATTACTTTTTATCTTCTTTAATTTCGATTTTGATCTCATCTTGAAGACCTAAAATATACTCCTGAAGACGAGTTTGTGCAATTTGGCCACGGAGACGCTCTTTAGAACCTTCGAAAGTATCGATCACCGTATCACGCATATCTTCAACTAAGATAATGTGATAACCAAAACCTGTTTTAACAGGCTCTTTGCTCATCTCGCCCTTTTTCATTTTCGCAAGAGCAGCCGCGAAGTCTGCATCCATCATCTGTAAACGGAACCAGCCCCCGATGTCGCCACCACGAACAGCGGTACCGGGATCAAGAGAGTGCTCTTCTGCTGCTTTAGCAAATTCGATCTTTTTATCGTTGATATCTTTGATGAGTGCTTTCGCTTCTTCTTCACTCTCCACTAAGATGTGAGATGCTTTGTACTCTTCTTTATCTACAAGCTCAACTTGCTTGTCATACTCTTTTTTAAGCTCTTCTTCAGAAACTTCTGTGTTCATTAAGAAATCGAGTAAAAAGAGATCTGAGAGCAATTTGTCTTGTACATATTGCATCTGCATTTTGTAATCTTCGTCTTTATCTAAGCCCTTCTTGGTCGCCTCTTTAGAGAGATGCTTCTGAAGGAAGTAGGCTTCCACTAAGCCTTGAACTTGCCCCTTCTCCTCATACTCTTCTACTGGCTCACCAATCGTTAAAGTGACGAAATCTAAAAACTCTTTTTTAGGGAGCTCTTTGCCATCAATCACAGCAACAGGATCGCTAATGGTAAAGGTTTCGCGCTCTTTAGCTGCTTCTTCAGCAAAGCTCGCTTGCCCCATTCCTAAAGCAATTGCTAAGGCTAAAATGGTTTGTGTAAATCTATTTTTCATGCTTATTCCTTCTCTTTTGGAGTATTTGCTTGAATACTTAATGCGTGAATATCATTGGGAAACATCTCATCGAGCACCTTATATATTAAGCGATGTCTCGCAACTAATGAGAGCCCTTCAAATTTATCGGAAGTAACTTTAATCGTAAAATGCCCTGCCCCGCCAGCAGCTCCCGCATGCCCAACATGAAGATGACTATCGTCGATCACCTCAAGTTCTGTGGGAGCTAATGCTTCTGTTACAAGATCGGTCATCTTAACAATTCTTTCTCTATTTTTCATGTTTATTCCCTTCAATATTTTCTCTCTGCTCTTCATGATTTAATGAAGGTGTTACAAGGGGTTGCTCCTCTTCCTCTCCTCTATAAAGCTGACTTCGCTTATGGAGATAGTAGAGCAACAATAAGGAGAGCACAAAGGTAATTGCCGGATTAATAATTGTTTTAAAGAGCATCCAGATCTCATCTGACAGCTGAAGCAGAATAATCACGGCATTGAGCAGCCCCATAATCACCATATAGCCCGCCCACATGAGATTGGTCTTTAACCACTCATGTTCAGGGAGCTCAAGCTCCAGTACAGTGCCAAAGAGCATCTTTAAAGGGGATTTTTTAAAGTGATAGAGCACAAAAAGAAGCCCCGCGATCCCACCATTAACAATGGTCGTACGCCATTTGATAAAGTCATCGCTCTCAAAATAGACCGTCATCGCCCCAAATATAATAGAGGTAATGAGGATCGTCCATTGCGCTCCTTTAGTCTTATCACGATAAAAGAGTAGCAAAATTATCGTTGACGCGAGGGAGCTATAGAGCAGCACTTCTGTCGCAAAGATCAAATCATGACCAAAGAGAAAGAAAGCGCCTAAAAATAGGATCGTACAGAGCCCTATCAGTGCTTGCGCCATGCTTATTTAAGCTCCTCAAGCGTTGATTTGAGCGTCTCTCCATCGAAGATATTGTAAGAGGTCAGAGATTTATCAATTCGGCGAATAAGTCCTGTTAACACCTTTCCAGGCCCACACTCTACCACTGTAGTAACACCCTCTTTTGCAAAGTGCTCGATTGTCTCTGTCCAGCGTACAGGTTGATAAAGCTGCGTGACTAAAGCCTCTTTAAGGCTCTCGTTCTCTTTATGCTCCGATACATCAACGTTATGGATAACAGGGATTTGTGGCGCAGAAATGGTTAACTGATCTAAAGAGTCGGCCAAGCGCTCAGAAGCGGGCTTCATTAAAATACAGTGCGAAGGTACCGAAACCGGTAGAGGCAAAGCCCTACGTGCGCCCTTCTCTTTTGCTAAAACACAAGCTGCATCCACGGCCTCTTTCGTCCCAGCAATCACTACTTGCCCGGGGGAGTTAAAGTTCACAGCAGAGACTTCACCCTCTTTAGCACTCTCCTTGCAAAGTGCGATGACATCAGCATCATCCATGCCGATAATCGCTGCCATGGCTCCTTTTCCTGCGGGCACAGCTTCCTGCATAAATTTGCCTCGCTCCGAAACAAGTTTTACCGCATCTTTAAACTCTAAAGCCCCAGCAGCAACTAAAGCGCTATATTCGCCAAGGCTATGCCCCGCCACCATCGCAGGTTTTGCTCCACCTTCAGCCAACCAAAGGCGCCAAAGAGCAATACTCACCGTTAAAAGCGCTGGCTGCGTAACATCTGTTTTGCCGAGCTCTTCTGCACTACCAGATTCGATAATCTGCGAAAGTTTATAACCTAAAGCCTCATCTGCTTCTGCAAAAGTCTGCTGAACAATCTCATGTCCAAGAAGATCCGCAATCATCCCCACACTTTGTGAACCCTGCCCGGGAAATACAAATGCTAACTTTTCATTTACTTGTGTCATTATTTACTCTCTTTAAACCAAATTCTTCTGTCGATCTCTGCGTTACATCCGGATCAATGCAGAGCCCCAAGTAAATCCACCACCAAAAGCTTCCATTAAGATTAGATCACCCGCTTTGACTCGGCCATCCTTACGGGCAACATCGAGCGCTAAAGGGATACTCGCAGCTGAAGTATTCGCGTGTTGATCGACGGTGACGACCATCTTCTCTTTAGGTAAACCCACTCGCTTTGCCGTTGCTTTCATAATTCGCAAATTTGCCTGATGAGGGATGAGCCAATCGAGCTCTTCGGGCTTAACATTTGCCGCCGTCAGGGTTTGCTCTACCAATTCATGCAACTTTGCAACCGCATGACGGAAAACTTCGCTCCCCTTCATCTCTACATAAGGATAGACATCAGGTTTTGAAATGACGCTCTTTTTCACCGATAAAAGATCTTTGTGGCTTCCATCTGCATGAAGATGGGTGGAGATAATCCCCTCCTCTTCTGTCGCTTCTAATACCACAGCCGCCGCACCATCACCAAAGAGAACGCAAGTGGTACGATCTTCCCAATTCAAAATTCGTGAATAGAGCTCTGAGCCCACAACAACAGCCTTTTTAGCGGCTCCAGCTTTAATGAAATTATCTGCAATACCAAGGGCATAAATAAATCCCGAGCACGCAGCGCTAATATCGAAAGATGCCGCGTGATTATTCCCAAGCATCTCTTGCAATAATGTTGCTGTAGATGGATAAGTCTGATCTGGCGTTGAAGTTGCAAGGACAATCAGATCGATCTCTTGCGGATCGACCCCAGCATCTTCGAGCGCAGCTTTAACAGCTTCATAACCAATACCGGCGGTTGTTGCTTCCTCATCTGCAATATAACGCTGATGAATCCCCGTACGAGCGACAATCCACTCGTGACTGGTATCCACCGTTTTTGCGAGTTCATCATTGGTGACCACTCGTCCTGGCAAATATTGCCCAGTACCGATAATTTTTGAATTTACCATTATCCAACCTATCTTCTAAATTTATAATTAGCTTTCGGAATCTACCGCTTTAAACTGCGCTTCCATCTTCGTTAAAATCTGCTGTTCAACTAGCTTAACAGATATCTCTATTGCATTTTGAAAAGAGACTCTATCGGCATTGCCATGAGATTTCACAACAATGCCCCGAAGCCCTAAAAGCGATGCCCCATTATGTTTACGAGGATCTAATCGGCTCTTTAAATCATTAATGACCGGCAAGGCCACAGCCGCCGAAAGCTTAGTGTAGAGATTGCGCTGAAAGGAGCGTTTAAGCTGCTCTGCGATCATCTTTGCTGTACCTTCCATGGTTTTTAACGCCACATTCCCTACAAACCCATCCGAAACGATCACATCCACATCATCAAAGAAGATGCCATCGGCTTCGGTATAACCAATATAGTTTAAAGAGGAGTTTTCTAAAAGAGGTGTGGTTTGCCGCACAAGCTCATTTCCCTTAATCGCCTCTTCACCAATATTTAAGAGCGCAACTTTAGGAGAAGACTTGCCGGAAACAGCAGAATTTAAGAGCGATCCCATCACCGCAAATTGGTAAAGATGCTCGGCAGTCACATCGACGTTAGCACCAAGATCGAGCATATGAACATACCCCTCCTCCCTCATCGAAGG
This sequence comes from Ignatzschineria sp., assembly GCA_030150405.1. Classification (GTDB taxonomy): domain Bacteria; phylum Pseudomonadota; class Gammaproteobacteria; order Cardiobacteriales; family Wohlfahrtiimonadaceae; genus Ignatzschineria. Next base: position 33,737 of record JASLFU010000007.1, read on the forward strand.
AATTGAGGTACAGATAGCAGGACGCATAATTCCGGGCAAAGTCTTTAAGACAAAACGAGCAGTAGCCATTAAAGCCCCAGTATTGCCGGCGGACATCGCCGCATCTGCAAGCCCCTCTTTCACGCAATCGATCGCAACACGCATGGAAGAATCCTTCTTATTTCGCATTGCACTTTGTGGCGCTTCATCCATCCCCACAACTTCACTCGCGTGGTGGATCTGCACTCGCCCCTCTTTAAAGAGCGGTTCATTTTCTAAATAAGGGGTAAGTACCTCTTTCTGCCCAACCGCGAGTATGGTAAGACCTTCATGAGCCTTAAGGGCATTAAGTACCGCCGGTACAAACTCCGGCGCACCATTATCCCCGCTCATCATATCCACAGCAAGACGCACTTGCGCTGGTTGATTATTCATGACCTTCAATACTCTTTTTCACTCTATAAACAGTAAAAAACCTACGCAGATCTTAAGGATAAAGATTTCGCGTAGGTTTTTTTAACTAACTATCGACCTAAAAGAATTACTCTTGATCGACAACTTGTTCGTTTTTATTAATAACCTTACGGCCACGGTAATAACCATCTGCAGTTACATGGTGACGTAAGTGGGTTTCACCCGTTGTTTTATCAATGCTTACTGGACGTGCAGTTAATGCATCGTGTGAACGGCGCATCCCTCTTCTTGAGCGACTTACCTTTGATTTTTGAACAGCCATTTTAAACTCCTAAATTAACTAAACCTTTATATGATAGCAAACAAGCCATCTAATCTAAAAGATCTGATAACACCGCAAAAGGATTTGGTTTCTCCTCTTCTTCCGGCATCTCTTGGTTCTTTAAAAACTCACGCCCTGCACAAGGCTGATTATCACTATGATAAGGGATAATCGGCAGCGCTAATAGAAGCTCATCTTCAAGATGATAAAGAAGCTCTATAGGATCTTCCTCTTCTAAGACGATTACCGCCTCCTCATCACCAATTTTTTCCGCCTCATAGTCGCTCTGAACAGGGATCCAGCGAAACTCGAGATCTAAGATCTCTTCAAACGGCTCCAAACAACGCTGACACTCAACATCAACACTCGCATGAAGATGGCCCTGTACGCTTTTATGCATATTTTCATCAAGACCCGCTCTGAGTGTGACCTCAATATCACCGTTGATTGACTCAACAGCTTCAGCTAATCGCGGAAAAAATTTGCTCGGCAAACGATCGGAAATTTCAACTTCTCTTTCAATCGCTTGCCAGATGGATAACGTTGAATAATTCAAAGAACACCAAAACAATTCTAATAAAAGAGGGTTATATTAATCTATCGCCATCTTTTTTGCAATAAAAGTTCCCATTCCTCAGGGATTTCACCTCTTTTCAATCCCCTTAAGGTTTATAGATTCTCCGCTTTAAGCTCCTCGCTTAAAATCGCCACTCTTTCCGCCCTCTTTCTCTAAAAGAGCAATATGAGTGATCTCCATCTCTTTATCCACCGCTTTTAACATATCGTAAATAGTTAAAAGCGCCACCGAAACCCCCGTTAATGCCTCCATCTCAACCCCCGTGACATTTAGAGTAGAGGCTGTCACTTCAACATCAACACGGCACTCTTCCGGTACAAGTGAAAACTCCACCCCCACTTTAGAGAGCGGCAAAGGGTGACAAAGAGGTATAAGGCTAGAGGTCTGCTTTGCCCCTTGAATCGCAGCAATCCGCGCAACACCTAAAACGTTCCCCTTAGCGACCTTCTCCTCTGTCAAAGCATCAAAAGCCGCCTTCGACATTAAAATAGAGCCTCCTGCCACCGCTCGGCGTTTTGTGGGAGTTTTATCACTCACATCCACCATATGGGCATCGCCCTTCTGATCTAAATGGGTTAACTTACTCATCTCTCTTCCTCTTCTATCTATTAAAAGCGAGTCTCTGCCTTCGCCCTTAGCGGATTAGAGCTCATCTGCATCCATCACATACTCTTCGAGATCATATTCCATATCTCGCTCATGAATCAGCTGCTCTCGATCCACCAATCCTGCCCGTAACACACTCTTTCGATCCCCCGAAATAAGATAATGCCATGGGGGCAGTGCTCTCTCTTCATACCGCAAACGGTAAGCGCAACTTTTAGGCAGCCATGGCAAATGGGGAATGTCCTCAATCTTTAACGAAATACAGATCGGCACATATTGATGTCGAGTCTCATAATGCATACAGCGGCAACTCTGAAGATCGAGCAGATCACAGGCTACATTTGTATTAAAAATTTCGCCCGTCTCCTCATCTTCGATCTTATTGAGGCAGCAAAGACCACAGCCATCACACAAAGCTTCCCACTCAGCGCGATTAAGATCCGCTAGAGGGTACTCCCAAAATCGCTCCCGCAAGGAATCACGCCCTCTACCCATTTTGCCCCTCTTCCTGATGCTTACTAAGCTTTACTAATTGCGCAGCATTATCCCCAGATCGAATGGCTCGAAGATCATCAATAATCCACTCCCGTGCATCACTATCTTTCGCCGTTAATGTAACGGCAAGCGTCACCTCGTGAGCCGGTTCTTGCAGCTCACCATCGCTATATAGGCTCTCTGGATATTGCAGATAGTAAGCGATCTGATTACCTACAAGGATAATCACCCACGAGAGATACATCCACATAATAAAGAGCACAACACTGGCAAAACCTGAGTAGATCTGCGATTGCTTACCCGATAGCACCACAAAATGGGTAAAAAGCTTCCCCACAAGATACCAAGCATTTGAGGCAAAGAGAGCCCCGATCAATGCCGGGATAAAGTTCACCTGCCGATGGGTAATAAAGATATAAGCTAGCGCCACAATCGCCGTTAAGAGCGTTATGGTAAAGGCTTTACTTAAAAAGAAAGTGAGTAGCGGATTGGAGACAAAGCCCGTCATCTTTAGAAAGATCGAGCTTGAAAAGACCGAGATCGCAATAAAGATAAAGATCGGCCCAATTAATACAATTACCAGATAATTGATGACCCGCTCCCGAATCGTACGCCCTTTAGTTACGCGCCAGATTCGATTAAAAGCGTTTTCAATTGTGGTGATAAGATTAACCACCGTATAGAGAAGTACCGCAAGTCCAATTCCCCCGAGCACAACGCCCCGGGTATTCTCCACAAACCCGATCAATGTACTCACAAACTGCTCAGCGCTCTCTTCTCCTAAAAAACTCAAGCCCTTAATCATAATCGGCTCAAGCGTATGATGCACTCCAAACCCTTTCAGGACAGAAAAGCTAATGGCAATGAGCGGAACTAAAGAGAGCATGGTGGTGTAGGTGAGCGCTTGCGCACGCTCTTTAAAGTTATCCTCAATATATTTTTGGATAACACGATAGACCACCTGCAAAAAATGGCGAGCCCATTTAAGTGACTCGCCACGATCCCAAAGCCATGCCTCTATGCGGTTGAGAATATTCATCAAAGGTTTTCTCTCTGCTCAAGCGATCGATCTCCTGTTAAAAGAGATCTCTCCCCGCTCTTAGGCTTTATCGAGCTCGCTCTTTAAGAGCTCAATGCGACGTTTTAATGCATCTGCCCCATATTGAGTACTTAGCTCAAAATAGCCCCACACTGGATTTGGCCACGCAAGATCCGTCTCATAACGCGCGATAATATGCACATGCAGTTGTCGAACGATATTCCCCAGGGTACCGATATTGAGTTTATCCGGATCGAAGACTTGTTGCATCGCCTTAGAAGCTAGCGCAATCTCCTTTAAAAGCTGCATCTGATCAGCCTCTGTAAGATCGATAATCTCCTCAATTCCTTCCCGCTTTGGGACTAAAAGAATCCATGGAAAACGCGCCTCATTCTGAATACGAACCTCACATAAGGAGAGTTCGGTAACAAAACGGCTATTTTTCGCTAATTCTTCATTTAACTGCATGCTATCCTCTCTTACTGATTTATGGGCGATGGTTATCGAGTTTGCCAATGAGCTGGACTAAGCGCTCATGAAGGGCAAACTCCACTCGCTCAACGGCATTTTTAGAATGATGAAGATCACTGGCTAACGTTAAGCCTACTAAAATCGCCGCTTGCTCCATTGACAAGTTACTTTCGCTCCGCATTTCGGTGAGCTTCTCATCTAAAAGTTCGGCCGACTTAAGCAGCACCTCTTTCTCTTCAATAGGTGAACTAATGCGATACTCAACACCGCAAATCTTTACGGGAACAATGATTGAATCTGACATCTCTTCTCCTATTGATTTTGCTGCATAGACTCAAGGCGAGCCACTAACTTGCTCAGTTTATCGGAGAGTAGTGCATTACTCGCCGATAGACGCCCATTTTCTTGCTGAAATTGTTGCTGAAGAGAGCCAAGCTCCACCTGAAGCGCCTCTCGCGCTTCCCGGAGAGATCTTATCTCCTCTTCTAAACGCGCTTTCTCCTCAACAAGATTTAACGCTTTGCTCTCTAGCGTTTTAAATACTTTATCTAACATCTCTGACACTATCTGCTTCCTATGCTTCCGTTATATCGGAATCTACGTTGATATGATGAATGGAAAATCCACCCATTTTACGGTTTATCTGCCTAATCATAAACCTTTTTGGGGATTATCAGCAATGGCTATCTCCCTTCTGCGTTTAAAGCATCGAATTTAAGGCTTTACAAATTTTGGAATATCGCCATAGTAGCCCATCGCAATTCGGGCAAGCTTCTTCTTAGCAAAAGGGGCTTTGTCCGCAACCGTTAAGCCTAAGTTGCGCACAACTTTAACGAGTTTAGAGTCGCTTGTTGAGCTTCGTTTTAAGAAATCCATCGAGCCCATAATCACCATATTGTGTAGCTTTCTTCTGCGCTCATACCCTTTTAGCATGGTGAGATCCCCAAGAGAGATCCCCGCTTCCCGGGCCTTCATTAACTCTTCAACGAGCGTTGCCGAATCTAAATACCCAATATTGACACCCAATCCTGCCAAAGGGTGGATCGAATGGGCAGCATCCCCAGCAAGGGCAAAATTCTCTTTAACATACTCCTGAGCATGATTGAGTCTTAAGGGATAGAGCCCAAGCTCCCCTGCGATCTCAATTTTGCCAAATTTCCACTCAAATCCTTCCGAAAGGCGAAGCGAAAACTCCTCTGGCGAGAGGCTCATTAAATAATCGGCCTCCTCATAGGTGGTGTGCCAAGCTAGCGAACACCGCCCATCATTTAGTGGCAGAAGCGCTAAAGGACCATTATCTAAAAAACGCTGCCAACAGGTGTTTTCATGGCTCTTTTCTGGTCGAACCTGCCCCACAATCGTCTTCTGCCCGTAACTCCAGCCGGTAGTGGGGATATTGGCCCAATCTCTTACCAAAGAGCGGCCTCCATCTGCCCCGATAATAAGCTCTGTCTCATATTGATCCCCATTACTAAGTGTAACGGTTACTAAACCATCCTTCTTCACAAAGCTTTCGAGCTTTGTATTATCTAAAATAGTAATGAGGTCGAGCTCTTTAGCTCGATCGAGTAAAACGCCCTGGGTAGCTTCATTATCCATGATCCAACCTAAAGCATCGGAGCCTGTACCATCTGCATCAAACGTCAGCTGCCCTCTGCCCCCTTCATCCCACACATGCATATGTAAAAAAGGGGTAATTCGCCCGGTATGGATCAACCCATCCCATGCATCCACATATTCGAGCCATTTTTTGCTAGAAGGGGTAAAAGCCGAGACCCGCAAGCCATAATCTTCCGTGGGATAGAGCTTCTCAAGAGGAAAGAACTCAATCACTAAAACCTTAAAGCCTGCCTTTGCAAGACCAATTGCAATACTCGAGCCCACTAAGCCTGCGCCATTAATAATGACATCGTAACGATTACTCATCTTTCACCTCTTTTGAGCCTCTGCTCAAATCTCGATCTTCAACTCTTCGCCCATGGGCGATCAATTAATGTTTAACGCCCATTCCAAAGCGTGCAATTCGTTTCTTTAATGGAGTTAGCCACTGAACCCCTTTTAATGCGAAATTTCGCAATGTCGGCACACCGGGCCACTCAATCCCAAATCCTCGCACTAAAAAGTCTGTAGCCCCTGCCACTTTTAGAGCATCTTTCCGCCGCGCCCGCTCATAACGTTTGAGATCATGCGCCGTAGGAAGCCCCCCAGCATACTGAAAATAGGGTAATAGTTCTGCAGCATCACGAAAACCCAAATTCAACCCCTGCCCTGCAATAGGGTGGAGCGAATGAGCACTATTACCGATTAAAATTAAGCGCTCTTTTACCACATTTTTAGGAAGCATAAGGGTTAAGTCCCAAACATGGCGGGGGCTTAATTGTTTAACTTCGCCAAGCTCATAACCGATACGGTAGATAATCTCATCACTATAACGCTCATCGGAAGCGGCAAGCCACTTCTGCTTTTCATCTTTATCCGCAATCAGCACCACCGCCATCTCATGACTTCCCACCGGCAATAAGGCTAATGGACCTTCCGATGTAAAACGCTCATACGCCACATTGTGATGGGGCTTTTCAAACTCAGCCTTCGCGATCACGGCGACTTGATTGTAATCGGTCTGATAGGTCTCAATACCTGAAAGCATCCGTAAATGAGAGTTCATCCCCTCCGCTGAGATCACCCATTCAGCCACTATCTCCTCAGCCTCGGCACTTTTGGCTGTTTTTTCCATACTCTCTAAAGTACAGATCGCCTCTGTTACAGCAATACCGGGCATGCCATTGGTACGATAATGCGCAAGTCGTGTTGCCGGGCGATAATCGATAGAGGGCTCTTTTTCCACCAACTCAAGCATCACTAAAATTAAGCGCCCTAAAGGAATGAGCGCACCAAAATCCTCAAGCTGATGTTCAGAAGCACTCATCAATACTTCAGTTGCATAGCCTCGCTCAGAGATCTTCACATGCTCAATTGGGGTTGCAAAAGGCTTTAATGCCCCCCAAACGCCGATAGACTCTAAAAACTCAGCCGAACCTTTAGAGACAGCAATCATCCGCGTATCTTGCTCTAAAATCGCTGTGGAAGGTCTCGGCTTAGCATCCACTAAAGTGATTTTCAAAGGGGAATTTCGAAGCCCCAATGCAAAAGCAAGCCCCACAGGACCCGCTCCGGAGATCACTATCTGTTTCTCTAATCGTGGCTTCATCTCAACCTCTCTTCTCTGCTTCCGCTTTTAGAATGCCGTTATTGTAGTCAAAGCCTTCCAATATCGGCTTGATATATCGCAAGTTCGCCCTATTCCGTGGGGAGACTTAAGATCTCATACCCCTCTTCTGTCACTAAAACAGCATGCTCCCACTGTGCGGTTAAAGAGCGATCTCGGGTCACCGCTGTCCAACCATCATTCAATACTTTAACTCCTGGGCGACCGACATTGATCATCGGCTCGATGGTAAAAATCATCCCCGGCTCCATAATATCTTTAACCATAGGGGAGTCGTAATGGAGTACCTGAGGCGCTTCATGAAGACTTAAGCCCAATCCATGGCCACAAAAATCACGCACTACAGAGTAGTTATATTTGCGCGCATTTTTCTCAATCGCTTTACCAATATTACGCACAGGGGCGCCAGGCTTAACCTCTTCGATACCAAGCATCATGCATTCATAAGTAGCATCTACAAGACGTTTTGCCATAATCGACACATCTCCAATACAGAACATGCGGCTAGCATCACCAAAATAACCATCTTTAGAGAGACAGATATCCACATTCACAATATCGCCCTCTTTTAAAACACGATCCCCGGGGATACCGTGGCACACCACATGATTTAAAGAGATACAACTTGCACCGGGAAAAGGAGGATTTCCGTAGTTAAGGCTTCCTGAAATTGCGCCCTCTTCTTCCATCCAGCCATGAATTCGATCATCCAGCTCTTGGGTGGTCACCCCTGCTACCACATAGGGCTCAATACGTTTTAAAAGATTGGCTACTAATTGATTGGCTTTGCGGATACCTTCGATCTGCTCGGCATTTTTGATAATGATTTTATCCATCGCTATTCCTAAACTTTCGGTTAAGTTTGCTTCCTTTCTAAATTTTTAAGATTGATCGCTATAAATTGGTAAGTTTTACCCACAATATCGCAGGTCTGCTTAAGTTCTGGGCAAAGTGACGCCCGTCTGCCCCTGATATTTCCCGCCTCGATCCTTGTAAGAGACTTCGCAAGGCTCATCGGATTCGAAAAAGAGCATCTGCGCAACCCCTTCTCCCGCATAGATTTTTGCCGGGAGCGGCGTAGTATTGGAGAATTCAAGCGTGACATGCCCCTCCCACTCAGGCTCAAGGGGAGTGACATTCACAATAATCCCACAGCGCGCATAGGTCGATTTACCTAAACAGATCGTTAAAACACTTCGGGGGATGCGGAAATACTCCACCGTACGAGCTAAAGCGAAAGAGTTTGGCGGAATAATACAGACATCAGAGACCACATCTACAAAGCTATTTTCATCAAAGTTTTTAGGGTCCACAATACTGGAATTAATATTGGTAAAGACCTTAAACTCATTGCTACAGCGCACATCATAACCGTAGCTTGAAGTACCATAGCTGATGATCTTTCCCGTCTCATTTTTACGGACTTGGCCAGGCTCAAAAGGCTCAATCATGCCATGTTTTTCTGCCTGCTCACGAATCCAGTGATCTGCTTTAATCGACATTGAATCTCTCCTACTTCTCACTCTTTTTTAGTGAGCATGTTTATTAATTCGCCGTAAACACCCCTCGCTAAAGCTCTTAAAATGGGTGTTTTCCTTTTATGAATAAAAAGCTCACCGAAGTGAGCTCTCTACTCCTCTATTACTTTAATTCAGTGGCTTGCTGTACCACAACTTTCGGAAAGCCCGCCATCATATCCCGCTCCCGAAGTGAGAGACGCGCCGCCATCGTAATCGCAATATCGCGATATTTATCGGCAAGGGGGTGCTTAGTACTCGCAGTAGGCTTACCTTTATCCGCTTCCTCACGGATGCGCATATCTAACGGCATACGACCTAACAGGGTAATTCCCTCTTTTGCCGCAAGATTCGCCCCACCATCAGCCCCAAAGATCGCCTCTTCATGCCCACAATTAGAGCAGATGTGGTAGCTCATATTCTCCACGATCCCCAGAATCGGGATATTCACCTTGTTAAACATGGTTAAGCCTTTTTTAGCATCTAAAAGCGCGATATCTTGTGGCGTTGTTACAATAACGCTGCCGGCAACTGGAATCTGCTGGGCAAGGGTTAACTGGATATCCCCCGTTCCTGGTGGCATATCCACAATAAGATAGTCAAGATCTTTCCAGTTGGTCTCTTTTAGCATCTGTGCAAGCGCAGAAACCGCCATGGGTGCGCGCCAGATCGCCGCATCCGCATCCGCAATTAAGTAGCCGATGGAATTTGTCTGCAAACCTTGCGTCATCACCGGCTCCATCGATTTCCCATCTTTTGAGACAGGACGCTCTTTACTGCCGAGCATTGTGGGCAAACTTGGCCCGTAAATATCCGCATCGAGCACTCCCACCTTTGCCCCTTCTTTAGCTAAAGAGAGCGCTAAGTTCACAGAGGTGGTGGATTTTCCAACCCCACCCTTTCCTGACGCAACAGCAATAATATTTTTAACATTGGGAAGTGAGCGGAGCTGCCCCTGCACTTTATGAGCCACCACTTTGGTCTCCACCTTCACTTTTGGTTTACAGCCAAAGGCTTTTTTAAGCTCATCCTCATAAAACTTCACAATCGCCTTGCTATGCTCTTTTGCATAAAATCCAAGCACAATCTCAACATTGACTCGAGGTTTTCTCCCCTCTTCAATCTCGATCGACTTCACGCAACCGGCGGAAACAAAATCTGTTCCTAAGTAGGGGTCGGTATGTTGTTTGAAAAAGCTTTCGATATTCTCTTTTGTGATTTCCATGAGCTTCACCTCTGCAAGACAATTTTTGTAGCCTCCATTCTATCACCTAGGCCACAATTATTTAAGCAAGATAAAGAGACTCTTTCCGTACTCTATAAAAGCTTATCTCCACCTAAAATAAGTTCGCTTTAAAAAAAGA
>JASLFU010000029.1 GCA_030150405.1 Ignatzschineria sp.
ATTCTGTGTTCACAACGTTAATCGCAGGGAGTGCAAATTCATTCTCCTTAGCGATTTGAAAGACTTTCTGAACATCATCACCAAACAGAACGCCCGGCTTTACTGCATCGAGTACCTTCGACATACTACATTTCTCCTACAAGAATTTAAAAACAGCCCTATTCTATCGTTTTAAAGGGGGATTTTTCAACCTAAAAGCGAATTATTTTCGCCACTTTGTACAGATTCACTACAGACAAAAAAGAGGCGCTCCTAAGAACGCCCCTTTAAATTAAATGATGTTGACTAAAGATAGACGGATCATGAACGACTATTTACTATTAAAATAACTATAGCAATACCTTTAGTAGGTCGTTTTAAGAGCCACTGTTACAACTACTTTAAAAGCCCATCCTTCTTAAACATCGCTTTTAGATTTTCGATCGCTTGCGCTGCCCTTGCGTTATCTACAATAAGTCCAAAACGCACATACCCCTCCCCCTTTTCACCAAATCCTAATCCGGGAGCCACGGCGACAGAAGCTTCCTTAATCAACTTTTCTGCAAACTTCATAGAGCCCATAGCGCGATAATTTTCGGGAATTTTTGCCCAGAGGAACATGGAGGCTTTCGGCTTTTCTACTTCCCAACCGATGGAGTTTAAACCATCACATAGAAGATCACGGCGATCTTGATACATTTGGCGAATCTCTTCTACACACTCTTGAGGCCCTGTTAAAGCCTCCACTGCGGCATATTGTATTGGCGCAAAAGAACCATAATCGAGATACGATTTCATCTTAGTAAGTGCTGCAATCAAAGTCGGATTCCCCACCATAAAGCCCACTCGCCAGCCTGCCATATTATAACTTTTAGAGAGAGTATAAGACTCAACAGCGATCTCTTTTGCCCCCTCTACTTGTAAAATTGAGGGCGCTTGATAGCCATCAAAAGAGAGATCTGCATAAGCTAAATCATGCACTACCCAGATCCCTTGTTCTTTTGCGATTTTTACAATGCGCTCAAAAAAATCAAGATCTACACATTCTGCTGTAGGATTTGAAGGAAAATTAATAAAGAGCATTTTCGGCCGTGGAGAGCTCTTCTCAATCGCTTCTAGAAGATTCTTCTCAAAATCCACATCGGGCCCAATCTCCACCCCGATTACAGAAGCCCCTGCAATAATCGGCCCATAAGGATGGATAGGATAAGCGGGATCGGGCGCTAAGATAGTATCCCCCTTATCGAGAGTGGCTAATGTTAAATGGGCAAGTCCCTCTTTAGAACCGATGGTGTAGATCGCTTCTGTCTCGGGATCTAAATCCACATCATATTTGTTTTTATACCAAGTACAGATCGCCTCTCTTAAGGATGCGATGCCACGAGACTCCGAATATCGGTGATTTTTCCCCTCTTCTGCAGCTTTTACCAAAGCATTGATGATATGTTTAGGAGTAGGTTGATCGGGATTACCCATACCAAAATCGATAACATCTTGTCCATTTTTAGCGGCTTCCGCTTTCAGTTTATCGATCACACTAAATACATAAGGGGGGAGAAGATCAAGACGGGGGAAGTCAGTTGAAGGCTTTTGCGACATGGGTATCCTCATTTATAGCTATAAAGTGGCTAAAAAGCTTTAAAGAGATCTTTTATATAGGGTCAACGCCAGGCTCTCTTCAAGGCTTAATTGAATCTTTGATTCAATCTATTAATTCACTGTTCAATATATGAAAATATCGAATCTATATTGTCTAGTAATTGAATCATCTAATTTAATCGTTATCTCGCAAAATTACTCACGTTTTAAGAGATTGTCAACCACTAAGAAACCCCACCCTTCCTGGGTATCGATTCAGATCCGAAATTTTAATTTTTAAATCATTCTTAAAAATCTCCCGCTTTAAACTATTTTTCTCTTTCCCCCTTAAAGTCCCTAAAGTCACCAAAACATTTAAATACATAATTTTAAGGGGTGCGCTATAATAACGCCCGTATGAGAGCGGGGACTTGTCCCTTTTGTGCTTCAACAAAATTTAACAATAACCACTCAACATTCATAATTTCACTGTTAGAGCACCCTTTTAGGTATCTCACTATCTAATGGAGGTTAGCTCTACTCAATAAACAGATAATTATGGGCATCAAATAATATTTGCCCATAAACCTTTAACCGCCAAAAGCGGCACTCAAGAGAGATTCTTCTGCCCTTTCTAGGCTGTTCTAATTTCTAAAATCCAATCCATTTCTAAATAAAGAAAGCATAAGTAAAATGATCGAAAATTTACGTAATATTGCCATTATCGCTCACGTTGACCATGGCAAAACCACCCTTGTTGACCAGCTTCTTAAACGCTCCGGTACATTCGATGCCCGGGAAGAGGTGGAAGATCGGGTCATGGACTCCGACCAAATTGAGAAAGAGCGCGGCATTACTATTTTGTCGAAAAATACCGCAATTAAGTGGAAAGATTACCGCATCAATATTGTAGATACCCCCGGACACGCCGACTTTGGTGGCGAAGTTGAACGGGTACTCTCTATGGTGGATTCCGTTCTTCTCTTAGTCGATTCTGTTGAAGGGCCGATGCCACAAACCCGTTTTGTTACACAAAAAGCGTTTGCAATGGGCTTTAAGCCAATTGTCGTGATCAACAAGATTGATCGTCCCGGCGCTCGCCCTGATTGGGTTTTAGATCAGACCTTCGAGCTGTTCGATAACTTAGGTGCCACAGATGAGCAGCTCGACTTCCCTGTTATCTACGCCTCAGGACTCAATGGTTTTGCCGGTTTAACCGATGATGTTCGTAGCGGCGACTTTGATCCCCTCTTCCAGGCGATTATTGACCATGTTCCCGCTCCTGACGTGGAAGTGGATGCGCCGTTGCAACTTCAGGTCTCCTCCTTAGACTATAACTCCTATGTGGGAGTCATTGGCGTTGGCCGCATTAAACGGGGGAAAATGCATAAAAATATGCCCGTAGCGGTAGTAGGCCCTGATGGCACTAAGCGTACAGGCCGCATTCAACAGATTTTAGGATTCCACGGTTTAGAGAAGGTTGAATTCGACTCAGCACAAGCTGGGGATATCATCAGTTTTACGGGGCTTGAGCCACTCCATATTTCTGATACTATTTGCGACCCCAATCATGTGGAAGCCCTCCCCGCGCTTACCGTTGATGAGCCTACAGTATCGATGTACTTTCAGGTCAATACCTCTCCCTTTGCGGGTAAAGAGGGGAAATTTGTAACCTCACGCCAAATTAAAGAGCGCTTAGATGAAGAGCTCCTGCATAACGTTGCGCTTCGGGTTGAAACCACCGATAGCCCCGACTCCTTTAAGGTCTCTGGCCGTGGTGAACTGCATCTTTCTGTCTTAATTGAAAATATGCGCCGCGAAGGTTATGAGCTCGCTGTAGGTCGTCCGGAAGTGATTATTCGCGAAGAGAATGGCCAAAAGATGGAACCTTACGAGGTGCTCACCTTCGATATTGAGGAGAAGCATCAAGGCGATATTATGGAGCAGATGGGGCTTCGTTTTGCCGAGCTACAAGATATGGTACCCGATGGTAAAGGTCGTGTTCGCATCGACTATATTATTCCTTCACGGGGTTTAATCGGTTTTCAGACCGAATTTATGACCTTAACAAGTGGAACGGGATTGATGTATCACAACTTTGATCACTACGGTCCTCTGAAAAAGGGCTCTGTGGGTCAACGCCAAAATGGTGTATTGATCTCAAATGGTCAAGGTAAGGCGCTTGCATATGCACTCTATAACCTCCAAGATCGTGGTCGCCTATTTGCTAAGCATGGGGATGAGATCTACGAAGGGCAAATTATCGGCATTCACTCCCGAGATAATGACCTCGTCGTAAATGCGTTACGGGCGAAACAGCTGACCAATATTCGGGCAGCGGGAAGCGATGAAGCGTTAACCCTCTCCCCTCCTATCCAACTCACGCTTGAGCGCGCCATTGAGTTTATTGATGACGATGAGCTTGTGGAAGTGACCCCGAAATCGATTCGACTTCGTAAGCGCTATCTCTCTGAAGCAGATCGCCGCAGATATCATCGTGCGCATAGCAAAGAGGAGTAATCCTTAAATCTATAAAGCGCTATAGCTCGTAAAATCAGCATATAAAAACCGTTAATGAATTTAAATAATTTTAAATAATCATTAACGGTTTTTTATTAGGCAATTTTAAATAATCGATTAAAGAGAAAATAACCTACTGAAAGATAATCTCTTTTTAATATTTTAAACAGTTATCCCCCAAGCCGCACATATTATGCATAGAGTTATCCACAAGAATTGTGCATATCGCCAAACTTATCCCCCTTGCATCCTGTTAAGAGCGCTTATTATTAATCTTCCTCGCTTAATAGCTCCCTAATAGCCTCCATATCATTACAGATTAAAACGATATTAATCCCGGCATTAAAACAAGCTTCCACCTTCTCTTTCACGCTACCTAAATGCTCCGCCCCTTTCATATCTAAATCATCACTGATAATTGCCCCTGAAAATTGGAGCTTATTCCGTAGATAATCGATCCATTTAGGGGAGGTGACTGCGGTAGCATCAGGATCTAAAGCGGGGAAGATAATATGTGCGGGCATCATTGCCTCAATTCCTGCCTCTATCAGTGCTTTAAAGGGCTTAAGATCAGCCTCTTCCAACTCTGCTAAAGAGCGAGAATCGGTAGCTACGGCAAGATGAGTGTCAATATTAATAAACCCATGCCCGGGGAAATGCTTAGCTACCCCGATAGAGCCTCCCTCTTGAAGCCCTTCATACAACGCGGTTACCAATTGCGCCACTACAGCAGGATCATGGTGAAAAGCCCGATCCCCAATGGCAGGATTTACCCCATAGTCAATATCACACACCGGTGTGTAACTAAAATCCACACCCACTTCATTCAGTTCACGGCCAATGGTCTCCCCTGCTCTTTTAACAGCCTCCAGAGCCTTTTTAGGGGATTGATCATAAAGCTCGCCAAAATAGCGCATCGGTGGGATCTCCGTAAAGCCCTCCCTAAAGCGCTGAACACGCCCTCCCTCATGATCCACTGAAATTAAAAGCGAAGGATTGACGCGACGAATCTCCGAGGTTAAAGCTTTAAGCTGCGCTCGATCTTGATAATTTCGGGTAAAAAGAATCACCCCACTAACTAAAGGATGGCGCAACCACGCTCGCTCTTCCTTCTTCAAGGTTAAGCCAGAGATACCGATAAAGACCCCTTTTTCTTGAGACTCAATAATAAACTTAGTGGCTAAATGGCTAAAGCGCACATGGGAACCGAAAGATTCAAAATAGACTTCAAGCTCCTCTTTAGTAAAACCAGAACGAAGGCGCGCCTCTTCATTTAATGGAGCCCGGATAATTTGGGAATACTCTTTTAATAAATTGAGCGCCGTAGGAATCTCTTCGATCCCCCGCTTGTGGCAGAGATAACGATACCATCGATTCCCAATCTCCACATGCCCCTCTTCTTCCTGCAAGATCACCTTTAAAAGGTCCACCACTTTAGACTCCCCCACCTCATGGAGGCGATGGATAATCCCCGGCGTTACATCGAGCCCTCTTGCTTCCAATACTCGAGGAACTAACGCCATACGCACTAAAGGATCATGCGCTGTACGTTCCGCAGAATCCCAAAGCCCATTATGGGCAGAAAAGGCTCCATAAAATGAACCTTCAGAGACTAAATGATCAGACAGCATACGAAAATGCTTCGCCTCCTCTTTCGCTACTAATAGCCAATCTTTATAGAAATCGAACGGCATATTACGGAAACGATAAGCAGCATCTAGCCCCAGATTAATCGCATTAAATTCAATATGACAGATCGCATGTACCAGCGCTAAAACACCCTCTTTAGAACCCAACTTTCGGCGAGGAACTTCCTGCGGGGGGACGAGTTCTGGTTTTGCTGGGCGTCCAGCTGGCAGAATCTCCTGAAGATCTTCAGCCTGATAAGGCCTAAGTTTGCCGGCTAATAGCTCATCATAGAGCTGATCCACCAGTACCAATTTTTTAGGAAGCTCTTCACAATAGAGCGCTTCACCTACCGCTTGATAAAAATCTCTTGTTGCCATATTTTCTCTTTGCTCTCTACTTTAGCTTTACTTTGGCCCGCTAAATCACTTGTTGATCACTCTTTTAATACTCTTGAAGGCTCACACTTTAGGATAAAAGTTCCTTCTAACCTAGATGATCAAGCCCCTCTTCAGGGAGTGGTGCATCTTCTACATCAAAGCCGAAATATTTCCAACAATGGCGTGTGGCCACCCGTCCTCTTGGAGTGCGCATAATAAACCCTTCCTGTATAAGGTAAGGCTCAATCATATCTTCGAGCGTCCCCTTCTCCTCTCCGAGCGCTGCCGAAAGAGTATCGATCCCTACCGGCCCCCCATCGAACTTCTCCAAAATTAGACGCAAGAAGTTACGGTCATGCTCATCGAGCCCTGCATCATCAATATCGAGCATATTTAAGGCCGATTGAGCAATCTCTTTAGTGACATCACCATTGGACTCCACCTCTGCCACATCCCGCACTCGGCGCAGTAAACGGTTGGCAATCCTCGGCGTACCCCGGGAGCGGCGTCCTATCTCAAAAGCCCCTTCATCGGTCATCGCCACCTCTAAAAGAGCTGCCGAACGCTTCACAATATGGGTCAGCTCCTCTTGATTATAAAAATTTAAACGGGAAACAATACCAAATCGGTCTCGAAGAGGTGAAGAGAGAAGCCCTGCCCGGGTCGTCGCTCCAATTAGAGTAAATTGAGGTAGATCGATCTTTATAGAACGAGCAGCGGGACCTTCTCCGATCATAATATCGAGTTGATAATCCTCCATCGCCGGATAGAGAACCTCTTCCACCACGGCACTTAAGCGGTGAATCTCATCAATAAAGAGAATATCGTTCTCCTCTAAATTCGTGAGAATGGCGGCTAAATCTCCCGCCTTTTCTAGCACTGGTCCTGAGGTCTGCTTTAAGCCCACATTCATCTCATTAGCAATAATATGAGCAAGCGTTGTCTTTCCTAAACCTGGAGGGCCAAAGAGAAGCACATGATCTAACGCCTCTCCCCGCTGCCTAGCTGCTTTGATAAAGATATTAAGCTGCCGGCGAATCGCCTCTTGCCCGGTGTAATCATCAAGGGTTTTAGGGCGTATCGCACGATCTATTATCTTCTCCTCTTCCTGAGGGGCATCGCTCACAATCAGTCGATCGGATTCTATCATTCACTACCTACTTATTATTTAAATAATCGTGAGAAGTTAAGGCTTCTCTAACAATCTTATGTAACCGCCTAATACGTTTACAAGGCCCTCTATTATGCCAAAAACCAAAAACGGCGCCCAAAATCTTGGAAACGCCGTCTCTATTTTCTGCTCTCACTGCAATGGATAATCAAAAAAGATTTTAAAAGCGATATTCCACTTTGGCATAAGCCTGATGGTTGTGGATCGACTCAAAATTTTCTGATTCCACTGAAAATGCCTTAAGATCCTTCCGCTCCCGTAGCAATACCACAAGATCACGCACAAGATCTTCTACAAAACGGGGATTTTTATAAGCCGCTTCCGTCACATACTTTTCATCAGGGCGCTTAAGAAGTGGGTAGAGTTTTGATGACCCCACTGCCTCCATCTCTTTAAGCATTGCATCGATATCTAAAGCCGCCAACTCTGCAAAACTCTTAAACTGTAGCGCAATCGTTAAATGAGAACGCTGTGAGTGTGCGCTAAATTCCGAGATCTCTTTAGAACAAGGGCAGAGGCTAGTTACAGGCGCCATTAAACGAAGCTCAATATGATCTGGATTCGTTTGGGCAATAATTTCACACTCAAAATCCATCACGCTTGTCGCCCTAGAAACAGGCGCCACACGCTCAAAAAAGAGGGGAAACTTGAGATGAACCTGTGCACTCATGGCATCTAAACGCCCTTTGAGATCCGCCAATAATTTCTCCACACTCTCCAAACCAAAGGGGGAGTGCGTGCCTTCCCACACCTCAATAAAGCGGGACATATGCGTACCCTTGCGCTCAGCCTGAAGGGTTACCGTAAACTCCGCTTCCATCACCGTGTGCTGAGTATGTGCTTTATTGATAAATTGAAGAGGAAGCCGAAGGCCATTGATCCCAACCTTAGAGATCTCTACATTGCGGGTATCCTCGTACGCCTGTACATCTTTCATCGTCGATGATAATTCTTTAGACACGAAAACTCCTAAATTATTGCTGCTCTAAAAGCGCTGTTAAACGTCGCACAAACATCATGCTTAAATCTTCAGCAAGCTCACGTTTTACTACTGCTTCACCCGCTGCTTTTCCTAACACGTCGCTCTCATCATGAGAGAAGTCTTTACTTTTAGAGAAGTTTTGGCGTGGCATAATCACATGCCCATCTTTATCCACTACCGAAATATCAGCCCGGTAATAGTGGGTATATTCACGATGTTGCCCCCCAATATTACTCGCTACCGCTCGCTCCTGATATGACTCATCGATAATGATCTCTAAATCGGCATTATCGGGCGAATCTAAAAAGGTTAAGCTGCTGCCTAAGCGGGTCTGAATCATATGTGCAAGAGAGTCTCTATCGTAACGCTCACTTTCGGACATAATATAGGCCGTTTTATATTGGGAAGGGAGCGTAATTGCACCTCGAAGATGAAAGCCGCAGCCCACTAAGAAGAGCAAGAAAGCACTCACGAAAAAAACTTTTGATTTCACCCAAAACTGACTCATTGTAAACACCCGCTTAGATTATAGGAGAAGTTGATCAAAATCAAAGAAACAACTGTTAATTACGCAACTTCCCCAGTGATATTGAAACGATTGATTAAAGCGCCTAATTTTACCGCAGTTCCCCCCTAAATCCCATATTTAATTTTTTATTCCCCACTTCTTTTAAACAACAAGGGCTTATCTAAATTTCGCCTTTAATTCCTCTTTAATTCGACTTTTAGAAAAGGTTTTTCCTCCCGCTTTTATGTTACTATAGCGCCACGAATTTTAGGAAAATATAATAGTTATATGACGAAACGAACTGCCCCGAAAGCCTCAGATCACAAGCTGTTGGCAACGGGCATCTTTTTAGCCAAAATTATTGCCCATCTCCCGCTCCCCTTTCTCCTCTTTTTAGGAAAAGTGGTGGGATGGCTCTCCTATTACGTTGCAAAAGGACGCCGTAAAGTTATTGAGCGCAATATTGAACTCTGCTTTCCTGAACTCTCAAAAGCGGAGCAAAAAAAGCGCGTAAAGGCGAACTTTCTGGCAATGGGGATGGGGATTTTTGAGGTGGTGGCCGCTTGGTGGATGCCTCGAAAACAGCTCGAAAAACATATTATCTATGAAGGCTTAGAGAATCTTGAGAAACAACGCGCAAGCGGGAAAGGTGCGCTTTTACTGACGATTCACCTCACCCCTCTTGAGCTAGGCGGCCGCGCCATCTCCTTTAAAACCGCTGTACGGGGAATGTATCGCCCCCACGATAATGAATATTATGAGCATGTGCAGTATCAAGGACGCTATGAACAATCAGGCCTTGAACCCATTACCCGAGATGAGATTCGCCGAATGATTCGACTCCTTCGTGAAGGGGATCTCATCTGGTATGGGCCAGATCAAAACTATGGCGGGGTAGACCATATTTTTGCTCCATTTTTTGGCATTCCGGCGTTAACCATTACCGCGACCTCTACTCTCTGTCGCCTTGGTAAAGCAGAAGCCCTTCCCTACTACTGTATTCGTCGAGGAAGTAAATATATTGTGCGCATCCTCCCCCCGCTTGAGAACTTTCCCACAAAAGATTTAGCGGCAGATACACTCCGTTTAAACGCACTTTTCGAAGAGTGGATTTTAGAAGCGCCGGAGCAATATCTCTGGGCTCACCGCCGTTTTAAAACCCGGCCTGAGGGGGAGCCTGATCTCTATCAAGATCTATAAAACAGATTTATTTTGCTAAAACTTATCTTAAATTAAACAGTGCAATCTGAATCTCGATAAACGTTATTTATCGATGAACTCAATATTTAATTATTAAGAGCCTGACTTTCTCACCCAATTTTGGGTATAATTTAGGGCTACAAAATTCTGATCGAGCGGGATTTCTCCTGAAGATCGTTAATTTTTATCTAAAAGAAATAGGATTATTGAAACGTGAATAGAATTACTACTCAATCAAGTTTTACACGAGAAGAGCTCCTCAAGTGTGCCGAAGGTAAACTCTTTGGGGAGGGCAATGCGCAACTTCCAAAGCCACCCATGCTTATGTTTGACCGCATCACCTCCATTACCGAAGATGGGGGCAAATATGGGAAAGGCTCTATCACTGCAGAGCTTGATCTTAATCCTGATCTTTGGTTTTTCCCCTGCCACTTTGAAGGCGATAACGTTATGCCTGGCTGCTTAGGCCTAGATGCGATGTGGCAACTCGTGGGCTTCTACCTTGGTTGGATGGGTGGCCAAGGTCGTGGACGCGCACTCGGTTCGGGCAAGGTGAAATTTGCAGGCCAAGTTCTACCGAAACATAAAAAAATCACTTATAACATTCATATGAAGCGTGTTATTTTAAGAAAACTCACCATGGGTATTGCCGACGCTACAATGGAAGTCGATGGCAAAGAGATTTATGTTGGTGAAGATCTGAAAGTTGGGCTCTTCACAAGAACAGACAATTTTTAATTTTAGGAGAGATCTATAATGAAACGTGTTGTTATCACAGGTCTTGGAATTGTGTCGAGCATCGGCAACAATAAAGATGAAGTGCTACAATCCCTTCTCGAAGCGAAATCAGGGATTGAGTTCTCACAAGAGATGGCTGATTTTGGGTTCCGTTCACATGTACACGGTGCACTCAATATCGACCTCCCCTCATTAATTGATCGTCGTAACTACCGCTTTATGGCGGATGCGGCTGCTTATGCTTATGTGGCAATGGAGCAGGCGATTGAAGATTCTGGCCTCACCCCTGAGCAGGTTTCTAACCCTCGTACAGGTATCATCGTCGGTTCTGGAGGTGCTTCTACAAAGAATCAGATTGATGCGATCGATACTCTACGTAAAAACAATGCTACACGTCGTATTGGCCCCTATATGGTTACTCGTACGATGGGTTCAACAGTTTCCGCATGTTTAGCAACACCTTTTAAAATTAAGGGTATTAACTACTCCATCAGCTCTGCTTGCTCAACATCTGCACACTGTATCGGTAACGCTGTAGAGCAGATTCAGTTAGGTAAACAAGATGTTGTCTTTGCCGGAGGCGGTGAAGAGCTTCACCCTTATATGAGCGCAATGTTCGATGCGATGGGTGCGCTCTCTAGCAAATATAATGATAATCCTACAGTAGCTTCTCGGGCTTATGATAAAGACCGTGATGGCTTTGTAATCTCAGGCGGTGGCGGCATCGTAGTTGTTGAAGAGCTCGAGCATGCTTTAGCGCGTGGCGCAAAGATCTATGCAGAAATCACAGGTTACGGCGCAACATCTGACGGCCATGATATGGTTGCCCCCAGTGGCGAAGGTGCGGAGCGCTGTATGCGTTTAGCCCTTGAAACTGTTGAAGGCGAGATCGATTATATCAATACTCACGGTACTTCAACCCCAGCAGGAGACCTCCCAGAGCTTGAGGCAATTGGCCGCGTATTTGGTGAGAAGATTCCCTATATCAACTCCACTAAGTCCCTCACTGGGCATGCTCTTGGTGCAGCGGGAGTGAATGAGGCGATCTATTCCATCTTGATGATGCAAAACGACTTTATTGCTGAGAGTGCTCATATTGATGAGATCGATCCTAAAATGGCTGACTTCCCCATTGTGCGTAAGCGCATGGATGGCGTTAAAATCAACAACATCTTAAGCAATAGCTTTGGATTTGGTGGCACAAACGCCTGCTTAGTCTTTAGCCGTTACGAGGATAAATAATCCTCACCTTTCAAAATAATTAAAGGCAGTAAAAAAAAGGAGTCCCATTTCGGTGACTCCTTTTTTATGCTCTCTTCTTAAAAACTCTGCCCGCTAACTTAGGGCCTTTACCCCATTTATTAACACTCATTACTCCCGATGATAGGGATGATTATTAATAATGCTCCAGGCTCGAAAAAGTTGCTCCGCAGCAATGACTCTAACCATGGGATGAGGCAAGGTTAATTTAGATAGAGAGATCGATTGCTGAAAAGCCGCTTTCACCTCTGGCGAAAACCCTTCTGGCCCTCCAATTAAAAGGGCAATATCTTGCCCCATCTGCATCCACTGCTCTAATCGTTTACTCAATTGCGGCGTAGTGACCTCTCGTCCAACCACATCGAGCCCGACAATATAGCAATTTTTCGGAACCGCCTTTAAGAGCCTCTCTCCCTCTTCCCGCAAAATGCGTACTGTATCGGCATTTTTCCGGCGAACAAGGGCGGGAACTTCGATCAATTTTAGCTCCACATCATTACGCATGCGCCCGGCATATTCCTGATACGCACTCTTCACCCAATCGGGCATATTTGTACCAACGGCAACAAGATAGATAATCATTCCACAATCTACAATTTATACCTTATTCGAAGGGAACAAAGATCTTCTCAAGCTGATAAAAATCTCGTTTCTCTTCACTTAAAACATGCAGAACAATATCCCCAAAATCGATTAAAACCCAATCAGATGCTGTATTTACTCCTTCCACACCAATCGGTTTGATCCCCTCATCACGCATCACTTCTTCTGCTTTACGCACTAAAGCTTTTAAGTGAGGACCTGAGTTTGCAGACGCAATCACTACCCAATCGGCGTAGCTTACGATCTTCTCCACATCAAATGCTAATGGATTGATCGCCTTCATCTCATCGAGTGCTTGGACTAATTTATCTTTAATTTCAGCTAGCATATTTTTCCCTTATATTCGTTAATCACGCTATTGTAGTGAATTTCCCTCTGTTGAACAAATAGAGATTAGGCCTCATAATAATAGCTCCCTCCATTATATAAAAAAGGATCTAATCGATGAGTCAGTTTGATCAATTATATAGCGATGCCCAGAAGGTTATCCCCGGCGGCGTAAACTCCCCAGTACGTGCTTTTAAACAGGTAGGGGGCGCACCTATCTTCTTTAAAAAAGGGGAAGGCGCTTATGTCTATGATGAAGCTGGCAAAAAGTATATCGATTATGTGGGATCTTGGGGGCCGATGATTGTAGGACACGCACACCCGGAAGTGATTCAAGCTGTTATAGAAACAGCCCAAAATGGGCTCTCTTTTGGAGCGCCTACAGTATCAGAAACAACACTTGCCGCACGTGTTTTAGAGCTTGTCCCCTCGATGGATCAAGTACGGATGGTAAGCTCAGGCACAGAGGCGACCATGAGCGCCATTCGCCTGGCCCGGGGCTATACAGGCCGCGATAAAATTATTAAGTTTGAAGGCTGCTACCATGGCCACTCAGACTCCCTATTAGTTCAAGCAGGCTCTGGCCTTTTAACACTGGGTAAACCCTCTTCCCCTGGTGTTCCCGCAGATTTAACGCAACATACGATCGTAATTGAATATAATAATTCCGAAGCCGTTAAAGCCGCTTTTAAAGAGTATGGTGAGGAGATCGCCGCTGTTATTGTCGAGCCTATTGCCGGTAACATGAACTGTATCCCCCCTATTCCAGGATTTTTAGAGACTATTCGGGAATGCTGCTCAGATCACGGAGCACTCTTTATTATGGATGAGGTGATGACCGGTTTTCGTGTCCATAAACATTCAGCACAGGGGCTCTACGGCATTGATCCTGATCTCTCTACCTTTGGTAAAGTGATCGGCGGCGGAATGCCTGTGGGAGCTTTTGGTGGGAAGCGAGAGATTATGGATCACCTCTCCCCCAATGGAGCGGTTTATCAAGCCGGCACACTCTCTGGAAACCCGGTGGCTATGGCAGCAGGATTAAAGACATTAGAGCTTATCTCTCAAGAAAACTTCTATACAACACTAGAAGAGAAAACAGATTACCTTATAGCAGGGATTCAAAAAGTCTTTAAGAAGCATAATCAACCTCTCTCGACTAATCATGTATGTGGAATGTTTGGGCTCTTCTTTACCGATCGCCCAGTTAAAAGCTATTCAGATGCCACAACCTCAAATATTGAATTTTTTAAACAGTTCTTCCATGGCCTATTAGATGAGGGGATCTACCTAGCCCCAAGCGCATTTGAGGCAGGATTTCTCTCAAACGCACACAGCTATGAAGATTTAGATCAAACTATTCACGCGATGGATCGTGTGCTCTCTAAAATTGCCGATACAAAATAAAAAGGATATAAAACATGGCTAAACAGACTCCTTGGATCGCCCCCTCCATTCTCTCAGCAGATTTTGCACGCTTAGGCGAAGAGGTGGAAGCAGTACTTAAAGCTGGTGCTGATGTGGTGCACTTTGATGTGATGGATAATCACTATGTGGAGAATCTTACCTTCGGCCCGATGATCTGCCAGGCGCTACGAGATTATGGCATCACTGCCCCTATTGATGTGCATCTTATGGTCTCCCCTGTAGATCGCATGATCGAAGCTTTTGCCAAAGCGGGGGCGACCTACATCACATTTCACCCCGAAGCCTCTCTTCATGTTGATCGCTCACTAAAACTGATTAAATCCTTAGGGTGTAAAGCAGGTTTAGTACTTAATCCTGCAACGCCGGTGAATGTTCTTGATCATGTTTGGGAATATCTCGATATGATTCTTGTGATGAGTGTAAATCCAGGTTTTGGCGGTCAGAAATTTATCCCCTCAAGCCTCGATAAGCTCCGCACTTTACGCAAGATGATCGATGCCCAAGATCGGGAGATTCGCCTTGAAATTGATGGAGGCGTTAATGTGGATAATATCGCGGAGATTTCCGCAGCGGGCGCCGATACCTTTGTCGCTGGCAGTGCGATTTTTGGAAGTGAGCTCTCTTACCAAGAGGTGATCAAACAGATGAAGGACAAAATCCAAAAAGGCTAAAGCATCGAGGTAACACGCTGAATTAAAAGCATATTATCTTCAAATACCTATAAAAATACTTATAATAAAGATCTGTAAATATTACTCTTTTTGATGAGGAGTCCTATGCTTACAGATCTTTTTTTACGTGCCATTCAACTCGACGCATCCGATATCCATCTCTCGGCAAATCTACCCCCGCTCATTCGCTTGCAAGGAGAGATCCGTTCTTTAAATCATGAGCCTCTTAATCCTACTCAGCTAGAAAAGGCGCTGCTCACCCTACTCTCTAAAAGAGAGCAACAAGAGTTTAAAGAGCAAGGAGAACTCGATTTTGCCACAACCTTTCAACACCATAGATTTCGTGTAAATCTATTTCGACAAGCCCGGGGAATAAGCGCCACCTTACGGATTATTCAAGATAAAATTCCCACTTTAGAGGCGATCCATGCACCTAAAATATTTGAGCAACTTACCACCTTAAGGGAGGGACTTATACTTGTTACAGGTCCAACAGGCTCGGGCAAATCCACCACGCTTGCAGCGATGATTGAAAAGATCAACTGCACAGCTTCTAAACATATTTTAACTATTGAAGATCCGATCGAATTTCTCTATAGTCCAAAACGCTCCTTAATTCAGCAGCGGGAACTTCATCGAGATACTCGCTCCTTTAGCACTGCCCTAAAATCTGCTCTACGTGCCGACCCTGATATCATCCTTATTGGCGAACTGCGTGACCTTGAAACCGTTGAACTTGCACTTACGGCAGCAGAAACTGGGCATCTAGTCTTCGCCACTCTACACACAGCATCTGCGGCCCAGACCATTGATCGCATCATCGATCTCTTTCCTGCTGAAAAAACTAAGCAGATTCGCACTATGCTCTCTGAATCATTGCGAGCTATTATCTCCCAACGACTGATTAAAACAGAGAGTAACCGCCAAGCTATTTGGGAGATTTTACTCACCACGCCAGCGGTTAAAAATCTTATTCGTAAACAGGAGGTCGCTCAGATCAACAATGCCATTCAGATGGGCTCTGAAGTAGGAATGCAAACATTTTTGCAACAGATAGAAAAATTAGAAAATAGTGGTATACTCTCCCCTCTCTTTGCGAAAAAAGCGAGGGAGCAGATCAATCCCGTACTCTATTCGTAAATATCACCCGCTAATTTATTGCAAGGAGAGAGCTTCTTCGCTATAATGCGTTGGTTTAGTCCGCACCCGAATTTTTAGAGGCTGGCGGCCGGGATTAGAATTACAAATTAGGATTAGGGTTATTAATCATGAGTAAAGTATGTCAAGTAACTGGGAAAGGTCCGATGACCGGTAACAACGTTTCCCACGCAAACAACAGAACACGTCGTCGTTTCCTCCCCAACTTACAAGCACATCGCTTATGGGTTGAGAGCGAAAATCGCTTTGTAACGCTTCGTGTATCACCTGCTGGTCTTCGCACTATCGATAAAAAAGGTATTGATGCGGTATTAGCAGAACTTCGCGCAAAAGGCGAAAAAATCTAAGGAGTAGACAATGAGAGAGAAAATTAAATTAGTATCCTCAGCAGGTACAGGTCACTTCTATACGACCACAAAAAACAAGCGTACAACAACTGAAAAATTAGAGTTCATGAAATATGACCCAGTTGTTCGCAAGCATGTTCTCTACACAGAAGCACGCTTACGCTAATAGCCGCAACCGCGACTATAGCAGAATAAAACTAGCTTTCGGGCTAGTTTTTTTATGCCTAAAATAGTTGAGATGCCGAGATTAAATCGGCACTAAATGGTATAATTTCGCTTAAATTTTCTTATTTATTTTATGCCTTTTAAGAGTTGGAATAATCAATGAAACAGAGCTATCAACCAGATCAGATTGAAAAAAAATGGTATCAATTTTGGGAAGAGAATAATCTCTTTAAAGCAAGCGGTGACACCTCAAAAGAGCCCTACTGTATCGTCATCCCGCCCCCCAATATTACTGGTAGCTTACATATGGGGCACGCATTCCAAGATACGATT
>JASLFU010000014.1 GCA_030150405.1 Ignatzschineria sp.
TAATCGTGCCGATGAAAAGATTAAAAAAACCGATGATTCCGATGAGATGACCATTACTCTCAAGAAAAATCCCGATATTTTAGCGACAATCTCTTTAGGGGATGATCGCCCTCTCTGCATCGGTTTTGCAGCAGAAACCCAGGATATTTTGAGGCATGCCAAAGAGAAGCTAGAGCGGAAAGGGCTTGATATGATCTGTTTAAATGATGTCTCTGGGGGCAAGGTTTTTGGCAAAGAGGAGAATGAGCTGATCATCATTCATAAAAATGGGGAGGAGGTCCCTGTGCCGAGAGGGATGAAGGCGGATGTTGCGGAGATGATTATCAGTGAGATAGGGAAGCTGCTTTAAAGTTTAGGCTTGATCGTTTTATAGATCGATAAAAGAGAAGCGCACCGATAAGGGTGCGCTTTTTTGTAAGTTAATAAATGTATAACTGTTAAGATTTCTCTGCTTTTAGAGGAGTTTCAATCCCTTCAAACCAAGCGTCAAATTTATCTCGATATTTTTCATAAAATTGGCGAGCGCCGATCATTTCTGCTTCATGCTCATCAATGGCTTCGATCGTGTTGATCAGCTCATTAAGCTCATCATCAGTGAGCTGAAAGCGGCTCATTACCTTGGCAATGTCGGGATGATCTGCACTAAAGCCACCGCGTGCGATAATTTCCATACGCTCTTTCGGGAAGATCTCTTTCGGGTCTTTAAGCATTTTTAGATCATATTTGCTCCACATATAGTGAGGCGTCCAACCTGTGATAATTACCGGTTTTTCTTGGCTAATGGAGCGTCTTAACTCAGCAAGCATTGCCGCTTCTGAGGTGTTAAGTTGCTCAAATTGTAGTCCATAGGCTTCGATCATCTCTAATGTTTTCGCATTGGTGCCCGAGCCTGCGCCTAAGCCATAAATTTTGCCCTCAAAAAGATCTACATGCTCATTGAGCTCTGTCACGGAATCGATCTCCACATAACTTGGTACAACAAGGCCCGATGTTCCATTAGGATTGAGTACGCCCAGTTTTTCGAGTTTATTGCCATATTTCTGCCAATAGCTTTCTTGTGTGACCGGAAGCCACGCATCGAGGTAGAGATCAATCCCTCCATTGGAAAGAGAAGCCCAAAGAAGGCCTACTTCAAGAAAGTTTTTTTCCACATGAGTGTAACCATGTTCATGGAGTAAAACCTCGGCAAAGCTTGTAATGGCAACAGCCTCTACTCCATCAGGGTAAGCGATAGTGATTTTATCTTGAGAATTCTCTCCATTGCTGCAGCCAGCGACTATCAGAGAGAGGGAAAGAAAGA
Source organism: Ignatzschineria sp. (assembly GCA_030150405.1). Lineage (GTDB taxonomy): Bacteria > Pseudomonadota > Gammaproteobacteria > Cardiobacteriales > Wohlfahrtiimonadaceae > Ignatzschineria. The sequence continues at coordinate 1,301 of JASLFU010000014.1, forward strand.
GTGTTTTGATGATTTTTTTCATTATTATTTTATCCTGTTAATCTAATTAACAATAGAGTACAGGATATCATGGATAGCTTTTTTTTGATTTTCAGGGGAATTAGGTCTTAAAGAGGGGATATGAAACGTTATTTTTATGGAGCACCTCTACCCACGTTTTTAGCACAATCATGGGAAGAGATTTTAGGTGCGCTCGTTGCGAACGATACCATGAGCGAGACAACTTATGAACAGAAGCAAGCATGGTTGTTTCAAATTGAGATTTTAAAAAAGATCTTAAAGCCTTTTCGCTCTGGACATCTCTATTTTGAATTTACAATTCCTCGTATCGGAAAGCGGATTGATAATGTTTTTATCTACCGAGATACTCTCTTTCTTTTTGAGTTTAAGGTGGGAAAGAGCAGGGTAGAGAGGGAAGATCTTACCCAGGTGATGGATTATGCGCTAGATCTTAAAAACTTTCATGAAGGGAGTCATCAGGTGCAGATAGTCCCCCTTCTATTGCTTGAAAATTTAAAAGAGGAGGAGAGTATTGAATCTCTTCAGAATGCGCGTTATTCCGATAAGCTCTTTAAGGCAGCGGCGATCTCGATAGACTCAGCGCCTCAATTGATCCAAGCCTTAGCTAAAAATGATAAAAATATACACCCTAAGGATTGGGAAGAGAGTCGATATAAACCGACGCCTACCATTATTGAAGCTGCACAACGCCTCTATAATGGGCATTCTGTTGTGGAGATCTCACGTTCTGATGCAGGCGCTAAAAACTTAAATGAGACGACTCAGGCCATCAATCAAATTATTGAGCGCAGTAAGGTGCAAAATGAAAAATCGATCATCTTTATTACCGGTGTTCCTGGAGCAGGAAAGACTTTAGCGGGCTTAAATATCGCCAGTGAGCGGCAAAAGATTGCAGAGGAGGAGCATGCGGTTTTTCTTTCGGGAAATGGCCCATTGGTTGAGGTTTTAAGGGAGGCACTGGCAAGGAATGAGCGTGATCAGAAGGGGGTTACGTTAAAAGAGGCTCGTCGCCGGGTCTCTTCATTTATCCAAAATATTCATCACTTTCGGGATGAGTATCTCAAGGATGAAGGTGTGCCTTTTGAGCGAGTGGTGATTTTTGATGAGGCGCAGAGGGCTTGGGGTCGGGAGCAAACCAGTCATTTTATGCAACGGAAGCGTGGGTTGCCTGAATTTAATCAATCAGAGCCCCACTTTTTGATTAGCGTGATGGATCGAATTCGGCATAATGATGACAATAATTGGTCTGTGATTATTTGCTTGATTGGTGGCGGGCAGGAGATTAATAAGGGAGAAGCTGGATTAATTGAGTGGTTTAGAGCACTTGAAGAGTTTAAAGAGTGGAATGTTTATGCACCAAAATCGATTAGATCGGCGCTTTATTTAGGGGAAGCGGCGGGAACTCTTAAAGAGGCGCTTAAAGAGAAAATAACTATTGAGCCTGCATTGCATCTTGCAGTTTCGCTACGTTCTTTTAGAAGTGAAGCGCTTTCCGATTTTGTCGGTGCTTTATTAGTGCGTGACGTTCATAAGGCGCAGGCATATTTAACGCGTCAATTGCATAATTACCCAATTTTTGTAACGCGTGATTTATCTTTAGCGAAAGGGTGGCTTCGTAAGCAAGCTAGAGGGAGTGAACAGATAGGTTTGGTAGCCTCCTCTGGGGCGATTCGTCTACGTCCCTATGGGATTGATGTAAAGCAGGAGATCGATGCCCCAAAGTGGTTTTTAAATTCGGCAGATGATATTCGTTCGTCCAACTTTTTAGAGCTTGCGGCGACAGAGTTTTCCATTCAAGGCTTAGAGCTCGATTGGGTCTGTATTGCATGGGATGCTGATTTGCGCTCGGGTGAATTAGGTTGGGAATTTAAAAATTTTCGGGGAACAGAGTGGCAAAATGTGAATCAAGAGGAGCGTCAGCGCTATCTTCTTAATACCTACCGCGTTTTATTAACACGTGCTCGACAAGGGATGATTATTTTTGTGCCAGAAGGGGATGAGCAAGATCATACACGGCAACCACAATTTTATGAGGGGATTTTTGATTATCTAATATCTGTGGGCATCCCTGAATTAAAACCGTAAGCAATAAAAAAGGTGAC
>JASLFU010000018.1 GCA_030150405.1 Ignatzschineria sp.
AAGTAAGGCTGCAATAACTGATTTACAAAACTTTCTTCTGTTTGACCTTCACAAATAATATAAACTCGTTTCATTACAGTGGTCTCCCACCTAATAAATTCTTCTCCCAAAGCTCACCAATCGTGTATTCATCTAACCAAGCTGAAAATTGCTCTTCATCCAATCGCTTAAATATAGAATAACCATCTTGCCGATCTACTGTGATAATTTCATTCAAGTTAAACTGATTAAGTAAAGCCACTGATTGCGTTGAAATGATTACTTGCATACGTTCTGAAGCACGTCTAAACAGTGCGCCAAGCAATGTAATTGCATAAGGGTGCAAACCTAATTCAGGTTCATCAAAGATAATCGTAGAAGGTGGCTCTGGCTGCATCAAGGCTGTGACTAAACAGATAAAACGAATTGAACCATCTGATAGTTGACTTGGCCACAATTCATAATCACTATTGGTTTGTCGCCACAATAAGCGGATTTGCATTTCTTCCGTTGGTAAGGCTTTTGGTTCTAAAACAAAATCATCAAAAAATGGAATGGCTAAACGAATGGTATCAATAATAGATTCATAGCATTCTGTATGCTCATGTTTTAAAAGATATAAAAATGCAGCTAAATTAGATGCGTCTGGGCGTAGATATTTATGATCATGCACAGCACCTTTACGCTTCATACCTGCTGTATCACTGGTATCATGGAAATGATAAATGCGCCAATTAGAAATAGCCTCATAACAATATTGTGCAATACGCTCTTTAGATTCTTTCAAAATAGATTCTGATAATCCTGCTTGCAAACCAACATTATATGGATATACATAATTAGGATTATGGAAGTATCCTGTTTCATAGTTAAATATCAAACGATCATCTACAGTAGATGATAATTCAAAAGCATATGCATTCTGCTGAAAATTAATCCTTGAGTATAACTTATCTGTATTTTTAACACCAAAAGTCAGAATACGATCTGCTCCACCTTGTTGATTAACCCAAGTTGCTAACCGGCCCTCAATCAAGTGAGACAACATACGAAAATAAGATACAAAATTACTTTTGCCTGAGCCATTAGAGCCAATTAGTACATTTATTGGTTTTAATTCTATATCTAATGATTGAATAGACTTAAATCCTTTAATTTGTAGACTATCAATTGGTCTTTTAGAGCTCATGGTTTACAACATTCCTTTTATACAAAAAAACCCGCTAATTAGCGGGTTTTCACAATCATGATTGGTGGAGGCGGCGGGATTTGAACCCGCGTCCGAAAACTATCCATTCTTGGTACTACATGTTTAGCCGTATCTTTAATTTAACTTCACGCTGTCCGACCGGCAGGAAACGCAAAGCTGTTCTAAGTTAAGTTTCGCAAAATACCCCTTAGAAATGATATTTCACTATTTCGTTTAAGTTGACTGATGATAATACCGAACGAACACAGTACTATGATCAGTTAGCAGGCTTAAGCTGCTAAAGCGTAGTTGTTATCGTTTGCAACTATACAAATTGCCGCGTTTTTACAAGACTCTCGACCATCTTGACATGCACCTCAAACTTCAACATCCCCGTCGAATCCAAGAACGCCCCCGTTTGATGTAGTCCATCAGTATAGGGATAAATGCTGATTTATGCAAGATCTTCCCGCTTTAAGGAAGGAGATAAGCGCTCCGTTTTAAAAGTGTTTCTAGCGCTTTAAAGCTTGTTTCAATCTCCGGTAGAGGAGTAAGTTCCTCTTCGGAAAGAGTACACTGGCTCTGTAACTGGTTGAGCGCTAGGTGGCTCTCTTCAAAAAACTCTTGAAAGGCTTCTTGAGCTCGATCCCCTAAAGGAAGTTGGGGGAGTGTTCTAAATTTGTATTCAATGCGGATTAGGCCAGGGGAGAGCGCTTCACAATTACTGGTCACTTTTTCGGGGGTGACTCTAAACTCTGGTAGGCGCGCGAGCGAGAGGCTTGGGGAGGCAGTAGGAATCGTCTCTTTCATCACCGTACGATAAAACTCCTCTGCACGATAGAGCTTGCGCTTAACCATAAATCCCGGGGAATCGTTCATGGTTTCGCTGAAAGATTCAAAGTTTAAACTCTCTGGGAGGGCCTCTTCTAAGCCATAATCCCATTTAAATTCCGCAGCATCGATAAAGAGCGCATTGGTGGGAAAGAGCGGGAGTTTCTCTATGCTACGATTTCCCGCTTCATCTTCGATGATAAACTCGGAAAGATACGCCTCCATCGCTTTTGAGACGGATTCTTCCTTAAGTGAATGCGCCTCATCCTGATAGGGGAGTGCGTAAATAAGATACTCACTCTGAGTGGGGTTGATAATGGCTATAGGAGCGGCGGCTTGATCATTCCTTGCTTTAAAGGCGGAGAACTTCTGATAGAGAGCACCTTTTCGGGGTTTAACCATAAACTCCCTTTTTTCGTTATTGAACGTCAGTTGATGCTTTCCCGCCGCTAGACGAAAAGTACTCCCCGATTGTGGGGGTAAACTTAAGGTGTGCTGATCAATCTTTAGGGTGATCGCTTCATCGGTAGGGTTATCGATCCAAAATGTTTCGGTACTCTCCTCGCTTGCAGTATGGCAGGCGGTGAGTGCAACTAAAGCGGCGAATAGGGTAAAAACTTTCCCCTTATTTTTAAGTTTAGAGAGCATATGTTAAGCCTATAAGTTATCTATCAATGCGTTGCCTTGGTCTTCTTTTAATTACCCTTGAAGGGGACGATGGCCCAAGGTGATGGCGCTTTCAATCATTGAGTTTGCAAACTCAGGGTCGCTGGGCTCTTTCAGTTTAGCTAGGTTTACAAGGGCATTGGGATGCTTAGCTTCAGCCGCTTGAAGGAAGAGGTTTTCGGCAAGCGCATGATCTTCTGGAAGGTTTACGCCCTCAAATGCCATAAGGCCTGCAATATTAAGAAGGTCGGGGGAGGGATTCTCTTCACGAATTTTTTGTAATAGCGCAGTGAGCTCATCAGCATCACTATAGAGCTTAAATAAGGTGATTTTAGCAGGGGTGAAGCCGATTTTAAGGGCGGGGAATAGATATTCCCGAGCGCGATCTAAATCTTTTGTGACTTCACGGCGGCCAAAAAGATAGAGCTTTCCTAGCTCATTTTGGGCGTGAAGATTGCCATATTGAGCGGCTTTTTCGTAATAGCGTTTCGATTTTTCATAATCGATCCCTACAATCACATCATTGGCGTACATATAGCCGAGTTTAAAGAGTAGGGTGGCCGACTCTTCAGTGGGGGCGAGATCAAAGATGCGCTTTTCTAATGTTTCAATCGCACTTTTTGCACGGGGCTCTTCTTTCTTAGAGAGCTCAAAATAACGCATTGCCAGAGCAAGATCATCGCTTTTATTTAGCTCCTCTAACTCAATAAGCGCAAGATAATAGAGCGCGCGACTCTCTTTTTTATCCGACGCTTTGCGCAGATATTTTTTGGCTTTTTCGAGATCTTTCGTCACATGCTTGCCCTCATAGTAGAAAGTGCCCATGCGATAGAGGTCGATTTTGTTGCCAAAGGCGGCAGAAATACGAGTGAAAAAGCTTTGTAGTGACATAAATGTTCCGTGTTTTACCTAATAAAAGCTCGGGAGAGGGAGTTTTCCGTCCCGATTAAAGGGATTAAATGCTTCTGTATTGTAGCATCTAGCGGTTAAAGAGGCAGAAACGTTGCCCTTTTAAAGAGGCGGGAATGCGATTAGTTAAAAGTCAGGTTGTGAAAATTATCTGCAATAAAAAAGCGATGAGAGATTAGATAATCGCTCACCGCTTCTAGATCTTTACAAGAATTCCTGCTTACTTCTTATCGCCGGTGGAGATTCCGAGAAGTGGGTAGAGAGGACAGAACTTAAAGATCCCTGTTAATAAGGGAACAAGCCCGATCCAACCCCAAGCGCCGATAGTCCCGGTGATGCTTAAGAGGATAAGAACAATACCTACAATAATACGAAGAATGCGATCGATACCGCCGATATTAGCTTTCATGAAATCTCCTTTTAGATTGAGTAGTACGAAGAGCAAATTGTTCGCTCTCTATACATTTAATAATAACGTATAACAAGATCGCTTTAAAGCTCTACTTTCGTTAATTTTAATTCGTAGCGTTTGCCCTTATCGTAATAGACGATTAATGCCGGTAAGTGGTGGAACTCTGGCGCAATGCCTAGTTCGATGCGATCATCTCCCACGCCATTTATAAAGAGGCGGATGGGTGTCTCTCTATTATTAATGGTCTGGGTCGTGAGCGCTGCTTCTTCAAAACGGTTGCGGATATAGATTTTTTTACCATTGGTAGCCTGTACGCTCTCTTTTAATCCCCCTTCATGGAGTGCAATCTGCCAAGCAAGGGTAAAGAAATCTTGGGAGAGATATTTCATTTTTGCGGTTTTCTGCTCTCCGGCGCGACCATATTGGATCTCTTTTCTCTGTGTATCAAAATTAGCATACGCATAGAGTTTACCTCCCCGGGTGTCGGTAAACTTATGGGGAATAAGATGGTTATTGCGAATGCTGCCCTCGCTTCTAAATACCATCGGTTTAAAGGGGATCTTTACCGTTGTGTGGAGAGTATAATTTGTATTATTGCGTGAGAATTCCATCGTCGCAGGCAATCCATAAGGGCCTGAAAAATGGAGGATCGCCTTCTCAGGAAGAGGCTCTGCCATGGTCGGGATTGCTAGAAAAAGCGGTAGCAGAAGCCAGGTAAATAGACGTTTCATAAAATGTTGCCTCCTTGGGCATTTTTATAAAGTAATTGAACAGTTTCTTGTTATTATAGTGGATTGAGATCAATAGCGGGAGCAAGCTTAAGGGAGGGGGGCGAGTTCGTCTTCTCTCTATTGCTCCCTAAATATTTCTATAAAAGCGTTATTACACAATCATAAAACGGGAGAGGAGAAGCCCATGCAGCCAAATTTACGTCAGCGTCATTTTCTTAAATTACTCGACTTTTCGAAAGAGGAGATCCTCTATCTTGTACAATTAGCGGAAGATCTTAAACGAGCAAAGCAAGTAGGGACAGAGCAGCGCCTTTTAACGGGGAAAAATATCGCTCTCATTTTTGAAAAGAGCTCTACTCGCACCCGTTGCGCCTCAGAAGTTGCCGCTGCAGACCAGGGGGCTTCCACAAGTTATCTCGGGAGCGATGGAACTCAGATCGGGCATAAAGAGTCGATGAAGGATACTGCTCGAGTTTTGGGGGAGATGTATGACGCTATTCTCTATCGGGGATTTAACCAAGAGATGCTAGAAAATGAGCTCGCAGCCTATGCCGGCGTTCCTGTTTATAATGGGCTAACGGACCAATTTCATCCCACGCAGATGCTTGCCGATCTCTTGACAATGAAGGAAGAGAGCGACAAGCCCGTAAGTGATTTAAGCTACGCATATTTGGGCGATGCGCGCAATAATATGGGAAATTCCCATTTAGTGATGGCGGCGAAGCTCGGGGTGGATTTTAGAATCGGGGCGCCGAAGCATCTCTGGCCGGAAGAGGCTTTAATTGAAACATGTCAGGCGTTAGCTCAAAAGAGCGGAGCTACTTTAACATTTACCGATAGTGCAGAAGAGGCTGTAAAAGGGGTGGATTTCATCCATACAGATGTTTGGGTTTCGATGGGGGAGCCAGAAGAAGCTTGGCGTGAGCGTATCGAGATGTTGAAATCGTACCAAGTAAATAGCGAGTTAATGCGTGCCACGGGGAATCGTAATACTAAATTTATGCATTGCCTGCCCGCTTTCCATAATCGGGAAACAAGTGTGGGAGAGTGGATCTATCAAACCTTTGGCTTAGATGGTGTAGAGGTGACAGAAGAGGTATTTGAAGGGCCGCAAGCAGTGCAGTTTAAGCAGGCGGGTAACCGTATGCATACCATCAAAGCTATTATGGTGGCAACACTGGCTTAAATAGGTGGTTTTTACCGTATAGTTTTATACGTTTATGTAATAAAGGGTAGAAATAAAAAAAGCGACACTACTAGTAAGAGCAGTGTCGCTTTTGTTCTATTTAACTAAGCTTTAATAGAAAGATTAGCGTTTACTTTTTAGAATTGAGCAGCTAAGCGTTGCATCACGCCGGGGAGTTGCTCTTTAGAAGTTGTTTGGAGTAATTGAACGGCATGCATAGCTGTGGGCTCACCCTTTGCTGCAGCTTGCTGGAGATAAGTCATCGCTTGGTTAAGATCTACAGGAAGATTATCGCCACCACGTGCATAGAGAAGACCTAGGCGGTAGAGCGCTTTTGGACTTGTATCACCGGCAAGTTTATAAAACTGTGCGGCTTCTTGAAGATTAATATTCGCGCCTTGACCACGCTCGAGCATAGAGGCGACGTTAAAGGCTGCTCTAGGATTGCCTGCATTTGCAGAGCGTTTAAAGAGCTCAAGAGCTTGAGCATAGTTGCGCTGTGCACCTTGGCCGGTATACGCCATTGTTCCTAAGTTATAGAGAGCGTTTGCGTTTCCTTGGTTGCCTGCAAGCTCCCACATTTGGCGAGCAAGTTGCATGTTTTGAGCAACTTCCTTCCCTTGGGCATATTTATTTCCAAGATAATATTGCGCAAATTGATCCCCGCTATCTGCTAAAGGCTTTAATTCTGTAGCAGAGAGTGTGCGAAGAGTATTCACATGAGCTTCAATCGCTTCTTGTGACATTGTGTTATTTGAAGAGGGTGAAGTTGCTAAACAGCCTGTTAATACAATAGCTGCAGTAAAGATTAAACCACGTTTAAGCATACTATTAAGCTCCTATAGTCTATGGTTATTAGGATTGTCGAAAAAGAATAACTATACCAGTCTTCTTCAGAATCGGAAAAATATTCGCGCTTTAGAGGGATGTTAGGAGCTTGAATATAGCTGTAGGCGGACAATTAAGTTGAGAAACGGACAAAATAGTTGAGAACTATGACATGAAAGATGAGAACTTAACAAAATAGTTGAGAACTTTTAGAGGTCCAGTTATGCTGTGAAAAAGCATACTGGACTTTTGTTATGGCTAAAGCAAACTCTTCATTTTCTGAAGTGCAAATTGCCCGTCGTATTAAAGAGGGGCGTGGCCAAGGGCATGGTAAAGACTATATTCCATGGCTAACAGTACAAGAAGTTCCTTCTTCAGGTCGTTCCCACCGTATTTATTCTCATAAGACGGGACGAGTCCATCATTTGCTATCTGA
>JASLFU010000034.1 GCA_030150405.1 Ignatzschineria sp.
ATAGATCTCTTTCACGCCTAATGCCTCAGCCTTTGCGCGTGCAGGTTCAACCTCTTCGCCTTGGCCGATATCTGCCGTGAAGGTCACGACTTCACAATTATATTCATCTTGAAGCCATTTTAAGATGACGGAGGTATCAAGTCCGCCGGAGTAGGCCAGTACAACTTTATTTACTTTTTCCATTAGTGTCTCCTATCGACTAACTAGGTGGTGAAAACTTAAGCTCTCAGCTCAAAGAGCTCCTCAACGCGAGGAATGCTCTCTTTATCGGTAATAAATAGTATTAGATGATCATTCTGCTCAATAGACATGGTTGGCTCGATCGGCATCACTTTTCCACGCCTTACAAGCCCCGCTACGACAACGCCTTCGGGCCAGCGAATGCCTTCAAGCTCTTTACCTACAATCTTTGAAGTCGCTTCTGTGCCATGGGCGATAATCTCCATCGCTTCGGAGTTTCCTGATCGTAAAGAGTATACCTGAACAATGTCTCCTTTTCGAATGTAAGTCAGCAGGGTACTTAAGGTGACTTGCTGAGGAGAGAAGGCAAGATCGATATTTGATTCCTCTTCAATCAGCTCTAAAAAAGAGGCGCGATTGATGAGTGAAATAGCGAACTTTGCTCCGAGCCGTTTAGCGAGCATGGCAGATAAGATATTGGTTTGATCATCATTGGTGACTGCACAAAAGAGGTCGGTATCCTCAATATTCTCTTCAAAAAGAAGGGTCTCATCTGTACAATCCCCTTGCAAAATGAGGCTATTATCGAGTTGTGCGGCAAGATGATGGGCTCGATCTGCATTGTGCTCAATGACTTTTACGCGGGTAAAGCTCTCTAGCGCTTCGGCTAATTGAGAGCCGATATTGCCTCCCCCGGCAATGGTCACCTTTTTAGCCACTTTATGTTCACTCTTAAAGAGCTCAATAACCTCCCGAGCATGGGGGCGCGCGCAGAGGAAATAGATCTCATCATCCTCTTCTAAAATAGTCTCCTCTTTAGGGATAAACTCTTCGCCATCTCGGTAGATCGCGACATAATTAATATTAAGATGGCGAGTACGGCGTTGGATTTTTGAAAAACGGCGACCATAGAGGGGGGAATCTTTTTCGATCTCAATAGAGATCATTAGCGCCTCTCCTTTTGCAAAACGCAATACATCGTGAGCACCGGGGAGCTCAATAATATTTTTAATGTAGTTCGTGATTAAGATCTCCGGGCTAATGACTACATCAATATGGAAGGAGACATCGAGCCCATTCCCAAAAATATCGGCATGTTCGATATAATCTTGCGAGCGAATTCGGGCAACTTTAAGTTTAATATCAAAGAGGGTATACGCGAGCTGGCAAGCAACGATATTGACCTCATCACTCGAGGTAACAGCGATAATAATATCGGTATTTTCGGCATCCGCCTCTTCTAAAATTGCCGGAGAGGCCGCATTTCCACGAATTGTGCGGATATCGTAACGCTCTTTAAGCGAAGCTAAGGGGGCGTATTGATTATCGACGATGGTAATATCGTTTTGGGCTTCCTTAGAGAGAACATGGGCAACCGTTGAACCCACTTGCCCGGCGCCAAGGATTAAAATTTTCATAGCTCTGTATCCCAATCGGTTTTGAGGATTTTTCACCTCAAATCTTAAATTTTTAGATGAAGATAATTATACCTGAGCCCCCTTGCTTTGCCGATCTTTTTTGCAAATAGGGGGCGTTACCGCTATAATTTCCCTCCATTAATTTGCTGAGTATTATAGATTTAGAGCGTGATGAATTTTATTTTTATCATCTCTTTTGGTCTTGTAAATTTAAAAAATATTCAGCTCCTCGTTAGGTGAGGCTCCTATAGGGAAGGAAGCGACTACCCAGAAATGTCGAGAGACCCCAATGGGTTAACAGAGATAATCGAATTAAGGTTATTTTTAATGTCGTGAGAATAGAGAGAAGAAAAACTCTGCATTCTAGCCCTATAGTGCTAAAATTTTTACGAAGAGGACATAGTGTGAAAAGAGAGTAGAGAGGGATTTACTCTCTTTTTATTTTGTAGATCGAATACCTTTGTGGCTGATCTCATTTTGCACAATCATCTTCTTGCCGGCTCCCGACGAACCCCCTTAATCTTACACGTTTATAGGAGAATGCTGATGATCCCACAAGATTTACCCACTATTGAAACGCACGAGTTTGAGGATGAAACCGTTGGTTCATTGATGTCCTATGAGTTTATTCGTGTACCTCAAACTTATACGGTGGAAGAGGCCTTTCACTTTATTCGTCAAAATGTCAAAGGGAAGACCAACATTCACTATATCTATGTAGTGGATGAAAAGGGCGTATTAGTGGGCGTAATGTCCCTGCGGGAGCTGCTCGGTTCTAATGGGGATCTGCTAGTGGCAGATATCATGAAGGATGACATGTTGGTGTTACCTTCAGATCTTGATCAGGAAAAAGCGGCGAAGATCTTCCAAGATAGTGATCTAGTCACTATCCCGGTTGTAGATGCCCAAAACCAGATGATTGGGGTGCTCCATGTGGATGCCATGATGGATGTTATGCAGCAAGAGGCGACGGAAGATATTCACAAAATGGCGTCGATTGCTGTAGATGATGAAGAGGTCGAAGGGGGGCTTTTAGCGGCATCCTTTGGTTGGCTCTATAAAAAGCGGATCGGCTGGCTGGTAATCCTTGTCTTTGTAAACCTCCTTTCAGGGGCAGGGATTGCAAGTTACGAAGATCTATTAGGTAAATATCTACATATTGTTTTCTTCCTTCCTCTCTTAATTGCAAGTGGGGGTAACGCAGGTTCACAATCGACCACCTTAGTAATCCGCGCGATGGCCGTTGGCGATGTGAAGATGCAAGATTGGTTTAAAGTGGTCGGTAAAGAGATTATGGTCGCCTTTGCGCTTGGGGGGACGATGGCCTTAGCCATTGCCGGGATCGGATTTTACCGAGGAAGCGAGCATGGTGTGGGTATGGAAACAGCAACCGTAGTCGCCTTAGCGATGGTGGTTGTGGTGATGTTTGGCAGCCTTTTAGGTGCAGTACTTCCCTTTATTTTCCGTCTCTTTAAGCTCGACCCTGCTACGGCAAGTACCCCTTTAATTACGTCGATCTGTGATATTGCGGGTGTCTTTATCTATTTAGGCATCGCAAGCCTCTATTTAACCTTTTAGTTGATTAGAGAATCTTTTAAGGGTTTAAAATCGATCAATACTAGATGAAGCGAGCCCTTTGTGAGGCTCTTAAGATCTTGCAGGAAATGGGATAAATATTCACCTTAGAGACTTAACATTTATTTCGAAAGCCCCTACACTGAAGCACGATTTTAGCGAAGGTTAGGGGCTCTCTTTTTGCACTATGAATAATTTTTTATTCATCTTCAGTAACCTTCAGTAGACTGTGTATACCTTGATAGGCCTATTATTTTTAATTTTGGATGGCGAGCAATGACCTTTTTGAGTAACTTTCGGCACTATTTAACCCGCGCTAATTTAAGTATTGCACTTTTAGGTTTTGCCTCGGGGTTACCCATTATGATGACGCTCTCAACGCTCACATATTGGCTCTCAACCTTTGGGGTGGATAAAAAAACCATCGGGCTTGCCTCTCTTTTAGGAACGCCGTACGTTTTAAAGTTTCTGTGGGCACCGCTTCTCGACCTCTTTCAGCCCCCTTTATTGCGTAAACTTGGGCGTAGAAAGAGTTGGATTGTGCTCTTTTTAGCACTCTTGGCGATCGTTTTCTATGCGTTGGCGTATGTAAATCCCGGGGAGTCTCCCGCTATGGTGGGGATTTTAATCTTCACCCTTGCCACAGCTTCTGCCAGCTTAGATATTGTGGTGGATGCCTATCGAATCGATTATCTCACCGCAGAAGAGCAGTCTTATGGTTCGAGTAGTTATCTGATGATGTATCGTATCGCGATGCTTGTGATGGGGGCAGGGGTTTTAGCCCTCTCGGATCTCTTCTCTTGGGGAGCGATTTTTAAATTATTAAGCTTGTTATTTGCGATCATTCTCTTATTTACGCTCTTTATTTATGAGCCAAAAGAGCAGCAAGGTAAGGGAGCTATAGAAGAGGGGACGCCGAAAAGTGTGCGCGAAAGTCTTGCGGGTTTTAGTGATGGCTTTCGGAAGTTTTTCCGCCGTGAGAATGCACTGCTGATTCTTATTTTTATTATCTGCTATAAATTGCCCGACGCTATTTCTGGTGTGATGGTGACAAATTTCTATTATCAGATGGGCTATACCGGTACAGAGATTGGGGCAGTAACTAAGGTCTATGGTCTGGTGGCCACCATGTTTGGCGCATTTTTAGCGGGAGCGATTATTCATCAGATCGGCATCTATCGCAGCCTCTTCTTCTCAGCGATCTTGATCGGATTGACGAATCTTGGTTATCTTCTTATTTTATCGCAGCAGTCGATTTCAATGTTGATGATCGCCATCAGTGCAGAAAACTTTATCGCCGGCTTTTCGAGTGCGCTCTTTATCATGTTTTTAAGCCTATTGTGTGATAAAGACTCCTCCGCTACCCAATATGCTCTATTGAGTGCTTTAGCCGCCTTTGGTGTACGGGTGCTTGGGGGTGGCTCAGGATTTTTAGCAGAATATCTCGATTGGTTCTACTTCTTCGTGAGCACTGCATTTCTCTTTGTGCCGGCGTTATTGATCTTAATCTTTATTAAAAAAGATGTGGTCTCTTTAGGAAAAGAGGCTAAGGAGCAGTAGCATCGGTAATAGAAGGGCTATGTCCTGCAATAAGAAATTGGCTCTCAATCAGGGGAGGATTCCCTTGAGTTTGTGACAAAAGCTGGAGAGTAAGTTGATCACCATCTCGTAGCTCACCCACTCCTTCTGGTGTCCCGGTAAAGATGAGATCCCCAGGGCTTAAACCATAAATATGGGAGAGATGGCTGACCAATTGCGCAATATTGTAGAGCATCATATCGCTCTTGCCATGCTGTTTTAACTTACCATTTTGGCTAAAGGTAAATTCAATAGGTTTTTCAAAAGATAGTCGATCGCTTGCGACAAAAGGGGAGAGCGTGGCTGCATGGGGAAAGCCTTTACTCTTTGTCCAAGGTTCGCCGCGCTCTTTAGCCATGGTTTGGAGATCCCGAGCGGTTAGATCAAGCCCCACACCAAATCCTCCGATAAATTGTAGGGCAACCTCCTCACTAATATTACGAGCGCCATTTGCAATATAGAGCACCAGCTCTGCCTCATAATGAACAGATTGAGAAAAAGCAGGGAGAAGGATTGGGCTTCCCTCTTGGTGCAGAGCGCTTGTGGGTTTTAAAAAGACCATCGGTTCTGTAGGTGTTGCATTATTTAGTTCCGCAATATGTTTGGCATAATTGCGCCCAATACAGAAGATGTTTTGTACCGGCTTTGCCGTTCCCTCTAGCAAAATATGGGGGCTAATTGGGTTGTTTTTCACGCTTTTCCTCCTTTTAAATAGTGTTCTCTCTATTTTAGTGATTATTTCTTATAAGGGTGAAATATTGGCATAAAAAACTCGGGGCTCTACTTCTGTTTATTGATAAGAGAGTAGAGCCCCGAGAAAATTTTATTAAAAATAGTGTGAGATTTAATTGCTCAATTAGAGCAGATAGGGGTTAATCCCATATGTTTTATAATCCGCTTCCGCAAGCGCAAAATCGAGCGGGAGTGAAAGAAAGCCCTCAATAAAGGGATCAGCATCACTATTTTCGGTGCGATCGAGATATTTTAAGTACGTCTTACATTCGTCGCAAACCTCTGCTGTCATTAAAAAATCCTCCTCTTCCAGATCTGTTTGAAAAAGATTTTTATTGCTGACGCACTCTGTACATTGGCTGCGAACGAAGTGCCATTTTGTCTCGCAAAAACTACAGTAGAGATAGCGCAAGCCCCCATCTTCATTATCGATTACGCTAGCATTGGCAGGCATTTGGCAGCAGGGGCAATGCTCCCGCTCAGTAAGAAGATAATCTTTCTCAACCTCTAACGTCGTCGCGGCTTTATGAAGAAGTACTTGTAAAGAAGCGCTTAAAAAGAGACGAAACTCTGCAGGAATCTCTTCAATATCTAACACTAAAAGAGCTTCATACATTGTTTTTAAAGAGTTCTCTGGTAATGCTTTAAGCTCGGTAAAGATTGTTTCAAGCTGTTCGGGAAGTGGGGAGATCTGCTCCTCAAAAAAGCGGATCATCTTCGTGACAAGCTCTTTAAAGAGGGCAAACTCCTCTGCGCGCTTTTGTAAAAAAGGGGCTGTATCATTAAATTGAAAATGATCTTTGGCTAGCGAATCAAAAAGCATCGCTTGTGCATCTACGACTACTTTTAAAAAGTAGAGGTTCTCCTCATCGGGGTAGAGTTCAATTGCTTTATCTAGCGCCTCTAAACGTACAGGATACTGGGAAGTTGTCGGCGGTAGAACATGAATAAGCTCCTGAATGCCACCGCTTGGGGTCATGGTCATAAAGTCTCCTTTTAACCTTTAAAAAAGGCGCAAACGCTAAAATGCGTCGCGCCTCTGATCGTTTATCAATTTAGATCGATCGCTTATTTAAAATCATTCGATCCGAGATCAAAAGCTTGCTGCTTAGATTCCTTCTTTGCACGAGCTTCCATAATCTCTTCATACCATTTAGGGTGATTCTTCTTCGCCCAAGTGTCTGTCACAACACCTTCAGTCATGGCACGGATAGTGCCCTTCACCCAGATTGCAGCATATACATGCACAATAATGGAGGCGATTAGAATTAATGCCGACCAAGCATGAAGAAGAATAGCAATGCGGCGTAGAGGAATGCTGAAGTAATCAGCAAAGTAGGGCTGCCACATCATCACTCCCGTAACAACAAGGATGAGAAGTGTTCCCGTCATCGTCCAGAACATCACCTTCTGCCCGCCGTTATATTTTCCAACGTTAGGCATATGATCTCCGCGGATCACTTCTTTAACGCTCATTGCCCACTCAACATCACTTTTGTTGATGAAGTTATGCTTCCAGTAGCGGAAGAATTGACGAGTAAAGCCTACAAACATAATGATCCCCACAAATGGGTGAATAATTCTAGCCATTTGCGGTGTTCCAAAGACTTGCGTTAACCAGAAGAAGCTCGGGTAGAAAAATGCGAGCCCAGACAGCGCAAGAAGAATAAAACAGGCTGCAACAATCCAGTGATTGAGACGTTCTGCAGCGGTA
Organism: Ignatzschineria sp.; assembly: GCA_030150405.1. Lineage (GTDB taxonomy): Bacteria > Pseudomonadota > Gammaproteobacteria > Cardiobacteriales > Wohlfahrtiimonadaceae > Ignatzschineria. Next base: position 7,198 of record JASLFU010000034.1, read on the forward strand.
TAGCGTTTAATAAGTTTACCTTGTGCCATCATTATTCTCCTTTACTTGCGAGTTCATTGGGATCGATCACTTCTTTTCCCTCATCGGGATCATCCGCACGGCTCGGGCCTACGGTGATGTAGTGAAGGAAGCCCGTTAAGATTGAAGCCGCGATACCAAAGGTGGAGAGCGGTTTTAAGAAACCTTTCCAGAGCTTTGTTAAGGGGCTAATCTGAGGATCTTTCGGTAACCCGCTATAGAGCTCAGGCTTATCTGCGTGGTGAAGAACATACATAACGTGTGTTCCGCCGACCCCTTGCGGATCATAAAGCCCCGCATTTTCATAGCCACGGCTCGTAAGATCTTGAATACGTGTGTTGGCGTACTCCTTCATATCTTCTTTTGAGCCGAACTGAATAGCGCCTGTAGGGCAAGCCTTAACACAGGCAGGCTCTTGGCCAACAGCAACACGATCTGAACAGAGAGTACATTTATACGCTTTGTTATCCTGTTTGCTAAGGCGCGGGATATCGAAAGGACAGCCCGTGACACAGTAACCACAGCCAATACAGTTCTCTTGGTTAAAGTCCACAATACCATTGGCATATTGAACGATAGCACCTGGAGAAGGGCAGGCTTTTAAACAGCCTGGATCTTCACAGTGCATACAGCCATCTTTACGAATGAGCCACTCGAGCTTATCGTGCTCGGTGGTCTCATTAAAGCGCATCACTGTCCAAGATTGGTCACTAAGATCGATAGGGTTATCATATACACCGGCACATGACCCCACTTCGTCCCGAATGTCGTTCCACTCAGAACAAGCTACCTGACAAGCTTTACAGCCGATACAGGTGGAGACGTCGATCAATTTTGCTACTTCAACATTTTTTCTCGCTTGAGGAGAAGGGGTTGAGGTCGCTGAACGACGTTTAATATCTAAAGATTCTAAAATCATTTTCCTTTACCTCTTATGCGTTGGTGAGCGGTTCAACATTGACTAAGAATGTCTTAAATTCTGGTGTCTGCGTATTCGCATCACCCACCGCAGGACAGAGAATGTTGGTTAAGAAACCTTTCTTAGCAACACTTTCGAAGCCCCAGTGTACAGGGATTCCAACGTGATGAATCTCTCGGCCATCAACATCTAATTTACGTAGACGTTTTGTGACTACTGCTACAGCTTCAATATAGCCACGGCTTGAGGAGACCTTCACACGATCACCAACTTTAATGCCTTTCTCTTTCGCAAGCTCTTCACCAATCTCAACAAATTGTTCAGGTTGGGTAATAGCGGCTAAGAGCGCATTTTTCGTCCAGAACTGGAAGTGTTCGGTGAGACGATAGGTTGTTCCGATGTAAGGATACTCAGTATGGTCGCCGAGCATATCGCGGTCACGTTTAAACATACGTGCAGCGGGGCTATTGAGTGTGCCATAGAGTGGGTTATAACCTAGAGGGCTCTCCATCGGCTCATAGTGTGTTGGGAAGGGGCCATCGACAAGCTTATCTGCTGAATAGAGACGACCTACACCTTCTGGGTTCATAATAAAGGGATCCATCGGATCACCGGGACCTGCTGTTAAGCTAAAGTCAGGGGTATCGTAACCAACCCATTTTTTACCATCCCAATCAAATAGGCGACGATTCTCATCCCAAGGCTTACCATTTCTATCCGCGGATGCGCGGTTATAGATAATACGGCGGTTTGCAGGCCATGCCCACGCCCAGCCTAAAGTGTTTCCTAAGCCTGAGGGATCGCTATTGTCGCGATTGGCCATCTGGTTTCCTTGTTCAGTGTATGAACCCGTATAGATCCAAACACCCGCAGAAGTAGATCCATCATCCCGAAGTTGAGCAAAGCTATCGAGAAGCTCACCTTTTCGTTTAATGAGATTACCTTCAGCATCGTAAAGATCTTCAAGCGCATAACCATTTTGCTCTTTTGTGATCTCTTCTGAAGTGGGGTAGAGCGGTTGAGCATAATCCCACTTAATATGCATAATCGGGTCGGGGAATGTACCGCCCTCTTTTGCGTAGAGCTCACGAAGCTTAAAGAGTAAGCGAGAGAGAATCTCCGTATCAGGTTTTGATTCGCCCGGTGCTTCTGCGGCTTTATAGTGCCACTGTAACCAACGGCCAGAGTTTACAACAGAACCTTCACCTTCTGCGAAACAGTTCGCGGGGAGGCGGTAAACAGTGGTCATCACCTCTTCAGGGTTGATGTCGTTATGTTTGCCATGATTTTCCCAGAAGCTTGCTGTTTCTGTGGTTTGCGGGTCGATCACCACGAGATATTTAAGTTTCGCTAAAGCTGCCCGATTCTTATTGGTATCGGGAATAGCGGCTAAGGGGTTAAATCCTTGACAGAAATAACCATTCATCTCCCCTTTATGCATCATCTCAAAGGTTTGGATGATGTCGTACATCTTGTCCCATTTAGGGAGATAATCAAAAGCGAAGTTGTTCTCTGGGGTTGCATAATCACCGTAGAAGGTTTTCATCATGCTGTTAAAGAATTTAGGCGTATTTCCCCAGTAGTTCATCTGCCCTGGGCGAAGGGGCTTAGGTGTAGTCTCTGAGATATATTTTTCGTAAGTATCTTGGGACTCGCTCGGGAGATTCATATAGCCCGGAAGCTGAGTAGAGAGAAGACCTAAGTCCGTTAATCCCTGAATGTTTGAGTGTCCACGAAGGGCGTTTACACCTCCACCCGGAACACCAATGTTTCCTAAAAGAAGCTGAACCATCGCCATAGTGCGGATCATTTGTGATCCCGTTGTATGCTGTGTCCAACCAAGGGCATAGAGAATAGTGGCGACTTTATTCGGAGCAGAACACTCACCTAATGTCTCTGCCACATAGAGGAAATCTTCAACGGGGGTACCGGTCACTTTAGCAACCATCTCGGGAGTATAAGCCTCATAATGCTTACGCATCATTTGGAATACAGAGCGAGGGTGCTGAAGGGTTGGGTCTACTTTTGCGTAGCCATCTTCATCAAGATCATAACCCCAAGAAGATTTATCTTTATAAGTTTGTGATTCTTCATCCCAGCCGGAGAAGTAACCATCTTTAAAATCAAAGTCAGGGTGAACGATAAATTTCGCATTAGTATATTCACGAACATACTCGTAATTGATCTTTTCATTCTCAATCAACCAGCGAATTAATCCCCCTAAGAAGACGATATCTGAGCCGGAACGAATCGGCGCATAGAAATCGGCCACGGCAGATGTACGGTTAAAGCGGGGGTCTACGCTTAAAAGTTTTGCACCCCGTTTTTTGGCTTCGATCGCCCATTTAAAGCCGACTGGGTGAGCTTCTGCTGCGTTTCCACCCATCACTAAGATAACATCCGCATTTTTAATATCGACCCAGTGGTTTGTCATTGCTCCACGACCGAAAGTTGCCGCTAAACTGGCAACGGTAGAGCCGTGACATACACGGGCTTGGTTATCCATAGCGAGCATACCAAGAGCCCGCACAAATTTACCGGTGACAAACCCATTTTCGTTACTGGTGGCGGAGGTGGCTAAAAATCCGGTAGATAGCCAGCGGTTAACCGTTACACCATTTTCATTCTTCTCTTGGAAGTTTGCGTCGCGGTCATCCTTCATAAAGCGGGCGATCTCATCAATGGCTTGATCCCATGAGATGCGTTCCCACTTATCACTGCCGGGGCGACGAACTTCAGGATATTTCACGCGATTAGGACTATGAACAAAGTCCCGTACTCCCGCTCCTTTAGGGCAGAGTGAGCCACGGCTTACGGGATGATCGGGATCTCCCTCAATATGGATAATCTCGCTCTGCGCATTCTTGGCTTTTCCGCCGAGAGAGTAGATGAGAAGGCCACAGCCCACCGAACAGTAGGTACAAACGCTGCGGGTTTCTTTTGTTTTGAGCAGCTTATATTGTCTTACTGCTCCTTCCGCGATGCTTGGAGTCATGCCAAGTGCCGCAAGACCAGTTCCGCCGAGAGTACCGGCTGAAACTTTAAAAAATTGCCGTCTTGATAGTTGCATCTGTTGCTTCCTATAGAGTCAAATCCGTCTGTCAATCAGAAATGGTTGATAGAAGAGAAATTTTAAGGCTCTTAATGCTCATCGATTATTAAATGAGAGTATTAGCGCTAAAAATAGATTAAATCTCTTTTACTTAATTTTCCGTTCTGATTGGTAACTAGACAATAAAAATCACACCTGCAATACCTTCTTTGCTCTAGGGGCTCAAGAGGTAGCAGGGCATCTTTGCTTGTATTTTTAACGTAAGGATTTAGCTAAATGTAAATCTACGAAGATATAACTGCTATTTATCCCGCGGGGGGATAAAAGTATGGGAAGTACTTATATTCCCCAATTTTACATCAATTTAAGAAATTCGTAAGTTAAAAAGCTCTTTTAAGGGGTAAATCGATCACAAAATATACAATAAAAGGGTTGTTTCTTGCTTTGAAGGGCTTTTTTTACCTCTTTATACGGGTGAAAAAGAGCCATTTTCTTGATAGGAGGGCGTGTGCTAAGGGGGAATGATGGGGTATAATCTAAACCTATATTGATAAATTTAGATAAAAGTTGTGGGCAAAAAGCCCTATTTTTTAATCTACAGAATATTTAGATAAAGAGAGATTATGAATAATTTTGCCTTAGAAGCCCTATTAAATGAGAAGTTATCGAGCCAAGAGATAAAAGATTATGTGCCTAATGGGTTGCAGATCGAGGGGCGTTCAGAGGTGCGTAAAATGCTTACGGGGGTGACGGCTAGCGCTGAGTTTATCGATGTGGCTATCGAAAAGGGTGTCGATGCGATTTTAGTGCACCATGGTTATTTTTGGAAAAATGAATCCCCTCTATTAACCGGCATGAAGTTCCGCCGCATTCAGAAATTAATTACCCACGGAATTAATCTTTATGCCTATCATTTACCCATCGATCTACATAGAGAGCTTGGGAATAATGCGGAATTAGGGCGTTTATGGGAGATAGAGAATATTTCACCCCTCTCTATGGAAGAGCCCCTTATTTTTACAGGCGATCTTAAGCCGGAGATGAGTGCTGAGAGTTTTGCGCAAAAAATTGAGAGCACACTTGAGCGGACTCCTTTTTTAGAAAAGGGGGGAGACCATCCCATTCGTCGTATAGCTTGGTGTAGTGGCGCAGCGCAAGATGCTTTAGAGAGAGTTGCGCTAGCGGGATTTGATGCATTTGTAACAGGCGAGGTTTCGGAGCGAACAGTCTATATTGCACGGGAGATGGGTATTCATTTCTATGCAGCAGGGCATCATGCTACAGAGCGTTACGGCGTAAAAGCGGTGGGGGAATGGTTGGCTAAAAATAGCGATCTATCGGTAGAATTTGTGGATATTGATAACCCCATTTAAAAATCACAAAAATGGGGGAAATGTTGTTTTCCCTTAGTTTTTATATATTCCTCCCGTCAGCAGTATAGATTTTAAACATAGGCGTAAAGATGAAAGAGAGATCCAACGATCACCCCCCATATCAACAAGAGGATTTACCCGCCATGAAGAGTAACTCTTTGAACTCTGATAAAGGCTCAGTGAGAGGTGATGATCCATCGAATGTAAAAAGCTCACCTAAAAAAGGGAAGAAGCCGAAAAAACGCAAAAGTTGGTTGCGCCGTATCACGGGTTATACCGTCTATACCTTTATTGCGCTGCTGTTACTTTTAGGGGGGGCGATCTATCTTCTTTTAAATAGCAATTTTGGGCTTAATTGGACCTTAAAAGCCTCTAATCGCTACATTAAAGATTACGTTACTATCGGCAAATCGAAAGGGCGTATTGGCCATGAGCTTGAAGCATGGGATGTGGTGGTCACCTTGCCGAATATGCGCCCGATGCAGTTTGATTATCTTCATATCGATTGGAATATTTGGGCACTTCGCAACTCTATTTTTGAAGTTAATGCACTAACTATTGAGGGAGCACACCTCGATTTTACGGCGATTGAAGGGATCGAAAAGCCCGAAAAAGAGCCCGGAGAGCCTTTTAAATTGCAAGATATTAAGATTCCTGTTCATATCACAGGGGCCGATCTTGTAATCCGAAATTCCACCCTTAAAGCTGGCACTTTTGCTATGGCGGTGAATGATTTTGAGGCAACAGAGGTAGATGTTAATCCACAAAATATCGCCATTGGGGAATCTAAAGGAGATCTTCATTTAGCCATTGAAGAGGTGATGGATCTTCCCTTATTAGCTTCTCTCGATGGCGTTCTAGGCTTAAAGAGCGAAACGCTGGATCTCAATCTTTTTGCTTATTCGCAGGAAGCCAATATTCGGGGGAATGAGTTAAATATTGCCTTTGATAGTAATCTTGCTGGGGAGTTTGATGCGTTTGATTTTGATTTTGATGGGCGCGTAGATTGGCTAGGAATGCTCGATGATCCTGTTTTAATGAAGGTTCATAATAAAGTGCTAAATCAAAATACCATAGAAACCTATCTCCGGGCGCGTAACCTAACAAATAATATGGAGATCAACAGTGGTTGGTCCTATTTAGCTCCTCTTGATCTTGATCTCGATCTTAAGATGGATGCCCCGCAATTGGCGAATCTTCATCCTGATTTTTTAGGCTCTATTGTGGGCGATCTTTCTCTGAAAGGCTCATTGATGCGTCCCTTTTTAGATGCGGATCTTGAAGCGGAAGGCTTAGAGATGTTCGGTTTAACTCTCGATCATCTTTTAATTCAAGGGCAGCATGATGATGAAAATAATGCCGATATCCGAATTGAGGGAGAGCACCTAGGATTCAATGATATTTACGTTGAACGTATCGATTTTGAGCTAGATGGTGATATCACTCAATCGGTACAGGGCGAATTATCGGTTGAGCGCATCTTAAAGCTTGAGCTTCCTGAGGCGGAAAAATTAGCCCATAAGAGAGAAGCTCAGCAAAAGAGTGAGCGTAAAACGCAAGAGGGCGAAAAAGCCGAAGAGAAGGTTGCGAAGGCTATTGCCCAAACAGAGGAGGGGAGCGGGAAGTCTGCCGATGTAGAGGCGGAGTCGCTCTTGCCAGATCGTTCGGAAATTACACCTAAAGAGCGCAATTTAGCCACGGAGCTAGCAAAAGCAGAAGAGCGAGCCATTTGGGTTGAGGAAGATGGCTCAGAGAGCGGGCAAAAGATTGTGAAAAAGCGCACGCCTCGGGGCACGGTAAAGGGGGAAGTTTTAGTAGATTCCATCCATTACACTATGGAAGGACCTTTTGAGAAGCATGCCCTAAATCTAGCCATTAAGAGCCCATTTGTAGAAGTTTTTTGGCAGGGGATCGGTATTCTTTCCAATCCTATTGAGAATCCAGATTTTATTTTCGTGATTGAAGATTCCGCCATTAAAGCGCCGGAGGTAGGGCGTTTTACACTCTCACGCCCAGCTACGTTGCGGGTTGATCCTGAGATGGTGACCACAAGCTCGATCTGTTATCAGCAATTACCCATTATGTTCTGTTTAGAGGGAACGGCGCGAGAAGGGGTGAATGTTGGGGTGGTGACGTTGCGCAATCTTCCTTCAAAACTTTTAGAACCCTATCTTCCCGAAGATTTAGCGGTGAAGACAAGCCTCAATGGAGTATTAACGGGACAATATATTAATCAGGAAGATTTTATCGGAGTGGCAGATATCTCCCTAGCAGAAGGAGAGGTACGTTATCAACTCCAAGGTCGAGAATTAATTGTCCCGCTTAAATCCACCTTTGTTCGTGCTCGAGCAGTACCGGAAGGCGTTGAATCGGAGCTTGAGATCGATTGGGGGAAATATCTACGGGCCGATGGTAGCGGAAAGATGACCTCATTATTTGAGAAAAATGAGATTTTAGGCAGCGTAAAAGCAGATATTCCCTCTTATGATTGGGTGGCGCCGCTCTTTCCCTATTTGCAAGAGTTAGGGGGCGAAATTGCCTTAAATGCGGATGTGAAGGGGACTTTAGATAACCCGACCATTCGTGCGAACTTCTCGGTAAAAGATGGCCGGGTCTTCTTGCCTAATTACAATGCTCGATTCCGCAATATCAATTTAACGGCGAACTTACCGGAAAGAAGTTCAGAAATTGCGATCCGAGGTAATATCGGTACAGAGCAAGGGACGTTGAATATTAATGGAAGTTACAATCTTGCCAACTTAAATGCGAGTGTGAATGCGGAAGGGGAGAACCTTCTTCTTGCAAATAGTGATGATATTCGGATTGTAGCCTCCCCGCGTTTGAGCTTTACCTCCTCTCGAGAGGGACATAGTTTAAATGGTACCTTGCGTTTGCCGGAAGTTCTCTACATCCATAACTCCTTTAAAGGGGGGGGAAGCGTTATCCATGAGTCCCCCGATACAGTGGTTATCGGCAGTGGTGTTGAAGAGCGCCAGAGCAGTTTTATGGAGATGCTGTCGATGGATCTGAATATTCTCTTAGGGGATACAATCTCCGTAGGGGCTGGACGCTTTTTAGGAGATCTCTCCGGGGGGCTTAAGCTTACGAAAGATCGCTATCAACCTCTGCGAGGGCTTGGAGTTATTAATATTGGGCAGGGGGAATATAGTATCTATGGGCAGCGCTTAATGCTCGACCGAGGAAAGGTACAATTTTCAGGCGTGGCTATTACGAACCCTGTGCTTGATTTTCAAGCTTCCCGGGAGTTTGAGCTCGATACCGCAGGGCGGAATACCAAAGTGGGGGTTAAGGTTACAGGAAATGCGCGTCAGCCTAAAGTTGAACTCTTCTCAAGCCCGATGATGTCGGAGATTGAGATTGTTTCCTATCTCTTCTTAGGGAGAAGCCCCAATTTAGACTCTACGGCGGAAAACCTTATGCTACTTAATATGTTGCGTAAGATCGCCAGTGGAGAAGACCCCGCTGCGGAAACAACGGCCGATAAATTAGGGTTAACCGATTTTGGTTTCGTAAATACACCAGAAGGGAAGACAGGAATCGGCCTTGGTAAAAAGCTCTCTGATAAATTCTACATGGGATTAGGGGTTGGCTTAGAAGGGGATGAGGGGGCTTACGCCACATTCCGCTATAAGTTTTTAAAGTACTTTAATCTTAACACCTCTGTAGCTACAGAGCGGCAAGGGATCAACCTGAACTATACGCGGGATTTCTAAGAGGGGCTTAGCGCCTACTGCTTAGTAAATAAAGCAGTATATTTACTCTAGGTACCGCTAGATATTGCCAGGATCTTCATAAAGTTCTCTGCTCCATGGGTTTTAGGGTAGAGATAAACGAGAGGGTTAAAGAGTTTAGAAGAGATCAAAAGAGTTTGATAAAGGCGTAAAGATAAGAAAGCCCCGAGAGCAGTTCATCTTCCCGGGGCTTTTTTTATGCTTACTGATATTGTCAATTTTGTATTTTAATCGAGTCTAATTTCTTAAATAAAGACCCGCGGCTGGAAGGACTCTGCCTGCGCAATATTCCAAATGCTAGAGTAGTAGTTGCTCTCAATCTCATCCCCTAAAAGAGCTCCCTCTTTCAGATAGTAGTGAATATTTGAGAAGAGGCGAACCTCATTTTCTGTGGTACGCAATACTAAATGTTGAGGCAATAGATTAGCCGGGTGAGAAACGCCCGCAGAGGAGAGAATTTCCGAAAGTGCTAACAATGTATTTTTATGGAAATTATAGACGCGGTCGATCTTATCTTCTACAACTAAGGCCTTTTGGCGTAGAGGATCTTGCGTTGCAATCCCGGTGGGGCAGTTATTAGTATGGCAAGAGCGGGACTGAATGCAGCCTAAAGAGAACATAAAGCCACGAGCTGAATTGACCCAATCAGCGCCGATGGCTAAGGTGCGTGTAATATCAAAGGCTGTGATAATCTTCCCACTTGCGCCGATGCGGATCTTATTGCGTAATCCTGTGCCCACTAATACGTTATGAACAAAGAGCAAGCCCTCTTGAAGAGGTGTGCCGATATGGTCAGCAAACTCAATAGGGGCAGAGCCTGTTCCCCCCTCTTTACCATCGACAACAATAAAGTCGGGCAAGATATTGGTAAGCAACATCGCTTTTGCAATCGCCATAAATTCCCAAGGATGCCCAATACAGAGCTTAAAGCCAACGGGCTTCCCGCCACTTAACTCCCGAAGCTGCTGAATAAATTCAAGAAGTTCGATAGGAGTGGAAAAAGCACTATGATTTGAGGGAGAGATACAATCCCGATCTTTAGGAATTCCTCGGGTAGCGGCAATCTCATCGGTAATCTTATCTTTAGGTAAAACTCCACCATGACCAGGCTTAGCCCCCTGACTGAGCTTAATCTCAATCATCTTCACCTGTTCTGAAGTGGCTTGCTCCTTAAATTTTACAGGGTCGAAGTAGCCATCTTCGGTACGGCAACCAAAATAGCCAGAGCCCAGCTCCCAAATAAGGTCGCCCCCATGTTTTCGGTGATAAGGGCTAATAGCGCCTTCTCCGGTATCGTGAGCAAAGTTTCCTTTTTTAGCACCACCATTGAGCGCTTCAATCGCGTTTGCACTAAGAGAGCCAAAGCTCATCGCTGAGATATTTAAGATCGAGGCTGAGTAGGGGAGCTTACAATCATCTCCACCAATCGTGACGCGAAAAGTCGCGGGGTCTGCCGCAGGAACAGTAGCCATGGAGTGAGTAATAAATTGAAAACCTGTTTTATAGGTATCTTGCAACGTTCCAAAAGCTTGTACTGAATCTTGCTTAATATTCTTTGCTCGAGCATAGACCAATTTACGCTCAGAGTGGGTAAAGGGGACGGCCTCATCATCGGACTCAATAAAGTATTGCCGAATTTCAGGGCGGAAATGCTTTAAGAGATAACGCAAGTTCCCCACAATAGGGTAGTTTTTACGTACGGCATAACTATTTTGGCTAAGATCGACTACGCCAATAATAGAGAGCACAAAGGTGAGAAAGGTCACTCCCGTCAGCCATGGTCCTGGCGTTAAAAAGAGCAAGCTGTAGAGGGTAAAGCCCACAGCTAAGGCAAAGGGGAGATAGCGTCCAAAGCGAGCTATAAGATGCATTTAAGGAGATCCTTATTCAGTTCCATGTGTAAAATTTTCCTCATCCTCTAGGGATGAAATTGCCCATATAATAGCGCATTAAACCGCTTTATTTAACCAATTTTTGCACATTACTACAGAAAAACTACAAAAAAATTATACAATTTCGAAAAGTCGCGAAAAATGAGTGGAATCTGCATGAACTCATCCGCCATCTTGCGTATACTATCGAGTATGAAAAAGGTGATATATAACAGCAACCATCATCGAGATTCTTCTCAGGATCAAAATGAGTGGGATAACCAGATCGTCCCCCGAATTAAGCTCAATGAAGTGGAGCTTCGGGGGGGGAAGATGCGAAATACTCAGCGGGAGATTGCGCGTCTTTCTCGGCGTCGCGGGGAACGCAATCCTTATCGTGAGCTCACCATCTTTCTACAACGCTCTCTGCAGCTCTCTTATATTGAGCCTTGGTTTCAATTTTTTCTCCCACCTCGTTTAAAAGGGCAACTTTTTGTCTGCACGATTGGGCGAAAATATTGGGTGATCGGGGCTCGGCGGGGGGAGTTTGGGAGCGCTTTTCAATTCTATCAGCAAGAGATTCGGCAATCGTTACAAAATCATCTCAATAATATTGGGCGAAAAAGATGGAAGATTCCTCCATTTCGCGTCAAAGTGATGCCTGAAAACCCTCATGAAAAGCGATTTCACCATGAATTAGAAGAGTTAATGAAGGTGACTTCGGTGCCGATGAAATCTAAAGAGGAGAAGCGAAAAGAGCGATCTATCGTTGCTCTTAAAGAGAAGGAGCAGAAACAAAAACCCCCTGCCAATAATGTAAGTGCAACATTACAATCGATTTTAGAAGATTTAGAGAAGCATGAAAGTAGACGCGGACCTTATCGCTAAAAATCTCGCCGATTTTGATCAAGATTCAGACAGGGAGTTTGAGGAAAAGTTCTCCCTGCCCGAATCTTTAGAGAGCAGAGCCGAAAAGCCTTCCAAAGCCATTTTAACAAAGGGTGAGCAAGGCACAGAGATTGAAGAAAAGAGATCGGTAAAATGGGCCGAAAAAAGCAAGGCCCAGCCTATAGCCACAAAAAATGTAGCGGAGCAACTTTCAGCATTAGTGGCAGAAGCGCAAGCAAAAGAGCGCCCTAAAGCCCCTATGACCGATTTTAAAGCGCTTGCTTATGAGGCCTATTCCACACAATTTGCTCATCTTCCGAGCTATGAAGACGCCAAGGCGATGCAAGCGAAAGAGGAGGCGGACTTGCAAAATGGGGAGGCGGATCAGTTTGTCTCCCTTTTTGAGGAGAGTGATTCACCAGAAGTTCCGTTGCCAGAATATTTTTATGATGATGAGGAATTTGATGAACTTTGGCGCTATTGGCGAGAGCGGGGCATGAACTTTCTCGTCCGCCGAGAGCACTCTATTACCGAGCTTTCGCAAAAACTTTTACAGCGTAAATGCCCCCCTTGGCTGATCGATTTTTTAGTGGGCTGGTATGTAGAGCAGAACTATTTAAGTCTTAAGCGTTTTGCATATAGTTATGCTAAAAATCGGGCGGATCTCGGTTACGGGCCGATTCGAGTTCGATATGAGCTTAATCAGCATGAAGTTCCCGGGCGCTATATTACTCAAGCTTTTAAAGAGATTGATTGGCAAGAAGCTCGGGCAAGAGCTGAGCGTAAAATTCGCCAAACAGATCCCCAAAAACGGCGCCAAGCTCTTTTTCGCCGCGGCTTTAAAACCGATTCAACCTCAGTTTGGTAGTGGGAAATAGGGCGTAATCAATAATTAAGTTTTAAATAGAGTGAAAGAGTGAGCAATCCTGCTTCAATTGATTTGCCTCCCTCTTTTTCATAAAAATCACGGTATAATGCTTGCTAAATTTTATAAAGATCTAGCTTTTGTAGGTAAAAGGAAAAACATATGTCATTAGACGCAGTACTTGAAACTAAAGGATTCAGTTTTGCCGCGCTTCAACGCCGAGAGGGTTTAGTGGAGCTCGATGCAAAATTTCAACAATCGTTACCGGCCGATATTTTAGCGACCTTAACAAAGTGGCGTAAGGGTGAAACAGAGTTCACCGCCATTGAAGAATCCGAGTTTCAGATTGAATTAGGAAAATACTTAAACCGCTTCTTAACCGAACTCTTCGGAGTGGAAGATGAGATGCAGGCGCTCATTAAAAGAGCGGAAGAGTATGAGCGTTTAATGGCGTTTAAAGAGCAATTTATTCAGCGGGGTGCTCGGAGATATCGTCAAGAGATTGAAGGCGATTTTAAAATGCATCATGAAGCTCTTTTAAAAACTATTGGAGCGAAAGATAGCGATAGTGATCTTGAAAAGAAGATTGCAGAATATGCATTAAGTTTGGATAAAGAGAGCGATCTTGAAAAGATCGAAGCGATTCACCAATGGGGCTCTTTAGCATTAAATGAAGCAGCAGGGCAAGCACGGGTAGAGGGGTGGATCACCTTTAAATTCCCCGAAAGAATAGATCACGACAATTTAGTCGCCGTGGAGCCTGCAACATTCCAGGGGATCCCTGTAAATGTAGGAGCAAAACCGATGCGCCGCCGAGATGGTTTTGAATTAACCGATAAGCGTATGAGCCGGGATGAGATCGCAAGTGAGATCGATTATTGTAAATATTGCCACGATCATGATGGCGATTTCTGTAGTATCGGTTTCCCAGTAAAAAAAGGGGAGCCTGAGCAAGGTTTCCGAAAAAATCCTTTAGGCGATGTGTTAACAGGTTGCCCCCTCGATGAGATGATCTCTGAGATGCAGCGGTTAGAGAAGGAGGGGCTCTCCATCGGTGCGCTGGGCATTATGATGGTGGAAAACCCGATGGCTCCGGCTACAGGGCATCGGATCTGTAATGATTGTATGAAATCTTGTATCTATCAGCGCCAAGAGCCTGTAGATATTCCACAGATTGAAACAGGTATTTTAACCACGGTTCTCCGTCTTCCTTGGGGCGTTGAGATCTATGATCTTCTTGCCCGTTGGAATCCTTTAAAGCAGAAAGGTTATCTCCCGGCTAAAGAGAATGGCCGTAAGGTATTGGTCGCGGGAATGGGTCCTGCTGGTTTTACAATGGCTCATTATCTTTCGCAAGAGGGCTGTTATGTAGCGGGGATCGATGGTCTTAAAATCGAGCCGCTGCCTGAAGAGATTCTTAAAAATCCTGTGCGTAATTGGTCAGATTTAGAAGAGAATCTCGATGAGCGAATTCTTGCAGGTTTTGGGGGGGTTGCGGAGTATGGAATTACTGTTCGTTGGGATAAAAACTTCCTTAAATTGATCTATCTAACGCTCGCTCGCCGTAAAAATATCGATATCTTTGGCGGTGTGCGTTTAGGGGGGACTTTAACTTTAGATGATGCCTTTGATCTTGGGTTTGATCATGTTTCATTGGCGGTCGGCGCGGGTTTACCCCGTGTGCTTAAGATCGAGAACTCCCTCGCTAAGGGAATGAAGCAGGCTTCCGATTTCCTAATGGCGATGCAATTAACGGGTGCTGCGAAAGAGAGCTCCATTGCAAACCTACAAGTGCGTTTACCAGCAGTTGTGATTGGAGGCGGATTAACGGCCATCGATACTGCAACAGAGGTACAAGCGTACTACATTAAACAGGTTGAAAAGACCTTAAACCGTGTGGAAATTCTTGGGGAGGAGAAGATTCGTGAAAATCTCTCACCTGAGGATAATGAGACCTTAACCGAGTTTATTGAACATGGTAAAGAGGTTCGTGCAGAGCGAGAGCGTGCAGCAAAGGCGGGTGAAAAGCCAAACTTTATCCCTCTATTGCATAAATGGGGTGGCGTGATGATTGCTTATCGTCGTACTATGCAGGAATCCCCTGCATATACCCTTAACCATGAAGAGGTGACGAAAGCGTTTGAAGAGGGGATCTACTTTGGTGAGCAGCTCAATCCCGAAGGGGTCGAGCTCGATCAATTTGGCCATGTAAAATCGATTCGCTTCTTAAAAGCCGGGGAAGAGGAGGTTGTTGTTCCTGCAAAATGTGTGTTAGTTGCGGCAGGAACGGCGCCGAATACGATCTACGCTACAGAGCATGAGGGCTCTTTAGAGGTTGAGAGTGACCATCACTTCCAAGGCTACGATATTGATGGCAATAAATTTGAGTTTGAGTGGGGCACGAATAATAAAGAGGAATTTGCCCCCTTTACCTCTTTCCGTAGAGGTGAGAAGCGAGTCTCTTATATCGGGGATACTCACCCTACCTTTAATGGTAACGTTGTAAAAGCGATTGCAAGTGCGAAAAAAGCCTCTGTACATGTGATGGAAGCTCTTAATCGACTGCCTGCTAATGAGATGCCGAATGAAGAGCTCTCTAACCTATTAGAAGAGGGTTTAACGGCTACGATTCAATCGATCGATAGCTCAAATCCCACCGTTGCAGAAGTCTGGATTAAAGCACCTTTAGCCGCGAAAAACTTTAAGCCCGGCCAATTCTTTAGAATGCAGACATTTGAGAGAGGGAGCGAAATTGTAGCGAATACCCGTTTGCAGATTCCACTTCTAACAGTATCGGGAACTGGAGAGAAAGATGGGGCTATTCGTCTTTTAGTCTTCCAATGGGGAACAGGACAGCGTCTCATTCCTTCCCTTAAACCGGGGGATAAGGTGGTACTTGCAGGACCAACTGGCGCGCCTACGGATCTGCCCCAAAATAAGACTATCTTAGTGGTAGCAGGGCGTTGGGGTGCGGCGGTTATGCTCGATATCGGCTTTGCTCTTCGCAGTGCAGGAAATAAGGTGATCTATGTTGCGGCGATGGGCTCTAAAGATGATGTTGATCATATGGATGAGCTGGAAGCAGGTGCAGATCAGATTATCTGGGCGGTAGGCCGAGGTGAGAAGATCGAGGCACGACGTCCGCAAGATCATAGTGTAGAAGAGTGGAATATGATTAAGCTCCTTCAAGATCTCGATAGAGAAGGCATTGTGGATATGAAATCGGTGGATCGCCTTATGGCTATGGGGTCTACCGGCCTACTTAAAGGCTTCCAGAATGAGCTTTCTGAAGGGGGCGAGCTCTATGATCTCTTTAGAGAGGATCTCCATATTACAGGGACCATCGGCAGCCCCATGCAATGTATGATGAAAGGGGTATGTGGCCAATGTCTACAGTGGCAGATTGATCCTGTGACTAAAGAGCGAACCCGTGCAGTCTTTACCTGTGCACAGCAAGATCAGCCCTTAAAAGAGGTGGATCTTGATAACCTTGCGGCGCGTACAGGCCAAAATCGTCTGCCTGATATTATCTCCTCCCACTGGTTAACCCATGTTTTAGAGGAGAAGGCTAAAGCAGAGCAAGGGAGTTAACAAGCTTAGCAAGGGGGCTTTCCCCCTATAAGTATAAAAAGCCTAGATTAAGGCACGAAAAGCTATTTCCTATGGGGAAATAGCTTTTTTATTGAGATGTTATTAAAGAAATAATTGATATATAAACAGAGAATAGGTTAGTCAACTATCTAGCCATAAAGCGCTAAAAATCGAGGACTTCCAATACTTCATAGGCGGGGGTTTCGTAGGGATGAGCCGCTCTGAAAGCTGTCATTACCTCCTTAATCTTGCTCTTCTCAACCACAAGTTCCACGCGCCACTCTTCCACACGTTTAAGCCTATTTTCTTCCCCTGAATAGGGATTACTACCGGGAAGGGGTTTAAATTGACCCCAGCCTTTAACTTGCCATGCGCAGTGAGAATAATTTCCAATCTTTCCCGCTCCACTCTTAAATAGCGCCTCTTTCACCTCTTCAAGATGTGATTCCGGCACAAAAAAGATCAATTTATACATCTTCGCTCCTATTTCGTTAAACTAAGTCACTATTATGGGTCAAGTTAACATATTTTTAGCAGCAGAATAAAAGAGGGTGATGATGATCTTCAAACAGATTCAAAGAAGTTGGGGAGTGGGACTTCTTTTCTTATTAACAGCTTGCGCAGGTCAGCAGGAGAGCCCTTATCATCTTGAGCTTATCGTCGCTTCAGAGATGCGTAGTTGCGTTGGAGTGGTGCCACAGCAATGTCTGTTAGTTAAGGAGTCGCCTGCCGAAGAGTGGCACTATTTTTACGATACTATTGCGGGTTTCGATTTTGAGCCGGGATTTGAATATATCTTAAAGATTTTACGCCATGATCGGGGTGAAAATGGGGAAAAACTACCGCAAGATCTTAGCCGTTATCACTATCAGCTGGTGAAAGTTGAAGAAAAGCGAGCGAAACATTCGGCAGAGCTACCCCGGGTAATCAGCCGATCGCATAAGGCTATTTGAGTATTTAAGCTTGAATATTTAAGAAGTTTTATCAGATTTTAGATCACGGATATGGAATTTTATTATAATCCTCCGATTACGCCATGGCTTAATATTCTCTATCAAGATGAGGAGCTCATGGTGGTGGATAAACCTGCAGAACTTCTCTCAGTGCCGGGTAAGGGGCCGGAGCTGCACGATAGTATTATTAGCCGTATTCAGTGGGAGTTTCCTACGGCAGAAACGGTCCACCGTTTAGATATGTCCACCAGTGGGATTTTAGTGATTGCGTTAACGAAAGCTGCAGAGCGGGAGCTTAAGCGTCAATTTCGGGAGCGGGAGACAGAAAAGCGTTACATAGCCGATGTTTGGGGAGTTATGGAGCATGATTGTGGAAAAATTGATCTTCCCTTAATTTGCGATTGGCCCAATCGTCCGAAACAGATGGTCTGTTTTGAGCGAGGAAAGTCTGCGCTTACGGAGTATCGTGTTTTAGAGCGTAGAGAAGATAATACCACTCGGGTCGAGCTTACGCCCATCTCGGGGCGCTCTCATCAACTTAGGGTGCATCTTCTCTCCCTTGGTCATCCTATTTTAGGGGATCGATTTTACGCTACAGATGAGGCTTTAAAGATGCGAAATCGTTTAGCTCTTCATGCTTCTGCCTTAGGATTTCGCGCGCCAAGTAGTGGTCGCTGGCTCTTTTTTGAAAGCCCCCCTCCTTTTTAAATCTAGAATTTTTCCCTCTTAAATTCCTCTTTTATCTATAAAAAATAGAAATCTCTTGCCTTTATACTCATTTTGAGCATAAATAGAGAAGAAGAGATTAATTATCAGAAATAGCACTATTTTTAAAAGGAGAGAATAGAGATGGGGAAGAATCAAAGCGCTCAAGGGGGCGTATCTTTTTTTAAGCGAAAGGGAATTACACTTTCAGCCAAGGTCTATTTTGTAGATGCTCTGAGCTATATGGCGCTCGGGCTCTTTTCGTCCCTCTTAATTGGGCTCATTATTAAAACTTTAGGGGAGCAACTCGGCTTAGAATCTTTTGTGGAGATGGGCCAATTTGCTATGGATCCTAAAATTGTTGGCGCCGCCATTGGAGTAGCGATTGCAGCAAGTCTTAAAGCACCGCCGCTGATCCTCTTTTCGGCCGTGTTTGTGGGGGCTTTTGGTAATGCACTTGGCGGTCCTGTGGGGGCGTATGTGTCTGTTCTCTTTGCGGTGGAGATCGCTAAATTGATCTACGGCGTAACCCGTGTCGATATTATTATTGCGCCCTTTGTAACATTTGTGGTGGGCTATTTTGTAGCGAAATTTATCGGTATCCCTATCAGTCAATTGATGGAGTGGCTAGGGGGCTTAATCAATTGGGCCACAGAGCAGCAACCCTTTGTGATGAGTATTCTCGTAGCTACACTGGTAGGATGGGCGTTAACAGCCCCGATCTCTAGTGCCGCACTCTCTTTTATGCTTGGGCTCGATGGTTTAGCCGCCGGCGCGGCGGTTATTGGGTGCTCTGCCCAGATGATTGGTTTTGCAACCGCCAGTTTTAAAGAGAATGGTGTTGGAGGCTTTATCGCACAAGGGGTAGGGACTTCTATGCTGCAGATCGCCAATATTGTTAAGAATCCACTTATTCTTATTCCCCCAACTTTAGCGGGGATTATTGCTGCTCCCTTAGGTGTTGCGCTCTTTAAAATGACTAATAACGCCGCCGGTGCAGGTATGGGAACAAGTGGATTGGTGGGGCAGTTTATGGCGTTTGAGACTATGGGCTTTTCTGTCAATGTGCTTATTTTAGTTCTCATCTTCCATCTCTTTTTACCCATGTTTGTCAGTTTTATCACCGCAAGATGGATGCGAAAAGTAGGCTGGATTAAATTTGGAGATATGACCTTGCGCTATGAATAATCACTTTTATGGGGATAGGGGGGAAATATTTCTGTAGAGCATTGCAAGATCCTGTTTTTTTACCCATCATAAGAGGAGTCAATTCACCGAAAATAGCGGGGTTATGAATGTCTACAGGTCTTCAAATTCGATTAAATGTGCAGTATGGAAGCCATCTTAAAAAACGGAATGTTACTATTCCCGAAAGTGGCTTTTTAACATTAATCGGTCCAAATGCCTCAGGAAAGAGCCATATTCTGCGGGCATTTAAAGCGCACTTTAATCAACATAAAGAGGAGCTTAATGGTGGTATAGTGCGGTTTTTAGGGTCTGGAAGATTATCTAATTTAGAATCCTACCGCATTTTGCACCATGCGAATCAAGCCTTGAAGGTGAGCTCAAAATATACCAACTTTGAGACGGCATACCCCGATGAGAGCCGCTATTTTGTCGAGACACTGGCGGTAGATTACCAAACTTTAAAGGATCGCCCCGATATCCAACTTAAGATCCGGGCACGCTTGAAGGAGTTTTTTAATCGAGATATCGATCTGGCGTGGGATTCTGGCGGCTTATCGGTAAATTTTGTTAAAGAAGATAGTATCGGCGAACGTTATGGAATTGGGCGGGAGGCCTCGGGACTTATCCATCTTGTGGGGCTTTTAACAGCGATCTATGATGATGAGATCGGTGTATTGATGATCGACGAGCCTGAGCTTTCACTCCATCCTCAATATCAGAGCTTTCTTTTAGAAGAGATGCGCCGAAATAGTGGCATTCCCTCCCATGATCCGAAGAAAAAGATCATCATTATCGCCACCCATTCTGATGAGCTGATCTATCTAAATACTCCAGAAGACCTGAAATCTTTAGGTTTTTGTAGCGGTTTAGAGAATCCTGTCCATCAATTTTTAGAGTTCGATAAGCTCGAAGAGAAAGAGCGGTTAGAGAATCTTATCTCTCGGCTCTCTACAGAATTTAAACGTGCCTTTTTTGCCGATCATATTCTCTTGCTTGAAGGGCCAACCGATGAGAAGATCTGCCATGCGCTCGATAAAAAGCTCGATCTTTTTCTCACTGGTCGGGGGGTAGAGATGCTTCCTCTTTTAGGGAAGGGGGATTTTATTGCAGCACATACCTTGTTGCGGCTCTTAAAAAAGGATGTCTATATTTTAGCGGATATCGATTGGCTCATTGATGGCCCAGAGTGGGTGGATCGCTTAGTCAATAGTTTTGCGCATCCTGAGCCATTAGAGAAGCGGATCAATCTGCGTAATCATTTAAATATTGTGCTCAATATCACGTTTGATCCCCGCTCAGGTCTCTTTCACTATTTTCAGAATCATCCCTATTACCATCGCTCCTTTAAGGGGGTGATTGATGAGCTTAAAACTCGCCATTATGAAGAGATTGAGAGCTATTTCGCCATCGAAAAAACGTTAAAACGCACCCCCTTTGCAGAGGATTTAGTGAAACGATTTCTCGTGGCTTTAAAGCGAGTGATTGTTTGCCGGGAGATTGAGTTAAGTGAAAAAAATCAGGATAAGCCTACAGCATTTCGCCGAACACGGGAGTTTATTGCAGAACTCGATCGTTTAGAGAAGGCGGGAATCTTTCTGATTCGGGAAGGGGAGTTAGAATCCTGTTATATCAGTCATCACATGGGCTCGAAAACCGTGCAGGTCAATGAAGAGATGATCGCCATTCAGCGGGCAGATTGCGGGAAGGTGAGAGAGCATTACCGCTCTATTTTGCGTGCGCTCGATTATTTCGTTGTTGATGATAGCTCCGCTGAGCTTCGGCTGATCTACGATGAGCTCGATACTTTAGCGAACGATATTCGCCGTTTTTACGAAACAGATCGCCTAGAGGAGATTCGTAATCTCTTCTATCGGGCGCGGCAAGAGGGGATCTTCCTCCTCAATTTAGAGCAGATTCGAGAAAGGGTCTTTATCACTATCTTAAGTAATATTTTAGTCCTCGGGAAAGAGGCGGGGGCGCTTGAGATTTTACGAACAGATACTGCTAATAGCATTAGTGAAAAAGTGGAGCGTTTTGTCTACCAGCATCGAGGAGGGCGGTGCGATACTCGGCAAAAATAATCTTTCACCCTAATCTTTCACCCTAATCTTTCACCCTAATCTTTCACCCTAATCTTTCTCCCTAATCTTTCCCCGCATTCTCATAAGCTAAGGCTATGATCTAATTTTTACTCATTTATAAATGCAATCACGCAAAACCGCGTAAAGGATGAAAAGGGTTCTACACTGACTATACAGAAAAATAAAGAAGGGAATTGAGATATTCCCCCAAACAAAGGAGTAGTCAGTTATGAGAAATCTATTTAATTTAGGCGGTAAAGAGCAAGATAAACCTTTAGCGAGCACCGAATGGGCATTTGATCATGAACATACGCGTATTGCGTTTGCCGTTAAGCATCTGGGTTTTTCGATCTCTCACGGTCATTTTGAGGAGTTTGAAGGCGCAGTCTTTTATGATGAAGATAAGCCAGAAGAGACCGGCATTACCGTAACGATTGATACCGACAGCATTCAGACCATCTCCAGTGGTTTAAATCGTCATCTACAATCGGCAGATTTCTTCAATGTGGAGCAATATCCCGAGATAATCTTTAGATCCCACGATTTTGATAAAGGTTGGGGATCTAAAGGAGAAGTGAAGGGCGAACTTACCATGCTTGGGCAGACGCACCCCGTTACGCTTGATGTTGAGATTTATAAACATGAAGAGAGCCCGATGACTAAGATCGATACCATCGGTTTTAGAGCAGAAACTACAATTAAACGCTCTGACTGGGGCATGACCTTTCTTTCGCCGGATGTGGGGGAAGAGGTGAAGGTGATCATCGATGGTGAGCTGATGAAGCGCGCTGAAAATAGTGATCAATATAGTTCGCCTGAACGCCGGGAGATCCCGAATACTGTAGATACTCATCAATCAAATAGTGACCTGACCATGAATGGTAAAGAGATTAAGGTGAGTGGTCATGAATCTAAACTGGGCAATAAGGGGAAAAACTTTACTGCTGTAAAGACGGATCTTTCCGAGTTCACTCTTAAGGATGCGGATAATAAGGTCAAACTCTTCTCTGTGGTGCCTTCGCTCGATACCAATGTCTGTGCGCTACAAACAAAACGTTTTAATGAAGAGGCGGCAACCTTAGCCGGAGCGCATATCTATACAATTTCTACCGATCTTCCTTTTGCTCAAGAACGTTTTCAACGGGAGAATGGGCTTGATCATATTACCTTCCTTTCCGATAACAAAGAGCTGGAATTTGGCAAAAAATATGGCTTTTTGATCGACGATCTTCGCTTACTCTGTCGTGGGATTGTAGTGCTCGATGGAAAAAACAAAATTCGCCATGTGGAGTATGTTCCCGAGGTGAGTGATGAGCCCGATTACGCCGCAGCTATAGAGGCTGTACGCAATATATTAAATGAATAATCCACGATGAATAATCGGGCTTAAAGAGCGTGCTGATCGTGATGTGAGTAACGTTTTATGTCATCACGCAACAGTCATCGCCAAGAGAGAGTCCAATAGAATAATTTATCCGATAAACCATTATAGAATTTATTTTAGGGGCAAGAATAAGGTCGAATTCACGATCAAAAAACGCCCCATTACCAAGGAGAAGTATCATGAGTAAATTTACAAAAGTACAAAAATCAGCCCTCGCAGTAGCTTTAAGTGGTCTTTTTATGGGTTCAGCAGCTTTTGCACAGAGTCCAGAAGCAGAAACTTTTGCTAAAGAGCAACGTCTTGAAGCAGAGCGCCAAGTGGGCGATACGGTAGATAATCTTAAAGAGGCAGAAAAGCAGCTTAAAGAGGAGACCAAGCAAGATGTTAAATCTTTAAAAGAGCAGGCAAGTGATCGCAAAGATGCCGGCAAAGAGCGTGCAAAATCGCTAAAAGAAGAGGCGAAAGATGTGAAGCAAGAGGCCAAAGAGTACGCTAAAGACCGTGGCGATACCCATGCAGAGAAAAAAGCGATAAAAGAGCAGGGTAAAGAGGAAGCCAAAGCGCTTAAAGAGGAGGCAAAAGAGGTGAAGAAAGAGGCTAAAGAAGAGGCAAAATCCTTAAAAGAGGATGCTAAAGAGCTCAAAAAAGAGCGTAAAGATGAGAAAAAAGCCTTAAAACAGGAAGAGCGTGACGCAAAACGCGATGCAAAAAAGTAGATGATCCCGACGCGAATGTAGCGCAAACAGAAGCTAAAGCAGAGCACGATTCTTCGGAATCTGCTTTAGCAACGTCTGCGGATCAGACTTCAAAAGCGCTTAAAGAGACGCAAGATATCTACACCATTATTCCCGGGGCGGCAGTGCAATATGTAGTCTTTAACCCTGGCGATATTATGGGAAATAGCTCGGTGATTATTGTTAAAGGTGATCGAGCAATGCTGGTGGATGCAGGGTTTTCTAACAGTGATGGGGAGCGGATTGTAAACTTTTTGCAAAAGAATAATCTTCAGCTTACCAAGGTGTTTATCTCCCACGGAGATCCTGATTACTACTTCGGGTTACCTGCGGTAGCGTCAGCCTATCCTCAGGCGGAGGTTTATGCTACGAAAGCCACCATCAAGCATATTAAAAAGAGCTATGAGGATAAGCTTGCTCACTGGGCATCTACATTAGCAGGGGATGGACCTTCTAAAGAGGATATTATCATTCCTAAGCGTATTAAAAACGCTATCGATTTTGAAGGGGAGACCTTTGAAATTGTGGGGAAAGATAGCGCCCGAACCTCACTCTTTAATCCTAAGGATGCACTGCTTTTAGGGGGGATTTCAGTATCGGCAGATAGCCATCTCTTTATGGCAGATACACCTAAAATCGCCGATCAAAAGAGCTGGATAAAAGATCTTGATAAGCTCGAAGCCTTAGCCCCCCAATTAGTGATCCCGGGGCATTTTGGTCAAGAGAATAATTTTGGTATCGATAACATCGAGTTTACTAAGCGTTATATTGAAACCTTTATTGAAGCGACCGAAAATGCCAACTCTAGTGAGGAGCTGATTGCAATAATGAAGCAAGCTTACCCAGATTTTAATGAAAGCGTTGAGAGCGTTTTAGAGCTGAGCGCAAAAGTGGTGATGGGTGAGATGGATTGGGATTAAAATTCTTGCACGATTTTTCTTCACAATCTTAAGAGCTGTATAAATAAAAAAGCGCAGGAGAATTCTCTTGCGCTTTTTCTTATTTTGTAATTTATTTTTTACTTTAAAAAAGTAAAGAGTTTCTCTTTAGGGAAGCGAGATTTCTTAAGGGGCGCGTTAAAATCATCTTTCGCTCGATAGCCAAGAGAAGCCACGACCACGCTATAGTAGCCTTTCTCCTCTAAGCCGAGAATCTCATCCATCTTTTTAGCATCAAAGCCTTCAATAGGGGTGGAATCGATATCGAGGCTAGCCGCTGCAAGCAGAAGATTCCCTAGTGCAATATAGAGCTGTTTTTCCTCCCATTTATGGAGATCTTCGGGAGTTTGATTATTTAAACCCACAAAAAACTTCCGCCCCTTATCGTTTGCAGCTTTCATCTCTTCATTGGGGAAACGATTATCTGCATCTTCATGAGCTAAAATGGCTGCAATATGGGCATCATCCATCTCTTTTTTAGCGCAAAAGATAATGGTATGAGAGGAATCTGTTACCCGAGGATGATTAAATTCAGAAATCCCCGGTAAGATCTTAGCTTTCGCCGCATCCGATTCTACTACCACAAAGTGCCAAGGTTGAGAATTGACCGATGAAGGGGAGAAGCGTAATACATCCAGTAGTTGCCCCATCTTTTCAGCGCTGATCTTTTTTGTAGGATCATATTTTTTACAGGTGTAACGGCGCTCGGCAATTTTCGCGATATCCATAGATGCTCCTTTTTATATGCGTTGTTGTTTTAATTTTTACAGTGATTCTAAATATTGTTTAATCACATCCGATTCATACATCCACTCGGTGGTGCCATCCTCTTTATCAATACGTAAACAGGGCACTTGGCGTTTACCTCCCCCTTTAACAAGCTCCTCGCCATATTGTGCATTTTCGATGGCATCTCGAATTTCAATATTTAAATTTTGACGCTTAATCACACGGCGAATTTTTACACAAAAGGGGCACATTTTAAATTGATAGAGCGCCATATTCTGGGTTACAGCATCGAGCCGTGCTTGCTCTTCTTCACTCCGTTTAATCGCTTTGGGGGAAAAGAGAGCATCAAAAAAGAGAATAATATTCCCTAAAATAGTACGAATAATTTTCATAGATTAGCCTTTTATTAAAATTACTAAATAGGAGGATAAAAGAATTTTAACATAGCAAAAAAATGGTATGCCCGCCTCCTTTCTGATGATGAAAAGTTTTAGTCAGGTCTAGGCTTGCGTTGAATATTAGAATAAACCTTATTAATTCAAGGGGTTATTTTGATATAGTGGATTTTTATTTGATTGGAAGGGTAAATAGATGACTTTGAGGCTTGAGTGGATCGAAATTAAAAATTTTAGATCATGTAAAGATTTGAAATTGCATTTATCAGGGTTTACCCCATTAATTGGTTATAACAATGTTGGAAAATCAAATTGTTTATCAGCTATAGAGTGGCTACTTAAAAAGAAAACATTAAATAAATCAGATTTCTTTGATCCTAAAGAGCCGATTGAAATTTCAGGAAGAATCGCAGGTATAACAGAAGAATTATTAAATAACTTGGCAGATAAATATAAAAATACAATTGAGAAATATGTGAATAGTGGTGTTCTGAAGGTTTTAAGGAGGCAACCTTTCCCAAATGCAAAAGTTTCAGACGTAAAAATAGAAATCTGGGATTTTGAGAAAGAGGAGTGGATTCTGAATCCTACAGGAATAGAAAATGCAATCTCAGCTCTATTTCCAGAGCCTATTAGAATTGGAGCGATGGAAGATGCTGTGGAAGATGTTACAAAACATAAATCTAGTTCTACGATCGGTAAGTTATTAACTAAGTTAACTGAAAAAATAGAAAGTAAACAGATCGCTATTTTAGAAGATGCTTTGCAAGAGGTCTCCAAACATTTGGCTTATGACGGCGAAAAGCGTTTTAAGATATTTGATGAGATAGATAAAGGGATTAATAAAAAGATAAGCGACTTTTTCCCGGGTATAGGTGTACGCTTACATTTTGAAGTACCTAATTTTAATGATTTATTTAAAACAGGAACTATTAAGGTTTTTGATGAGTTAGAAGAGGCTAGAGATTTTGAATCGTATGGCACGGAGCCCAGCGTTCTATTCAAATGGCTTTAGTTCAGTATTTGTCAGAGGTACAAGGGAGTGCTGAAGCAGGCACAACAATGCTTCTTATTGATGAGCCGGAATTGTATCTGCATCCATTCGCTATAGAACAACTAAGAGAGGCGCTCTTAAAGCTATCTAAACTAGGCTATCAAGTAGTTATCTCCACACATTCAGCGCAGATGATAACTGCTCAACTGGCTGAAGATACTTTGTTGATCTATAAAAACGAACAAGGAACAAATGTTAGACTGAGTTTAAAAAAAGCTGTTCAACAGACAATAAATAATCATACACATCAGGCTAGCTTTTTGTTTTCTTTAACGCAGTCCTCACAATTCCTATTTGCGGATAAAATTATTCTAGTAGAAGGGAAAACAGAAAAAACTCTTTTACCTTTTATTTTTCAAAAGATACACAAGAAAACGTTAGGGCAACTAAAGTATGCATTAATTTCCCTTGAAGGGGCGAGTGGTCTCAAAAAGTCCATGGAGATTATTCAAGCAATGGGTCTTTCAGTTAAAACTATTGCGGATTTAGATTTCCTCTTTAAAGATGCTGTCGAGGGTAATCTTCTATGCGATATAAGCTCGCCAATTTTAGAAGAATGTAAAGCAGCGATGAAAAAAATAGGTGAGCCTATGGGGGTCGAGTTTAACGATAACGACTTACCTAAAAAGTGTGAAAAAAATAACATGACTCAAACCCAGTGGCTTGAAAAGTTCGCTGAAGCTGAAGAAGTCCAAATTTATATAGCAAAGCTTCATGAGCACTTTAAAAACAAGAAAAATATTTGGGTATGGCGTTTTGGAGCTATTGAAAAGCCTTTGGGATTAAAAGGAAAAAAAGACACGCATTGGGCTGATTTCCAAAAAGAGGTTAATGAAAGTTCTTTAAAGGACGTATGTAAGAATTTTGAAGAAGTTGAGAGTTTAATGCATTGGCTTATTAGCTAAAGAAAGTCCCGCACCCACCGATCAAGCGCATTACTGAAATTTTGGCGATCTCGTTGGTTAAGAGGTTCGGGCCCTTTGGTTTGAATGCCGCTTGACCGGAGCGTTTCGTTAAAATCGCGCATGGTGAGTTTAGCTTTTATTGTCCCCTTATCGTAAAAATCTCCACGGGGATTAAGGGCAAAAGCGCCTTTTGCTAATACTTCGGCAGCAAGAGGAATATCGGCGGTAATGACTAAATCGTTTTTACTAGCCAGCGAGACAATTTTATCATCGGCCATATCAAACCCATGGGAGACCTGAAGGCTCTTAATATAGCGGGAGGGTGGCGTTTTAATCCAGCTATTAGCCACAAAAATTACCTCGATCTGTGTGCGATTGGCAAGGCGAAAGAGAATCTCTTTTAAAACATTTGGAATGGCATCGGCATCCACAAGAATTTTTAAAGGTGAGGGGGTGTTTGAGGTCGTCATAAGTTTATAGGATTTCAGGCTAAAAAAGAGAAGAGCTCCTATTTTTAGGAGCTCATTTTGTTTTTTTATATTGATCGATTAATCACGTACGACTAAAACATCGCAAGTGGCGTGGCGCATCGTGCTTTCTGATACCGAACCCATAAACATGCGTTCTACCATGCCATAACCGGTCGCCCCCATAACAATAAGGTCAGCGTTGACTTCTGGGGCGATCTTTTTAGCAATTACAGAGCGGGGAGCACCTTGGCGAATGAGCGTCTCTACCGCTTTTACGCCTGCTGCTGTTGCTTTCTCTTTGGCTTCTTTAAGAATCTCTTTAGCATTATCTTCTGCATACTCTTCAAGGGGTTGGCGATAGGCCACTGCAAGGGAATATGCACGAATATCAACAACGTGAGCGATATGGAGAGTTGCGTGATGGAGTTTTGCCATCACAATCGCTTTTTCGAGCGCTTTTAAGGAAGCTTCTGAACCATCGATGGCTGTTAAAATATTATTATACTTAGGCATAATTTTACTCCTCATTAAGTGGGTGAATATAAACCCTGAAGTTGCGATAACTTCCTAAATATTGCGGGGTTTCGCAAATTTCTTCTTACTTAAAGTATACCCCTTTTAGATAAAATTTTATTCAATTTCTCTGCTATATATAAAAAAAGCGAGGGTAATAGAATGGAGAAAGATTCTTAAGTGAAAGAGACAGTTTTATGAGTGCTTTAAAATAAATAGTTTACCGATCAATATCACGGCTTAAATAAGCAGTGTAGTAGAGATTAAGCATAAAAAGAGGCTCTTATAAAAATTAAATAAGGCGCTGATTTTCATAAATAAATGCAATTTAACAACCACTATCAAAGGAGTATTCTGAAGACATAGACAAAATAACTATTAGAAAAAAGGAGGATGTTATGCGCTATATCATTGCAATTTTAGTTCCTTGGTTAACCTTTTTCACCATGGGGCGTCCCTTTGAAGGGATTTTATGTTTGATCCTTCAAGTCACTTTAATCGGTTGGTTCCCTGCGGCTATCTGGGCACTTTTTGCTACCCATAGCTATCAAAACTAAAGCACGCTAGAAGGTGCCAGAAGTTTCCCAGATGAGAGATTAGAGAAATTTAGAGAGATGAAAATCATCGATTTTTAAAATGTATGGGGCGAAGAAGTGCTCTGTAAATGTTAAAAGCTACTAAACTAATCTTATCATTTTGGGATTCTCCCAAAATAGAACAACAACATAGGAGGGGGAGGCTATGCGTCTTCTAATTGCTTTAATCTTACCTTGGCTTACTTTTTTCACCATTGGTAGACCTTTTGCCGGAATTATCTGCTTGATCTTGCAATTTACCATTATAGGTTGGCTGCCGGCTGCGATCTGGGCTGTTTATGCTTTATCGCAATATAAGACAGACAAAAAGATCGATCGGGCCATGCGCGATGGGGGTTCATTTTAAATCTTAAGTTAAGGTGATCTTTGGGGAGTAGAGTAAAGCCGATGAAGGTCTAATCGAAATACCCTAAAAGTATCAAAAAACATAATAAACATAGATCCATCTGGAGTGACTCCGGGTGGATTTTTTATTCCCTAAAATCCTCTTTATTAAAGGGGCAGGGAGGGGGCGGTCTTTAAATTTGGAAAAAACACCTCATTATAGAGAAAGCTTGGTAATATAAGGCGTTCCGTAAAAATCATTCCCGATCGGGGTATCTCATATCATCGTTTAACACGATCATCCTTAGTAAGCCTAAAGAGATAGAGATAAATAATAAGAATAAGAGAGGTAATATGGCTAATAAAGATCAGCTCTATGAGCTTCGGCACGATCCTATCAATCGTCTGCTCTGGAGATATGCGCTCCCGGCAATTGTGGGGAGTACCGTTAATGCGCTCTACAATATTATTACCCGTTTTTTTATCGGGAATGCTGATTATCTCGATGATAATGCGATGAGCGCAATGGGCATAGCTCTGCCGGTGATGATTATTATTGCAGCCTTTGGCATGTTAGTAGGCGCCGGGGCGGGGAGTCGAATTTCGATCTTTCTTGGGAATGAGGATTTCGATAGTGCCGAGCGGGTGGTGGGGACCTCTTTAATCTTAACGCTGATTATTACGCTTTCAGTCTCTTTAACGTTACGCTTCTTTTTAGAGCCGATTGTCTATCTTTTAGGGGCAGATGAGGGAACTTATCAATATACCTATGATTTTTTAAAGTATTTTCTCCCCGGGGCGATCTTCTCAAATCTCTGCTTTAGCTTTAATAATATGATGCGGGCCTCCGGATACCCCAAAAAAGCGATGTACACAATGCTTTTAACTCTTGTGATTAATGCTATTTTAGCGCCACTTTTTATCTATACCTTTAAATGGGGGATTGAGGGAGCCGCACTTTCCATTGTCTTTTCAATGGTGATCGGGACGCTCTTTGTGATGCAACACTTTTTTAGTCGCAAAACGTTGCTCAATTTTAAGCTCGATAAAATTCGTTTAAATTTTAAGATTGTGCGCTCTATTCTTAGTATCGGCATGTCGCCCTTTATTATGCATGTGGTCTCTAGTAGCGTAGTCTTTATTATTATTCAGCAGATCCGTGTTTATGGGGGCTCTGTAGGAGTGGCGGCGTATACTATCGCTAATGTGACCTTAATGCTTGTGGTGATGGTATTACTAGGCTTAACGCAAGGGATGCAGCCTATTGTTGGATATAGTTTTGGAGCAGGAGCGATAGGAAGAATGCGGGAAGCGTTGATCTACACGATTAAAGTGGGTGTAGCGATTGGTGCTGTGGCGATGGCGATTGGGATTTTTGTCCCCCACTGGGTGGTAGCGCCCTTTAACCCTTCAGCAGAGTTGGCGGAGGTAACCATCAATTCCATTAAAATTGTTACGATTCTCTTCCCCTTAGTGGGCTTTCAGGTGGTGGTGACGATGTTTTTCCAGAGTATTGGTAAGGTTTCCCACTCCATTCTTTTAAGTTTAAGTCGTCAATTGATCTTTCTTATTCCTGCCGTTTTCACACTACCCCGCTTTTTCGGGCTCGATGGTGTTTGGATGGCGATTCCTTTTGCCGATCTTTTAGCGGGGATTGTTGCCGCACTCTTCCTCTGGATACAGTTGAGAGATTATCGCCGTTCGGGGAGTATCTAAGCGTTACGCATAAATTGATAGAAAATCACCTACACTAATAGAGATCTTTTATAGAGGAGAGAAAGATGAAAGAGAAGAGAGAAGGCCCAATGGCAAAAGGGCAGAGCGATTTTAAAGAGCTAAGCTACTCCCGTATGATCTTTAGCGGTGTTGGGCATATGATCTTGTTGATCGGGGCATTTTGGCTCCATTGGAGCCTTGGGGTGCTCTATCTTATCTTTTGGCTCTTTATTCTCCCTTTTTTAGAGTTAAAAAGATTGCAACAAAGGGAACGTGAAAATCCGCTTCCTAAACCTTCAAAAGAGGCCGTATATGATGATTCCCCGCTCTTTGAAGATGAGTGGGATAGGGAAGATCGAGCCTGGAAAGAGGAGTGGGATGAGGGTTGGAATCAAGATAACCCTTCTACAGAAGAGAGGCCCAAAGAGTGATGCCCTATGAAAGCTTTAAAAGAGAGAGCATAAAAAATCCCGTTCATCTTGGTGTTTGAACGGGATTTTTATTTATCTATTGAGATTTTAAAGTGATTTAAGGCACTATTTCTTCTCTTTAAAATCTAAAGCTTTGAGATTCTCTTCAGTTTTTTTAAGATCTTTTTTCGCTTCTTTGAGATCTTTCTTTACTGCGTCCCCATTCTCTTTAAGCTCCTCAAGCGCTTTTTTAGCCTCTTTATTGGCTTTTTCGGCCTCTTCCTTAAGTCTCTTCTCTTTGCTCTCAGCAGCTTTTACGGGGGTTGATTTTTGATCTACCTCTTCTGTTGCATCCTCTTTTGTAAGAGGTGTCTCATCGATTAAGTCATCTTCAGTGTCGAGATCTTCCATCGCCTCAATCTCTTCTGCTTCGCGAATGGCGCGTTTTTGCTCTTCGCTGGCGTCCTCTTCCACCTCTTCGGCAAGCTCACCATTGGCTTCGCTCTCAATATAGGTGGCGCACTGCATAAACTCATCTTCATGCTCTTCCATGTTGATTTTATCGCTCAAACCTTCGGAGATGGCGAAATCTTCATCACTAAATTCATCGAGTGGTAATTGCCCGCTAAAGGCGCGAACCATAAGATCTACCTCCGGCTCGGTGAGATCGCTATCTGCTACCGCCTTTTTGTAAATATCGGAGGTGCAGCGGCAAAATTGCTCTTCCGCCAAGATCTCTTCCATGCAGTAATTAAAGTTCGCCTCTGAGATACGCTCAGCCGCTGTGGGTGTTTTAGCCATAACGGTTAAGGGGGAGAGTGCTAGAATCAGCGTTAAATGACGTAATTTCATGAATATCCTTTAAGTTTTATAGGGGTGTGAAGGGTAAGGCGTTCTCTTTTTCGATACTTCTCTTAATGTTTTCATTAAGTTATGCAAAACCCAAAAAAGAAGGGGTAAAAAAACCTTTGGCCTTATTTCACATCGATCAAAACGTGTACTCAAAAGTTAGCACAGATTTGTTGAGAGAGGGAAACTTTGTCCAAAAATTAAGGAGCTTTCTCCACTTTAATAGGGGGAGATCAGATCAGTTCTGATATAGGTTTAAGGGCCGTCTCCCCTCGGTTAACGGCTACAAAATGTGTAGAGAGCCTTCGTGCTTCCTCACGGTTATGGGTGACATAGAGAATTGGGATTGTGGTGTTTTGGGTGATTTTTTCTAAGTAACCTAAAATCTCTTCTTTACGGGCTTGATCTAGCGAGGCAAGTGGCTCATCCATTAAAAGAAGAGAGGGTTCACTTAAAAGCGCCCGGCCAATGGCGATACGTTGCTTCTCTCCGCCCGAGAGAAAGGCGATGCGTTTATCAAGCAGAGGCACAATATCTAACAGCTCGGAGATCTCCATAAGCTTGGCTTCATTTTTTGTTTTTGAGCCATAAAAGAGATTGCCCCGTACCGAGTAGTGGGGAAATAGATTCGATTCTTGAAAAACGTAACCGATCTCCCGCTTATGGGGGGGAAGATGAATTTTTCGCTCAGTATCGACTAAAATACGGTCGTTGATCGCAATATAACCCTGTTGCGGTTTCATCTTACCAGAAAGAAAGTTGAGTAATGTGGTTTTTCCCGATCCCGATTGCCCAAAAATAGAGGTGACTCCTTTAGCTGGAATCTCTAAATCTGCACGAAAGATAAAGCTCTTAAAATCGTGGGTAATATCTATTTTAATCATCAGTATGCTCCCATTTTAGCGAACTTAAGCGATGCCGAGTCGTTTTTTATGATTATTGTTGAGCCACTCTGAAGCTAACAGGGCAACGAGTGAGATCACAATGGCGATAATACAAAGACGCATGGTTTCGTGCTCTTGGTTGGGAACTTGAATCAGCGTATACATCGCAAGAGGAAGGGTGCGAGTTTCTCCCGGAATATTGGAGACAAAAGTGATCGTAGCGCCAAACTCTCCAAGAGAGCGTGCAAAAGAGAGCACAATGCCCGAAATAATACCCGGCATGGCAAGGGGGAGAGTGATGGTAAAAAAGACTCTTAAATATCCCGCACCTAAGCTTCGAGCTGCAAATTCTAAATTTTGATTAATGGCTTCAAAACTTAAACGAATAGCGCGTACTAAAAGGGGGAAAGAGACGACCGCAGAGGCAAGCGCTGCTCCTTTCCAGTTAAAACTAAAGGTGATGCCAAAGATCGAATCGAGCCATTTGCCGATATAGCCATTTTTCCCCATTGTCACTAAAAGAAGATAACCGATCACCACTGGGGGCAACACAAGGGGGAGGCTGATAAAACCATCGAGCAGCGCTTTGCCATGAAACTCTTTACGTGCCAATAGCCACGCACAAAGAATACCAAAAGGAAGGCTTGCCGCCACCGCAACGCCACCAATTTTAAGGCTAAGCTGAATCACTTGCCATTCATAATCTGAAAGAAACATATCGATCCTCGCTAAATGTTAGAGTTTCTGCATTATAAGAAGAGAGGGCCATAAAGCAGGCAAGAGCAGAATAGAGAAAAGGGTAGAAGCATGGCTACTACCCTTTCTAATTTTTTTAGATCCGATCTAAATCCTCTTTTCCATAAGGTTTTAAGTGAGAGATTTTAAATGGATCTTTTCTTCCCCTCTATTCATGATCGTTATAATAAAAATCACGCTCAAAGGAGAAGAGAGTTTTATTCATTAGCTGGAATGGCAAAACCATACTTCTTAAAGATCTCTTTGGCATCCTCACCTAAAAGATAGTTGTAGAAGCTTTTGCTCTCTGCATTATCCCGCCCTTTCATAATCGCGATAGGGTACTCGATAGGATCATGAAGCTCATCGGGGAAGGTGGTAATGGTTTTAACCTTTTCGCTCACACTCGCATCAGAAGAGTAAACAATGCCGATTTCAGCCTCTTTCACTTCTACTAAAAGAAGGGCCGCCCGTACGTTTTGCGCCGCTGCAA
Source organism: Ignatzschineria sp. (assembly GCA_030150405.1). Taxonomy (GTDB): domain Bacteria; phylum Pseudomonadota; class Gammaproteobacteria; order Cardiobacteriales; family Wohlfahrtiimonadaceae; genus Ignatzschineria. The sequence goes on from JASLFU010000034.1 coordinate 41,583, forward strand.
CACGGGGCTCAACAGTTTTCCAAACCCCTAAATTATTAAAGGCAGTTTTAGCATACATCCCCACAGGTACGTGATCGGGATCGCCCACGGCTAAACGGGTATCTTCAAGGAGCTCTGCCCAATACTCATTAGAATCGAACTTAATCTCGTAAATTTTATCGTTCTCTTTATTGGTGATGATCGCAAGCTCATTTTTGACAATATTTGCACGGGTATCTTTTTCTACTAAGCTGCGCTCTTCGAGGTAATCCATCCAGTTTTGATTGGCTGAAATAAAGATATCCGCCGGAGCACCTTGCTCAATTTGGCGTGCAAGGTTAGAAGAGGAGTCATAAAGACGCTCAATATTGCTCTCTTTTACCTCTTTATTGTAGAGCTCAGTGACTTCATCAATGGCGTTTTGTAAGGAAGCTGCCGCAAAGACGGTGACATCTTTTGCGCTTGCAAAAGTCATACCGAGGCCGATAAGCCCTAAAACAAGTGATGTGCGTTTAAATAATTTCATGAGTTTTCCTTTCTATAAATATATAAAACCTCAAAAGAGCCCTCTGGGAGAGGGATTCTCACGCGTTTATGCTTTATTTCGTTTTAGCTATTTTTAGCGATTATTTTTAGCGATAGGCGAGAGATCTCTTTAATAGCCTCTTTTTTATATCATAATTTAATCGTGATTAATATTGTAATTGCGATTAAATTTCTTTTAAAGCCTATTTTATCAATCGGTTTAATATCGTTATTCATAAAAGGAAAACGATGCTAATCGGTTTTATAACACTAAAAAACTTTTTGTAAAATTCCCCCGCTTTAAAGGAACTTTGTATAAAATGGAAGGAAATAACGTCTACTATTTTGTGACTTAGAGGTATGAATGGATATAAAAGTTTTTACCTGTAAGGCTATAGTGGATAAAAACGATAAAGATGGATAAGTGTAAGGATAATGAGTGTGATTAAGGAAAAAGCCCCCCAATTGTTGTGGCAACATTTCGCTAAGATGAGTGAGATTCCCCGTCCTTCTAAAAAAGAGGAGAAGATTCGAGCCTTTTACCGGGAGTATGCGAAAGCGAGAGGTTTTGACTTTGCTGAAGATGCGATCGGGAATATTGTGATCCGTAAGCCGGCAACTAAAGGCTACGAAGATGCTCCTAAAGTGATCTTGCAAGGGCATATCGATATGGTTTGCCAGAAACGAGATTCTAGTCCCCATGATTTTGAGAAAGATCCTTTACAGTTAGTGGTAAAAGGGGATTGGCTCTACGCTACAGATACGACTCTTGGTGCAGATAATGGTGTGGGGGTGGCGGCTGCCATTGCGATTTTAGAAGATGAAACAGCTCAGCATGGCCCATTAGAGGTGCTTCTAACAGTAGATGAAGAGATGGGTATGGGTGGAGTGCGTAATCTGCAACCAGGATTTATCGAAGGGAATTATCTTATTAATTTAGATAGTGAAACGGAAGGGGAGTGCACCGTAGGTTGTGCCGGCGGTACAGATTTTGTATTGAGCCGAGAGCTCTATTTTGATTGTGATGAACGGGGTAACTGTTATGAAGTGCTTCTTGAAGGTCTAAAAGGGGGGCATTCAGGGCTCGATATTCACAAGGAGCTTGGTAATGCTAACCAATTATTAGCGGAAGTATTAGCCGATTTTTCCCACCACTATGCTCTTCGACTACTCTCTTTTAAAGGGGGATCTTTACGAAATGCGATTCCTCGATCAGCGCGAGCTGTCGTGGCGATTCATACCCCGCATGATGCTGATTTTAAGGCCCATATTGCTCAAGCAGAAAAAGCCCTTAAGCATCGCTTACGTAAAATAGATGAGGAAGTGACGCTTACATTACAGGCAGTGGAATCTGGGGTTTCTATGGATGCTGAGCTCTCCCAGTTGCTGCTTAACCTTTTAGTGCTTCTTCCCAATGGTGTTTTGCGGCAATCGGTGGAGCTTCCTGTGGTGGAGACAAGTTGTAATCTCGGGGTTGTAAATATTGATCAAGCAGGGGGGCTAAAGATTGCTCTTCTTGCTCGCTCTGTTGCTGAGGGAGGGTTAGATCTTGTGCGCACACGGATTAAAGCGCTTAGTGTTATGAGTGACTGCTTTTTAGAGGAGGGGAATGATTATCCTGCTTGGGAGCCTAATTTAGACTCTCGCCCTTATCATGCACTTTTGGAGGCTTACCGAGAGATTGTAGGGGAAGAGATGAAGGTCTCTGTTATGCATGCAGGTTTAGAAACGGGACTTCTCGGGGAGATCTATCCCCATTTAGAGATGGTGAGTTTTGGGCCTACTATTGAAGGCGCGCACTCTCCCGATGAGCGGGTGAATATCCCCAGTGTTGAGCGCTTTTATGAGCTCTTAAAAGCGTTATTGGTAAAATTAAAGTAGTTGGATAAGAGCAATTTAAGGAGGTAGAGATGAAAGAGGATTATGTATTTTCGGCCGATTTAGAGGGGGCTGAAAAACGTTACAATTTCGATGAAGTGGTGAATCGTCGCAATAATAACTCCGATAAATGGACAGCCTATCCGGAAGATGTTTTACCTATGTGGATTGCGGATATGGACTTTAAGTCCCCTAAAGAGGTGATCGAGGGGTTAAAAAAGATCTCTGAAAATGGGGTGTATGGCTATGGAAAAACCCGTCCGAGCCGTCTGTTAGATGCCATTATCTACCGGCTAAAAAAACTCTATGGTTGGAGCATTCACCCCGATGATATCGTGATGCTACCTAGCTTAGTAGCGGGCTTTAATATTGCTGCAAATGTGGCAAAGCGGAGAAATCCGGCGGCCAATTATCTCTTTCATACCCCGGCGTATCCCCCTTTTTTTGAGGTGAGTAAAAATGTGGGGCTCGAAAAAGTTGAGGTTCCACTAAAAGAGATCCCTCGGGGAGATAATGAGCTCTATTATGAGATCGATTTTGCCGCTATGGAATCGAAAGTAAATGGGGATAGTGAGCTCTTTATGCTCTGCAGCCCCCATAATCCTTCGGGCAGAGTCTTTACCCCCGAAGAGCTCGCAGAATTTGAAAGATTCGCCGTTAAGCACAATCTTTTGGTGCTTTCTGATGAGATCCATGCTGAGCTTAATTTAAGCGATCAAAAACATATGCCTTACGCCTTAATCAGTGATGCCGCAAGAGAACATACCATTACACTTATTTCGGCGAGTAAGACCTTTAATCTCCCAGGGTTAGGGGGTGGTTTTGCAATTATTGAAAATGCATCTCTCCGGGAAGAGTATGAAGCGGCAATGATGGGTTTTGTCTCCCGAATGAATGTTTATGCTATTAAGGGGGCAGAACTTGCATTTGACTATGGAGATGAGTGGCTTGAAGAGGTGAAGGCTTATCTTAAAGAAAATCGAGATTATGCCGTTGAGAGACTCTCTAAAATTCCAGGATTAAAGTTTACGATTCCGGAAGCGACTTTTCTTCTCTGGCTCGATTTTGGAGAGACAGTTCTTGGAGAATCCGCCCATGCAAAACTTTTAGAAGGAAAGCTTGCCTTAAATAATGGTGCTGCATTTGGGGTTTCAAGCCGTTATGTCAGACTCAATTTTGCGACTTCCCGCTCCTTATTAGAAGAGGGGCTAGAGATTATTGAAGCAGTGATCGAAAAAGAGAGCTAGCGTAGGGAAGCGCAGCAAAAGTTAGGTTTGAAAGTTTAAGATCTCAGTAGAGAATCTGCATTTTTGCTTAATGTTCGGTTTAAAACTCATCAAAATCTTCAAAAGGTCATAAAATGATTTATGGCCTTTTATTTTCTCTCTGTTTTATTTTACCTATATCTTCAATAAAGAAAGCTCGTAAAGCTCCCCTTTAACACTCTGGATAGTGGGGAAATAGTTAAGAGCTCGGGTACGCTTTCCCTAGAAAATAAGAGTTTTTAGCTCATTTACAACATTTACATCATCCGGATAAGGTAAATTTCTCTCTTTATTGCTCCTTTTTATGAGCTTTATAAGGCTCTTTTATCTTTGAATAAGCCCATTATGAGAGGGGTTTAAGGGAGTCTTATTAGCTGGGCAAGGTAAAGAAAGTTCACACTAATTGTCAATATGAATTATTTAATAACTTTTTAACTTTTTTAAAATTTGCCTCAGCCTAAATAGAGCGCATTATGAGGTCATAGTTCAATAAGCTATTGAGTTAGCGAGAATAAGCAGGAGCTTGAAGAACTCGGTAGGAGTCTCGTTAGCAGATAGTTTTCAATAGGAAGGAGAATACTATGACTAACAATGTTGAATTGCACAAAAATGAGCAACTTCTTGAGCCAAATGGATACGACTTTGAGCTCGATACACAAGAAGATTCCCAAACAGAGTTTGAGCGTATTCTCGAAGAGAGCGAAAATCGCCATGCTCAACATGAAAATATCCTCTATACCTACTACTCCGAAATTGGTGAGTTTGATCTTTTAACACCCGAAGAGGAGCTTGAGGTGGCTACAAAAGCAAAAGAGGGGGATCAATATGCGATCAATACCATGGTGGAGCGTAATTTACGCCTGGTGATCTCGGTGGCACAAAAGTATGAAAATCGCGGATTGGATCTATTAGATCTAATCTCCGAAGGAAACTTTGGGTTAATGCATGCGATTGGTAAGTTTGAGCCAGAGAAGGGCTATCGTTTCTCCACTTATGCCGTGTGGTGGATTCGTCACTATATCGAGCGTGCGATTATGAATCTTGGGCGAACGATTCGTCTCCCTATTCATGTGAATAAAGCGATTAATTCTCAGCTTAAAGTGCAAAAAGAGATAAGCGCAAAACTCAACCGGGAGGCCACTTTAGAAGAGATCGCCAAAGAGGTGGATAAGCCTCTAGCAGAGGTGATGGAGCTCTATATTAATAATGAGACCACACTCTCCTTAGATGCGGAATTTAGCAGCGAAGGGAATGGCTCTTTTTATGATGTAGTTGAGAGTGAGCGGGATATGGGGCAGGCGCTCGATTCACTTTTAGAGGCGAAGCTCTATCAGGGATTAGAGGCGGGAATTGCTGAGTTAGATGAACAATCTCGAGAGGTGATTGAGTTGCGTTTCGGGGTGAATGGTCGGGAGAAAACTACGTTAGAGAAAACCGGTAAGATGCTCGGTATCTCCCGGGATAAGGTACGCCAGATCCAGCTTAAAGCGCTCGATAAACTGAAACGTATTATGCAGGAAGAAGAGGAGATGTACCACGATCTTGCTGGCTAATGCGATGGCGATCAATATCCCGAAGTTGAGGATTAAGGTATTAAATGCCCCTTTGGCCTTTGAGAAGAATCGATAAAGTTTAAAATGAGCAATTTTAAAAGAGCCTCCAAGCCTTATGGAGATAGGGCGTTGGGGGCTTTCTCATTTGCGGGGCGCAATCCTCAATTCCCCAAGCAAAAAATCCCTTTTTATGCTATCCTTAGGTGTTGGAGAAATTATTACTATTCGTAAAGTCATTAGCCGAGGATTTCATTCTAAGTTATGAGTCAGACAGATACAAAAAAGCAGGAACAGCTTAAAAAAGAGCAGATCAAAAAGCTTATCGCTTTCGGAAAGGAGCAAGGATACTTGACCTATGCGGAAGTGAACGACCATCTCCCCAAAGGTATGGTGGATCCTGAGCAGATCGAAAGCATCATTGGCATGATTTCAGATATGGGAATCCCGGTACATGAGGAGACTCCAGATGAAGATACTTTGATGTTGAGTGAGCCGGCAGATGCTGATGACGCTGTAGAAGAAGCAGCCGAAGTTCTCGCAAATATCGATAATGAAGAGATTGGCAGAACCACAGACCCAGTACGTATGTATATGCGAGAAATGGGAACGGTGGATCTTCTTACCCGGGAGGAAGAGAAAGAGATCGCTATTCGTATTGAGGAGGGCTTGCAAGAGGCGCTCTTCTCATTAGCGCTCTATATTCCTGCGACTTACCACTTAATAGATTCTTACCACGATGCAATTAAAAATGAGCGTCGTTTAACTGATATTGCTACAGGTTTTGTAGACCCAAGCTTCTACCTTGAAGATGAAGAGAAAGATGATGAAGAGGTGGAGGTTGAAGATAACTCTAATGGTCCTGATCCAGAACTTTTAGCAGAGAAGATCGGTGAGTTACAAAAAATTGTTGATAACCTCAACAAACTGAAAAAGAAAGTTGGCGGAGATGTCTCAAAAGAGCTTGGGGAAGCTCGTGCGGAACTTCGCGAGAAATTTATGGAGTTCCAACTTGCCCCTAAATTGCAAGAAGAGATGTATGAGATGCTTCGTGAGACGATCGATCGTATTCGCCCGCAAGAGCGTCGAATTATGGCGATCTGTGTCTCTAAAGCTAAAATGCCCCGCCGTGAGTTTTTAAAAGTCTTCCCCCGTAACGAAGCGAATAAAGCGATCTTTACAGATGATCTTTTTAAACGTAAAGCTAAATATGTAGAGGTTTTAAAAGAGCATCAAGATCAGATCTTCAAATATCAAGATCGTTTAGCAGAGATTGAAGAGGAGACTGATCTCTCTATCTACGAGATTAAAGAGATCAACCGTCAGATCTCCATTGGAGAAGCAAAAGCAAGAAGAGCAAAACGTGAGATGATCGAGGCAAACTTGCGTCTTGTTATCTCTATTGCGAAGAAATATACCAATCGCGGTTTGCAATTTCTCGACCTTATTCAAGAAGGAAATATCGGCTTGATGAAGGCGGTAGATAAGTTTGAATATCGCCGGGGATATAAGTTTTCGACCTATGCTACCTGGTGGATTCGTCAGGCGATTACCCGTTCAATTGCGGACCAGGCGCGTACAATTCGTATCCCTGTGCATATGATCGAAACCATTAACAAACTCAATCGTATCTCTCGTCAGCTACTTCAGGAGCTTGGTCGTGAGCCTACTCCCGAGGAGATTGCTGTAGAGATGGATGAGACGGAAGATCGTGTGCGTAAAGTCCTTAAAATTGCCCGAGAGCCAGTCTCAATGGAGACCCCCGTAGGGGATGATGAAGATTCTAGCTTAGGCGACTTTATTGAAGATGTCTTTGCAGTCTCACCGATGGATTCAGCAACGGATGATGGTTTAAATCATGCAACTCGAGAGGTGTTAAGTACTTTAACTGCTCGGGAGGCGAAGGTTTTAAGAATGCGTTTCGGAATCGATATGAATACAGACCATACGCTCGAAGAGGTGGGTAAGCAGTTTGATGTCACCCGTGAGCGGATTCGTCAGATCGAAGCAAAAGCGTTGCGTAAGTTGCGTCATCCCAATCGCTCAGAGAGCTTGAAGAGCTTCTTAGATATTGATTAATTGTTGAATCAATATAAGGATAAAATTTTACTTAAAGAGTAAATATTCAATCGCCGGTTAAAATTAACCAATAAAACTTAAATCCTCTTACATCTTTGTAAGGGGATTTTTTATATTTGAAGAGGTTTTTTCTTCATAGAAGGCGGGCTAAAATAGGAAGTGATTTCTAAAGCGTGAGTAGTGACTCTTAATGATGATTAAATGGAATGAGAAGTGATAAAAGAATGGTAAGAGAGACCCATTATCCTCAATTTAGTGTGGCGCCAATGCTCGATTGGACTGATCGCCATTGTCGCTATTTTTACCGTGTGATGAGTGAGATGGCGCTTCTTTATAGCGAAATGGTCACCACCGGTGCGATTTTGCATGGCGATCAAGAGCGGCATTTAGCCTTTAGCGAAAAGGGGCCGGTAGCATTGCAGCTGGGAGGTTCTGATCCTACCGCTTTAGCACAAGCAGCTAAAATAGGGGAGGAGTTTGGATATAGTGAGATAAATCTCAATTGTGGTTGTCCTTCTGATCGTGTTCAGAACGGGGGCTTTGGTGCCTGTTTGATGGAGACGCCGGAACTTGTGGCAGATTGCTATTCAGCTATGGCAGAAGCTACCACTCTACCAGTTACGATTAAGGCAAGAATCGGCATTGATCACGAAGAGAGTTATGAGTTTCTAGCCCGATTTATTGAGGTAATCCGGGATCGAGGTTGTCATACCTTTATTCTTCATGCCCGTAAAGCCTGGCTCTCGGGGCTCTCTCCTAAAGAGAATCGTGATATTCCTCCTCTTAATTACGATAGGGTTTTTGAGATAAAGAGGGCCTATCCTGAGTTAACCATTGGACTTAATGGCGGAATTCAGACAATTGCAGAGGCAAAGGGATATTTAGAGAGTATTGATAGTGTGATGCTAGGGCGAGCGATTTATCATAATCCTTATCAATTATCGGAGGTTGATAGCACCATTTTTGGGGTGGAACAGTCACCTTTAACTCGGGAAGAGATTCTAATGGCCATGGAGCCCTATATCACAGCTCATATTAACCAAGGGGGGCGTTTAAATCATATCGCACGCCATATGCTTGGACTCTTTCACAATCAACCTAAAAGTCGAATTTGGCGCCGTCACTTAAGTGAAAATATGCATAAAGAGGGCGCAGATTTTGGCCTTCTTTTAGAGGCATTTCAGCGAATGCAAAATAGTTAAAATTAAGTGGCTCTTTTTTGATGTTTCTACCAAAACTCTTGCAGGATCATGCTACCCTGAAGAGGTAATAACTATAAAAAAGGGGACATCTCAATGAAAAAAAATATTCTTCAACTTGCTCTTATCATTTCACTAGGCGGGCTCTCTTATGCGCAAGGATCTCCTGTGGAGCTCTTTGAAAAGGATTATTCAGCCATTCAAAAAGAGATCATGAGGCCTTATATTGGTGCATTTTCGGCGGATAATGTGACCTATAAAGCGCTCAGCAGTAGTGATGAGCAGGTGGACTATAGTGTTAAGTCTCTTCTTAATTTAAGTCATCGGGCAGAAGATATTGTGGAGCTTTCGGAGGAGGGGGCTGCACTTTTCACCAACTATTCTGAAAAAGGGGGAATGGCGACACTTCGCTCTAAAGTCTCTCTTTTAGTGACTGTTTTAGGAGATAATGATCGCCGTTTTAGCTTTAAGCTTGAAGAGGGCGATATGCAAGGGCAGATCGACCGAGCGGCAAAGCGTTATGAGCGCAGTGTGGAGTTTGGAAATCAGCGAAAACCCTTAACGAGCTTTGGGCTTGAAGATGGGGAGCTAAAAATTAAGGGGATCCATAATCAGACTCAATATAATTTTGATGAAGATTTTAACTCGCTCTTAAGTTGGAATAACCATTTTGATGGTCGGGATCTTGAGCTGGTGTTTGATAATAACAATCGTCGCCGTGGGAAGTTGAATGCCCAAAAGGGGACGCTTGTTCAAAAGTATGAGGCAGAGAATAATTATGCACAGACCTTATTTGAATTGCAGGATCTCTCTTTAACTAAACTGATGGCGCCAGAAACCTTACGGGAATTCTTTTCACCCCGTTTTAAGGCGATGAACAAGGTTGAAAAGAATCATGATCAGCTCGAGTATCGGGGAGAGTTTAAGCTCGATGAGGTTGTGCTTAAACAGAAAGGTTTAAAGAGCGATATTCGCTTTGGAAATTTTGAGTTTAATTATAACCTAGCACCTATTTCAGAAGATTATTTTAGCAATCTCGAAAAATCGGCAGAAAAGGTCTCCGAGCTTCGCTATCAAGAGACCTTAGATAATGAGCAAGCTTTCGCAATTTTAAGTGATATGTTGAGTAATTACATTATCGATGGAACAACGCTGAACGCTCAATTTAAAGCTCATTATCAAGAGAGTGAATTCCGCGGGGATTTAGCAGTTGTGCCCAATAAAGATTTAGTGGAGATGATTCATTCGGGTGAAAAACTCGAGGATCTTCTAGAAGCGGATGAATTCCCCGATTTTGTCACACAATATGTAGATTCTCTCTATCTAAAAGCGGATCTTCCCAAAAGCTATTTTGCGGAAGTAGCCAGCAGCTTTTTAATGGCCGAAGGGGAGTTTAAAGATCGAGATAGTGCCCGTAAAGGAGCAGAGCTTCTCTTTGAGCAGGGGATGATGCTTCTCTCATTAATGGATCAGGGTGATGTTGATGCTTTTAAAATTACCGATGAAGGTATCGCTGTAGAGATTCAATATAAAGATCAGCTCTGGAATGTTAATGGCAAAACATTAAGTAGTGACGAGATTCGCCAATACTTTTAAAATGGGCGCATAATTTTTATTGCTTGAAGGGGAGGCGTAGGCTTCCCTTTTTTATAGGGGCGTTTGTATTATAAAGAGTGCCCCTTAAGCGGAAATTTAGCTTAAAATAGAACGCTATTTTTATTTATTTATGAATACTGTTTTGAGGGGAATATAAGCCTTAAGCGGTTACGAAGTTACTTTTAACGTTAATTATTTATTTTAATTTACTTATATGAAGCCCGAAGGGCGAAGGATAATGATGAAAGCACAATTACAAAATGATATTAAAGATGCCATGCGCGCAAAAGAGCGTGAAAAGGTCACGACACTTCGCTCGATTATGGCAGAAATTCAAGAGGCGGAATTACAGAAAAAGGGTGAAGCGCTTACGGAAGAGGAGTATATCGGTATCTTAAATCGTATCGTCAATCAGCGCCGGGAGTCGATTGCCCAATTTAAAACTGCCGATCGAGCCGATCTTGTAGAGGCCGAGGAGCGACAATTAGCCTTTGTGCTTCCTTACCTTCCTGAGCAGCTTGAAGAGGAGAAGGTTTTAGAGATTATCGATAATGCCATTAAAGAGCTTGGTGTATCAGATATGAGTGGCATGGGGCGCGTGATGGGACTTATACGACCTCTTCTCTTGGGAAAAGCAGATATGGGGCAGGTGAGCGCGTGGGTAAAGGAGCGCTTAAACTAATATGAGTGGTAAGGGTTTTATTCCTCGAGAGTTTATCGATAGTCTGATTGCTCGGGCCGATATTGTCGGGCTGATTAATCAGCGTGTACCGTTAAAACGCTCTGGGAGTAACTATAAGGCGTGTTGCCCTTTTCATGATGAGAAGACCCCTTCTTTTAACGTCAATGAGCCAAAGCAGTACTATTATTGCTTTGGGTGTGGTGCTTCGGGGAATGTAATTACTTTTTTGATGGAGTATGAGCGTCTTGAATTCCCTGAAGCGGTGGAGGTGCTTGCCCAAATAGAAGGGGTGGAAGTCCCCTATGAGCGTTCGCAAAACTACTCTCCGGAACGAGCAGAACGACAGAAAAATCTGCAGCAAGTTACTGCTATGGCAGATGCTTTTTATCGAAATCAGCTCCGTACTCATCCCGATCGTGAACGGGCGATTGCTTACCTGCAGAGTCGGGGATTATCGGGGGAAGATGCTAAAAAATATGGTATCGGATTTGCCCCAGATAGTTGGAATAGCTTAATGAGTGAGCTGACGAAACATAAAATTCCCGAGGCAGAACTTTTAGAAGCGGGGCTCTTAAGTGAATCAAATAACCGCCGTTATGACCGTTTTCGGGATCGTATTATCTTTCCTATTCGAAATCGGAAGGGAGATACTATCGCCTTTGGTGGTCGTGTGCTTGGCGAGGGCGAACCCAAATATTTAAACTCCCCTGAAACGCCCCTTTTTAAGAAGGGGGAGGAGCTTTACGGGCTCTATGAGTTGCGTAAATATCAACGGGATTATAAGTGCATCATTGTCGTTGAGGGTTATATGGATGTCGTGATGCTAGCCCATTATGGTATCGGCAATAGCGTTGCAACTTTAGGAACGGCCATCGGCTCACGCCAAATTGAGATTCTTTTGCGCTACACCTCATCGGTGATCTTCTGCTTTGATGGAGATCGAGCAGGAAAAGCAGCGGCTCGTAAGGCACTTGAGCAGGCGCTGCCGGTTTTATCTGCCGGAAAAGAGATCGCTTTCCTCTTTCTCCCCGAAGGGGAAGACCCCGATACATTTGTGCAAAAAGAGGGTAAAGAGGCCTTTTTATCAGCTGTTAAAGGGGCGATGCCTCTCTCGCAATATCTTTTTGAGGCGAATGAAGCTGAGATCGATATGAGCTCTTTAGAAGGGCGCTCGCTACTGCTTGAGCGTGCAGGAGAGATGATCAATGGGATGAAAGATATTCCCTTGCGTGATTTCTTAAGGGCTGAGCTGGCACGACGAACTAATTTAGGGGAAGAGCTCCTCAATCGACATGTACGTCGGGGGCGAGTAGCAAGAAGGCAGGTGCAATTTCAAGGAAATCAGACTTTAGTAGATCGAATTTTGATTCTGATTTTAAATAATCTTGCTCTAGCGCGAGAGCTCAAGGGGATCCATTTTTTATTAGAGAGTGATGATCCGCAGCAGAATATACTTTATGAGATTATTGCTACGATTAAAGATTATGAGGATTTAGCTCACACCGCACAGCTTCTTAACTTTTTTCGAGAAGAGGAGTGGATCGGCTGGCTTCAACGCCTAGTAGCGCAAGAGGTGATGCTCGAGGAGGAGCTTCAGGCCGCAGAGCTTGATGACCTTTTACGGCAATTAGCTAAAGGGGAGTCTCCTTTAAAACGAGTGTTGGCAAAACTGCAAAATAATGAACCCTTAAGCGAAGAGGAGTTGGCGATTTTACGACAAGGTTAAAGGGCTTAAATGGGCTCTACTTTCTTTAATGCTTGTGATGATAATTGCTTAAGTGATAAAAAAGCTCTCTGCCCTTAAGGGGGTAGAGAGCTTTTTGTGATCTATGAAAAGTGGCTATATCTTTTACGGCCTTCTTAAGAGCTTTTTAAGGTGTTAAGTAGGAGAGCCAGCGGCGCTCGCAGTAACGAAAGAGCATTACAAGTAAAAATGTTAAAGCTAAATACGCCACTGCAGCGATTAAGAAGGGAATAAAGGGGGAGTAGGTAATACTATAGACTCTACGAGCCCAGCCTAAAATATCCACTAATGCTAATACTGAAGCTTGTGCCGTTCCGTGAAGCATAAAGATCACCTCATTGCTATAGGCAGGAAGAGCACGGCGGAAACCGGAAGGGAAGATAATCCGGCGGAAAAGCGTAAATTTACTCATGCCAAAAGCGATTCCTGCTTCAATCTCACCCTTAGAAGTATTTTTAATAGAGCCTTTAAAGATCTCTATAGTATAGGCGCAAGTATTGAGGGTAAAGGCAATCAGTACACACTTATAAGCATCGGTTAATACATTATCCCAAAGCCAACCGCTATTTCTTACCGCTTCAAATTGACCTAATCCAAAATAGAGGAGGTAGATCTGAATAAGTAGCGGCGTTCCTCTAAAGAAGTAACTAAAGGCTTCAATAGGCCATCTTATTGCTCCATTTTTGGAGAGGGATAAGATCGAGAGCGGCACAGCTAAGAGAAGCCCAATGAGCGAGGAGATAAAGGTGAGCTGGATCGTCAGCCAGATCGCAGGTAAGAGATCGGGCAGTTCAGCAATAATTGCATCCATCATAGGGAGACCTCACTTTTAAATCCAACGCTATAACGTTTCTCTAAAAACTTAATTAAAAGGATAGATACGCTGGTCAGTGCCAAAAAACCCAGCGCCGTAACCATATAGAAATCAAAGGTCATGCGTGTAGCTTTTCCTGCATTGTTCGCCATAAAGACAAGATCATGCAATCCAATTAAGGAGACAAGGGCGGTTGTTTTTAACATCACTAACCAATTATTGCTTAATCCCGGAAGAGCAAAACGCATCGCTTGAGGGAAAATGATCCGTCGATAATAGCGCTTTTTAGGCATTCCCAGAGCGATGCAGGACTCAAACTGCCCTTTGGGCACAGCTAAAATAGCTCCCCGAAAAGTTTCAGAAATAAACGCACCAAAGATCAGCCCGATGGTGATAATTCCAGAGACAAAGGGATTTAAAAAGAGGGGGGCAAGCCCTAAAAAATCAGTAATGAGATTCAGTAATGTCTGAATTCCAAAAAAGAGAAGAAAGATCAATACAATGTCAGGAATTCCGCGAATGACCGTAGTATAAATTTTTGAAAGGGCACGAATAGGGCGATGCTTGCTAAAGGAGAGCATTGCCGATCCTAGTCCTAAAAAAACCGCGATAACAAAGGAGAGAACTCCCAGCGCAATGGTGATGAAAAACCCCTCAAGCAATGAGGGGCCATAATTAATAATTTCCGACAACGTTACTCTCCAAAGCTGTCTTTTAGTGCGACTACAAGGTTAAATTCTAAGCCTTCAGCTTTTGGATCACGGGCATAATAGCCAACACGTTCAAACTGATAAGCCACTTCAGCTTCAGCCGCTTTAAGAGAAGGCTCTGCCTTAGCCGTTTTCACTACAAGGGATTCTTTGTTCACATAATCGAACACATCTCCTTCAACAGCCGCAGGATTAGGGGTTGTAAAGAGAATATCGTAATTATTTACGGTGATATCGATCGCCTCTGTTGCAGAAACCCACTGGATAACACCGCGAGCTTTAACTCCTTCGACATTTTTACCTAAAGTACCAGGAACGATCTCTGCAATAATTTCAGTGATTTCACCATCGGCATCTTTTTTCACATCGGTAGCGTGAATAATATACGCCCCGCGCAGACGAACATATCCATCGAGCACTAAGCGTTTATAGCGACGATTAGCCTCCTCTCTAAAGTCAGAGCGATCAATATAGAGCTCTTTTGTAAAGGTGATCTCACGGGTGCCGCGGCTCTCATCTTGGGGATGATTTGCGACATTTAATACCTCTGGGGTATCAAAGTTAGTGAGTGTTACTTTTACAGGATCGAGTACTGCCATGCGACGTTCTGCTTTAGGATTTAAAACATCACGCATCGCTTGGTTAAGCTGCTGCATTTCGATGATATTATCGGATTTTGTTACGCCGATACGGTCGCAGAAGAGACGTAGTGCCTCAGGAGGGCAACCGCGGCGTCGAAGACCTGCAATAGTTGGCATTCGGGGATCATCCCAGCCATCAACAATGCCAGCCTCAACAAGTTCTGTTAAACGGCGTTTCGAGGTAATGGCGTACTCTAAATTGAGGCGCGAAAATTCATATTGACGCGGTGTGTGAGGGACTTCTGTATGTTCAACGCACCAATCATAAAGAGGGCGATGATCCTCAAACTCAAGGGTACAGAGCGAGTGGGTGATTCCTTCAAATGCATCACTTAAAGCATGAGCAAAATCATACATCGGGTAGATGCACCATTTATCGCCAGTTTGGTGATGAGTTTCGTGACGAATACGATAGAGGGTGGGATCGCGCATATTCATGTTGGGCGATGCCATATCAATTTTAGCCCGTAAGATTTTCTCCCCATCTTTAAATTCACCTGCGCGCATACGAGCAAAAAGATCTAAGTTCTCCTCTACAGAGCGATCTCGATAGGGGGAGTTAACGCCCGGCTCTGTTAAGGTTCCACGCATTGCACGGAGCTCTTCGGGGGTACTATCATCCACATAGGCGAGCCCTTTTTTAATTAAGGTAATCGCCGCTTCGTAAAATTTCTCAAAGTAGTCTGAAGCGTAAAAGAGTTCGTCCCACTCAAAACCGAGCCATTTTACATCCTCTTTGATGGAGTTAACATATTCGATCTCCTCTTTTGAGGGATTCGTATCATCAAAACGTAAATTACAACGGCCGCCGTAATCTTCAGCAATTCCAAAGTTTAAGCAGATCGATTTTGCATGCCCAATATGGAGATAACCATTGGGTTCTGGGGGAAATCGGGTATAAATATCAGAACGATTCTGATATTTTCCGCTCTCTAAATCCTTATCGATAATTTGGCGAATAAAGTTAGTACGAACAATATTTTCAGACATAAATATGCAGTGCCTTTAGTCATTTAAAAGGTGAATTAAATAGTATTAATATTACCACACAATTTCTGCAGGTTCGATATTAAAAGAGGGCAGATAACGGGCATTATTCGAGGCGATCTCCTTAATGTTTTGAGTGATTTTTACAGCTCTACTCTTTTTGGGTGGCTGCTTTAAGAATGCTTTGAATATTGCTCTGGAAAATTTTGATATAGGTATCACTTTCAGGGGAGTTTGTGAGCGCGTCTGAGTAGAGAATTCCTCCATTTTGAATACCTAAATCATCGGCGAGTGTTTGAATAAAGCGAGAAGAGGCGATATTTTCAGTAAAAATAGCATCAATATTCTTTTCTTTAACCGAGCGATAGAGTTGAGCTAGCGCTTTAGCCGAGGGTTCGGCCAATGGGTTTAGCCCTAAGATAGGGGTAAATTGGACGCCATAGCGTTCCGTTAAGTATTGAAAGCTATTGTGCAAAATTAGAAAGTTAAGCTTCTCTTTAGGAATCTTACTCAATTGCTCTTCTGTTTCTTTATCGAGCGCTAAAAGTTGATCGCGAAATTGGAGGAAATTTTCTTCAAAAAGCGGAGCTTTTTCCGGCTTAAGGTTACTTAGGGCCTCTTTAATATTTTTCGCCATCTGAATGACATTGAGTGGATTTTGCCAAATGTGGGGATCAAACTCGCCATGATCGTGATCGTGATCGTGATCGTGATCGTGATCGTGATCGTGATCGTGATCGTGATCGTGATGTTCTTCGCGATTACGGATGGTGGGAACACCTTGAGAGGCAATAACCACCGTTCCCGAATATTGGTTGGCGTGAATGATTCTTTCAAGCCAAGGCTCAAATTGTAATCCATTTAGAATCAGCGCATCGGCGCTATTGATAATCACGAGGTCGCTGGGCGAGGGCTCAAATCCATGAGCATTTTTATCATGTGTAATCAGTGATTTAATCTCTACCTCTTCACCGCCAACATTGTGGGCGATATCCTCAAGAATCGTAAAGCTGGTAACAAGCTTAAGTGGCGCGGCATAGAGAGGGGAGATAAGGAGTAGGGTGGCAAGTAGTTTTTTCATAAAATGTTTTTTTATAAAGGAATTAAGAGATAAAGAATTTAAGGCCAATTCTTAAACAATATCTGTGCAATTATAGACGAGAGAGAGGAATTTAGGGAGCATCTAATCTTTAAAAGAGAGATAATATTTCAGCTTATCTCTATAATTTTGAAAATTATTCTACTGATTAAGTTAAGGGTTAAGTGGGCGCTATTTAGTAAGGAATATTATGATTAAAGAACAAAATAAGCGAGAAGAGTTAGAGCGCGGAGATTCAGTGTGGGGTATCTCGCTAAGAGAGGCTAAGACGCTTTTAGAAAGGGAGCGGCTACTTACGATTAACTCTTTAACTCAAGGTTTAAAAGAATTGAACGCACCTTTTGAGGTTGAGCTTCTATACTTAGGGGAGTCGGGGTTGTATGCAGAAGAGAGTGCGGCCTTTTCTTCTTTCGGGGCTTTAAGCTCAGATATTAAAAAGTTTTTTGCACGAGAAGTGCTTTTAAAGCTCGAGGGAACGCCTGTGGTGTGGGCCCGCAGTGTGATTGACTCCGCTGCAGAGAGCTGGCTAAAAATTTTAGATTGTGGCACAGAGCCTTTAGGGCACAAGTTATTTGATGGCACACTTCCGCTCTCTCGCTCTGCATTTGAGTATGGGGAGATCTCCTCTCATCATTTGATGTTTGGCGGAAAGGTTTCTTTGGCAGCTCAGTCAATGATCGCTCGGCGCTCTATATTTAGTTGGGAGAGTGCGCCATTACTCTTAACAGAGTGTTATCTCCCCGCACTCGAAAGGTTTATCGCGAGATGTTAGTCACCATATTTTTTATTATTGGATTAATCATGTTGATTCTTGGGGGTTTAGGTACAGTCTTTCCTGCGCTTCCAGGTTTGCCCCTAATGTTCGGAGGATACTGGCTTTTGGCTTATCTTGGGGATTATACGTTGCTCTCTACAAAATCTGTTTGGGTCATGGCGGGATTGATGATCTTAGGGGAGGTGATTGATCGTGTAGCGTCGCTTTTTGGTGCGAAGCTAACAGGATCGGGGCAGAAGGCACTGTGGGGATCGGTCATAGGGTCGATTGCTGGGCTCTTTACATTTGGTTTTATTGGAATGGCCATCGGGGTTGTTGTAGGAGCGATGCTCGGAGAGTTATTAGATAAACGGACCTTATTAGAGGCTGGCAAGGTAGGGCTTGGTACTTTTATGGGCTTTGCAGTGGGGCTTGTGAGTAAAGTGATTATCGCTGCAGGAATTTTTCTTTATGTGGGAATTCTTTTTACGATCTATTTTGGGAATTGGCTAGTGAATATTTGGCCTTGGTAGGAGTCATCGTGATCCAATCAGCGATCCAATCAAAATAGCGGATAGTCTGATAAAAGCGGCAAATATCTAAAAACAGACAAAAAGAAGGTGATAGAAATAAAAAAAACTTAAGAAAGAAGCCTAATATCATTTGATATTAGGCTTCTTATTTGGCGGAACGGACGGGACTCGAACCCGCGACCCCCTGCGTGACAGGCAGGTATTCTAAACCAACTGAACTACCGCTCCAAATTTAGAAAGTAGTATACCAATAAAATTGGATTTTGCAACTCTAACTTATTTTAGAGTTAACTCGCTTCAAATACTAAGAAGCGAGTCTAATGTTTGGCGGAACGGACGGGACTCGAACCCGCGACCCCCTGCGTGACAGGCAGGTATTCTAAACCAACTGAACTACCGCTCCAAAATCTTCGTTGTTCCCAACTAAGGAATGCTATTATACGAAACTTTTTTTAGTTGTCATCTTTATTTTTAACTTTGAATAACAATAGATCAATAGTGCTCCTTTTTGCTATTTTTATCCTCATCTTTTAGGGGATTTATGGTGAAAGAGGAGGGAAACATGGTAAACTTAAGGGGTTATCTTTAACTATATAAGGAATTAAAGTATGCAATTTCGAACAATTCTTATGGCAGGAGCGCTTGTTATGTCTCAGGCAGTGGCATCAGATGCAGTTTTGACTCTTCAGCCTGTCGCTAAAGAGCGTGAAGTAAAGGTTGTTTTAGATATGGATGCTCACCATTTTTCTGTGATGGGGGGCTGTAATACCATGATGGGCCCTGTACATATTGATGAGGATGATCATTTCCATGTGGGAACACAAAAAGGGCCGGGCCTTGCATCAACTTTAATGGCATGCCCTAATGAGTTACAACAATTAGATGAGCGTTTAGCGAAATTTATGCAGGGTGCACCTAAGGTTTTACGTCAAGGAGATGCGCTCTATCTTGTAGGTACTATCGAAGGGGAGAAGGAATCACATTTTCTTCCTATCGAATTAGATCGTGGAAGTTATAAAGATGTAGAAGCTAAAGCATATGAGCGTGTCTTCTATTATGTCTCTAGCGAACGCGTTGCTTGTGAAGAAGGAGATGAAAAACTCTGCCTTCAGGTTCGTCAAGATAAAAATGATGAGTGGCAAATCTATAATGGCACTATCGAAGGCTTTGAGCCCCAGCCAAATTATGAGTACCGTCTACGTTTAAAAGAGTATAACGAAGATGGAAATAAGCATCATGTATTAGATATGGTGGTTGAGCAAGGTAGAGTTGAAATGACGCTTCCTGAAGACGATCAAGCATCGAGTGAAGAGGAGAGCGAAGCTCTTAACGTTGAAGCTAACGATGAAAAAAATTCTGTGGGATCTCAAGAGGATGAGAAAGTAGCAGAAGAGGATGAGGCGATCACTGAATCTAACACGGATGCAACAGAAGAAGAGATTGAAGTAGAAGAATCGGTAAAAGGCGAGGATTCTACAAAGTCTGAAAAAGCAGAGAGTGTTCAAGAAGTTAAAGAGGAGCTTCTTGAAGAGGTTGAGAAGAGCGTCTCTGAGAAAATTGAAGAAGTGACAAAAGAGCTAAATTAATCAGTTCAAGCGTGTAATTTTACTGTTGTCATAAAAGAAAAGCCGAGCGTTTAAACGTTCGGCTTTTTTATTTATAGATTGTTTATAGAGAGATAAATATCAGTGGAGGACTATAACCACCCTTTACGTTTAAAGAGAAGGTAGGGGGCAATGCCGGAGAGCACCATTAACCCAAGGCTCAAAGGATAACTATATTTAAGCGCAAGTTCTGGCATAAATTCAAAGTTCATACCGTAAATACTTGCAATCAGTGTGGGGGGAAGAAAAACCACAGAGGCAATAGAGAAGATCTTAATAATTCTGCTCTGCTCTAAAGAGATTTTTCCTGTAGCGGCATCGAGGAGAAAGTTTACTTTATCGAAAAGAAAAGCGGTATGTCCCGTCAATGATTCAAGATCTTGTAAGATTTCACGCACATCGTTTTTTTGATCTTCATTGAGTAGCTGAGTTCGCATTAAGAAAGAGAAGGAGCGCCGTGTATCCATAAGGGAGAGGCGTGCCTTGCCATTAATATCCTCTTGAATAGAGATATTTTGTAACACCTCTTCCATAGGTGGAGCTTTATGTTGCTCTATATTCTCTTCTTGATGGCGTTTTTTGCGCTTTTTGCCACGCCCTTTAGGCTCCTCTTCCTCGCTAGTTAATACATAAGGGCTAGTGGTCTCTAGTTCAGCATAGATTCCTTCAAGTACATCGGCTACATGCTCAATGGCTGTTTCATGGAGTCCGATAAGAATGTTCATAACATCTACTTTGCCATTAATAATCTCAAGTTTAGAGCGGCGTGCCCGTAAGCGATAGAGCCTGAATGCAGAAAGATCTTCGTCATGAATGGTAAAAAGTCGGTTATTGAAGAGAGAGAAGGCAACGGTGATATTTTTTGCGCTTGACCCCAAATCATTTAAAAAGAAGCTATGAACATGCAAACCATCTTCATCTTCATAAAAGCGGGCGGATGCTTCAATATCCTTTATCTCCGCTTGTTCTGGGAGCTCACATTCAAAGTGATTTTCCACTAAAGCAAGTTCTTCGCTAGTGGGGTTTACAAGGTCGATCCAGACCATTTCATCCATAAAATCTTCAGCCTTGTCGATACTGACCTGCTGCAAGCGCCCCTCTTTAACTATAAATCCTGATATCACGTATTGCCTCGTTATTTTACTAAACGGTTGTTCTAATATTGTTTCGGTAGATTAGAAATAGTATGAAAATTGTATGAAATAAGTATATCGATAAATTATACCGATAAATTGAATATCAGCAGATATTTTATTGTCTAGAGATTGTTGTTGAATCGTTATTGAATAAAAAATATTCTCGGATAAATGATTGATTTTCAGGCTCTCTTTAAAAATATTTTAAGAGGGTGATATAAAGTTATTGCAATAATTTTTGAATGGTATATATAGGCATGCATAGATTTCAAAAACAGACCTTTTCGAGGAGATTTCTATGACAAATGAATATGATGATTTAATGGATGAAGACCTCATTGAAGAGGAAGAGATTCCCGAGGTAAAAAGTTTCCGTTCGCAAGCTTGGCGTAATATTGAAGCGCTAAGAGAAGAGCGGGCATTACAGAAAAAGTTAGCAAAAGAGTTCGATCTCGATAGCTTCGATGATCTCTTGTTAGATGATTTTGAGGATGAAGAGTAAGCGACGATGACTCTTGAATTTTTGCTAAATGCCCCGACGTATAAGTATTATGTCTTAAAAGTTTAACGATATATTTATGAATGAGGGTAAAAATGACTAAAGAAGAAAAGTTGCAAAATTCAGCAGAAGAAGTAGAAGTAACGGAAGGTGAAGAGAGAGTCGAAGAGGTTGCAGAAGCACCTGAAGAGATGACTCTTGAAGCTGCGCTTGAAAAAATCGAAGCTTTAACGGCTGAAAAAGATGAGCTCTATAATCAATATCTTTTAGCTGCTGCAGATGTGCAAAATGCCCGTCGCCGTGCGGAGATCGATGTGGCGAATGCGCATAAATTTTCGTTAGAGAAGTTTGTCAAAGAGCTATTGCCTGTGATTGATGCGATGGAACTTGAGATGAAAGCAGTAGAATCGAATGGCTCAGAAGAGTTAAAGCAGTTTAAAGAGGGCTCACAGCTCATGTATAAGATGCTTTTAAACGCTTGTGAGAAATTTGGGGTAGTGCAGATCAATCCTGTAGGTGAGAAGCTCAATCCAGAGTTGCATCAAGCAGTGACCATGCAACCTCATGAGGGGTATGAATCTAACCAAATTATTACAGTTGTGCAGAATGGATATTTGCTAAACGATCGCCTCATAAGAGCAGCACAAGTTATCGTAGCTCAATAAAGGGTGATTCTTTGTCTTATTGAGCTAGCAATAGCAAAGAATTTATTTTATGATTAACGGATTAAAATATTACCCATGCGCATTAATGTTATAATGTGACAAAAATTTAGTTAATTGATTCTGTTTATTAGGAGCAAATTGTGCAAAAACAGTCAGATAAGTTTACTTTTCCGTTATTAACGGTTTTAGCTGCACTATCGTTAGTGGGGATTTTAGTCGTTCTTTTGACCTCACTTGGTAAAGTTTTTGTTAAAAACAGTGGTGGCACACCTTACTCAACGGAAGAGCTCGTTGCTGAGCGTTTAACCCCTTATGGCCGAGTAAATACGGGTAACTTAGTATCCGATGTGGTAAAAGCAAAAGCGCCTGAAGATGTTTATAGCGGTCTATGCGCAAGCTGTCACGATACAGGTCTTAACGATGCCCCTTTAGTAAGCGACAAAGGCGCTTGGGAGCAACGTTTAGCTGAAAGAGGTATCGATGGATTGCACAATAGCTCAATTAATGGTCGTGATTTAATGCCTGCTAAAGGTGGAGATCCACGTCTTACAGATGATGAAGTTAAAAATACTGTTTACTTTATGTTAGAGCAGAGCGGTATTGAAGTTGCCCGTGATGATGTAGCAGAAGAGCCAGCAGAAGAAGAGGCGGCGGAAGAAGCTACAGAAGAAAGTGCAACTGAAGAGGCTGTAGAAGAACTTACTGAGGAAGTTACTGAAGATACAGCGGAAACCGTTGAAGAGGTAGTAGAGACTGAAGAAGTTGAGGAAACTACCGAAGAAGTAGAGGCTGAAGAGCTTAAAGAAACAGAAGAGTAATGCTTATCTTGAGGTAAGGTTGCTAAAAATCTTACTTCACATATAGCTTTATTAAGTGTAAAACGGGTATGTGAGAACATATCCGTTTTTATTTGAGGAGAAAAATTATGCGTTTTTTACATACAATGATTCGAGTAACCAATCTTGAAGAGTCTATCGATTTTTTCACTAACATTTTAGGTCTTAAGGAGACGCGTAGAAAAGAGTATCCCCAGTGGGAATGTACTCTTGTCTATCTTGCAGCTCCAGGGCAAGATGTGGAGATCGAGCTGACTTATAATTGGGATTCCGATGAAAAATATGGCATTGGCCGTGCTTTTGGTCACCTTGCTTTTGAGGTTGATGATATCTATGAGGTTTGTCAGCGCGCGATGGATGCGGGTATTGAGATCAATGTTCCGCCCCGTGATGGCTGGATGGCTTTCTTTAGAACGCCCGATGATATCTCTATCGAATTACTCCAAAAAGGGGAGCCTAAAGCACCTCAAGCGCCTTGGAATGAGATGGAAAATGTGGGCTGGTGGTAATTCCCCAATAATTGAGAGATAAAATAGCGAGAGATTATGAATAAATATCCAATGACCGTTGAAGGTGCTGAAAAGCTTCGCCGAGAGATCGAGGATCTAAAACAGGTTCAGCGCCCCCGTGTAATTGAGGCTATTGCCGTCGCTCGTGAGCATGGCGACCTTAAAGAGAATGCAGAATATCACGCCGCTCGAGAGGAGCAGAGCTTTATCGAAGGGCGCATTGCAGATTATGAAGGGCGTTTAGCCAATGCTCAAATTATCGATATTAAGAGTATCCCCAATACCGGTAAGGTTCTCTTTGGCGTTACGGTAACGCTCTATGATCTAAATGAAGATAAAGAGGTCCGTTATCAGATTGTTGGGGAGCATGAGGCCGATGTAAAAGCGAATAAGCTTTCCGTTGCTTCGCCTATTGCAAGAGCTTTAATCGGTAAAGAGATCGATGATGAAGTGATCATTAAAACTCCTGGCGGCGATCGTCATTATGAGATTGTTGAAGTTGAGCATATTTAAGGCTTTGTCTTATCTCTAAATTCTATAAAATACGGCGATAGATGGATTTTAAATAGTAACCGCTTAATTTAGGAAGAGGTTAGTAAAGCTATCTAAAGCCGTCTTTGTAGATTGATTAATATTGTTGTAACGAGGAATATTCATGAAGGCATTAGCATCCCACCCAGTAGCAAAATGGATTATTGGCCTGATTTTAATATCGGGGGTGCTCTTTTTTCATGAGTTCCTCGTTCCTGCTTTAGGGGCGATGATCATCACATTTGTGACTTGGCGCCCCTATCTTGATCTTGTGCGCCTCTGTAAGGGAAATACTCTTCTTGCAGCATCAATCGCTACAGCTTTTATTGTTTTGGCCATTATTGTGCCTTTTTTATGGCTAGCTCAATATATCTATGTGGAGATTGGAGTTTTACGAGGCTGGATTATTGAGGCTAATACCTATGGTATTCCTACTCCAGAGTGGATCTTAAACCTTCCTTTTGGGGAAGAGGTGGATAATTACTGGATGGAGTATATCGGTACTCCCAATGGTTTAAACCAATTTTTATCGCAGGTGGGGTTAGCCAATATCTCTTATGTGGCCACCTTAACGAAAGAGATCACCAAGCATTTTGCAGCTTTAACGTTTACTCTGCTCTTTGTGATTATTATCCTCTTTTTCTGTTATAAAGATGGTCGCCGCATTAGCCGTCAGCTCGATAGAGTAGGGGAGCGCGTTTTTCCTGATCGCTGGCGCCGTATTTCGAGAATTGTCCCCACTTTAATTAGCTCGACCGTTACGGGAATGGTGATGATTGCCATTGGTGAAGGGGTGGTTTTTGGAATAGTCTATTATTTTGTAGGTGCGCCTGTTCCTGTAACTTTGGGAATTATTACCGGTATTTTTGCGCTTATTCCCGGGGGAGCGCCGATGTCGATGAGTATGGTTTCTCTCTATCTTGTGGGAAGCGGAGCGACAACCAGTGGAATTATTCTCTTTGTTTGGGGAGCTATTCAGCTCTTTGTTGTGGATAAAACCATTCGCCCACGCCTTGTCGGGGGGCCTGCAAAGCTTCCTTTCCTCCCCACAATTTTAGGGCTTGTGGGAGGAGTAAAGACGATGGGCATTATCGGGCTTTTTATTGGGCCTGTTGTAATGGCACTTCTTGTAGCTCTCTGGCGCGAGTGGGTGCATGAAGATGATCATAAGGAGAAGGGTGTTGAATTGACCCCTGCTCAAAAAGAGATTATCGATCAGCTTTAAAAGAGGAAATTGATTTAGATAAAGATGACTTAACACCAAGATAAATCGATTTAAATCACCTAATCTATTAGATAGCTCAATCATTTAGAGAGCATAGCTAGGATCGAAGGATCTATTTTAAGCTATGCTCTTTTGTTTTATAATAACGATTCTCATTCACTTATTAATTGATCCGCCTAAAACGTTAAGTGCTTCTATTTTACGAATGCCTTTAAGCACCATGCATCTTACGAGCGGATATTTAAGTCCTTTAGGAATATAAAATAGGTCACTATGTACGCTTATCTCACCCATATTTTTCGCGCTAAATTCTCAGCCATATCGCTAAGCTGTCTCCTCTTCTTTTTATTAGGAGGCGTAGCAGAGGCGCAGTCAGCTCCTCGCAAAGGCGTACGTATTACTGAGGTAGAACTTGCTGAAGCAAAGAGCGAAGCGAAGATCGAAGAGATCTATGCTGTGGGAGTGCTCTATCCTCGGCAGAGCGTCATTATTCGTCCCGAAATTGCGGGTAGAGTTACAGAGATCGGTTTTAAAGAAGGAGAGCCTGTTGAGCAAGGAGAGGTCCTTTTAAAGTTAGATGCGAGCATTGCTCAGGCTGATTTTAATGAGGCTAAAGCGAAAGAGGAATTAGCACAGCAGAATGTGAATCGTCTCTCGGCCGCAAGAGGGGGAGCCACGGCTCAGGCGCTCGATATTGCTAAAGCAGAGCTTAAACAAGCAACAGCAAGACGAGAAGTCGCGAGTGCAACCTTAAATAAGATGACTTTAACGGCACCCTTTGCAGGGGTTGCAGGGCTTAAAAAGGTTGAGGTGGGAGATTATATTCAAGCAGGGGCTGAAGTGATCTCCCTTTCTAATATTAACCAGCTCAAGCTTGAATTTAGTATCCCGGAGCGTGTCGCTCATGTGGCGAAAGTGGGGCAACAGGTAAAGTTTAGTGTAGATAATTTCCCTAACCGCGATTTTAATGCAGAAGTTTACGCCGTTAGCCCCGAGATAGAACAGCGGGGGCGTTCTCTTTTGATTCGGGCAGAATTTAATAATGAAGATCAAACGCTTATCTCTGGCTCTTTTGCACGTTTAAATCTTCTCATTCCTCTCGAATTTGAGGTGGTGATTATCCCGGAAGAGGCGATTTTTGCATCCGAAGGCAAGCAATTTGTCTATAGAGCGATTTTAGATTCTGAGCAGAGCGAAAGCCTAGATGAGCCGATCTATCGTGCAGAGCTTACGGAAGTGGAGCTTGGAGAGCGTAGTGCTTTTAATGTAGAGATCCTATCTGGCCTAAAAGGGGGCGATATTATCGTTAAGGCTGGCCAGGTAAGAATTAACGAAGGCTCTTTGCTTCGGGAATATGATCCAAAAGGAAAAGAGATCCCCTCACTTAATGAGGAGGGGCGTTAATGAAACTTTCAGAAACCTCCATTAAACGGCCCGTTTTTGCCACGGTTTTAAATATTATTATCATTCTTTTAGGCATTATTGGGCTCAACCGTTTAACAATCCGGGAATATCCTGATATCGATGTACCTGTAATTAGCGTGATGGCTAGTTACCAAGGGGCAAGTCCTGAGATTATTGAGACGCAGGTGACAAAGGTGATTGAAGACGCCGTCACAAGTGTAGATGGCATCGATTACATTACCTCAAATTCCCGTCGTGGTAGTAGCTTTGTCAATATTACTTTTAAGCCTACAAAAGATATAGAAGAGGCCGCCAATGATGTGCGAGACCGCGTTTCTCGGGCGAAACGAGCCTTGCCCGATGAAGTCACTGAACCCATTGTGCGTAAAAGTGACTCGGATGCAGATCCTGTTTTGATTTTAGCGCTATCGAGTAATGATCATAGCCCGATTGAACTCACTAAAATGGTGGAGACCATTATTAAACCCCAAATTGAGTTACTGGAAGGGGTAGCGAATATTACTATTTGGGGAGAGCGCCAACCGGTGATGAGGATCTGGATCGATCCCCAAAAGCTCGCCATTTTAGATATTACTGTTAATGATGTAGAAAACGCACTGCGAGCCCAAAACGTGGAGATTCCTGCAGGAACGATTAAAAGTTCCACTCGGGAGTTCTCTATTGTCGCGCGTACAGATCTTAATCTTGTTTCTGAGTTTAAAAATATCATTATTAAATTAGCGGATGATGATCTTAATGAAAGCCGTCCTTTAGTGCGTTTAAGCGATGTTGCAACGGTAGAGCTTGGTGGAGTAGAGGAGACTTCCCGCCCGCGGATGAATGGTCGTCGGGGAGTGGGCGTTGCGGTGATTAAACAATCGGTTGCCAATCCTCTTACCCTTTCAAGCGATATTCGTGCTGCGCTTCCTGCTCTTCAAGAGTCCTTGCCCGAGGGAGTTTCGCTCGATATTAGCTCGGATAACTCTATCTTTATCAATAAATCTCTCACTTCTGTTTATAACACCATTGTAGAGGCGCTTCTCTTTGTAGGGGTAGTGATCTTCCTCTTTTTAAGAGATTGGCGAGCGACGATTATCCCGATGGTAACAGTCCCGATCTCCTTAATCGGTACACTCTTTGTGATCTATCTTTTAGGTTACTCCATCAATACGCTCACATTACTAGCCTTTGTTTTAGCGATTGGATTGGTGGTTGATGACGCCATTGTGATGCTCGAAAATATTCATCGACATATCGAAAATGGTATCTCCCCGATGAAAGCGGCATTTATCGGCTCTAAAGAGATCGGTTTTGCCATTATTGCTATGACGCTCACTTTAGCTGCTGTTTTTCTGCCACTGACCTTTTCCGAGGGGCGGATCGGCAAGCTTTTTGTAGAGTTTGCGATGACATTAGCGATTGCTGTTCTTATCTCAGGATTTACAGCGCTCACACTCTCGCCCATGATGTGTTCTCGTCTTTTAAAATCATCATCGCATGAGAATGGAAAAGAGCTGAAGGGCAGAAAGCGTTGGGGGCAGAGAATCTCTTCGAAGATAGAGGCTTTTCTTAATTGGCTCAGCCAGCGTTATGAGCACTTTTTAGAGATTATTCTTGCCCGAAAAATTTGGGTGCTTTTAGGAATGGGCCTTATTTTAGGTGCCACTGCGCTTATCTATCGGGCGTTGCCAGAGATGCTCTCCCCTACAGAAGATCGAGGTTTTATCCGCGTGATGGCGATTACTCCGGAGGGAGCTACGGTAGATTTTACAGATCGTTACTTTACGGAGGTAGAAGATCATCTCGTAGAAAGTTTAGATGATGCGATCGTCTATACCGTATCCGGAGTGGCTTCAGGTGCCATTGGCTTTATCACACTTAAAGATTGGGATGAACGCAGTGAAAGTCAGATGAGTATTACTCAGCGCTTAAATCGTGACTTTCAAAGTATGGCGCTAGGACTGCGTGTTTTTGCCAGTAACCCTCAATCTCTTGGGCAAGGGGGTGGTTCGAAAGATGTAGAGATTGTGATCCGCTCGAATGAATCTTTTGAGGAGCTTGATCGTAACGTTACAAAAATTATGCAGACATTGCAGGAGTATCCTCAATTTGTAACGCCCGACAATGATCTTCGTATGAATACCCCGCAGCTCGAGGTCCGGGTCGATAGGGAGAAGCTCGCTCTTTTGGGAATCGATGTGAATGTGGTGGGAAGAACTTTAGAGACCGCTCTTGGGGGGCGAAATGTTACCCGCTTTAAAGAGGGTGCAGAGCAGTACGATGTTATGGTTCAGGTGGATCCTCAGCGGCGTAGTGAGCCTCGGGATCTCACCGGAATCTATGTGCGCTCAAAATATGGGGAGATGGTCCCCCTTTTAAACTTTGTCACCATCGAAGAGACGATCGCCCCTCAAAATTTACGCCATTTTAATAAACTGCGCTCGGCCACCATCTCTGCAAACTTAAGCGAAGGCATTTCACAAGGAGAGGGAATTGCGCTTATGGAGTCTATTATTCGTGATGCAATGCCCGATGCAATGCTCGATTATCAAGGCGCATCGCGGGAGTTTTTAGAGGCAGGGGCTTCTATGGTGCTGATTTTTTTAATGGCATTACTCTTTATCTATCTAGTTATGGCGGCGCAATTTGAGTCGTGGCTCGATCCTTTGATTATTCTTATCTCGGTGCCTATGGCAGGATTTGGAGCGCTTGGGGCTCTCTATCTTGCAGGGGGATCGCTCAATATCTATAGCCAGATTGGATTAGTGACTCTCGTGGGGCTAATCACTAAGCATGGAATCTTAATTGTGGAGTTTGCAAATCAGATTCAAGCAGAAGGGGAGTCGAAATTAACGGCGATTATCCGTTCTGCGACTTTGCGTCTTCGCCCAATCTTAATGACAACAGGGGCGATGGTTTTAGGCTCTATTCCACTTGCCTTAGCTACGGGAGCTGGCGCAGAATCAAGGCAGGCCATCGGTTGGGTAATTGTGGGAGGAATGAGTATCGGTACACTTTTAACCCTTATTGTGGTGCCGGTAGTCTATCTATTACTAAGCGGTTTAAATTGGCGTTTTTGGAAAAAAGCTTCTAAAGCAGAATAGAGCTTAAGAAGAGAGAGAGCCATTTTTTAACCCTCACACCATCAAAAATAATATTTCGTTGCGAAGCGGGGGATAAATCGCTATTCTCAAAAGGTTAGGGGAGTGGGAGGTCTGCTCCTTCAATTTAGTCTGTTTTTAAAAGGAATATTTATGGAGAATCAGAGTAAGCTTTTAGCGCTCTACAATAAGATTGGGAATGTGAATCTCATCTTAATCGGTTTGCTATTAGGGATCTTTGTGGGCGTTTTTATGCCGGATTTGGCAAATTCACTCTCAATTTTAGGCCAGCTTTTTGTTAAAGCGTTAATGGCGGTAGCCCCCATTTTAGTCTTTGTTCTTGTAGCGGCAGCTATTGCTCAGCACCAAAAAGGGCAAGCTACACAGGTAAAGTCTGTTTTAGTGCTCTATCTTGTGGGGACATTTGTCTCAGCGTTAGTGGCTGTAGTGGCGAGCTTTCTCTTCCCAACAACGCTTATTTTGCAAACAGGCGCGGCGGATCTCTCTCCACCTGCGGGTATTTTAGAAGTCTTACGCACTGTGGTTTTAAATATGGTGGATAACCCCGTCAACGCTCTTCTTAATGCGAACTTTTTAGGTATTCTTCTCTGGGGAGTCTCTTTAGGGATTGTCCTTCGTCGGGGACACACCGCAACAAAAGAGATGATGAGCGATATTGCAGATGGTGTTTCGATTATTGTCCGTTGGGTGATTCGTTTTGCTCCGTTAGGTATTTTCGGATTAGTAGCATCGACCATCGCTTCCACAGGTTTAGAGGCGCTTTTAGGCTATGCTCAGCTCTTAGCAGTATTGCTAGGTAGCATGTTCTTTATCGCTTTTGTGATCAATCCTCTTATTGTGTATATCAAGATTCGTCGCAATCCTTATCCTTTAGTTTGGGCTGCGATTCGTGAAAGTGGAGTCACCGCCTTTTTCACCCGTAGTTCTGCGGCGAATGTCCCCGTTAATATGGCGATGTGTAAGCGTATGGGATTAGATGAAGATACCTATTCAATCTCTATTCCTTTAGGCGCTACCATCAATATGGGGGGCGCGGCTATTACGATTACTGTTTTAACTTTAGCCGCCGTAAATACCTTAGGGATTGAGGTAAGCTTACCTACAGCACTTCTCTTAAGTGTAGTGGCAGCGGTATGTGCTTGTGGAGCTTCAGGTGTTGCGGGAGGATCGCTTCTCCTTATTCCTTTAGCGTGTAGCCTCTTTGGTATCTCCAATGAGATCGCTATGCAAGTAGTAGCCGTGGGCTTTATTATCGGCGTATTGCAGGATTCTACTGAAACTGCGCTGAACTCTTCTACCGATGTGCTCTTTACTGCGGCGGCTTGTTTGGCAGAAGAGGAGCGGGGCGCTAAGGCGTAAACCTACAATGCTCTTTTCGAAAGCGTAAAAAATATTATTTTAAAAGCCCCATTTTTGGGGCTTTTTCTTAGTAAGAAGAGAATTGCGTTAGCGAATCTGCACGTTTTAAAAGAGAAAGAGTCAGAGAGATAAAAGATGCGGAGTATTCATAGTAGAATAGAGAGATGATATGCAAGGGAAGTTAGATAAAAGGAGTCAGGGTGAAGGTTAAATATCTGGGCAGACAGGAATATGCGCCCACTTTAGCTGCGATGCAGGAGTTTACGGAAAATCGTACAGAAGAGACAGAAGATCAATTATGGGTCGTGGAGCATCCTGCTGTCTTTACTCAAGGGCAGCGGGGCAAGCCAGAGCATATTTTACAAGCGAGCGATATTCCCATTGTGCAGGTTGATCGTGGCGGGCAGGTGACCTATCACGGCCCCGGGCAGTTAGTGATCTACACCTTAATTAATTTTAAGCGATTAAATCGAGGGGTGCGGGAGCTTGTTCGTTCGATTGAAAATGCCATTATCGCAACACTTAACGAGTATGGCATCGAAAGTAGCGGAGATGTAGAAGCGCCAGGGGTCTACACCGAGGGAAAGAAGATTGCCGCTTTAGGGCTACGTATCCGCAAAGGGGCGGTTTATCATGGATTAAGTTTAAATGTAAATATGGATCTTACCCCTTTTAGCTATATTAATCCCTGTGGTTATGCCGGGTTAGAAGTGGCCCAAATTGCAGATTATATAAATCCAGCACCCTCTTTGAAAGAAGTGGCGGAAAAGGTGATCTTTCATCTTAATAGAGAGCTGCATTTAGATGCGAGGGAGACCTAAAGAATGGAGCAAAATCTAGGTTGGAAGCGGGCTTTAGAGGTCACTTCTCCCGTGGCGATGGGGTATGCACCCGCTGGCATGGCCTTTGGCGTTTTAGCAAGCGTAGCGGGCATTCCTTGGTGGATCTCAATTATTATCTCTATCATCACTTTTTCAGGAGCTGCGCAATATGCCGTTATCCCGATGATAGCCGGGGGAGCGGGGATCTTTAATATCTCCATTAATACTTTTGTGATTAATTTACGCCATATTTTTTATGCGCTGCCGTTATTAGATATTTTGCCTAAAAATCGATTCAAACGCGCCTATTGTCTCTTTGCACTTACAGACGAATGCTTTTCGGTGATGACCACCTTAAATAAAACAGAGCAACGGGAGCTCTATCCAAAAATAGCACTCTTGGTTCATAGCTATTGGGTGGGCGCGACGATTGTGGGGATTCTTGCCGGACAGAAGATGGCGGAACTTATCCCTAATTTAGATTTTGCTCTTGCGGCGCTCTTTGTCATTTTATGGTTTGAACAGGTGCGGGCAAAACGAGTCTGGTGGCCAAGCTTACTAGCCTTTATTCTCTTTTTATTCATGCTCTGGGTCTACCCTAAAGGGGCATTATTAGGGGCGCTTATTCTCTCTGTGGTAGGCATTTTATTACGCGGGATTTTAAAACCGGGGGATGTGGCATGAGTACAGTCACTATTTTAATCGCTATTTTCTCTATGGGGCTGATTACCTTTATTCTACGTGCACTCCCCACTATTGTGCCAAAAGAGTGGCTCGATTCTTTTCTCTTAAAATTGCTCAATTTCGCTCTGCCTATGAGTGTGATGATGGTGCTGATTTTAAATAGTATTAGCATTGATTTTAATGACCTCAATCTTTTACGAATCGGGGCAGAGATTGGAGCGCTGCTTATTGTTTTAGGGAGCTACTTGGCGTGGCGGAATGTCTTTTTGAGTGTAATTTTAGGTGTCGCCTCTTTAAATGGATTCCTTGCTCTGTTTTCACTTTTAGGTTAGAGGAGTAAAATTGAGCGCTAAAGAGGATCCTTACTTTTCAAAAAGGAATAGATCCGTTATAATATGTCACTTTATAAATTGATAAACTGTAATAAAAAGGATGAGGATTATGACAGATTACAAAGCAATGGCTCAAGAGATGCTCAACGAAAATAAATTTATGATGAATGAGTGTGCGGAAGTGGGTAAAACCATGTTCCAATTACATACTCACGTGATGACAGATCGCGCACTTACGAAGAAGCATAAAGAGCTGATCGCATTAGGTATTGCGATCTCCTCACGTTGTGAGGGCTGTATGGTTGCGCACATTAAAGCGGCTTTAGGCTTTGGTGCAACCATGGAAGAGATCGCTGAGACTGTAGAAGTGGCTATCCTCATGGGGGGCGGTCCTGCAGTATCTTATGGCGGTAAAGCTATTGAGATGGCTAAGCAATTCTCAGAATAATTTGAGGAGCCGTTAAAGATTATCGGTAGAAAATAATCTACGGGATAATTTAAAGCAGAAGTCTACTTCTTATGGGAGTA
Source organism: Ignatzschineria sp. (assembly GCA_030150405.1). GTDB lineage: Bacteria > Pseudomonadota > Gammaproteobacteria > Cardiobacteriales > Wohlfahrtiimonadaceae > Ignatzschineria. The sequence continues at coordinate 74,873 of JASLFU010000034.1, forward strand.
GACTTTTTTATTGGCTAGAAAAGGGAAGTAATGAGGGATAAATTTGCGTAAGGTGACATTCCTCTTATAAAATTCTCTCTTCTTTTCTAACGATATATGGGGGAAAAACGATGGGAACAGCGCTTCATTTTAAAATCTTAGCGGTACTTTGGTTTATTTTTATGTTATTTGTGCTCTTTATGCCAGGGAGCAGTGTTCCAGAGGTTTCCTTCTCTTTTCCTCATTTTGATAAGCTCATTCACTTTACACTTTTTGCTGTCTTTACATTTTTATTGCAAAAAGCGTTAACGCCGCCGCTATTTGCGCGGACGATTTTACTCCTTTTTCTTTTTGCCGGAGGGAGTGAGATTATTCAAGAACTCTATATTCCCCGTCGTTCAGGCGATATTCTCGATTTTATCGCCAATAGCACGGGTATTATCTTTTCGATTATTCTTACAAGTTACCGTTTTCAGCGTGACCGCTCTACAGAGTAAAATTAAACTTGAGGCAAAATATTAAAGGAACGGATCACTTCGATGACCTCCAATACCTCAGGATTCTTGCCTTTACCCCCTAAATTTTTTGCGTGGGGATTGCCTTTCGTTGGAATTACGCCGGCATAATCGGCATGACTATCGAGAAAGAGTCCTACAATAGGGCGATCCTGTGTATTTGCCAGATGGGCAAGTCCAGTATCTACGGCAACAATTAGCTCTGCTTTAGAGAGAATAAGCCCAGCTTCTTGTAGTGTAACTTTGGGCATTACAATAGCGCCTAAAATATTTTTGGCCATACGTTCGGCGCGCGCTTTTTCTCGTGCATTCCCCCAAAAGAGAATGGAGATAAGCCCCTCTTTTGCGAGCCAATTGCCAAGCTGGATCCAGCGCTCTTCCGGCCACTCTTTCGATTCTGCACTTGTCCCATGAATAAGTGCTGCAAAGGGGCGATTAGGAGTTAAATCGGAACTCTCTTCCCAATGTTGAATGCCAAAATCGGGGGCATCGTTAATTTCATAATTAAAGATCTGCGCAAAGAGTGCACGATTGCGCTCAATAGCGCTTAAGCCTTTGGCTACGGTAAAGTTATGATCATAAAAACGAGCGGCCATCGGCTCCCGGATAGAGCTTTTAGAATAGCTATAAGTGGGGGATTGCCCACGATTTGCTGCGGTTTTCGTAATGGCTACACTCTTTAGCAAGCCTTGGGCATCAACGATCTTATCCCATCGGGTAGCGCGTAATTCCTTCTTAAAGTTTTGATATTCCCGCCATGTTTGGGCACTTAAAAGGTTTTTCTTCCAGCGCCGAAAACTAAATTGAATAATATTGTTTGTAATCGGGTGCATCTGTGCAATATCGCTAAAGGCCTCTTCCACCACCCATGTAAACTGATACCCCCCAGAGCGATGATTCATTAAGTCTGTTAATGCGGGAAAGGTGTGAATAAGGTCTCCCATGGAGGAGGTTTTAACAAGTAGCACATTCTTCATAGAAAAGGCGATCCTTTTAAGCCAATGAAAAGAGCTTCTGATTATAACGGCAAAGCGGGAAGATATCGAGATAAGGAGCAGAAAGAGTGATATAAGCAAAGGCTTAGTTAAATTTAGAGGAAAGAGTGAGAGATAAGCGCTTGTATGGAGAGGGGAAGATATATTTCATAAAGAGGCTTTTCTTCTCTCTAGGCTCTTGCTACATTGAAACAATTGCTAAAAATGCGGTAATTACTAAAAGTTACTCGCAAAGTTATATAAATAAAATTTATAAAAATAAAAAATATTACGCCCCAAGGCATGAGGAGAAGATAGATGATTAAGGTAGGAGTGATCGGTGCTACCGGTTATGCTGGTGAGCAATTAGTCTGGATTTTAGAGCAACATCCCGAAGTGGAGATTCGTCTGCTCTCTTCCCGTTCTTATGCTGAGGATAATTTTGCTGAGATCTATCCTAACTACCAAAATCGTTTAGAACAGCAATTAATCAGCGATGAGGATTTTATGGCGCGTATCGGGGAGATCGATCTGCTTTTTATGGCGCTTCCCCATGGACTTTCTCAAGAATTTGTACAAAAAGCGGTAGAGCAGAATGTTAAGGTGATCGATCTTGGGGCAGATTTTCGTTTTGATGCAGTAGAGACATATGAGAAGTGGTATGGGCTAGAGCATCAAGCAAAAGCCTTAAATAGTGAGGCAATCTATGGTTTGCCGGAACTTTATAGGGATAGGATTAAAGGGGCTAGAATTGTTGCTTCACCGGGATGTTTTCCCACATCAGCGATTTTAGGTATCGCGCCTTTAATTGAGGCAGGAGTCGTCGCGCCAAAGTCGATTATTATTGATGCGAAATCGGGAACGACAGGGGCAGGCAGAAGTGCAAAAACAAGTTCTCTCTATTGTGAGGTGAATGAAAACTTTAAGCCTTATGGAGTTTTTGGTCATCGCCATACCCCTGAGATCGAGGAGAAGCTCACAAATTTACAGGGCGCTCCGGTAGAGGTGACCTTTACCCCCCATCTTCTCCCGCTAAATAGAGGTATTCTTTCTACAATCTATTTTGACCTTACCCCGGAAGCTGCCCCTGATTTTCATCAGGCAAAAGCGTTTGAACTTTTTCAATCTTACTATAAAAAAGAGCCCTTTATTCGTGTGGTTGAGCATCTCCCTGAATTGAGCCACATACGTGGCACCAATTTTTGTGATCTGACCGTAAGAGTCGATGCAGAACGGGGGAGAGTGATTGTGATCTCAGCGATCGATAACCTTATTAAAGGGGCGTCAGGGCAGGCGGTTCAGAGCATGAATTTAATGTTTAACCTTGAAGAAAATCGGGGCTTAAGCTTTTTATCGATGTATATCTAATATCGAATATACAAATAGCGATTACATAAATACTTATTCGATCACTTATCCGCTAAGATCAATGGGAGGAAGCGAGGGATGATAAAAATTTTGGAAGGGGGCTCGATCACCTCAGTGCCGGGCTTTAAAGCTGCGGGTATTGCAGCGGGGATTAAAGCGAGCGGAAAGCGAGATTTAGCACTTATCTATAGTGAATGCGAGGCTATTGCCGCAGTCACCTTAACGCAAAACAGATTTCGAGCAGCCCCTGTGGAGCTCTGTCAGGCTTATGCTGATCATGAGTATCATCGGGCGATTATTATCAATAGCGGCAATGCCAATGCCTGTACGGGGGAGCAAGGGGAGCATGATGCTGCTCGCATGAGTAAGCTTACCGCTAAGAAGCTTAATCTTAAGGCCGAAGAGATCTTTGTAGCTTCTACAGGAGTGATTGGACAACCCCTTCCAATGGAAAAAATCGAGCGGGGTATAGAAAAGATCTCGGCCGAACTCTCTTCAACCGGGGGATCTCTTGCGGCCGAAGCGATTATGACCACCGATCTTGTCTCTAAAGAGGTGGCCGTGACTTTCGAGATTGAGGGGAAAACCGTTACGATTGGCGGAATGGCCAAAGGTTCGGGGATGATTCACCCTAATATGGCTACCATGATCGCCGTTATTACCACTGATGCCAATATCACTAAAGAGATGTTACAAAAAGCGTTTATGGCTAGCGTAAATGGCTCCTACAATATGGTTTCTGTCGATGGAGATACCAGCACGAATGATTCCGCCTTTATTCTAGCTAATGGACGGGCGGGGCATCCTCTTATTGAGCGTAATGATGAAAACTATCTTCTTTTTAAGCGGGCGTTAGATCTGGTGAATCAAACATTAGCGAAAAAGATTGCCCGAGATGGCGAGGGAGCCACAAAATTGGTGGAGGTCGAAGTACTCCACGCAACTTCGCTTTTAGATGCGCAAAAGGTGGCTAAATCGGTGATAACCTCGAGCTTAGTCAAGACGGCTATCTTTGGTCAGGATGGAAACTGGGGAAGAATTATTAGCGCCATTGGTAATTCAGAAGCCGATTTTGAGCCTGGCAAACTTAAGATTTTTATCGAAAGTCATCAGGGCAAGGTGCAGATTGTAGATGCGGGCTCAGGCATTATGTTTGAGACCGATCTTCTGGATAAAATCCTGACCGCAGAAGAGATTAAAATCACCATCGATCTTTGTAATGGGGGAAGCCAGAGCAAAGCGTGGGGCTGCGATCTTTCCTACGATTATGTAAAAATTAATGCGGACTATAGGACTTAAAGATGATTACTAACCATGATAAAGCCCATATCTTAGTCGAAGCGCTCCCCTATATTCGCAAATATGCGGGGAAAACCGTAGTGATTAAATATGGCGGCGCTGCAATGGTGGATACCCAAATCCGTGCAGAATTTATGAAGGATGTGGTGCTGATGAAATATGTCGGTATCCATCCCATTATTGTCCATGGCGGAGGGCCCGAAATTAATGCGATGCTAGGGCGCGTGAATAAAGAGACCGAGTTTGTTGAGGGAAATCGAGTAAGCGATGCGGAAACCGTTGAGATCGCAGAGATGGTACTTTCAGCTAAGGTGAATAAAGGCATCGTTGCGGAGCTTGGCAAGCTTGGAGGCAAAGCGGTGGGCTTAAGCGGTAAAGATGGTGGCTTGATTCAGGCTGAAAAAAAGTATATCGAAAAAGCAGGGGAGAGAATCGATATCGGTTTTGTGGGAGAGGTGAGTAAAATCAACCGCAATCTCATCGATATTTTAGTGGCGGAAGATTATATCCCCGTAGTCTCCTCAATCGGAACAAATGCAGAAGGGGAGACCTTTAATATCAATGCCGATTATGTCGCCGGGGAGATTGCCGCAGCGATGGATGCTTATCGATTAATTTTCTTAACAGATGTGAATGGCGTCTATCGAGATTTTGAAGATAAAGAGAGCCTAATTTCCAAGATGAGCTTAACGGAAGCGCGGGAATATATCGATTCTGGCGTTATTAGCGGGGGGATGATTCCGAAAGTTAATACCTGTCTCGCGGCTATTGAACGAGGAGTGGGGTACGTTATTATTCTTAATGGGCAGATTCGTCACTCCATTTTACTTGAGCTCTTTACAGAAGAGGGCTGCGGAACCATGATTTATAGTGATAAAGAATAAGGAGCAATCTGTGTTACTCAATGTGTATAGCCGTTTTCCGGTAAATTTTGTCAAAGGGGAAGGATTAGAGCTTATCGATGATAAAGGGGAGCGCTATCTCGATTTTGTCTCCGGGATTGCGGTCAACGCATTAGGTCATGCCCATCCTAAAATGGTGGCGAGTATTCAAGAACAGGCTAAAAACTTGTTGCATGTCTCTAATCTTTATCATAATGAGGCACAGACCAAGCTTGCAAAACGACTTACTGAAAGCACAGGTTATGATCGTGTCTTCTTCTGTAATAGTGGGGCGGAGGCTAATGAAGTAGCGCTAAAAATCGCCCGTAAATTTGGCCGCAAAATTGCCGAGAGTAAAACAAAAATTCTCTATATGAAAGATTCCTTCCATGGGCGTACAACGGGAACTTTAGCCGTTACAGGACAGGAGAAATATCAGGCAGATTATCGCCCTTTGATGCCGAATACTTTTCAGGTGGAGTATAACAATCTTGCTGATTTAGAAGAGCACTTTGATGATGATGTTTGTGCCATTATTTTGGAGCCTATTCAAGGAGAAGGGGGCTTAGCTTCTGCAACACCAGAGTTTTTAGCCAAGATTAAAGCCTTAAAAGAGAAGCATAATGCATTGGTGATTTTTGATGAAATTCAGTGCGGCCTTGGGCGAACAGGAACGCTTCTCTATTCTGATCAGCTCGATTTAAAAGCAGATGTGGTGACGTTAGCAAAAGCATTAGGAGGCGGGGTGCCTATCGGTGCTTGTATGACAAAAGATCGGGCTAATGAGGTGTTAACGCCAGGGGATCATGGTTCAACCTACGGGGGGAATCCTTTTGTCTGCTCGGTGGCTTATACGGTACTTGGGGAGCTTACCCAGGATGCACTCTTAGAAAATGTGCGTAATATGGGGCAATATGCAGCTAATGAGCTTCTTAAATTAAAAGAAAAGCATCCAGAACTCAAAGGAGTTCGCGGAAAGGGTTTGCTCTTAGGCTTTCAATTAAGCGAGAGCCTTAATGCGGGCGATTTTGTTAAAAAAGCATTAGAGCATAAATTGCTTCTTGTGGCGGCCGGCGGCAATGTTGTGCGCTTCTTCCCTGCATTAATTGTGACTCAAGCGGAGATCGATCATGCCATCACTCTTTTAGATTCTGTTTTCACGGATCTTAAATCTTACTAAAGAGAGCTTTAAAATTGTTATATAGCCCGTCAGCTTTAAAGGTGGCGGGCTTTTTTAATCTGTAATTTAAGCCATATTGGAAAAGAGCACTAATAAAATAGGGGCTAAAATATTGGTGATAAATCCAAAGCTGATGGCAATGGGCACTACTTCAATCCCACCTGTCCGCTGAATAACAGGAAGAACAAAATCGAGAGAAGTCGCCCCCCCTGAGCCAATCGCACTTAGAGGATAGCGACGCATAAGAAGAGGAATCACCGCAAAGGCAAAAAACTCCCGGAAAAGATCGTTAAAGAAGGCGATAGAGCCTACAATCGGGCCATAAGCTTCTTGTAAAATAATTGTGGAGAGGGAGTACCATCCAAACCCTGATCCTATCGCTAACCCTTGAGTAACCGGCATCTTAAGAATAAAGGCGGCAATTGCTCCACCGATAAGTGAAGAAGCGACAAAAAAGAGACTAAGCCAAATCCCATAGCGATTGAGAAAAACCTCGCGTAATTTAATGCCTCCAGAGCGAAGCTGTAACCCTACAAAAAAGAGAAGAATAACGAGCGCAATCTCCCCTAAAGTATCGGGAATATTGAGCCAATCTTTTACCCATAAGCCTAATATTAGCCCGAGAATAATACTCCCGAGAAGTTTGCCAGATCCCATGAGAAGTTGGAGGAGTGATTGCTTTTTTGCCGCTTTTCCTTTTGTTGGTAGAGGAAGCTGTTTATCTAAAAGGGAGAGCGCAATAGAGTTTGCGCCTAAAATCATCACAATAAAGAGCGCAGTACTTGAGAAAATACTCTGCAATTGGGTCGCTAAATTAGGGATCTTAGAGAGATTAAGCCCCATAATAAAGAGGATAATATAGATCAAAGCCATAAGTCCCATGTCGATCACCCGAATCAGCCGGGGATTTGCGACAGGAATGGCAAAACCTCCAAAAAGGGGGAGCAAAACCCAAATAAGCGTTGAGATCATGTGTGATTGATCCTAAATGAGATGAAATTTAAGAGCCTTATAGCTTAGCAAATTATCCACTCTCCCGGGAGCTCTACTCCTAAATAAAAGGGTATTTTTGAAGTTTAAATCTTTAGGAAAAGAGAGCTCGAGTTTACTACAGCGTGTTAAGATAACGTCTATTAAATGAGAGTTTAATGGTCAATAAAATAGAAGAGGAAGCCGATATGGCAGCAAAAAGAGAAAAACCTAATCCTGATAAAGGGATAAAACTGAGTATTAAGGGGCTTTTAATCAGCGGAATTTTATGGGGGCTCTTTTCTATCAGCTATGGGCAGACGGGGCAGCTTTCTCAATTTTCAACACCTTCTAAAGATCCTGCAGCTGCAGTGGGAAGCTATAGCAATGGATGCCTTTTTGGCGGGCAAGCGCTCTCTTTAAAAGCTCAAGATTATAAAGTGATGCGCCAGAGTCGAAATCGTTACTACGGTCACCCTAATCTGATTCGTTATATCGAGCAGTTAAGCGAGCAGGTAGGAAGCGAGGGGAAATTATTGATGCTAGGCGATCTTAGTCAACCCCGTGGAGGGCGGATGCCTTCGGGGCATGTGAGCCATCAGATCGGTTTAGATGTGGATATTTGGCTCTTTACTCCAAAAAAAGAGGAGTATCATCCCTCAATGATCGAAGATTACCCCATGGAGGGGCGCGTAGATCGAGCTCTTGGGGTTTTAAATGAGAAGTGGCAGCCTGAATATTTCTCATTGATTGAAAAGGCAGCGAGCTTTCCTGAAGTGGAGCGCATCTTTCTCAATCCCGTGATTAAAAAAGCGCTTTGTGAATATGCTCCCGAAGCCCCTTGGCAGGGGAAGATTCGCCCTTGGTTTGGGCATGATGCCCATCTTCATGTTCGCTTACGTTGCCCCGAAGGTGATTTAAACTGTGAACCGCAAGCTCCCGTTCCCCCAGGTTCGGGTTGTACTGCTGATCTTGATAATTGGATACGGGATCAGAGCGATTACACTTTAAAACCGAAAACAAGACCTCAAGGGGGCGGCGTTGCTCCTAAAATTCCTTCGATGCCTCCGCTTTGTCATGCACTTTTAGTGGACTAAATGGTACTAAAAGGGATAGATAAAGGTGCGACTTACTCGTTAAGAGAGCACGGTAATAATGCATGGTTTGCGCTTATTTAGGCAATAAATACTTTTCACTTTTGTGATAAGATAGCTTTTTTATGATTGGTCAACAGAGGTTGTTATGGCAGGTCACAGTAAATGGTCCAATATTCAGCATCGTAAAGGTGCGCAGGATAAAAAACGGGGCAAAATTTTTACACGTCTCATCCGTGAGATCACCATTGCAGTAAGGGAGACAGGGGAAGGGGATCCTGAAACAAATCCTCGTCTTCGTTTAGCGATGAACCGCGCATTTGACGCAAATATGCCTAAAGAGAATATTGAGCGTGCGATCAATCGCGGCTTAGGGATTGGCGATGGTGAGCCTGATGAAGAGATCCGCTATGAAGGATATGGCGCCGGAGGTGTTGCGGTGATGGTGGATTGTCTCTCTAACAACCGAAATCGTACTGCCGGTGAAGTGCGTCATGCTTTTACTAAGCATGGAGGAAATTTAGGAACAGATGGTTCTGTAGCTTTCCAATTTACTGAGCGGGGTGTTCTCTCCTATCCTCCGGGAACAGATGAAGATGCATTAACAGAAGCGGCGATTATTGCCGGGGCTGAAGATGTAGTGGCGGATGAAGATGGTTCATTTGAGGTTTTAACTACCCCTCAAAACTATGCAGCAGTGCATGAGGCGATGGTTGAAGCAGGATTTGAGCCGGAAGAATCGGAAGTAACCCAACATGCGGATAATACCGTAGCTCTCGATCTAGAAGCGGCTAAGAAGATGATCGCCCTTGTGGATGCATTAGAAAACCTAGATGATGTGCAGAAGGTCTACTCAAATGGCGATATCTCTGAGGAGATTCTTGAGCAGTTGATGCAGTAGAGCAATAGATTAAAAGAAGAGAGAGATGATAGTTTTAGGGATCGACCCCGGCTCACGCATTACCGGCTATGGTGTGATCGATATATCAGGTAGAAACCCCCGTTATATCGATTCTGGCTGTATTCGTATGGATTCTAAGATGCCTATGCCCGAGCGATTACATACCATCTTTAAAGGGGTTGATCACCTTATCGGGCTCTATAAGCCCACAATCTTCTCAATTGAAGAGGTTTTTATGCATAAAAACCCCCAATCAGCCATTAAACTTGGGCAAGCACGGGGGGTTGCGATCTGCGCTGCCGCCATGGCGGAGCTCGAAATTCATGAGTATGCGGCAACACGCATTAAACAGACGATAGTGGGGCGGGGGCATGCGCAAAAAGAGCAGGTTCAACATATGGTTCAAAGTTTGCTGAAATTAAATCGCCGCCCTCAAGAAGATGCGGCAGATGCTTTAGCAGCCGCACTCACCCACGCGTTTCACCGTCGTTTAGAAGGAATATTATGATAGGACGTTTGTCAGGAATTTTAGCGGAGAAGAATCTTCCTAATCTTGCATTAATCGATGTAAATGGTGTGGGTTATGAGGTGGAGCTCCCTATGAGTAGTTTCGCGCTTTTGCCTGCCGTAGGAGAGAAAGTCACTTTAAGCATTCATCATGTGGTGCGGGAAGATGCAAGTCTCCTATATGGTTTTAATACAGCGCAAGAGCGGGAAGCTTTTCGTATTTTAATTAAAGTCTCCGGCATCGGGCCTAAAAGTGCGGTGCTGATCCTTTCAGGTTTATCTGCGACAGAACTCTATAGAGTGATTCAGAATGAAGATGTGGCGAGTTTAGTGAAGGTCCCGGGGATTGGTAAAAAGACAGCAGAACGTCTAATCTTAGAGTTAAGAGATAAAATTAAAGCCTTAGCCCCCGCAACAGAGGAGTTTGAGTTGATCGGTGAGGCAGCATTAACGGCGGATTCTACCGAATATAGTGCGGTTGAGGATGCGATCGAGGCGTTGGTAAGTTTGGGGTACAGCCAGAGCGATGCGAAAAAAAGGGTGACCAAAGTGGCAAAGCCGGGATTGACTGTAGAAGCGCTGATACCTTTAGCTTTAAAGTTTTAAACTTTTATGACTTTATGGATTTTAGGCAGAAAGAGTTCGCCGTCGATCAAAATTCGATCTATGATAAATAGAGATATCGTAAAGGGTATCTCTATTTTTTTGTTTTATAAAATATAAGTTTAAATCACAATAAGTAGGAGAAGAGTGAAAAATGAGTGATTCAATTATCAAAAATGGTGGCGTAATTATGGATGTAATTAACGCTGAGCAAGCGAAGATCGCAGAAGCTGCAGGAGCGGTGGCGGTAATGGCGCTTGAGCGTGTGCCATCAGATATTCGTAAGGCGGGCGGAGTTGCGCGCATGGCGAATCCTAAGATTGTTGAAGAGGTATTAGAGGCGGTTTCGATTCCGGTGATGGCTAAAGCACGAATTGGGCATATTGTTGAGGCTCGTGTATTGGAATCGATGGGTGTTCATTTTCTCGATGAGAGTGAAGTATTAACGCCCGCTGATGAGGAGTTCCATCTTCTTAAGAGTGATTTTAGCGTACCTTTTGTTTGTGGTTGTCGTGATCTTGGGGAGGCTGCTCGCCGTTTAGGGGAAGGGGCGAAAATGTTGCGCACCAAAGGGGAGCCTGGCACCGGTAATATTGTGGAAGCTGTACGCCATATGCGCCGTGTAAATAGTCAAATTCAGAAGCTTCGCCATATGAATGCAGATGAGGTGATGGTTTTTGCGCGGGATTTAAGCGCACCTTATGAGATCTTAATGCAAATTCGTGAGTTAGGTCGTCTTCCTGTGGCAAACTTTGCAGCAGGGGGAGTGGCTACGCCGGCAGATGCGGCTTTAATGATGGAGCTAGGGGCAGATGGAGTATTTGTGGGTTCAGGTATCTTTAAATCTGAAAATCCCGAGAAGTTTGCGCGCGCTATTGTTAAAGCCACCGAAAATTATAAGGATTATAAATTAATCGCCGAGCTCTCTAAAGATCTTGGTGAACCGATGAAAGGGATTGAGATGAGCACACTTTCAGCAGCGGAGAGAATGCAAGATCGTGGACAATAACTTCTGTTTATAGATGTTATGAAGATAGAAGATAAAAAGAGAGCCCCTATTAAGGGGCTTTTTTATGATTATGGATCGAGCCTTTGGGCTAAGAGATACTCAATAACTTTAACATTCGCCGCCGGAAACTGACGCTCTGCAATTTTATTAAGGGGTACCCACTCGATAATCTGATTCTCATTCCCTTTGGGAGTTCCTTCAAATTGCCAAAGATCGAAAAAGAAAAACTCAATCGATTTGTCTGGATACTGGTAATGAAAGTTAAGTGCCTGCTGACATCCTTCTTTTAAGATGGTGAGATCAAGCTCCTCTTTAATCTCTCTAATAAGAGCCTCTAAGGGGGACTCATTCGATTCTATCTTGCCTCCGGGGAATTCCCAGAGCCCGCTAAAGTCTTGCTCTTTTTTACGTTGGCTAAGGAGGATCTTTTCCCCCTTTTTGTCATAAATAATTGCAGCTGCCACACGAAGATGATTCTCTCTCATAGATATATTTGACCTATATAGATTTCAAAATATTCAATAATTTAATTTAGACTAAAACTTCTCGCAAAAGATAGAGCCGCAAAAAGTTTAGAAGATTAATTACCGAAAACTTTACCGTAGAGAGATGGTGGAAGTAGGGAATAATGAGCTGCTTTTCGCGGGTGATCTCTCCATGCTTTAAAAGTAATAACAGTTCGATATTATTTTCGGCATGAGGGTGAAGCCCCTCTTGGGGGGTAGCGGTGACTGTAATGGCAATATCAGCGCCGCTAAGGCTGGTGATCTTCTCTAAGCGCTCCCGGCCGATTGCAGGTGTTATTCGTTGTTGATTACTCTCCACCCATGCACCTTTAAAGTAGCGATTGCTAGCGCTTTTTTCGTTAAGCCGAGCCGTTAACATACCTTCGCTAAAGGACTCAAAGACTCCAAGAGAGAGATTTCTCTCTTCTAAAAGTGTTGCGATTGTTGACTCCATGCTCTCCTCATCCTCCCCAAAGCAGAGCTCGCCTAGAAGCTTTTTTGCTCGATCTTGATAAGGTTTAATCAGGGCCATTGCTTCCTCTTCTGTACGATTTTTAGAAGAGAATCGTACCTGAATGCCTTCTATTCCCGAGGCTAAAAAGGAGAGCTTAGGGTTCTGCTTATGATCAAGCTCATCATTAATTTCGGAGAGTCGTTCGGCAAGCTCCGATTCTCCTTTTCCCCAGCAGCGTAACGTTTTTGTATAGATCTTTTCAGGAGTAGGAAGACGTTGAGTGAGTAAGGGTAAAATCTCCTCATTCATCATAAGCTTCATTTCAGAAGGAACACCCGGCATTAAAAAGATACTTTTTAAAGCACCACCATCGTCTTTTAGATCATACTGAATCCCGGGAGCTGTGCCGGGGTGAGTTTTTAAGACTTTTGCGCCTTCAGGATAATAGGCTTGACGGAGGTTGTTTTCCGTCATCTCTCGATGTCGGCGGCGAAACTTGTCCCGAATAATTTCAGCGAGATGCTCATCAAAGATCATGGCTCGATTAAGGGCTTTTGCTAAGGCTTCTTTAGTAATATCATCCTGCGTAGGCCCAAGCCCGCCGGTGCAGAGCACAATATCTGCACGGGAGAGAGCAAGTTTAAAGGTCTGCGCCATATTTTCTAAATTATCTCCAACAACCGACTTAAAATGGCAATCGATTCCAATTTCACTCAGCTTTTGTGCAATCCAAGGGCCATTTGTATCGATCGATTGTCCTAAAAGAAGTTCCGAACCGCTAACGATGATTTCTGCTTTCATAATCTATTGCCTTATGGAGATAAATAGGGGAAGGGGGAAAGGTTCTATTTTAAAGGATGAATTACAAAATTTAAAAAAGTATTGATGGCACCGAAATTAGCGATCTTGTAGGTGATAATCGTGATAATGGCGCAGGATCTCCACAATTTGAGTGCGAAGATTCTGCTCAAGATAACGTTTTCTTAAGGGGACATGAAGAATAGGGATCCCCGCTTGATTCATCGCTTCATCGACAAAAGCATCTCGAACTTTTCGTTCATACTCTTCGTGAGTACTATCATCAAGTTCTATGACTAAGAGAGGGGCAAAAGTTAAGGGATGCACCAAGACAAAATCTACATGCTTAGAGCGAATTTTGCTAAAAGCACCCGCATAGTCGGAACGGGAAAGCCCTCGGCGTACACGAATTAGATCTGCAATACGGGTTTTGCCATAAATACGTACTGGTACCCCTTGAAGTGCCACCTCTAAGCTGGAGAGAAAGAGCTGCTCTGCAGGAGTAAAGAGCGCCGGTATCGCTTGATACCAGTTAACAGGGGCTGGAGGTTCGGCCACTTGTACATTACGTTTCCGCCGCCATTGGAAATAGAGAATTGTGCCGAGGATGAGGGCAATGAGCGTTAAAATTTTATAAAACATAAATGCTTTTCCTCTAGCGTTTAAGGAGCCTTACACTGAAGATACTCTTTTAAGCGTGCGGGATTATCATTGAGGTAATGGTAGATAATGGCATTGCCTAAAACATTTTTTACATAGCCCCGGGTCTCATAGTAGGGAATTGATTCGATCCAGAGAGCCATATCGTCGATCTCTTTCTCTAACCAACGCTTAACTTTATGAGGCCCCGCATTATAGCTTGCTAATACATAAGGCATACAAGCACCGACTTCATCTTTTAAGCTCTGCAGATAGGTAACGCCATAGCGAATATTAGCATCGGGATTATAGAGGGAGTCTCTCTCCTCCTCTTCAAGGGATTCTGAAACCTTTTTCGCCGTAGGAATGAGTAACTGCATCAATCCGTAAGCATTGGCTTGGGATTTAGCCCGCTCATGGAAGAGACTTTCCTGGCGAATGAGACCTAAGATAATTGGATTCGTAAAAAATTTATCGTCAGAATATTTTTGAATAATATCGAGATAAACACTGGGGTAACGAAGGGCAATGCCTCCGGGATATTGCGCTCGGGCGGCAGCTTGTAGACTCAAGTTATAGTAGCCCTTATCATAAGCGGCTAAACTTCCTGCATGTTGCGCGGCTTTATCCCCTTCATTGAGGGCTTGTCGCCACTTAAGACGGCTAAAGTTCTCTTCATCTACAATGGCTAAGAGTAGTCCGAGCATAAAACTCTGATTGAGCTGTGGCTCAACATTTGGCCGCTCTTCATTCATTAACGCTTCCACCCGACTATAATTTTGATTAAGAGAATCGGCGGCAAGAAAGCCGTAAAAGGTAGGCTGATGAGCAATAGCTTTATAAAACTGTTGAGCTTCTAGCGGCTTATGATTGAGTTCATGCATGCGTCCAAGCCAATAGCTCCAAGTATCTTCTGCTTTAGCTTCTTCTGAGAGAGCATTTAGAAGTTCAAGGGCAGTAAGATATTCTTTTTGTTGCGCGGCTAAACGAAAGCCCCATTGTAAAACTTCGTCAGTGCGCTCAGCAGAAGGAATCGCTAAGATACGTTTTAACGGCTCTACGGCATCACTTCTTCCTGCTTGGAAAATCGCTAATTGATTCCGCAACTCAATAAAATGGGGCTCGCTGAGCATCTTTTTCTCTTGAAGATAATCCAATCCTTTTTGAGCAGAGATAGAATCCTTCTTAGCCCACTGTTTAATCACTAAGCGATAAAAACGGCTTGAATCACTATAGAGCTGAGAAGTGTTGAGCAACGTTTCCGGGTTAAAGAGAAGTTTAATAAAGTGCTCATAATAGGGAACTTCAGCCTCGGGGAGAAAGGGGAGAAGATTGCGCGCACGGGTGAGAAAATGGCGTTCGATAAGCTGCTCAATTTTATTGCGCACAAGATCATAAGAGCGCTTCTTTTTTAGCCAGCTCTCTTCCACTAAGCCGCAATTTGAGGGCAGCGTTAAGCGCGAGAGCCACTCTTGCTGAAAGGCATCGTCATCGAGCTCATTATTTTTAAGCTGAGCTTCATAGAGGTAACAGCGAAGATAAGGGCTATTAATATAGTTCGCATTATCGAGAATAAATCGATAATCCTGATCTTTCGAGCGATGGGTAAAAACAAGGTTACGTAAGGTGTTTGCAAAAGGTTCATTTGCATAACGGCTGGTGAATCTCAGGATCTCCCGGGGATCACTCTCTTGAATAGTCGCTTCATAGTAGCTGTACTCAAGATAGGGTAATAAGCTCGAATCGCTAAGTTTATGCTTGTAGAGGTTATAGTCATCCCAATTTTTCGCAGCCACAGCCTCTTTCCCTAGACGATACCACTCCTTTTCACTCTCCTTACCAAAAGAGATATTTAGCGGTAGGGCGATCATAAGCGCCGTTAAAAGAGGTTTTTTCCATCGATTCACAATGATTGATTCCTTCAAAAATATCCAAGCATTCATCAAAAATCTTTTAAATATAAGATCTGATGCTTAGAGAAAATGAACAAATTTTAAATAGATTATTGAATGGTAAACCTTATATAGGCATCAGAGTATATAGGCATAGGGCTTTCGCCCAAGCTATTGGGCGACTAAAAGAGGCATCATATTTACCCTTTTATAAAAGGGATAAAAGAGATCTTAGTAATTAATGAAGCCTCTACTTCGCTTAAGTAAGGGTAGTCAATCTTCGCAATATTGAAATTTAAAAATTTAAATCAAAGCGATTGATCATAAAGCCTTTAAAGAGATTGTGATTATTGATCCACTGTACCAAAGATCTTATCTCCCGCATCGCCTAAGCCCGGTAAAATGTAGGAGTTCTCATCTAAACCTTCATCTACTGAGGCGGTGTAGATCTCCACATCGGGATGTTTATCATGAAGTACCTTAATCCCTTCAGGCGCAGCGACCATAAAGAGAGCTTTAATTTTGGTACATCCCGCCGCTTTTAAAAGATCGACAGTGGCTAAAGCGGTGCCCCCTGTGGCGAGCATAGGATCGAGCAAGATTGCGGTGCGATCTTCCATATGAGAGGTGAGCTTTTGGTAGTAGGGAACAGCCTCTAATGTTTCAGGGTCCCGCTCAAAACCCACGACAGAAACACGGGCACCGGGAAGAAGCTCTAAAACTCCCTGTAACATCCCGATTCCCGCTCGTAAAATAGGTACTAAAGTGATTTTTTTACCCTTGATCTGTTTAACATCCACATCACCTGCCCAGCCTTGAATTCGCTTGGTCTCTGTTTCGAGATCTTTAGTCGCTTCATAGGTAAGGAGCATAGCGATTTCGGAGGAGAGCGCTCTAAAATCTTTTGTAGAGATATCCGCTTTACGCATTTTGCCGAGTTTGTGGGCAATAAGAGGATGATTCACTTCAATAACATTCATACGATTTCCTTTCTGTATAAGAGAAGAAACCCACAGATTAACGTGGGTTCTTATAAGTGATGGGAGCGATTATTTTTCGATCGCTTCGTTCATCATTGCTTTAAGGTCATTTCGCTCTGCAAGCTCTAATACGATATCGCAGCCCCCGACTAATTCGCCGCCAATATAGATTTGGGGGAAGGTGGGCCAATCGGCATATTTTGGAAGATGCTCAAAAATATCTTGATCATCCAAAACATTTACAAATGAGAAGGGAAGACCTGTATCTGCTAACGCTTGCGCTGCACGGCTAGAAAAGCCACACATCGGAAACTGAGGGCTTCCTTTCATATAGATAACAACAGGATTTTGGGTAACTTGCTGATCAATTTTCTCTAATGTTTCTTTTTCAGACATTGTTAAATTCTCCATTTAAATGAACGTCTCTATTTTATCAGTTATTCAAAAAAGTTGTGCATTATAAGCGATCTTATCGGGATTGTTAAACCTTTATACTTTCCTCTGAAGAAGCTGAGTAGAGTCCTTTTTAGCTTCGGCCTTCGCCATTGCCGAAGACAATATATTTAAGGGAGGTCAGTCCTTCTAACCCTACCGGGCCGCGAACGTGAAGTTTATCCGTTGAGATTCCGATCTCTGCACCTAATCCAAACTCAAATCCATCACAAAAGCGGCTCGATGCATTGATCATCACACAAGCTGAATCTACCGCACGGAGAAAGTGCATCGCTTTAGTGTGATTCTCCGTTAAAATCGCATCGGTATGGTGGGATCCATAATGATTAATATGGGTAATGGCCTCTTCCATATTTTCAACCGCTTTAATCGCTAAAATGGGTGCAAGATACTCCGCAGACCAATCCTCTTCTGTCGCTGCAATAGCTGGGATATGCTCCCGTTTTAGAAGAGCGAGTGTCTTATCGCAACAGCGAAGCTCAACTCCCTTTTCCACTAAAATAGTGGCCATATCGGGGAGGAAATTTTCTAAAATAGATTGATGTAGAAGTAGAGTCTCCATCGCATTGCAAGGGGCATAGCGTTGTGTTTTGGCATTATCAACCACTTTAAAGGCTTTGGTGAGATCCGCTTCGTCATCAACATAGGTATGGCAGATACCATCGAGATGTTTAATCACCGGCACAGTTGCTTTATCGTTAATACGAGTGACAAGGGATTGCCCACCCCGTGGGATAACGACATCCACATATTGGGGGGATTGAATCATATAATCGACCATTGCGCGATCGGTGGTATTGATAATCTGTACAGCCTCTTTCGGTAACCCCGATTTTTCTAAAGCGGTTGAGAGAAGAGCCGCTAAAAACTGATTGGTATGAAAAGCCTCGCTACCTCCTCGTAAAATAGCGGCATTTCCTGATTTCAAGCAGAGAGCCGCAGCATCAATGGTTACATTAGGACGAGACTCATAAATAATGGCAATAACCCCTAGGGGGACGCGCATTTGCCCCACTTTAATGCCGGAGGGGCGAATACGAATATCGCTCATCTCACCAATAGGGTCGGGAAGGAGGGTCATCTCTTTAACTCCCGTTGCCATATCGATAATACGATCTTCAGTTAGTGCTAAGCGATCAATAAAGGCAGCGTCAAACCCTTTCTCTTTTGCGGCATGAAGATCCTTCTTATTTGCGGTGATGATCGCTTCCTTTTGGGCTAAGATCTCTTCATAAAGGATTTCAAGCAACCGGTTTTTGGCGCCCGATTCGGCTAATGCTAAGTGAGTCGCTGCTTTTCTTGCTTGATTGCCCACGCTATTCCAATAATTTTCCATCAACATCTCCAATGCTTAATCGGTCTTTAAATGAGTATGCTTTATCGCTAGCAGTATACAAGATTTTTTCGGGTTTCGGAAAAAGGGGATAGCGCTCATTTTTAGCGGGGAATCTCCTGTTTTGCATACAGTATTCCGCTTCTTTTTCAAGAGTATTTTTAAGGGTAAAAAAGGGCTTTAAAAAGAAATAGCCTAAACATAAAGCATAAAAAAACTCTTTGGGTTAGGGGACCCAAAGAGTTAGGAGGCTCCGGCTATGGATATTAGGGAGGGAGAAGCCGGAGACGAAAAGGTTAAAGTAAAATTAGGGGTTCTTTAACCTTTCGTTTGGTGGATCACAAAAGTGACCTTATTCTTTTATATCTGCTTTATTACTCACCAAGCGCAACGCTTACAGAGAAGAGTACTGCTGCAATACGAATTGCAGATTGAATACCTTGTGTAGATACACCAAGATCACGTAAGTTCTTCTCGTGAGAATCGATACACATGCCACAGCCGTTAATCGCGGAAACAGCAATTGAAGCAAGTTCAAAAGTTGCTTTGTCGATGCCGGGGTTTGCCATCTGATTCATACGAAGGCGAGCCGGTAACTGGCCATACTCTTGATTGCTTGTTAAGTGAACAAAACGGTAGTAGATGTTATTCATGCTCATGATGCTATTTGCGATCTGCGCGCCGGTATACTCCTCTTCAGTTAAGAAGTCTTGCGCAAATTTTTCCATTGCATCGATAAGTGCTTTCGATTTTGTGCTAAGTGCAACAGCCACTGCAATGGCAGCGATCTGCTTTTCTGTTAAACCAGGTGCGCCAGCTTCGGTTAACACCGTTGAAAAGTTAAGACGCATATCTTTTGCATATGCAGGAAGCATGTTTTTAATTGTATCGATAGCCATAAAAAACTCCTTTTCTTGTAATCGACCTTAGGCCGAATGTATAGATATTTTTTAATTTACTTATAGGAAATATTGTTTCAACTGCTCTTTAAAAGAACAATCTACAAAATTGACAATTGTTATTAAAACATAGGAGAAGCTCAAAATCCTATGGTATTTATTAATCAGAGCGATAAATAAAGCAAAAATTAGCCCATTAAAAATTTTAAATAGGAGTACAATTTTGAGATATTCCATAATTAAGAGCTTCTACAAAAGAGTGGGGCTCTTGGAGAAAATTACAAGGGCACTTAGAGGGTTAATTTTTAATCCATTTTATCTTTTAAAGGGATCGGGAGCGTAATTGAATCGCTTTTAAGAGCTTTATTAGTGAAAAGATTTTAACAGGATCAAAAGGAGAGTAAGAATGCATAATGAGCGAAAAAAGCAGAAATCTTTCGTGATCGATTGGGAGAATGAAAGCGCAGTAAAGCAGTATTTAGCGGACTGGCTTCCAAGAGAGATCCCTATTAGCTCAGCTTTTGGTATGGAACCGGCTTCTTACCACAATGATGTTTTAGCGCTCTCCTTGCCACTTATGCAGAATCGCAATCATATGAATTCAGGTTTTGGGGGAAGCCTCTATGTGAGCGCGCTTTTAGTGGGCTGGAGTTGGCTGCATTTAGCACTGCAAAAAAAGGCTTTAACTCCGGATGTAGGGCAGCAACATATTGTTATTCAAAAGAGCGAGATTCAATATCCTAAGCCAATGTTAGGAGATGCTCTAGCGATCTGCCGGGGGGTGACCTTAGAAGCGTGGCAACGATTTGAAAAGAGTTATCGCCGAGCAGGACGGGGGCGATTACAGATTGAGACAGAGATTCTCTATAATCATGAGCCTGTGGTGAATTTTGTTGGGGATTTTGTTGTCTATAATCAAACGAAGTCGTGAAGATTTGCCTACCATAGAGAGAAGCTCAATAAAAGCAGGAAGTTTGGGATAAAGCTTCACAATAGAATAAAAAGAATAGAGCCGTTAGCGGTAAAGGATTTAGTATGACGCAATATATTATGTCGATCGATCAGGGCACCACCTCCACGCGGGCGATCCTTTTTGATAAAAAAGGGCAGATTGCCGGCGTTTCGCAAAAAGAGTTTACCCAACATTTTCCTAATCCCGGCTGGGTTGAGCATGATGCTAATGAGATCTGGGGAACGGTGCTCTCCGTTATTGCAACGGTTTTAACAGAGAACCAGATTAAGGCAGAACAGATTGCGGGCATCGGAATTACTAATCAGCGAGAGACCACCGTGGTGTGGGATAAAACCAGCGGGCAACCGATCTATAACGCTATTGTTTGGCAATCACGGCAGACAGATGGAATCTGTCGCAATTTAAAAGAGCAAGGTTTAGAACCTCTTTTTAGAGAGAAAACTGGTCTCTTGCTCGACCCCTATTTCTCCGGCACAAAAGTAGCGTGGATTTTAGATCATGTTGAAGGAGCGCGAGAGCGAGCAGAGCGGGGGGAGCTTCTCTTTGGCACCATCGATAGCTGGATTATCTGGAAACTCTCCGGCGGTAAAGCGCATGTAACGGATTACTCCAATGCTTCCCGTACGCTTCTTTATAATATTTATGATCTGAAATGGGATGAAGAGCTTTTAGAGCATCTTAAAATTCCAAAAGAGATGTTGCCGGAAGTTAAACCCTCTTCAGAGATCTATGCTTATACTGAAGAAGATCACTTCTTTGGTGGTAAGATTCCGATTGCAGGGGCGGCTGGGGATCAGCAAGCAGCACTCTTTGGGCAAGCCTGTTTTGAAGGGGGCTTAGCTAAAAATACTTATGGTACCGGCTGTTTTATGCTCATGAATACGGGAACAAAAGGGGTAAAATCGGAGAGCGGACTTTTGACGACATTAGCCTGGGGGATCGATGGCAGAGTAGAATATGCTTTAGAAGGCTCTATTTTTGTAGCAGGCTCCGCGATTCAATGGCTAAGAGATGGCTTGCGTATGTTGCGAGAAGCTCCTTCTTCTGAAGATTATGCGGTTCGAGTTGAGAATACCGGGGGAGTCTATGTAGTCCCCGCTTTTGTGGGCTTAGGCACACCCTATTGGGATTCTGAAGCTCGGGGTGCTATTTTTGGATTAACACGGGGTACAGAAAAAGAGCACTTTATTCGCGCGACTTTAGAGTCCTTAGCATATCAAACGCGGGATGTGTTAGAGGCGATGGAGAAGGATTCAGGTATTCAGCTCCAAGGGCTTCGTGTCGATGGGGGCGCGGTCATGAATAATTTTTTAATGCAGTTTCAGAGCGATATTTTAGATGTCTCTGTGGAGCGCCCAGAGATTCATGAAACCACCGCACTTGGTGCTGCTTATTTGGCAGGATTGGCGGTAGGTTTTTGGGCTTCTAAGGAAGAGATTCGTCATAAATGGAAGTTAGAAAAAGAGTTTACACCAAAGATGGATGAAAATGAGCGGGAGCAACTCTATCGGGGTTGGCAGATGGCGGTAAAAGCAACGCAGCTTTTTAAACCTCATCACGAAGATTAATGTATACATGCTGTAAAAATTAAAAGAATTAAAAATAATAAAGAGCATAAAAGAGCGAATAATTTAGAGCTCCGCTGCCAAATCGATACCGATTTAAAAGATTTCACTACACTATTTTTATTACAGATTTGATGCCAGAGAAATTGGCAAAAAGGAAAGAGTATGAGCCTTGCAACACTTCATCGACGCACGTTATTTCAGCGTTTTAAAGCTGAGAAATATGATCTGATTATTATCGGCGGGGGTATTACCGGCGCGGGAATTGCGCTCGATGCAGTTACTCGGGGAATGAGAGTGGCATTGGTTGAGATGCAAGATTTTGCAGCCGGTACAAGTAGCCGTTCTACAAAGTTAGTTCATGGGGGCTTGCGTTATCTTAAAAATTTACAATTTAAGGTGGTGGCCGATACGGGCCGGGAGCGAGCAATTGTTTATGAAAATGGTCCTCACGTAACTGTGCCAGAAAAGATGTTACTGCCGATGCATAAAGGCGGAACCTTTGGTAAGTTCTCTACCTCCATCGGCCTACGTCTTTATGATCATCTTGCGCAGGTGAAAAAGGCTGAGCGCCGCGTTATGCTTAAATCGGATGAGGTACTGAAAAAAGAGCCCTTAGTGAAAAAGGAGGGCTTGAAAGGGGGCGGTTACTATGTGGAATATCGCACGGATGATGCTCGCTTAACCATTGAGGTAATGAAAAAAGCGGTGGAGTATGGGGCAGACTGTATCAACTACGTGAAAGCAGAACGCTTTAATTATGATGAAAAAGGGCGAATTGAAGGCGTAGTGGTGACCGATCGTCTCTCTGGCAATACCTATCTTTTAGAAGGGCGCAAAATAGTTAATGCCACAGGTCCATGGACGTTAGATGTTCGGGATCTCACAGGGGTTGAGCATGATAAAAAATTAATGCTGACAAAGGGAGTGCATCTGGTATTTGACCAATCAGTCTTCCCCTTAAAACAGGCGATCTATTTCGATACAGAGCATGATAAACGGATGATTTTTGCGATCCCTCGGGGAAATAAAACCTATGTAGGGACGACGGATACCCTCTATGATGATAATAAGGTAGAGCCCCATGTAAGCGCTGTGGATAGAAGCTATCTTTTAGAGGCTATTCGCTATATGTTCCCCACACTTTCACTGACAGAAGAATCAATCGAGTCGAGCTGGGCAGGGATTCGTCCTTTAATTGCAGAAGAGGGCAAAGATCCTTCAGAAGTCTCCCGTAAAGATGAGATCTGGGAAGATCAAAATGGCTTGATGACAATCGCAGGGGGTAAGCTCACCGGTTATCGCCACATGGCAGAAGAGATTGTAGACCGTGTGGCAGAGCGATTAAAGGCGGAGGAGGATCTGACCTTCACCCCTTGTAAAACAAAAAATATCCCTATTTCAGGGGGAGATGTTGGCGGGGCAGATAATTTTGAAGCATTTGTCTCTGCAAAAGAGAAAGAGGGGCAAAAATATAATCTAAGCGCCGAGGAAGCAGGGCGTTTAGCTCGTTTTTATGGCTCTAATGTGGATAAGCTCTTTGCGATTGCTGCTAAAGCGAGCCCCGAAACGATGTATGGATTGCCCTTAGAGCTCTATACTCGCTTAATCTATGGTTTAACAGAAGAGGGAGTTGTGACGCCGGCGGACTTCTTTATTCGTAGAACAGGAGCTCTCTTTTTTGATATAGATTGGGTACAGACACACAAGGTAGAGGTCATTAAATTTATGGCGCGTTATTTTGCATGGTCTCCTGAAGAGATCAAAGCGCACAATAGCGAGCTGGAAAATGCGCTCTATCAAGCCACTCATGCGGTGGAAGGCTCTAAAATTGTGAAACTTGAAGATCATTCAACAATGGATAATACGTCAGATAAAAAGCCTAAAGAGAGCGATAAATCGGCGGCTCAATAGAGTTAAAGTAAGCGATAAAGCGATATCAGTTGCTTAAATCAAGATAAAGAGTGGGGGAAGTAATTTTGATTGAATCCCCCTAATTTATCGCCTTATACTTTTACTTTTAGGAAGATTAGGGCTATAAATTTAAGAATGTGACTCTAGGGAGCTTAGCGCCTTAGGGGTTACATTGTTAATCATCGATTTATCCATAAGCGTAGAGAAGGGTTAAGAGGCAGATGAGTAAAAAGGAAGAGTTGCTAGCAACCGTAGATAAAAAGCTTAAAACACGAGATTTTGAGCAGGAGCTCTGTAAAGCATTTATGCATTTAGAGAGTGCAGAAGAGGTGTTGCTCTTTCTTCGGGATCTCTGTACACCACAGGAGTTAAACTCGATGACAGAGCGCTGGAAGGTGTGCCAACTGCTCGCTCGAGAGGATCTCTCTTATCGTGATATTAATCAGCTCACTTCCGCAAGTTTAACCACCATTGGTCGGGTGGCAAGATTTATTAAAGATGAGAGTAATCATGGCTATAAGCGGGTACTTGCCCGTTTAGATGAATCGGAGAAGCTCTAATTTAGTAAAATGAATTTAAAGAGAACTGAAAATAGATTTGAAGTTCTTTATGTAATAGAAAGCTAAAAGCTGTGAAATACTCACAGCTTTTTTTATGCTTATTTGTTGACTTTAAAGAGGCGAAGGATTATTGTATTAGCACGATGATACAGAGAGCATTAAAGATCTCTAAAATCGTATATTTTATAGAGGTTTTTTAAATTAACTTAAGTGACGTGAAAAGTGATTTACAGAAATAAAAAGCCTTTAAAATCGAGATTTAATATAAGCCAAAAGGGCAGAGTGAGGAGAGTATGAAGCGATTATTAGCAGTGATGTTAAGCGGTCTTTTAGCGACCAATATGGCGATGGCAGAGGTGAAGAAGGTTTATATAAACCAGATTGTTGAGCATCCTGCATTAGATATGACGGCTAAGGGCATTGTAGATGGGCTTAAAGAGCGGGGCTATGAAGAGGGCAAAAACCTTGAGCTTCGTATTGAGTCTGCTCAAGCAAACGTTGCGCTCGCTTCGCAGATTTCGACTAAATTTGTTAACCAAAAAGCGGATGTTACCGTAGGTATTGGTACGCCTTCAGCGCAGAGCTTAGTTAAAGCAGCGATGGAAGGAAAAACAAAGATGGTCTTCAGTTCGATTACTGATCCTGTGGGAGCAAGCTTAGTGAAAAGCTTAGAAAACTCCAACAATAATGTAACCGGTATGTCGAACTATGTGGATGTTGCACCTCAATTAGCGATGTTTAAGAAGGTATTGCCAGAGCTTAAAAAGATCGGCTTTATCTATAATCCAGGGGATGCGAACTCTATTACTCAGCTTGGAGATTTAGAGAAAGCAGCGCCGGAATTTGAGATGGAAGTGGTCACACAAGCGGTTAATCGTACGGCAGATGTTCCGCAGGCAGCGGCGCGTTTAGCCAATCGTACCGATGCTATCTTTATCTATGGGGATAATACTGCATTAGCTGCGCTTGAAAGTATTGTGACAGCTGCACTTAAAGAAGGTGTTCCTGTATTTGTGGCAGATACCGATGCGGTGGAGTTTGGTCCTTTAGCAGCATTAGGCCCGAACCAATACCAATTAGGGATCGATACTGCAGATATGATCGCACGGGTATTAAATGGTGAAGATATCAACGCTATTCCTGTGGGTTTTCCCGGAAAGATGGAGTTAGTGATTAATCTTGATACCGCTAAGAAACTCAACATGGAACTCCCGGAAGAGATCATGAATGAGGCTGCAACCTTTATTAAAGATGGTAAGGCTGAATCAGCAAAATAATTAAACGGAATTTTAAATGGGTTTAAATGAACTAATAATGAGCCTGGAACTCGGGCTCATTTATGGAATCGTCGGGATGGGGATCTATCTCACCTTTAGAGTGATCGACTTCCCGGACCTTACATGTGATGGCAGCTTCGTTCTCGGGGCTGCCATTTCTAGTGTTCTTATTCGCGCAGGGATAGACCCTTATCTCTCTCTGCTCTTTGCTCTGATAGGGGGCGCACTTGCCGGCGCTTTAACGGGGATCTTAAATAGCTTTTTTAAGGTTACTGATCTCCTTGCCGGTATTTTAGTCGCGTTTATGCTCTATTCTATCAATCTCCATGTGATGAATGGAACGCCCAATATCTCGCTCTTAATGTCGCCGACAGTCTTTATTACCAATAATCTTGTGGTGCTTTCGGGGATTGCGATCCTATTGATCGCCGCGGTGAGTTTCCTGCTTAATACCGATTTAGGGCTCTCGCTTCGTTCCATTGGGCAAAATAAACGGCTCTGTCAAAATGGGGGAGTCAGTGTAAAATGGATGGTAATCCTCGGCGTTGCTATGGGGAATGCCCTTATTGCACTTGGGGGAGCTCTCTTTAGTCAGCAGCAAGGATTTTCGGATATTACAGCGGGAATCGGCACTATTATTGCAGGTTTTGCTGCCGTAATTATCGGGGAGCGTATTCTTCCTTTTCGCTCAATCTGGGTGAAGCTTTTAAGCTGTATTGTGGGCTCAGTTGTTTACCGAATTGTTACAAGTTTAGCGCTTAATGCGGAGTTCTTAAATCTTAAGAGTTACGACTTTAACCTTATCGCAGGTCTCCTTATTGTGGTGATTATGGCGATGCCGGCGAAAAAGAGAGGCTAATAATGTTGCGTTTAGAATCTTTAAAAGTTGTCGTTGGCCAAGGTACTCAGCTTGAACGCACTATTTTAGAAGATCTCGATCTTCATGTAGAGAAGGGTGAGTTTTTAGTAATTATCGGCGGTAATGGAGCTGGTAAATCTACCGTCTTCAATGCGATTTCAGGATATATGAAGCCTGAAAGTGGCAAGATTATTATCGATGGTGAGGATGTCACCCAAGGCTCGCAGAAAGCTCGCTCTCGTCAGGTTTCAATTGTGATGCAAGACCCCCGGGTAGGCACAATGGAGAATATGACCATTTTAGAAAATATGGCGTTCTCCTATAAGCGTGGGCAGCGCCGGGGCTTTAATCTCTTTAATAATGCTGAGCGCCGTGAGCTGTTTAAAGAGAAGCTCTCTCTTTTAAATATGGGGCTTGAGAATCGATTAAATGAGACAGTAGCCAATCTCTCGGGAGGGCAGCGGCAAGCCTTGAGTCTTGTGATGTCGATTATGGCCGATTCTAAGGTGCTGTTATTAGATGAAATTACGGCTGCTTTAGATCCTAAAATCGCAGAGCATGTTATGGCACTGGCCAATAAATTAGTGCGTGAGCAAAATCTCACCTGCGTCATGATTACCCATAATATGGAGCATGCGCTGAAATATGGAGATCGCACGATTTTACTTAAAGATGGTAAGTTTAGAAAAGAGTTCTCCCGGGAGGAGAAAGCAACACTCGATGTGATCGATCTAACTAAAGAGTTTACAGATAATTAATTCTTTTAGATTTATCCATGAAATCATGATTAATGCTACTTACGTTACGAAGCCTCATAAATTTTGAGGCTTTTCTTTTTCCTTATAGGTCAACGCTACAAATATGCAGCAACGTTATCTTGAAAAACTCCAAGCAGTTGCCGGAGAAAAGAGGGCGCTAGCGCTCGATCAGTCTGTCTTAAAAACGTTACAGGGATCGCTGAGTAGAGCTCAGGAGATCTTTTATCAATCGGGAATTTTTAAAGAACGTAAAGGCCTTATAGGGTATAAAGAGGCCACAAGAGAGCAGATTGAAAAGCGCTTGCCTCTTCCGCAGCTAAATTACAAACAACGGGGAAAAATAGCCGGGAGCGCCTATTTAGAAAATTGGGAGATTCGCTTAAATCCTGTTCTTTTAGCGGAAAATGGGGAGCAATTTATTAAAGAGGTTGTTCCCCATGAATTAGCGCATCTTCTGACATTTCGTCTCTTTGGAAAAGTCCCGCCACACGGCCGGGAATGGCGCTGGATGATGGAGAAAGTGCTCGGCGTTCCGGCTCGTCGTACCCATTCATTTGATGTAAAGAGTGTACAGGGGAGAAGCTTTACTTATCGTTGTGGTTGTAAAACCCATGATCTATCGATTATTCGTCATAATCGCGTGATGCGAAAGCGGGCACAATACCATTGCCGTCAGTGTGGTGAAATCTTAAATTATATCGGGGAAGAGAACGATATGAAGATTAAAGAATCTCCAGCGATGCGTTAATGAGATCAAGTTCCCGATAGGTAAACCCCGTCACTTCACTAATTTTACTACCATCAATAATGCGTTTAAGCTCCGGTTTCGCCGCTGCAAACTGAGGGGGCGGAAGCTCAAACCGTTTGGCCATCTCTTCATAATAGCTTTTCCGCGTAAGATGCACTGGCGTTACCAGATTATAGATTTCACTCTCTTTAAATTCTTCTTTTAAGTCTACGCTTTTTTCCTGATAGTAGTTAAGTAGGGCTTCAATCGCCCCGATCAGATCTCGAATATGAAGAAGATTGATCATATTGTGAGGGGATTTGACCTCTTGCTTGCCGCTTAATGAAAAAATAGGGTGACGGCCATGACCGATTAACCCCCCAAGGCGTAAAATAGTGTGGGGGAACTGAAATTGAGTGCGTAGCCAAGCTTCAAATGTCGAAATCTCTATTCCATTTTTGCGCTTAGGCATGGGGGGCAGGGCTTCATTAATTAAGCCACTTGCTTCTCCATAGACAGAGATGGAGCTTGTAAAAATCACCCTTTTAGCCTTAAATTGCTTAGCAAAACGAGCACAATTTTGTAGGGCTTGAAGATAGCCCCCTTCGGAATAGTCCCCAGAAGGGGGAAGAGTTATGATGATATAACGATCTTGAAAGAGCTCCCGCCCTTTGCTAGCCGTAATCTCCCCCTTATCAGCCCGATAATCGACCACTTTTAATCCTGCTTTCTGTAGCTCTATCGCCCCTTTTTTGCTTCTTTTAGTACCGATAGCATTGATCTTTTGAGAGGTTAATGATTTTAAGAGGGGAGCGCCGAGCCAACCTGCGCCAATAATTGTCACCTTAAGGGGATTAAGGTAATGCTGATTCGCTAAATTTGATTCTTGTGATCCTATCATTATGTTGCGGAGTCTCTTCATAGTCTGTTTAGTTTTCACTTTTATCTTTAAGGCTTTAGGGGCTTGGTGACTTTTAGGTTAAATCAGGGGGTAATCCTATTGTGGTAAATACGTAAATAGATGATCTTAGTCCGATTATTGCGATTTTTTGTTCTAAAGAGTGAGAAAACCGGAGATCGCACTGTATACTAAAAATCAGTAGTTTATCTTTCTTCACTTTATCTTGGAGGGAAATATGAAAAAAGATGCAATGCTTGAGAAAAACGTCGCCGCATCCGATTGGAAACGTTTTTTATTGCTCGCTGTAATTATCCTCCCCATCTTAACGATCTGTCTGATCGGTGCTTATGGTTTTGCTGTTTGGTTTATGCAGCTCCTCTTTTGGGGACCCCCGAGCTAATTTTGTCAGGATATAAAAATTTAAGAGATATCGGGCTCTCTTTTCTTATCACAACAAATTCCCGGTAATTTTCTTTAAATAAATCGCTTTAAGCCAATAATTATAACAATAATTTTATCTATCGTTACCAAGCAATAACGATCTCTTATAGGCAGCTTCCCCATCAGTATGCTGCAAAATCTCCTTCCCACGGGGTTACTTAACATGCGCAATGACGTTTTATACGTTAAGTGCAGGCAGACTTTAACCACAAAATGCGTTTAGAAAGGATGATTTATGAATTTTATACGCCGACTTTTCAATTCGATCTATGGGCTTTTTGCTAAGCCAAGCATGAAGATTGGGCTTGGTGTTTTGGTAACGGGCGGGTTTCTCGCAGGTATTCTCTTTTGGAATGCCTTTGATGCCGGCCTTAAATATACCAACTCAGAAGAGTTTTGTACCAGTTGCCACACTATGGGGCCAAATCTTGAAGAACTTAAAGAGACAGTGCATTGGAAAAATCGCAGTGGTGTACGGGCTTATTGTTCAGATTGTCATGTTCCTCATAACTTTACCCACAAAATTGCCAGAAAGATGCAGGCTAGTCGGGAAGTGCTCTCACATCTAATGGGGGATATTGATACGCCCGAGAAATTTGAAGCGAAACGTTTAGAGATGGCGCAAAGAGAGTGGGATCGAATGGCGGCCAATAACTCTAAAGAGTGTAGAGCATGCCATGATTACGACAGCATGGATTTTGACAAAATGAGCATTATGGCGCAGATGGAGATGAAAAGTGCAGCAGAGCGTGATGTCAGCTGTATTGAGTGCCATAAAGGAATTGCTCATAAGTTACCTAAAAACATGAATGATGGCTCGCGCCATCCTGATTTAGAAAAGATGCTGGCTGTAGCGGGTAAGGAGAGCATTAAGCCCGATAATATCTACCATAATGTATTGCCACAGCCTCTTTATGCCGATGCAGATCTTAGTGAAGAGATCGGCTCTTTAGAAGTGGCTACTGCAGTTAATGTCCTTGAAAAGAGTGGCGATGCGGAAAAAGTTGAGCTTCTCTTCTGGCGTAAAAATAAGGGCTATGGTCGGGTCTGGTATGAGGATTTTGGCCTAAATATTATGAGCGCGATTTTAAATAAAGAGGTGGCCCAAAATAGTGAAAATATCGAAATTCTAGAGAGTAAAGAAGATCCTTTAACCGGCTTAGAATGGCAGAAAGTGCGCACTGTAGCTTGGGTGAAAGAGGGAGGATTAGTAAAGGATGTTAAGCCTCTTTGGAGCTTCGCTGATGAGAATTACAACGCCAGTTGTAGTGTCTGTCACCAGCAACCCCTAGTGGATCAATTTGATACCAATACATGGCCGGGGATTTTTAACGGAATGGTGGGTTTTACCAACTTAGATAAAGATAGTTCAGCGTTAATTTTGAAATATCTCCAACTCCATTCTTCCAATTTTTCCCAATAAGTAGACGCCAGTTGATTAAGGAGATCAAACATGAGTATTCATTCACGTAGAAACTTTTTAAAAGCCTTTTCGCTGATGACAGCAGGCGCACTTATCTCTCCAAAGGTGATGGCAGAGAGTGTAGTTCAGGCAGCTTCTTCAGCAAGTAGTGCAGAAAAAGCGGGGCTTGTAGGCTGGAAGTTTTCAGGCGCCCACTGGGGAGCTTTTCGGGCGAAAGTAGTGGCCAATAAGATCACCGAGATTAAACCCTTTGAGTTCGACCAATACCCCTCCGATATGATCTATAACATTCCTGGGCTGGTCTATAACTCTTCACGAGTGCGCTATCCTATGGTTCGCCTAGATTGGTTTAAAAATGGCTATAAGAGTGATCGTACGCAGCGGGGAGATAACCGTTTTGTACGGGTTAGCTGGGATCAAGCGATTGATCTTATGTATAACGAGATGGAGCGTATTCAGCAGACTTACGGGCCAAGTGGCTTACTGCGGGGTCATGTGGGTTGGCGCTCTGTAGGGCAGGTCCATAGTTGTGGAAACCATATGCATCGCGGCATTAAGATGCATGGGAATAGTATTGGCACGATGCAGGATTACTCCACAGGTGCTGGGCAGACAATTATGCCTTACGTGATGGGGACTACGGAAGTCTATATTCAGGGAACTTCGTGGGAATATATTGTTGAAAATACAGAGCTTTTAATCTTCTGGGCGATGGACCCGATTAAAAATCTGCAGATCGGCTGGAATACGGAGACGCATGAGTCTTACATCTATTTAGAGCAGATCAAAGAGAAGATCGCCAAAAATGAGATGCAGGTAATCTCAATCGACCCAATTGTCACTAAAACACAGAAACATCTTGGGACGGAGCACCAATATCTTCACCCCTTAACGGATGTGGCGTTTCAATTAGCTATTGCCCATACACTCTGGAAGGAGGATCTCTACGATAAGGAGTTTATCGAGACCTATACTGTTGGGTTTGAGCTCTTTCTCCCTTATCTAAAGGGGGAGACAGAGGATATGGTGGAAAAAACGCCAGAGTGGGCAGAGCCGATCTGCGGTGTGCCAGCTGAGCGTATTCGTGAGTTAGCGCGCTTGATGGCCTCAAAACGCACACAAATTATGATGGGTTGGGGTATTCAGCGCAACCAACATGGTGAGCAGCCTTTCTGGATGGCAGCAATTATTGCTGCGATGCTCGGGGAGATTGGCTTGCCGGGAGGCGGGATTAGCTACTCTCATAACTATAGTGGTGCTGGCGTTACCAGTACCGGTGCTTCTATGCCATCGGCATTCCCGCTCAATCTCGATCTAGGGCGGAAGCCTAAATATGATAATGAGGATTACAAAGGTGCAGTTTCGGTGATTCCGCTCTGCCGTGCAATTGACGCAATCGACGGAAAAGAGATCGATTTTAATGGTAGTCGCATTAAATTACCGGCTTATCGTATGGCGATCTTTTCGGGTTCAAACCATTGGGCGAGACATCAGGATAAAAACCGCATGAAGCGGGAGTATCTTAAGCTCGAAACCATTGTCTCTATCGATTATAACTGGACGGCTACCTGCCGTTTTGCCGATATTGTTATGCCAGCGTGTACCCCTTATGAGCGTAATGATCTCGATATTTATGGTACTTATTGTAATCGTGGAATTATTGCGATGCATAAGTTGGTGGATCCTCTCTACCAATCGCGTTCTGATTTCGATATTTGGCTCGACTTTAGTAAACGTTTAGGGCGGGAAGAGGAGTATTGCCAAGGGATGAACGAGATGGAGTGGATAGAAAAGCTCTATAACGATTGTCTAGAGGAGAATCGTGCCAAAGGCTTCTATATGCCTCCTTTTGAAGAGTTTTGGGAGAAGGGATATGTTCTCTTTCCCGATGGCGAGCCGTTTGTACAACATGCCGCCTTTAGAGAAGACCCAGAGGTAAATGCGTTGGGTACACCTTCTGGATTCATCGAGATCTATAGCCGAAAAATTGCGAGCTATGGGTATGATGATTGTAAGGGGCATCCGATCTGGATGGAGAAGAGCGAGCGCTCTCATGGAGGGCCAAAATCGGATCGTTATCCTTTCTGGTTGCAATCTATTCACCCCGATCATCGTCTCCACTCTCAAATGTGTGAAGTCGATAGTGCACGGGCAAAATATGAAGTACAAGGCCGAGAGCCGATCTATATGAATCCTGCAGATGCTGCACGAAAGGGGATAGAAGAGGGGGATCTTGTACGAGTCTTTAATGATCGCGGGCAGCTCTTAGCAGGGGCGCGACTTTCAGAAGACTACCCGGAAGGGATTGTTCGTATCCATGAGGGGGGGTGGTTTGCGCCACTCGATGAGACGATAGGCTCTATCGATACCTATGGGGATGCGAATACCTTAACGCCCGATATTGGAAGCTCTAAGCTTGCTCAAGCGGTCAGTGCAAATACGTGTGTCGTTGATTTTGAAAAATATGAAGGGGAAGTACCCCCGGTAACTGCTTTTGGCGGGCCGATTATGGTAGATCCCGAAGGAAATCGAGTGGATGAAAGATCGTAATTTGGATAAAGAAGGTTTAGAGATGGAGTCGCTCAAGCTCGCCTTTACTGGGCGAGCAGAGATCTATCAGTGGTTCTCTTCTCTTTTTGCTTTAGAGTTAACTCAAGAGCAGATGGAGGCATACCAAAAGGGAGGAATTGAGAATCTTCTGCAATTTTTAACGCATTATGGACTTCAAAAAGAAGCTGAACGTCTCCAAAATGCGATCAATGCTTGGCAACTTTTAGAGACGCCGAGACTAGAGCTAGCAGCAGATTTTGCCTCTCTCTTTCTGCTCGATGGTAAACATGGGGCATTGCCATATGCATCTCACTACTTGGAAGCAGATGGCAATCTCTATGGTGATGCGGAGCGATTAATGCGTGAGTATCTTGCAGAGAGTGAGCTTAAGCTTCATAAGAACTTTAGAGAGCCTGCGGATCATCTGGCGGTGTTTTTGGCTCTTTTAGCTCGTTGGAATAGGCAAACAATTGAAAAGCAAGAGGTAAAAAGTGTGGCCAAAGAGCAACAAAACTTTATTGCTGATACGCTTTTAAGCTGGGTACCGACTTTTGCAAAGAGGGTGAGTGAGATCTCCGTAGCGAGTGATTTTTACCCTGCCGTTGTTGCATTGCTACTCTCTTTTCTACATTTAGAGGAGCAATTTTTGCAGAGCTTACTGTTAGATGATTAAGCCATAAATCTTAAAAGTGGTCATCGCTTAAATGATATAATGGTTCTATATAAAAGAGTAAGAGTGCAGTAAAATTCCATTGTGCTCTTCTTTTAAAAAGCTTATAAAGCATTTATAGAAATATTTAACATTTAAACGATAAAGATAAACGATAAAGAGAGGCAGAGATGGTAACCATTACTCTTAATATTCCCGATATTAGCTGTGGGCACTGCACTTCTAGCATTGAGGAGACTTTAAACGAACTTGAGGGCGTAACATCTGTTAAAGCGGATGTCGCTAAGAAAAATGCGGTGGTGAAGTTTGATGAAGAGTTGGTGACAGAGGTAGATATTATCGAAGTATTGGATGATATCGGTTTTGAGGCCACAAAGGCTTAAATTACGAATAAGCGTTTGAATATTAAAAAAGGAGTATGCTAAACATACTCCTTTTTATTTTGCTGACTTTTGATATTGTCATCTTCGGTGCTAGAAGATCGATTCGATATTTTATGTCCCTTTAAGGGGAGGGAAGAGGGGGCTAATTAGAGCTGGAAATCTCCAAAAAGCCCCGCCTGCTTTTTTCTCTTTTTAGGTAACGAGTTAAGCAGGTTTAAGACAATATTAGCGGAGTTTTTAGCCGCAAAGTCGAGATATTCCACAAAACTCATCGGGTTCTCCTGATCGGGAAGGTCGGAGAGCGCGCGAATAACGATAAAGGGAGTTTGATAGAGATAGCAGACTTGAGCAATAGCCGCCGCTTCCATCTCTACGGCTAAAATTTCTGGAAAATTTCGCTTAATTTCCGCCACACGTGTTTGATCGGCAATAAATGAATCCCCCGTGCCGATCAGGCCGATTTTATAATCGATGCCAAGATCAGGCAGAATGCAGCTTACAAGTTTGACTAAATCCACATCCGAGGGGTAGCTTTTAGGCATTCCAGGTAGGGCGCCAATTTCACAATCGATTGCGGTAGCATCTACATCGTGGTGAAGGGTCTCATTAGAGATAATAATATCGCCAATATTCATTCCCTCTACTAATCCCCCGGCAGAGCCAATATTAATCACTTTAGAAGGCGCATAGAGTTGGTGTAAAAGAGTGGTTGCCATTGCGGCGTTGACTTTCCCCACACCAGAGCGAAGAAGGACAACCTCCTCACCCTTTAGTTCACCCGAGATAAAGCGAACACCTGCAATATTCTCCTCTTTAGGGGATTTAATCATAGAGGCAAGAAGCGAAACTTCCTGCTCCATTGCGCCGATAATACCGATCATATAGAACTCCTTTATTCCTTGTAAGTCTACACTTACCCATGCTGTTTTACGGGGGAAAGAAAACAACTTATAAATGTCAAAATACTATACCGCAAACTTTAGCAATACTCCCTTTTAAAGCATAAATTAAAGGTATTAATTTTTTGATAAAGAGGGGAATATTTCTGCGGGAGCTGTCGATTTTTAGGGAAAACGAGAAAATCCTCACGATCTGATTGACAAATATATTATAAAAGTTAATCTTAACTTCTTGATCTCTATTTTTAAACGAGTATGCAATGTTTAATCAGACAGAAATAACTATGCAAACAAAACTTTGGTGGCGCGCGTTTTTTTAAACGGGCGAATTTTTGCATCCATAAAAAAGATAGAGATGATAAAGGGCCCGTATAATTGCACGGGCTTTTTTTATGCCTGGGACTGGGCATTTTAAATTTAAATAGATATTCAAATGGGGAAAACGATGTCAGAGAATAGTGGCAAACTCCAAAGGGGATTAAAAAATCGTCATATTCAGATGATTGCCCTTGGGGGTGCAATTGGAACAGGGCTCTTTTTTGGTTCTGCAGAGTCCATTAAATTAGTAGGGCCAGGGATTCTGCTCTCGTACTTATTGGGGGGCTTTGTCATCTATCTGATCATGTCGATGATGGGAGAGATGTCCACTCATGAGCCTGTAGCGGGAGCTTTTAGCCATTTCTCTTATAAATATTGGGGGGAATTTCCCGGTTTTTTAGCCGGCTGGAATTACTGGTTTCTCTATATTCTAGTGAGTATGGCAGAGCTTTCTGTGATCGGAATCTACGTGCAGTTTTGGTTTCCTGAGATTCCGCTTTGGGTATCAGCCCTCTCTGTTTTACTAATTATTACCATCATTAATCTCTTCTCTATTAAAATCTACGGGGAGTTTGAGTTCTGGTTTGCTTTAGTAAAGGTGGCGGCCATCATTCTGCTGATTATTTTAGGGATTGTCCTTATTGTCATGGGAACAGAGGGCGCGGCGATCTCTAATCTATGGAAGCATGGCGGGTTTTTCCCTTATGGGGGGAAGGAGTTTCTGCTTTCGCTCGTGATTGTGATGTTCTCCTTTGGAGGGACGGAGTTAATCGGGATTACAGCAGGTGAAGCAGATAATCCGAAAAAATCGATTCCAAAAGCGATTAAACAGGTGATCTGGAGAATTCTTCTCTTCTATATTGCCTCC
The DNA here is from genome assembly GCA_030150405.1 of Ignatzschineria sp. Taxonomy (GTDB): domain Bacteria; phylum Pseudomonadota; class Gammaproteobacteria; order Cardiobacteriales; family Wohlfahrtiimonadaceae; genus Ignatzschineria. The sequence continues at coordinate 111,192 of JASLFU010000034.1, forward strand.
TTAGCCGTTTTGATGATCCTTCATCCGTGGAATAGCATCGGTACAGATGGCAGCCCCTTTGTGATGATCTTTCAAAACTTAGGGGTTGGAGAGGTAAATACCCCGTTAGGGCTAATCAATATTCCCGCTACATTCTTTAATATTGTGGTGTTATCGGCGGCGATCTCTGTCTACAACAGTGGTATCTATAGTAATGGAAGAATGTTATATGGCTTGGCAGAGCAGGGCAATGCGCCAAAGATCTTCTTAAAGCTGAATAGAAATAGTGCTCCTTTTGTTGCGATTCTCTTCTCTTCGCTCTGTACCTTAGTGGCGGTTATTATTAACTTTGTGGTCCCTGAAGGGGCATTTATGCGGATTATGTCTTTAGCTGTGGCAGCTGCAACGATTACATGGGGATTAATTGTGATTGTGCAATATAAATTCCGTAAAGTGGTGGGAGCCGATAAATTAAGCTTTAAGGCACCTTTCTATCCCTTTAGTAACTTTTTTGCTGTAGGTTTCTTAATTTTGCTATTAGTGATGATGACCCAGATGGGGAGCATGCGTTATGCCGTAATGGTGATCCCTGTTTGGATCATTCTGCTCTTTATCGGCTTTAAAATTAAAAAGCGGGTAAAAGGTTAAGAAATTTTAATATTCATTAGACAATAGAAAAGCCCCGAGATGGTAAAGAGACCTCTTCGGGGCTTTTTATTGACTAATTTGATCGATTAAAATTAACCATCATTTATTTTAGAAAGGAATTAAAATTCCCAATAGTAGAGGGAGAGTGTTTGGAGCGTAACATAACGATAGAGCAGATAGCCCCCTAAAATAGCGAGTAGAATCGCAATAATTGCCCCAGCGTAGTGACCTGTTTTGACAGGGCTACCATAATTATTCACCCCTTTTGTTCCGGGCATTAAAATAGGGAAGAGGCGAATAGCCATTGATGCAATGAGAATAGCTAAAATTAGTGTGTAATAGAGGGTGCGATTAAGAGTGAGCGGCGTCATAATCAGAGCAAAATCGAGTAGCAGAGGAATATAGAGGATCAGTAATCCCCACCAGCCTGAGAGATTAAGATCGTGCATGCGCATCACCAATATTCGGGTGTAGAGCAGTCCAGAAAGCCCTAAGAACCCAGCATAAAAGAAGAAACGCACGAGATTTTTGGTCATATCGATCGATTTAAGGTAGGTATTATCCATTAACTGAAAGATTCCCTCCTCAAATACATAGTGATAACAGAAATAGATTGCCGCAAAAAAGGCAAAGTAGATCAAAAAACTATTAATAAAATGTAAGCGCCCAAAACGCCCTTGAAAGCTTAAAGAGAAGTATGGCGGGGCATCGACTTTAGGTGTGTTATCAGATTGACTCATCGTAAATTCTCTAGGCTCCTCTAATGATTGCGCGAATAGAGATTATAGCGAATGTTTTCAGAAAAGGGTTTACTTACAATATGGGGCTTAGTTGTTAAATTTCGAGGAGGATCGACGGTAAAGTTGAGCGAGGTTAAAGCTACGGGGAGTTTATCCCCATCTTCCCATGAAAAAGGGGAAAAGATGGTATGATGAAGATATTCATCCAATCAAAAGAAGGAGTTAAATCATGTTTACATTGAATGAACAGATCGCATTAGTTACAGGTGGCGCAAATGGTATCGGTAAGGGCATTGCTTCTGTAATCGCGAAAGCAGGCGCAAAGGTAGTGATCGCAGATATCGATGTAGAAAATGGTGAAAAAACCGCTAAAGAGATTGGAGGCGTTTTTAAAAAGCTGGATGTAACCGATCAAAAAGCAGCTACAGCTGTTGTAGACTCTGTAGTTAAAGAGTTTGGCCGGTTAGATATTCTCTGCTCAAATACCGGAATATTTCCTCAAGCGCGCTTAGAGGAGATGACAGAAGAGAATTGGGACGAGATGTTTGATGTGAATGTTAAAGGCAGTTTCTTTATCGTTCAGGCAGCTTTAAAAGCGATGAAACCCAATAATTATGGTCGTGTGATTATTACCTCCTCTATTACCGGAAATATCACAGGTTTCCCCGGTTGGTCACATTATGGGGCAAGTAAGGCGGCACAATTAGGGTTTATGCGCTCTGCAGCTCTTGAGTATGCAAATCATGGCATTACAGTTAATGCTGTATTGCCGGGGAATATCTTAACAGATGGACTAAAGGCTCAAGGAGAGACCTATCTCGATCAGCAGCGAGCTATTATTCCTACCCATAAATTGGGAGAGCCCGAAGATATTGGTTATGCAGCATGTTTCTTAGCCTCTAAGGAAGCGAGCTTCATTACAGGGCAGACCATTATTATTGATGGTGGACAGATTCTTCCCGAATCCCCGGAAGCAATTATCTAAAGAGTAAGAGTTTTAAAACTTTCATCCTACATCCTATTAAACGGTTTTGGGTTTTACGATAGGATTCATTAGCTTTTAAAGTAGAGGGAACTCTTAAAAACTTTGAGAAAAGTGAAAAAAAGCGTTACTTATGAAAATAGGTAACGCTTTTCTCTGTCATAGTTCTAAATTATGTATCTTTTAGCTTGTAGTTTTTTTAGGGATTAAACTTTGAGCTTTAATCATTTTTCTCTGTTAATTGCTCTTTAAGAAAGGCATAAAAGTCCTCAGTTGCCTGTGCGCCAGAGATCGCTACTTCATTATTAACTACAAAAAAGGGCACGCTTGTAATACTAATACGGTGAGCAATGGCTTCATCATCCCGCACAGCATTTACATAGCGCTCATCTTCTAGCATTGCTTTTACTTCATTACTATCGATCTCGATTTTTTCGGCAATGTCTAGCAATACTGCATCATCGCTTAAATTTTTACCCTCTTCAAAATAGGCTTTAAAGAGAAGATCTGCCGATGCTTTAATCTTAGCGGGTGCAGTCTGCATGACATGATGTTGAAACTGATGCGCTTTGAAGGTGCTTGTAGGGATCGACTTCTCATAATTGAGTTTTAAGCCGCAAGTGGCCGCTACACCCGTTGAGTTTTGAATCATCTCTTTTGCTTTTTCTATTGTGGTGCCATAGCGCTCAGCAATCTCTTCAGCTGTACTTTTATCAGTAAAGAGTGGCGCGTCGGGCGCAAGTTCAAAGCTCCGATATTGAATGGTAATGCGTGACATCTCTTCTTCACTTAAACGCATAATGGCTTGCTCTAAATTATGTTTGCCGATATAGCAGAAAGGGCAGGCAAAGTCGGACCAAATTTGAATGTTCATACTATGTTTACTCTTTTTCATCTTAATTAATAAGCTATTTAAGGGTGAATTATAACAATTAAAAGGGCGAAATTAGGGATTAAATATGATAATTTTAATGTTTCGCAAAAATAAATTTGTCATTAAATTGAGCTAAAGGGAGGTTAGAATGGTGGGACCAAGAACCGTTGAGCGAGTGAATGCGGAGCGGAATCAAAATCTTATGGGTACTTTAGGCATAGAGTTTACTAAACTTGAAGACGATTATGCCGAAGCTTCAATGCCTGTAGGGCAACATAATCAGCAAACCATGGGGTATCTTCATGGAGGGGCTACAATCGCCCTAGCGGAAACAGTAGCGGGCATTGGCTCTTATGCAATTTTGCCAGAGGAGGAAGGTTGTGTAGGTATGCAGATTAGTGCAAGCCACCTCTCTTCTGCCGAAAAAGGGGATAGAGTGATCGCTAAGGCCGAGCTACAGCACCGGGGGCGTCGTTCACATGTTTGGGATGTGAATATCTATTCGGAAAAGAATGGCCGACTTATTTCAACGATTAAAGTTACCAATGCTGTTATTCAACTTAAAAAGTAAACGATTCAAACAGCAAAATTAAAAGTATTTTTAACGATCAAAATTTAGTAGAGAGTCCAAAGCCTACGCGCCCATAGAGTTGATCATTAGTTCCAAAGAGTTGGGCAGAAGGGCGACTATCGACTGTGCTGCATCCTGCAAGAAGTAGTGTGAGAAGTGATAGACTGAGTAAAGTGCGAATTTTAGTGATCATAGGTTGTCGCTTCCTTTAGAAATTATCAATTTTTTGAGTATGGTTTAAAGTGATTCTTTTAAATTTTATTAGGATAATAAAAAACCCTAGAGTGATCTAGGGTTTTTTTGCATTACTTTGTAATTCATAAAATGAGATTATGGAATGGCTCCATAATTCTACAGTTTATAAATTAATAGTAACGGATTCTACGGTTTGATTCGCGCATTATACGTTTATAATGGCGTTTCTGAGCCGCAGCTGCCTTGCGCTTTCTTTCCTGCGTCGGCTTTTCATAGTACTCACGTGCACGCACCTCAGATACGATACCTGCTTTTTCGCAAGCACGTCTAAAACGACGCATAGCAACGTCAAATGGTTCATTCTCACGAATTTTGACGGAAGGCATTGAACATCACCTCAATTGATATAAATAATTAAATAAATAGCTTCAATAACTATTGAAGCGCCAATTCATTATGATAGCGCTCCTCTCCTAAGTAATCAACCGATTAATAGGGAAGGAGGCTATTAATGAATATTGTTACATTCCTTGAGCTTGGTTCATAAGCTCATCGAATGTTTTCTTCTCCACTGAAATTTCAGCTTTTTCTGCTAAAAGATCAACGATCTGGTCTTCAAGAGCGATATTGCGGATATTTTGCATGCTCTGCTCATCTTTCTTGAAGTGCTCAATTACTTCTGAAGGATCTTCATAGGTAGAGGCGATCAATTCAAGACGCTTATCTACATAGGATTCATCAGGAGTAACTTTATTATCTTCGATAAATTTGCTTACAAGGAGGCTTAAGCGAACTTTCTTCTCTGCTTGCGGACCAAATACCTGTTGGATCACTTCCATAATTTGGTTAGCTTCTTCTTGATTGCGTGGCTGTGGGAAGTTTGCTTGTTGAGCCATAGCTTGCGCTTCATTTTGTACCATTACTTCAGGCACATCTAATTCATGGGCAGACTCTAAAGCATCCATGATAGAGCCTTTAAAGCTGTTATGAATCATGCTCTCAAGCTCACGCTCCATATTTTTACGAAGTTCTGAGCGCAGTTTGTCAACATCACCATCTTCGATGCCAAAGCGTTTTGCAAATTCTGCATCGATTTCTGGAAGTTTACCTTCCTCTACCTCATTGACAGTGATATCAAATTCAGCTTCTTTACCTTTAAGGTGTTCCGCTTGGTAATCTTCAGGGAAGGTGACTTTAATAGTTTTGGTTTCCCCTTTCTTCATGCCGATGATCTGCTCTTCAAAGCCAGGGATCATCGCATTTGAGCCTAATACTAATGGGGTATTTTCTGCCTTACCACCCTCGAACTCTTCACCATCTACACGGCCTACAAAATCGATAGTAACGCGATCTCCCTCTTTCGAAGCTTGGTCTGTTGCTTCAAAAGTTTGAGTCTGTTTTTGAAGCGTTTCGAGCATCTTTTCAAGATCAGCGTCGGTTACTTCTGCTTCAAATTTTGTAGCTTTAAGAGCATCAAGATTGTTAAGTTCAATTTCAGGCATTACCTCAAATTCTGCAACAAAGCTATATTTGTCACCACCTTCTTGATCGGTGATAACAGGTTGGCCAGCTGCTTTAATTTCGAGCTCTTGAATCTGTTTTTGGTACTCTCTGCCGATCAGTTCATTTAATACTTCGTATTCAACTTGGTCGCCATGCATATTACGAACAACTTTAACCGGTACTTTACCGGGACGGAAGCCATCAAGACGAACGCGACGAGCTAAGCTTTTTAAACGGTTTTCAATCTCTTTCTTAACTTCATCAGCATTAAGCGTGAGGTTAATGCGACGTTTAAGACCTTCTAATGTTTCGACAGTTGACATATGTAATACCTAATTAAACTCTGATTATAAATATAAAAAAAGGTGCGATGTCGCACCTTTTTAAAGCTCATTAAGGTGAACTTTGGTAGTCACCATAACTACTAATATGGTGCGAGTGGAGAGACTCGAACTCTCACGGATGAACCACTAGATCCTAAGTCTAGCGCGTATACCAATTTCGCCACACTCGCATAAGCCGTAAATTATACTTCTTCCCTTGATTCTGTCAAGGCCTTTTGCACATTATTTTTTGTGTGTTGCGTCATAAATTACGAATAGGTGATGATAATATATCTACATAGAATTACAAGCAGAAAAGGGGGTGTAAAGTGGTTAAAAAATTAACGATACCTCTGCGAAAAGCAGAATTACTCGAAGGATTTCCGCTCTTAAGAGCGATTCCTAGCCGTAAATTACGCATGATTGGCGGCTGGTGTTTTATGGATATTTTAGGCCCTCTTACACTTAATAAAAGGAGGCGTTTAGAAGTTCCCCCTCACCCCCATATTGGTTTGCAGACCTTTAGTTGGCTCTTAAAGGGAAGGGTAGAGCATCAAGATAGTCTTGGAAATTGCGCAACAATCTCCGCAGGAGAATTGAATTTAATGACTGCGGGCCGAGGGATATTACATACGGAAGATAGCCCTAAAGAGCTGCTTGATGAAGAGCAATTACATCTCTTGCAGCTTTGGATAGCATTGCCAAAAGGGGCTCATAATGTGGCTCCACGTTTTGATCATTATAGGGGAGCGATGCTGCCTCAATTAAAATTGCCCAATGCCCTCATTACATTACTTGCCGGCGAATTTATGGGTAAGTCGATTGAGCAACCTCTCTATTCTGATCTGATAGCTCTCGATATCCAAACAGTTCCTCAAAAGAGTCAGATTTCTCTGCCTTTAAAAGCTCATTTTGAATATGGGGTTCTGCTTTTAGAAGGGAAAGGTACTATTCTTGATAAGAATGAAAAAATAGCTCTTACTCAAGACTCTCTTCTCTATATTGGGGTAAGTGAGGGGGAGGATCTGAAGGAGCGTACCCTCTCTTTTGAAGGGGAGGAGGCTCATCTTATTGTTATAGGGGGAGAGCCCCTTAAAGAGCCACTCTATATGTGGTGGAATTATGTTGCACCTACAGAGGAGGAGATTCGTCAGGCGGATAAGCGTTATCGGGAAGAGGATCTCATGGGTTTTCCCAATATTCCTAATGAGCCTCGAGAGCGTTTGCCATCCCCGGAGCTTCCTCGTCGTTTTTTAGAGCTTAATCGTTCTTCGTAGAGCGTGAGGCTTTATAAGAGAGATAAGCTTTTTTTATTAGCCGAGAAAAATAAAATCCCCTATTTTAATTCTATGGTTTATCGATTAACGATTTATAAGTTAACGGATAATGAAGCGTTGCCTCCTTTATGAGGAGTGCAGATAACAAATATTAATTGAATGATTTATTCATCAATATTGATCACAATTTTGGAGGTTTAATGAGTTCCACATTTACTGATTTAGTGAAGAAACGCCGTACAATTTATCATCTTGGGAGAGAGATGAAGCTTTCGGCTGAGGAGATTAACGAGATCATCTACTCAGCGATTCATGATTCACCTTCGGCTTTTAATTCGCAATCTGCGCGTTTTGTTGTGCTGTTTAATGAGCATCATGAAAAACTTTGGGAAATTGCAAAATCTGCGCTTAAAAAGATCGTGCCGGAAGCAGAATTTCCTGCAACGGAAGAGAGAATCAACTCCTTTAAAGCTGGTTATGGGACAGTGCTCTTTTTTGAAGATTCAGCCACGATTGAGAATTTACAAAAAGAGTATGCGCTTTATGCAGAGAATTTTCCTAAATGGTCTGAGCAATCCACCGGTATTAACCTTTATGGAGTTTGGCTAGCATTGGCGGATAATGATATTGGCGCTTCGGTTCAGCACTATAATCCATTAATTGATGAAGAGGTCTTTAAGACGTGGGATATCCCAAGCAGCTGGCAATTAAAGGCGCAGATGCCCTTTGGATCCATTGAGTCCCCAGCAGCTGAAAAAGCATATTTAGAAAGAGAGAGTCGATTTAAGACCTTTAAGTAATCTAAGTAATCTGTCTCTTTGTAATTTTTAAAAGACTTATAGTGAGCCCGCTTGTAAAAAGAGCGGGCTTTTTCTTTTCCCGGGCTAAGAAATGTGCTAATGAATAGAAGAAAAGTACCGGAGGAGGGCGTATGAATAGTTGGTTAGCGGTAGAAAATACAGTAGGACTTTGGGCATTTCTTTTAGGAAGTGCAACTGTAGCGATCTTAATTGAGCAGCGTTATCGATGGTCAGCGAAGATTCCCGGGGCGGTTATCGCTCTCTTTATAGCGCTATTGGCGTCAAACTTTAATCTTGTCCCTAAAGATGCTCCGGTGTTCGATGCTGTCTGGAGCTATGTAGTTCCTTTTGCAATTCCGTTGCTTCTTTTTCAGGTAAATATCCGTTCTATCTTTCGAGAGAGTCGGCGATTACTCTTTATCTTTTTAATGAGCTCCTTAGGCACGATGATGGGAGCGGTAGTGGCTTTCTTTCTCTTTAGAGATGCCATTCCGGAGCTCGATAAGGTCAGTGGAATGATTAGTGCTTCCTATATCGGGGGCGGTGTTAATTTTGCAGCGATGACCGCTAAGCTAGCCCCGAGCCAAGATATTATCGCGTCCACTATTGTGGCGGATAATCTAATTATGGCGCTCTACTTTATTGTGCTTTTAGCGGTGGCGTCTATTGGCTCTATTCGCCGGTTTTATGGGTCTCCCCATATGGATGGAGTAGAGCAGGAGGCAAGTAAACAAAAGGGAGCAACATTGGCGGAAGCCTATTGGCAACCTAAAGCGATCTCTCTAAGGGATATTGCGATTAATATTGCAGCTTCCATGTTATTAGTGGCGATCTCTTTTAAGCTGTCGGATCTATTGCAACCACTCCATCAATATAAAACAAACATTATTTTAGAGATCTTTATCGGTTTGATGACCGATAAATACCTAATCTTAACGACGTTAACATTTGTGGTCCTTTTCCTTTTTGAGTCTCAATTTAAAAAGTTAGAGGGCAGCCAAGAGCTCGGCACTTATGCGATCTATATCTTTTTTGTAGTGATCGGCTTGCCCGCTTCAATCCCCTTAATCTTGCAAAATGCTCCCTTACTGCTCCTCTTTGTAGTTTTGATTATGCTCGTTAATTTAGGGGTGACTCTCTTCTTTGGTAAGCTCTTTAAATTTACGATTGAGGAGATCGTGCTTGCCTGTAATGCTAATGTAGGTGGCCCAACAACGGCAGCAGCTATGGCGATCGGCTCAGGATGGCGCAATCTTGTGGGCCCGATTTTAGTTGTGGGAACCGTCGGTTATGTTTTAGGTAACTATGCGGGGACGATTATTCAGATTCTGTTAGCCAAATTTATGTAGATGTTTAGCGTTGTTTTAAATTTTCTTAATTAAAAAAAAGCCCGCAAACTGCTCTATAGCAGGGCGGGCTTTTTTAGGGGATTAACCATTTTCCCAGAAATTGCGAATGGTGCGAATAAGTCTTGCGCGAATATCATCGTTATAGCTCTTAATGGCGAAATCATCCTCAAGATGATGATTGGGCTCGCTGTAATCTTGAGATAAACGAATTAAAATATCATCTTTAATCAACCAACGTTTTGGCAGATCTCGTTGAATCGCCATAAGCTCTCGCATCTTTGCTAAAGCTTTTAAAAGAGAGAGTGCATCCCCCTTCACACGATTTTTCCCTTTAACTTTTTTCCACGCCTCTTCAACATTAGGGGCATAGCGTTCCGGCTCTGTCAGAGGCAGAAAAGCATTTTTGAGAGCTTTTTCTCTATTTTGGGATTTAATTTCTCTATCGATCTTTTCGTAACATTCAATAAGATGCAATACATCATTATAAGCGTAGCGAATCTGATCTCGGGAGAGTGGCCTTTGATCCCATCGTGTACGAGCTTCATCATGCTCAAGCTCAACATCGCAATAGCTTTTTACCATATCCCGATAGCTGATAGGATGCTTAACATCGCCCACAATTTGAATAGCGATCTGGGTGTCATATACAGGTGAGGGGAGAATTTTTAGAGCGTGAGTAATGGTCTCTAAATCTTGGCTAGCGGCGTGAAATATCTTTGTGATATGAGGCGCAGTGAGTAGCTTTGCTAGAAGATCCAGATTAGAAATTTTAAGAGGATCAACACAAACTGCTTCAGTTTTCGTCGCTAGCTGAATAAGACATAACTTTGGAAAGTATGTCTTTACACGCATAAATTCTGTATCTACCGCAATTAGGGAGATTTTCTCTAATTGTTCTAAACACCATTTATCGAGCGCTTCTTGCTCTTTAAAATAGTGGTATTGAATCGTCATGGAATCTTCTTTATTCATAATTTAAAGGCTCGATTATACGTCTTCAGAGAAGATTTATCGATGATGAAATTCCTACAGGATTCTCTTTAATAGAGTGAAGATTGAAAAATAATAGGGCTTAAAAGCCGTTATAAAAGCTCTATACTGAAGAGTGTGATCTTTAAATCGCTAGAATAGTGCCCTTAAAACTCTATAGGATGCATAAAGGAGAATTTATGACCCCATTTACCGCCCATCAAGCACTACCTTATCTTATTCAATATCGCGAAAAGTCCCCCTTAATTCACTGCTTAACTAACGATGTGGTGCAAAATTTTACAGCAAATCTTTTACTCGCATCGGGGGGTGTTCCGGCGATGATCCCAGCGGTGGAGGAAGCGGCAGAATTTACAACGATCGCAAGTGCACTTTTAATTAATGTGGGGACGGTAACAACTCAGATGGCTGAGGCGATGTTACTATCTGCAAAAACGGCGCATGATACCGGTACACCATGGGTTCTCGATCCTGTAGCGATCGGCCCTGCACTCTATTTTAGAAGTGGTGTAGTGCATGATCTTCTCACCTTTAAACCTACAGTGATTAGAGGGAATCCTGCAGAAATTTTGGTATTGGCGGGAAAAGAGGCCTCAGCGCAAGGTCCCGATTCAAAAGAGAGTATTGAGGCAGGGCTGCAAGCTGCTAAAGAGGTGGCTCGGGAGTTTAAGACCATTGTGGCCGTGACGGGGGAGAAAGATTACATTACAGATGGTGAGCGGGGTTACATAGTTGAAGGGGGAACAGCGCTTTTGACAAAAATCACCGGGGCGGGCTGTGCATTATCAGCCTTAGTGGCGGGCTTTATTGGCTCGAGTATGGATACTTTAGAGGCAACGGCTGCGGCCTCCTTTTATCTAAAAATGGCAGGGGAGTGGGCCGAAAAAGCGAGCGCAGGCAAAGGATTGGGCAGTTTTGCTGTAGCTTATTTAGATGCGATTTCACAGATTATGCCCGGAGATCTATTAGCGCTTAGCGAGGAGATGCAATGATAACCCCTTCAACAAATCGATTAAATGCAGCTAGAAAGGAGGATTTCAAGATGAGCTTTCGTTATGATTTTGATCTCTCACTCTATCTTGTGCTCGATCCCGAGTTGTGCGGTGGCATTACTGGGATGGTTCAAACAGTGAAGGAGGGAATTCATAATGGTGTTACCTTCGTTCAACTACGTTCTGAAAAAGAGATGGATAAAAAATATTGGTATGAAGCAGGTATCGCTATTAAAAGGGTGATTGATCAATATAATGCCGAGCTTAGTGCGCGAAAAGGTAAAGAGAGCCGCATCACCTTTGTGGTGAATGATCATATCGATGTTGCTTTAGCTATTGATGCCGATGGAGCCCACGTGGGGCAGAAGGACCTTCCAGTTCATCTTGTACGGCAATTACTTGGGGAGGAGAAGATTGTTGGGCTTTCGGTCGGGAATAGAGAAGAGCTTACGGCGGTAGATCGCACTATTGTGGATTATATCGGTATCGGCCCGGCTTTTACGACTTCAACAAAAAGGGATGCGCGCCAAGCACTGTCGCCCGCAGGAGTTGAGAAGATCATTAAAGTAAGAGATGAAAATGTTCCAATCGCTCAAGAGGGATCATGGTCACTTCCTGCAGTTGGGATCGGGGGGGTAACAGCGCAGAATGCCGAATCTCTATTAATGGCAGGGGTAGAGGGGATCGCCGTTGTATCTGCCATTTGTGGGCAGCCTGATCCAGGAGCTTCAGCTAAAGAGCTTGCCCATATTGTTCAAAAGGCAAAGGATGTAAAATAATGTAGATTGATTGATCAATAGAATATTGAATCTTTAAAGATAAGCGGCCTTTGTTTATAAAAAGATCGATTAAGCAGAGTGCGTTTACCCATTGTGAAATGAAGGAGAAATCAATGGTATATAAAGTATTAACAATTGCAGGATCAGACCCCAGTGGAGGGGCGGGTATTCAGGCGGATTTAAAGGCCTTTTCGGCGCTAGGAGCGTATGGTATGTCTGTGATTGCAGCGCTGACCGCTCAAAGCACTCAAGGAGTTGATGGTGTTCTCCCGATTGCTACAGATTTTATCGAGGCGCAATTTAACTCTGTATATAAAGATATTAAGATCGACGCGGTAAAGATGGGGGCATTAGTCAATAGTGAAATCGTCAATTGTGTTGCCGATCTGTTAGAGAAAAATCCAATCCCCTTTATTGTGCTCGATACTGTGATGATTGCCAAAGGGGGGCATCCTCTCTTAAAGGAGGAAGCGGTGGATTCTATTCGCACCCGTCTATTGCCTTTAGCCTCCGTAATTACCCCAAATCTCCCCGAGGCGGCAGAACTTTTAGGCCGCTCTGTGGCCACAAATGAAGATGAGATGGCAGAGCAGGGAGAAGCACTCCTTAAACTCGGTACAGAAGCCGTATTGATGAAGGGCGGGCATTTAGAAAGTGATACCAGTCCCGATCTTTTAGTGACTCAAGAGGGGATTCATCGCTTTATGAGCCCTCGCTATCAGACAAAAAATACCCACGGCACGGGATGCACCTTATCGGCTGCGATTACAGCACTCTATCCCCAATATGGTTTAGTAGAGGCGGTTAAACGCGCAAAAGAGTATATCGATGGTGCAATCGCCCATGCCGATAGCCTTAAAATTGGCCAAGGGATTGGGCCTACCCACCACTTTTATCAATGGTGGAATGTGGAGGAAGAGAGCTAGCGCTATAGCGCTGTGTTATAGATTCCTCTATTAAATGGAGATAGTGATGCCGCCTCTCTTATCGGGAGGCGGTTTTTATATGGAAGAATCAGTGTCCACTATTGGGTTGGGGAGCTTCATCTGAGTGAGCTAAGCGGCCAAGTAAGAGAGTTTCCGCCAAATCGATCTCATAAAGTAGTTTGGTGTAATTTTCTGGGGTGATGCTCTTTTCTGCATGGAGCTGATAGAGCTTTCCTCGTTGGGCTCGAATAGCGGCAAAGCGGGCGCGTATTTCGATGGCATCGGCTTCTGGACTATGCTCTAATTGCCCATTTACTCGCTCTGTATCGTGAATAATGCGAGAACTTATCTCATTGATCGCCATGGTTTCCGCTTCATCTTCTGTATCTGCTAAAAGACGCGCCTCTAAAGTTTTAATGGCTTCTGTGGCAGCATTGGTCATCTCGGCGCGTACATAACGCTCATTTTCCATCGACTCTGTAAGATCAAGTGTAAATTTTTTCAATAAGATGGGGAGTAAAATCACCGCAACTAGGAGGGAAAGTAGAATCACGCCCACAGAGAGAAAGAGCACTTGATATCGGGAGGGAAAAGGCGTTACAGGATCATGAGAAATAAGCAGCGGTATGGAGAGCGCTGCCGCTAAAGTGACGGTTCCTCGAACGCCGGAGAAGGTTAAAATAAGTAGCTCTCGAATAGAGAAGGCGCTAAATTTAAGAGGTTTTCGCTTGGCGATAATGGGGCTTATACTACGTAGAAAGAGCAACCAAAGAAAGCGCACAGCCATAAGAGCGCCATAAATAATGAAGATATCGGAAAAGAGTGCCATAAATGAGATGCTAGGATCACGCTCTAATTGCTCAAGAGAGGTGCTTAAAATCCCAGGAATCTGTAGGCCGAGCATTAAGAAGACAGTCCCATTTAAGATATATTCTAAGAGAGACCAGATACTATTTGCCCGTAATCTTAAGGTAATAGGAGCTGTTTGGAAGATGCGGGAATAGCCAATGGTCATTCCAGCGCTTACGGCAGAGAGAATACCGGAAAGGCCCATGACTTCTGCGACGGCATAAACGGTAAAGGGAAGAAGCAGGAGCATAATCATCTGCGTTGCGGGTTCTTCTTCGTGAAACGAGCGTAGAGCACGCATAATACGAATATAGAGCAGAGTAAAGAGAACGCCCACTAAAATGCCGCCGAGAGCCATTTTTATAAAGGTTAAACCTAAAATCCCGTAATCTTCAAGAGAGTTAAGTGTTGTAGCACCAATGGCGACAGCGATTGCAAATTTTAAGGAGACCAGCGCCGAAGCATCATTCATAAGCGCCTCGCCTTCTAAAAGTTGAGTCATAGATCGGCTTAAACGCCCCTTACCCACAATGCTAGAGAGTGCAACAGCATCGGTAGGAGAGAGCACTGCCGCAAGGGCAAAGGACACCACAAGAGGCATTGAAGGAATCACCCAGTGAATCATTGTGCCTACACCTGCTACCGTGATAAAGACGAGAACCATCGCTAAACTTAAGATCTCTCGGGAGGAGTGCATAAACTCATGGAGAGGCATTCTTCGCCCATCTTCAAAGAGGAGTGGGGGAATAAAGAGGAGCAGAAAGAGCTCAGGATTAAATTCCACATGAAAGCCAATATCGGGCCAAGCAATGAGAGCTCCAAAGAGAATCTGCATAAAGGGGAGAGGAAAATTAAACGGGATAATTTTATCGATTGTCCCGGCGATGGCCACAAGAAAGATCATCGCTAAAACGGTAAAGAGTATGGACATATCGCTCCCCTTTGAGCTAAAGAAAAGTTGAGTGTAAAGCAGATTATTTTGGGAGAAAAATTTAAGCTTTAAATAAAGAATCCTATGAGTATAGGAAATTTAAATCGTTTTACTTCTAGGGGAAGTCGCAAAGAAGTTTGCTAGAGAGGGAAATTAAGGTTCCACAAAGGGGAAGATCTCTTTTAAGGAGAGATACCCCCCTAAGTTTTGGGTTTCGGTAAATCCATGCTCTTTTAGAAGATGCTCAGCAATGCCTGAGCGAATACCCGCTGCACAGTAGAGTGGATTGAATCTACATAGCGATTAATATCACGTAGAATATATGGGTATTCAATTAAGATAGCACCTTCAAGATGCCCTTGGGCGTACTCTTCAGGGGTGCGAACATCGATAATGATCATCTTCTTTTCCTATAGAACTAAGGGATTTTCCTAATTTTATCATGATCTAAATCAAATAAGGCAGGGGAGTTGTAGAAATAGTGAGGAGAAAATTGAGAATTTAATGCGCAAACTCTCTAAAAGCATCTATACTATAAATATTGATGAATTATAAAGTTCTTAACTTTAAAGGAAGCTTTAGCTTTTAAGCCAATTCTAAAATGTAAAGTTTCCCTAATTTTGTGTAAATTTCTATAGAAGGCTTGAAGAAAAGGGCGCAATAGCCTAACTTTTCTATCTGTTATATAGCTTATTTATAGACTATCTAAAGATTATTTTACGAGTTTTCTTCTCCCCTTAATCAATCTTAATAGGGCCTTGTCTTGAGGGAGACAAAAGAGAGAAAAGCTAAGGATATAATAAGTACAGCTCTAAAGAATGTATAAAAAAGAGCTCAGTAAAATTGGGAAAGATGGTAACCATAGTGAGGGAAATATGAGTGAAGATCTCAAAAAGCGGTTAACGCCGATGCAGTATTATGTCACCCAAGAAGATGGAACAGAGCCCCCCTTTGAAAATGAGTATGATGCTCATTTTGAGCCGGGAATCTATGTGGATATTGTCTCTGGGGAAGCACTCTTTTCATCGAGTGATAAATTTGATGCTGGTTGTGGTTGGCCCGCTTTCTCTAAACCAATTGCCGAGAGTGAAATCACCGAGCATGATGACCACTCTTATGGTTATCACCGAACTGAGGTAAGAAGTAAAAGTGCCGACTCCCATTTAGGGCATCTTTTTAATGATGGCCCTAAAGAGCTAGGAGGCATGCGCTATTGCATAAACTCAGCTGCCTTAAAGTTTATCCCAAAATCGGAGATGGAAGCTAAAGGGTATGGAAAGTATCTACCTTTAGTAGAGGATTAAACTTTCACTTAATCAATTGATATTGAGCTTTTTAAGAAAAAGAGCCAATTTAAAGATAATTATATAGATAATATATCCATAAATAGATTATAGCCCTGTATAATACAGAGCAGTTTTAGACGCATTTGAAAGGATAGTAAACATGAATATCGAAGCAATGAAAGAGGGTGCGCTTGAAGCGACAAATTTCCTTAAACGTTTTGGAAATGAGGATCGCTTACTTCTTTTGTGCCATTTAAGCCAAGGGGAGTATTCAGTAAGTGAGCTTGAGGAGCTGACCGGAATTCATCAACCGACATTATCGCAGCAATTAGGGGTGCTCCGTAATGATAGCCTCGTTAAGACACGGCGCGATGGAAAGTGGATCTACTACTCCATCGAAGATCCTAATGTTTTAGTCCTATTGCAATGTATCTATAAGATGTTCTGTCCTCAGGAGAAGCGATAATCATGACTTGGTTTTCCCCCACGGCGTTAACCGGCGGCATTATGATCGGGATAGCGGCGGTGGTGTTTCTGCTCTTTTTAGGGCGTGTAATGGGTGTAAGCGGTATTGTGGGGAATCTTCTCTCCCGCTCTGGTTTTACGGCATGGCGCTTACTTTTTGTTATCGGATTACTAATCTCTCCCTGGGTCTATAAACTTATTTTTGGGGCGCTTCCGAGTATTACAGTTTCCAGCAATATTCCGCTCTTAATTATTGCTGGCTTATTAGTAGGAATCGGCTCTGCCTTAGGCTCAGGGTGTACTAGTGGCCATAGTATTTGTGGAATCTCCCGTTACTCGCCAAGTTCAGTGTTGATCACTATTATTTTTATGGTGGCCGGAGGCGTAACCGTCTTTGTGCTTAAACATCTTATTTTTGGAGGTTAGGATGAAAAACTTTTTCTCGTTTTTATCAGGCTTAATCTTCGGGATAGGATTGATCTATTCAGGTATGGCTAACCCAGCTATTGTGCAGGGATTTTTAGATGTTTTAGGCAATTGGAATCCCTCCTTAATGTGGGTGATGGTAGGGGCGTTAGCGGTCTCTATTGTTGGGGTAATGGTGGTGAAACGCCGTACAACTACTCTTTTAGGAGGGCCGTTACATATTCCTGAAAATAGTAAGATGGATCGTAATCTTATTGTAGGGGGACTGATTTTTGGGATCGGTTGGGGGATGATCGGCATCTGCCCGGCGCCAGCCCTAGTTTTAGTGGGTAAAGGGGTGTGGCAAGGATTTATCTTTGTCGCTGCCATGCTAGTAGGAATGAAGCTTGTAAATCTTTGGCAATGCCGACAGCTAGAGAAGAGCCTCAACCAATAAAATTATTCCGATAGCATAAATTATCAACGATAGAAAAAGCCCTATTCAATTTGAGTAGGGCTTTTTTATTAAATAAATCTTTAAATTGTAAGATTAGTTATTTATTAGCTATTTGCTTTTTTAAAGAGCTCTAAAGAGTTGAGAATCTCTT
>JASLFU010000035.1 GCA_030150405.1 Ignatzschineria sp.
CCCTACCATCTTTGCCGCCTTCACTAAAGAGAGATGCCCCTCATGGAGATTCCCCATAGTCGGAACAAAGGCCACACGCGCCCCACTCTCCCCCTTTCGCCATCTCCGAACGGATTCAATCGTTTCTAAAATCTGCATAACTTTACTCACTTTTCTTAAGGTTATGAAGGCCCCATTAAAGAGAAGCCTTACACTACCAAAATATTAAAACTCAATTATCATACCAATATTTTTGCTAAGCAGCGCTCATTCTCCTCATTTTACGGTAAACTGAGAGCTCTTTTATTGGATACATTTTCTCTTTATGCGTTATCAAGATCTTACAACTATTCATCCCATCATCGATCAATACTTAAACCAATTTCTAACTCCCGGAGATATTGCTGTAGATGCCACGCTCGGCAATGGCAATGATGCCTTAAAAATCGCCAAGATTATTGGTAAAGGGGGAAAACTCTATGGGTTTGATATTCAGCCCACCGCTATTCAAAATAGCCAAGAGAGACTCTCCTCTTTACAGGAAGAAGAGCGCCCAGATATTGAGCTTATTTGCGATAGCCATGCTCATTTTGAGAAATATATCCCCCAAAAAGTGGCCCTCATTATCTATAATTTAGGCTACCTTCCGGGGGGCGATAAATCGATTACAACCCTGCCAGAATCAACCTTAGAAAGCATTAAAGCGGGGCTCAATATTTTACAGACTTACGGTAAGATATTAATTGCCGTCTACCATGGGCACGACACGGGAAAAGCCGAACGCGATGCTTTAGCGGAATATCTTGAATCGCTCGATCAGCGCTATTATCATGTGATGAAGCAAAAATTTATCAATCAAAAAAATAACCCGCCCTTTCTCTACATTATTGAAAAGGGGCGTGATGCAGAAAAAGGCCGCTCACACACCTTATGAATAATCGTTTTCTCTCCCTGCTCGCATTAGGCATGGCGTTACTGCTCCACTTTTTACTCATTGCGCCCATTTTTATGCAAAAAAAGGCCGATATCCTCCTACTGCAAGAGCAAAACGCCCCCAAAACTGAGCAATTACATGTTCAGCAGATTCCGCTGCCCTCCCCACAAATTTCTGTAGAGCCTGAAGAGATCGCTGCAAAAGAGGAAGAGAGTAAAGAAGCTCCCCCCGAAGATGAGCCTTTAACGATTAACGAAGAGTATCAGCCAGAGCAGAGTGAAACGCCTGAACCTGATTTTCCAGAATTAGAGCCCCCTGCTGAAAATGAGCGATACTCCCGCACCTTTGTCGCGAATGCTACAAAAGAGCAGGAGCTGATCGAAAGAGCGGCAGCCGCGCTGAATGAGACACCCTACCTCAGTGATGCTTGGTTTAAGGATGCTCTTTTTAATGAGCCTAATGCCGGTATTGAGAGTGAGGATGGCGAGATTCTTGAAGCGGAGAACAACGAAGAGAGTGAAGAAACGCCCCAAGAGCAACTCCTAAAGAGTAGCGAAGAGGCGAAACTGCCAGAACCCAGCGAACATACGCTTGAAAGTGAGCAGGACGCCACCTCTTCTGAAGCGCTCATTGTGACTTTTTTAGATTTAGCGAAACTTGAAAAACTGCAAGAAGAGCTCGAAAGAGAAGAAAAAGAGGCCCAAAAAGCGGCCGAAGTACAGGCTACCGCCAATCTGATTGCAGCAGTGAAAGGGGGAAATATTCAGCCTCCCGATGAGATTGAGAGTATCGCCCAAGAGTGCTATCCCCAAGAGATGGCGAAATTAGGGCGTGGACGCCAGGCACATCTTCTCATTTTAGAAAATCCATTACGGGTTGCCCTCTATAAAGGCAGTGGCATCTCAAAGCTCGATAGCTGTGCTCTACAGATTGCCGATAGAATGATTCGAGACCCGCAAGAACTCAATGCGATTCGACGAGGCGCTCCGAGAGTTAATGGTGGCTACCTCATCCGCGCCTCCTTTTAAGAGCGTCACCTATTTAGCTTTCACTCCACTTAACCCCAAAATAGAAAGCCCCCGAAATAGTGATACTTCGGGGGCTTTATCATCTTAAAGCGTTACATTTTTCGGTAATTATTTGTGAGCTTTAATCTCTAACACGCATATGAGGGAAGAGCAAAACATCACGAATAGAAGCTGAATCGGTAAAGATCATCACTAAACGGTCGATCCCTAAACCTTCCCCCGCGGTGGGAGGCATACCATATTCAAGCGCTGTTACGAAATCTTTATCGTAATGCATCGCCTCATCATCACCGGCATCTTTATCCGCCACTTGTGCCATAAAGCGCTCGTGCTGATCTTCTGCATCATTGAGCTCTGAGAAGCCATTCCCCACTTCTCGTCCGCCGATGAAATACTCAAACCGATCCGTTACTAAGGGATTATCATCACTTCTGCGAGCAAGTGGCGAGACTGCTAAAGGATAGCCAGTAATAAAGGTGGGTTGCATTAGATTCTCTTCCACCTTCTCATCAAAGATCTCCATAATAATCTTGCCCCAGCAATCATTCTCGCCATATTCGATTTGATAGAGATCGGCTAAAGCAACAACCCCCTCTCGGCTATTAAGATCATAATCTTTTGCTTCTGGGCAGTGCTTAAGAATCGATTCTTGCACCGTCATCCGTGCAGAAGGTACTCCAAAATCGAGCACTTCTCCTTGATACTCCACCTTTGTAGAGCCATTTACCTTCTCAGCGATATCTCGCATTAATGCTTCGGTCATATCCATCATATCGATATAATCGGCATATGCCCAATACCATTCCATCATGGTAAATTCGGGGTTATGGCGTGTTGAGACCCCTTCATTCCGGAAATTGCGGTTAATCTCATACACCTTCTCCATACCGCCGACAACGAGGCGCTTAAGATAGAGCTCAGGCGCAATACGGAGGTAAAACTCCATATCGAGGGCATTGTGGTGAGTAATAAAAGGCTTAGCATTCGCTCCCCCGGGGATCGAGTGCATCATCGGGGTTTCCACCTCTTCAAAGCCATGATTATCCATAAAATTACGGATAGTGCGTAAAATAAGATTCCGCTTTCTAAAGGTCTCCCGCGCCTCCTCATTCATAATAAGATCGAGATAACGCTGACGATAACGCGCTTCGATATCGGTTAAACCATGGAATTTATCCGGCAACGGACGAAGAGATTTCGTCAACAAAGTGAGGTTTTTTGCCCGTACTGTAAGTTCTCCTTTATCTGAACGGGAAACCTCCCCTTCCACTGCGATAATATCGCCAATATCCCAGGTTTTAAAATCTTCAAACGCCTCTTCACCGATTAAACCTGTATTGACAAAGATCTGAATATCGCCCGATTGATCTCGTAATGAAGCAAAACCGCCACGACCAAAGAGACGTTTCGCCATAATGCGCCCTGCCATCTTCACGATTTTTCCCTTCTCTTTAAGCGCATCACGATCTAAACCCTCCATCTCTTTATGGAGGCTCTTAGCATCGGTATCTTTTCTAAAAGAGTTAGGGAATGCCACCGCTCGCTCTTCACGAATCTTTGCCAGCTTCTCACGACGCTCTGCAATTAAGTGGTTCTCGGTCATCTCGTGTTCGGTCTGTAATGTCTCTTTCGTCATCTTTTTCTACTTAACAATAAATATGAATTTACGCTTTAAAAAAGAGGGTTTAGCTCCCCTCTTTGCTTAAAATCAGAAAATCCCGAAGCCTAGCACAATTTCCAACGATTTAAAATATTGGATCAAAACCGCTTACAAAAGACTTCGAGATTTAGGCATGAAATAGTTCCTCTAAAAGAGGGCTCTCCAATTAGCGGGAATAGTTTGGCGCTTCTTTAGTGATCGTCACATCATGAACGTGTGACTCATTCATTCCTGCGCTAGTGATCTCTACAAAACGGGGCTTAGTATTCATCTCTTCGATCGTTGCACATCCTACATACCCCATTCCTGCACGAATCCCCCCCATAAGCTGATGGACAATCGGCACTAAAGAGCCTTTATAAGCTACGCGCCCTTCAATCCCTTCGGGGACAAGTTTATCTGAGCTCGCGCCCTCTTGGAAATAACGATCTGAAGAGCCTGCGCTCATCGCACCTAACGAACCCATTCCTCGATACGACTTATAAGCACGCCCCTGATAAAACTCAATCTCACCGGGCGATTCATCGGTTCCGGCTAGAATTGAGCCGACCATAATGCTATTAGCCCCTGCAGCTAGAGCTTTTGCCATATCGCCTGAATAACGAATTCCCCCATCTGCAATCACAGGAATCCCTGTTCCGCGTAATGCTTCGGCAACATTGGCAATAGCACTCACCTGAGGAAAACCGATCCCGGCAATAATTCGTGTTGTACAGATAGAGCCCGGGCCAATTCCCACTTTAACGCCATCCGTTCCTGCTTTAAGGAGCGCTTTAGCTGCCTCTGCGGTAGCAATATTACCGCTAATCACCTGTAGATCAGGATAATGCTCTTTCACCCAGCGTACGCGATCGATCACCCCTTTCGAATGGCCGTGAGCAGTATCCACTACAATCACATCTACACCGGCATCGACCAGTTGTTCGATTCGCTCTTCCGTACCTGCTCCCGCCCCTACAGCCGCACCACAGAGAAGACGCTCTTCATCATCCATTACAGCATTAGGGTGAGTATCTTTATGGGAGAGATCTTTAACCGTGATTAAACCTCGAAGTTCGTTTTGATCATTCACCACCACTAAACGCTCTAAGCGGTGAGCACGAAGACGCTCGATAATCTCTTCACGCGTTGCTCCTTCATGAATAGTGATTAAGCGATCTCGATTAGTCATTGCGCTAGTAATATTGCGCGAAAGATCCTCTTGGAAACGGAGATCTCGAGTGGTGATAATTCCGGCAACCTTACCCGCTTCATCTAATACAGGAACACTCGAGATATTACGATTGCGCATAATATCCCTCACTTCCTGAAGTGAACAAGCGGTGGTTACCGTAATGGGATCCGTTAACACACCGCTCTCAAAATTCTTCACCTTTCTTACCTGGCGCGCCTGCTCTGCAGGGGTGAGATTTTTATGGATAATTCCTAACCCCCCTTGCTGCGCCATTGCAATCGCCATTTTGCTCTCGGTGACGGTATCCATCGCGGCAGAGAGAAGTGGAATATTAAGTGCAATCGATTGCGTGAGCTGCGTTTTCAGGGAGACCGCTTTCGGAATCACTTCGGAGTAATCGGGTACTAATAAAACATCGTCAAAAGTTAAACCTTTTTCCATTATTCTAAGCATATTTCAGTCTCCAAGCAGGTAAAAAATAAAGAGCT
This sequence comes from Ignatzschineria sp., assembly GCA_030150405.1. Taxonomy (GTDB): domain Bacteria; phylum Pseudomonadota; class Gammaproteobacteria; order Cardiobacteriales; family Wohlfahrtiimonadaceae; genus Ignatzschineria. Next base: position 5,264 of record JASLFU010000035.1, read on the forward strand.
ATATTCTACCACATTTTTTGCGCTTTCCGAGGGATTTTCTCCCCTCTACTAGCTCCGATAATTTTTTTGCTATAATGCGAAATATCGTGCCTAAAGCATTCTTGACCCTTAACTCTGGAGCCCATAAATATCATGAATATTCCTAGTCTCATCACCTGGTGCCGCGTGGTGGCGATTCCGATCTTTATTCTCTGCTCTTTTCTCCCAACTCCCCATCAAAATCTGGTTTTAACAGGGCTCTTTGCAATTGCTTCAATTACCGATTGGCTCGATGGATATCTCGCCCGCAAATGGAATCAGACCTCAAGTTTTGGTGCTTTTTTAGATCCGGTAGCGGATAAACTTCTGGTCGCGGCTGCATTAATCATTATTGTCGATGCAGATCCCGGGCGCTGGTTTTTAACTTTAGCAGTGATCATTATTATTAGCCGGGAAATTACAATCTCTGCCCTTCGGGAGTGGATGGCAACTATGGGAGAACGTGGCGTTGTAGCCGTCTCTTGGATTGGAAAGTGGAAGACAGCTTTTCAGATGCTCGCCATTGCATTGCTACTCTTTAAAGAATCGGTTATGGGGCTCCCTATCTACACCCTTGGACTCGTTTTCCTGCTTGTGGCAACCTTTTTAACCCTTTGGTCGATGGTTCAATATCTCTACTCAACCTGGCGTGTACTTACCCAACGAGTCTAAAATAAGCCTTTTATGGATCACCTTTTAGAACGCTTCTTTAAATAAGAAGCGTTTTTAATTCCCGCTCAATGTAGAGAATATCTCGCAAAAATGCTGGGGGAATCGCTCCCCCTAAAAGAGATTCAAGTTTTAATGCCGAAGTGATCTCTCCGCCTCGCAATGCAATGGCTAAATCATTCATGGCCGATAACAGATAAGGAGGCGCTACACCACGAACAGAACACGCTTTTACCATAGCTCCCCCCTCTTTGCGCTGTAGATGAAAATCCACCGTAAACTCAAAATGGGGCTGATTTAGCGTAAGCGTATCGGTAACCACAAAAGGCTCTCGTTCCACAAAGTCGGGCTCAAGAATCGTGCTCACAAAAGGATTATAGAGGTCATAATCCCTAAACCATAAAGCGGGCTCTCCCCGATAGATCTTCTGCAAGAACTCCACCGCGGCAGCTAACATCTCTCCGGCTGCGAAGATCTCCTCCTCCGTAGTAAAACGCCCCATACTTAAACGCAAACTCGATAAAGCATGGAGATCTGAGTATCCCATCTCCGTTAAAACGTAAGAAGGAATTGTGCTATCGCTATTACATGCTGAGCCTTTAGCTAACGCTAAATCGGGAACAAAGGCGAGTAGCGCATCACTATTGACTCCGGGGAAATGGAGATTCATGACCCCAGGTTGGCGGGAAATATCTGCCGATTGCGCGCTATTTAAGGTCACACCTAACTTTTGCAAACGTGCTAAAAGATAATACTCCCACTCTTGAAAGCGCTGATTTTCTGTCTCCCCCTCCTCTTTAACTAATTGTAAGGCTTTCGCAAAACCTAGAATTTGCTCATTTGGCAGAGTACCTGCACGAAGGGATAATTGCCCGCCACTTCCATCCAACAGTGGCAACATCGGCAAACGGGGAAAGTTTCGCCGATAAAGCAGCCCCACACCTTTTGGGCCATAACATTTATGGGCAGATAGACTAACAAGATCAAACTGTGAAGCGTCAAAAACAGTATGAGGAGCCATCTGCGTTGCATCGATATGAATCGGGATCTTATGCTTACGGGCCACCTTTGCTATCGCTTCTACCGGCAACTTATCCCCCGTCTCATTATTCACCCAGATGAGCGAGATTAACGCTGTTTCAGGAGTAATCGCCGCCTCAATCATCTCTGCGGTGATAGTTCTCTTCTCATTAGGCGCAATAAATTGGGCTCGATAACCCTCTTTTATTAAAGCCTGAACGGTATTAATCACAGCTTTATGCTCAATCGTAGTGGTGATAATTTCACGCTTTTTTTGTGCGCGCATCACCCCTTTAAGGGCATGATTAATCGACTCTGTTGCTCCACTTGTTATGATCAGCTCATCTCGCTCAACCTGAAAATGCTCTGCGATAGATAAAAGTGCAGCCTCTACCTCTCGCTTGGCATGGATACCTGTCTCATGCGGGCTACTCACATTTCCCCAGTTAGATTCCATACTTTTGACCATCGTCTCAATCACTCGGGAATCCACCGGAGTTGTGGCCGCATAATCGAGGTAGATCTGCCTTTTTTGCGTATCATTAGCCGCAAGTTTATCTGTTAAATCTGCCATAACATCTCCTACAGAGCTAAATTCAATCGGGTTGAGCTCTTTTTGAATCTCTAAAAAAGGCGAAAAAATAAGCTCACCGAAGCGAGCTTAAAATCTATTTTCTAAAAACCTATGCCCATAGGCGCCCCCTCTTAAATGGGTGAAGCCTTTATGGATCGCACCCCATAAATTTAATGATTATAGTGCTGAATAAATTGTTTAAACCGCTCAGATTGGGGATTAGTAAAGAGCTCATGAGGATCGCCCTCCTCCTCAATCTTTCCTTCATGGAAAAAGACCACACGATTAGCTACATCGCGGGCAAAATCCATCTCGTGAGTCACCACAATCATTGTCATCCCCTCTTTGGCTAATTCTTGCATTACTGTTAAAACTTCATGCACAAGCTCAGGATCGAGCGCTGACGTAGGCTCATCGAATAACATCACACTCGGCTCCATAGCTAAAGCGCGGGCAATTGCGACCCGCTGCTGTTGCCCGCCAGAAAGGGAGATTGGGTAATCATTCACCCGCTCAGATAACCCTACCTTTGCCAAAAGCGCTAATGCCCGCTCTTTAGCCTCTTGTTTAGAGAGCCCTAGAACATGGACCGGCGCTTCCATCATATTTTCCAGCACTGTCATATGGGCCCAGAGATTAAAATTTTGGAAAACCATCCCTAACTCGGTACGCATGGTTTGCAACGCCTTTGGATCTTTAGCTACCAAGCCTTCCCGGCTCTCGATAAGCTCAAGTTTCCGACCATTAATGGTGATCTCCCCTTGATTGGGGGTTTCCAAAAGATTAATACAACGTAAAAAGGTACTTTTGCCGGAACCCGATGCACCTAAAATCGAAACCACATCACCTTTATTTAAGGTGAGCGAAATTCCTTTTAGAATCTCACGATCGCCAAAAGATTTGTGGATGTTTTTAACGACTAAGGTCGGCTCGGACTTCATGCTCAATATCCCTTATCAATACTATTTCACGAAAATAACAATCAAAAACTGAATAACAAACCTACCAAAGTGTTTTTTAAAAAGTGAACTCACTGCATCTTCAGTAGATTTTTAAACAATCCCAGATTATACCAAGATTCCTTCTCTTAGGCCGATATTTAAAATCAGCATATTTTTCCTTATCGATCGAAGAATAAAAGAGTGCAAAGAAAAAGCCCCTGCTGTGTTGCAGAGGCTTCTTTTTATAGCGCAATTGATGGCTAATTTTTCATCAACAAGGATTAAAGCTCCTTTTTAAAGCCCAAAGAGAGCTTTGTATTATGTGAGCTGTGGCTGCCACGAGTGTGAGAAATTTCACCCCAAAGTGAGGTGTCTCGACTCATGTGACCATGCACTCCCAGCTTCACTTGACCAAAGTTTCGGCTCTGTGTACTTACGCTATAAGCGCCTGTATCACTATGGAAAGAATCTACCTTAAAGTCACGTGTGTTATGAATATAGTTGATCTCTCCATAAGGCTGAAAATCCCCTGAAGCTTGATAACGATTTTGGAAACGAACACCTAAACGTAACTGTAAGTTATCTTTGTTGGTTGTCATTTCGGTTCCATCGGTAGCTAAATGCTTATCTTGCTTCACGCCCATCCAAGTGATCTGCCCTTGAGGCTGAATCATAAAGTCGCTGCCATCTTGTGGGAAGAATGTATATCCCATCTCAAGTGACGCAACCCAGCCTTTATTATGATAAGTCTGCTCTTTCTCACCAAAATAGGCTTTTGATTTCACCTTCGAGCGCATATTGACATATTGCACCCATACATCTGTATAGAAACCCTCAATATCTCCATATGTACCATACACACCTAGCGCAAAACCATGGCCCGAACCTTTTGAAGTGCGAATATTATTATTTTCCGCTAAATGATTCGTCGTCTTGCTACTCGTATAGCCATAAGCGCCCATTAAACCTAATTTAAATGGATGCTCCGGATCCTCGTTGCGATAGATATCCCCACCTATTTGAATAACGTAATTATCAAATCGTGTCTTACTATCTCCCACGCTATCCTTGAAGCGACCGAAGTTTCCATCAATACGCCCCCAAATTGTCTTCTCTTCATTAAAGAATTGACGATCGTGGAGTTTGTGATTAAAGAGCATATTCGCCGCAACATGATTTGCTAAATAACTTCCATAATGTGCCGCTACTCTTGATGGATCTGGATCTTTAATCTCAGGATTCGTAGGGCCTTCAGGATCTGTTGGACCTTCAGGATCTGTTGGACCTTCAGGATCGGTTGGGCCTTCTGGATCTGTCGGGCCTTCAGGATCTGTTGGACCTTCGGGATCTGTCGGACCTTCGGGATCTGTCGGGCCTTCTGGATCTGTCGGGCCTTCTGGATCTGTCGGGCCTTCTGGATCTGTTGGACCTTCAGGATCGGTTGGGCCTTCTGGATCTGTCGGGCCTTCAGGGTCGGTTGGACCTTCAGGATCGGTTGGAGCCTCGGATACTAAATGCCATTTACCATCATCATTTTTATCAAACTCATAAGTAAAGGCTCCTGCTGTCACTACTCCATCTTTTTTCCCGTTTAAAAGGAAAAAGTCATTTTTCCCTTGCCCTTTTTCGGCATCAATTAAAAGAATACCTTTATCTGTTAATGCTCCCTTACCGTTAATATTCTCAACAAGTACCGCAGAGCCTGTTCCTTCCAGCTCTCCTTTAATCACAAGCTTATCGGTTTTAGAGCTATCATCTCCTAATGCAGTACCAAAATGAAGAGCAGAACCTGCATCACCCCTATAATTACCCTCAATGGTTAAAGTTCCAAAACTTTGCGATTCCTTATCAAGTTCCTGATCTGCTTGAGTTCCGATATAGATATTTCCAGAGCTAGCAACATCCCCAAGGATTTGAGAGTTACCACCTGCAAAAAGGTTTGTTCCCTCTTTTAAATTTAGAGCTGTATCAAGCGTATGATCATCAATCACTAATCCACTTCCACTGCCCTTTACATGGGTAGTGCCAGCTTTATACGCTTTATCAATGATTGTTTTTGCAGCACCTAACTGATCATCCGCGATAAAATTAACAACGGTATCTTCAGAGCCATTCACAATCGCATGTAGAGTATTGATCTCATTACCCGAAGAGGTAATATCAATGGTTGCACTACTCTCCTTATTAGCATTGATTGTTGCAGTGCCGATAGTGTCGATCTTATTCACTTCATCAATATGAAGACCTAGCGTTGAATCTTTCCCCTCCATATTCACATCACCGGCAAAATCACTATTCTTCCCGACAAGATTCACCTTGGAGCCTTCGTGATTAATATTAAGTGAGCCTTCTCCTTTCAAATTTGGGGTGAAATCACCATCTTCTTGACCATTTAGGTTGATTTTTCCTTGACCATCATTGAAAGTAAGCGTTCCGTTACCCGTCAAACCTGCTGGGCTCTCAACATCGATTTTATTACCATTGCCGATGATTTGATCTTTGTCATTAAGGTCTAAGCGGCCACTGTCGGTAATTGCAACATCACCTTCTACACCAAGTGCATTCTCACGACCCAGTTCCACAATTCCACCTGAAATTTGTGTATCGCCGGTATAGCTGCTTTGACTCTCTTCATTACCAACAACAATCTTATTATCGCCATCAGCATTAAAGTTAAAGCCCCCTTCGCCGGTAAGATCTGCCGTTAATTCTCCAGTAGAAGCACCTTCACGATTAATCTCAATCGCTTGCGCCTTTTCTGCAGCGAGTTCTGCAAGCTTATAACCCATCGAAAGCCCAGAGCTTCCACCAATTACAGCAAAATCATAGATTGCATCCCCAACCTTTGTGCCATTCTCATCGGTAAGAGTTTGCGTTTTTGATTTCTCATTTAACGCTACCTTTTCATTAGCATCCTCTGAGTAAACTGCGTTACCAAGAACACCTTCGCTATTATTAAGCGTGAGGTTTGCGCCCTCTTTCTGCTCGGTCTTTTGAGCATTAATCAATGCAATATCTTGGCGCTTTTGCTGATCAAGCAGATTCATATGCTTCTTTTGATCTGCATAATCCGCAGTCGTATTCGTGCCGAAGATTAATCCTTCATCGAGCGTAACGGTACTATCTTTACTTACGATCAAGCTCTCTTTCACTTCTAATGGATGAGCGATTTGGTGCTGATCTGAGCTACTTTCTAATTTCAGTTCACCCCCAGAAAGCTCTAATTCTCTTACTTTATCTAGCTGATCTGTATCATAAATCGCAAGAGAATCTGCACTTAAATTGAGGCTTGCTCCTTCAATTTTTCCAGGATTATTAGTAAAATTATAACCGCTCTTTTTAAGCGTTAACTTTCCAGAAAAGTCAGCAGTCTCACCTTTAAGAGTCAAATTATTGAGAATTCCCCCAAGATTGACATTTACGCTCCCTTCGCCTTTAAGGTTGGCTGTAAGCTCTTGCGCTTTGTCGGAAGTTAGATTTAAAGAGCTCTTCTCCTCAAGTTGTGCTGTTCCACTACCTAGGCCTCCCCCAGTAGAAAGATGAATAGTTCCATCCTCTTTGGCAACTATCTCTCCTGTAAAATCCTCATTATCCGCTTTTGCAGTAAGATGATTGTCTTTATTTACCGCAAGCACTCCGCTACCTAAGAGCCCTTTTTCACCTTCCAGAATGAGATTGCCCGCAAGATCTTGCTGTTTATCTTGAATATCAAGAGAAGCGCCATCAGCTACGGTGAGTTCTTTCGACTTTCCAAGAGTATTATCTTTTCCAAGTTGCAGAGTGCCGCTTGAGACTTGGCTCTCACCCGTAAAATCATTTTGCTGGTTATTAAGAATGATCGTGTCATCTTTTCCACCCTTCGCAGCAAAATTAAAGCCCCCCTCGCCGGTTAATTTGACCTCTAAAACATTATTATTTTCAGAGCCTGTTAGTTCAATTTGACGAGCATTGTAGGCCTGTATTGTTTGAATAAGTGTGGCGACATCAATATTATTCTTATTGACTGCTCCTTCTAGGAGGCCATAAACAGCTCCAACTTCTTCCTCCCCTTCCATATAGCCTGCAAACTTAACTTGCTCACTTATAGCTGGAATTTGAGCAGTCAGTCTATCCTCTAAGTAATCTGCAGCACTCTCTTGAGATCTTTCAGTCTTAAGATCAAGAGAAAACTCCCCTCCACTATCTTGGAGCTGAATTGCCGCACCATTTGCAACGATAACACCATTTTCTACCGTAACAAGCTCAACATTTTCTATATCTTGTTGATCAAATAGGCTCTTTTCAGGGTTGTAAGCATACGTTCCCCCATCAAGGCTTTCGACAATAATTTTATTATCCTGCCCCTGAATGGTCATGCCTTTACTGCCAGTAATTTTTAAAGCATTCGCACCCCAATTTTGAGAAAGATCTCTCTGCTCACCTTCTAACAGAATAACTCCGCCAGAATCAAGCGTGAGGTTATCAAGGTAGCCATTCTCAACTTGGATGTTGTGTAACACTTTTCCTGCTGCTTTGACGATAAAGTTAGCTTGCGATGGACGCTCATCCTGATCAACCTTGTTATTGACGGTTGATGTGTTAATGAGACCTGATTCAACGATAAAATTTGAATCTCCTGCAAAATCTACGGTAGTCTCAGTGCCAAAGTCGAACTTCTCATTATCTTTAATTTTAGCAATGAATGTTCCCTCTTTTTCGACCGTTAAGTTATGGTCAAATGTTGTGGAATTCTCACTAATGTAACGATAAGTCCCCGCACCACTTTTAGTTACAGTCTTATGATAAACTTTATCTTTATCATCATCAGCAGAAGGAGGAGTCCAAGTCTCATCAACAGCCCCTTCCACTACTAAGTTATATTTATGATTCTTAGCTTCTTCGCTTGTTAAGAGCACACTATCGTTAATCGTGGCATTACCGCCGATAATAATTTTCCGTTTTCTCCTGATGCCTTAACTCGACCTAAAATTGAATCATCTCCACTCCCTTTAAGAACCGTCACATCATCAGCTGTAAGTGTGGTCTCTGTATCTTTATAAGTAGAAGTTAAGATATTTGTCCCATTCTCTATTGTATGCTCTAACTCTTCAGCACCACTTAAACGAAGGGTCATATTGGTAACGCCATCTGCCGCCGTAATTTTAGCTGAATTGTCATTAGCATTAGAGAAGCGGTCGGCAATACCATCTTGAAACTCAATATCTATCGAATGAAAGCCACCCTTCTTTGCTCCAAAGTCAGCGCTTTTAATTGTTGTGCCCGCTCCAATAACAAAGCTGGATGAGTCGGGACCAGCCTTACCTGTATAATTACTGCTGCTAGGTGACTCAGTTTTTCTTGCATTACTGCGCGTGTTAATCGTCGCTTCCGAGGCCTGAACATTTAATAGCTTAATTACCTCATTGCGATAGGCATTTGCTCCATCGAGGTCACTTCGGTCCACAAGAATAAACTCGTCACTATTTACCGCTGTAGCACCATCTAAAATTATACTTGGGGTACTATAATTATGAGATTTAGTAATACCAAACGTAAAGCCTTTAGATGTATCATTTGATACAACCACATCCTTTGCGTAAATAACAGGAGCAGGAGCAGAGTTCATATGTGCAGTATACTTTCCAAACTCCGCATTATAGGATCCATCATCTTGCTTTTGAATCACTACAAAATCCGTTATATATCCTGGTTTATGCTTAGGTTCTGCTCCCCCCGCCACACCCGTGAAAAGCGCACCGGTTAGGGCAATTGCCGCGATCTGCGCAAGCATACGTTTTTCAGAACGTGCCGATTTTTTGCCGGACTTTCCAAGTTCCGAGGTAACAACCCACTTATTTAAGGTTTTATTCCAAATAACTTTAAATATTTTATTCATACTTTGTCTCTTTTTAACGCCCTCTTCTCTATCTTTAATCGCTGCGAGAAAATCCTTTTAGCAGCTTCCATTTACTCAATATGAAAAAGGTTAAATATCTTTTAAAAGAGATAGCGATTCCTTCCAATCTCTAATCTTAATTATTTAATAATGTTGATAGATAATCGGCACTCAATATAGATACCCGTATATTCAACGACTTAAGATTAGTAGACATATGCGAGGATTGTTAAGCGAATTTACATCCCAAATTTAATGTAAAGATATAACAATAATTGAGAGAGTTATTTTTGAGGTAAAAAATCTCCTCTATAAAAAAATATTACGTAAGACATTGTTAATAAATAAAAAATGGATCTCCCCGCATAATTAACGGTGCTTTAGATAAAGATCTTTTCTCCCCTAAACTTTGGATAGAGAGAGACACCCTAAGTTTTTAATGGTAATCAGGTAAAAAAAGAGCATAAAAAAGCCCCAAATCATCCTTTGGGGCTTAATGAAGATTTACATTTAAACACGCTATTTTTTAAAAAAATATTTTAAATTCATAATCTTAAAGATTGAAAGTGATACCTAATGAGGCTTTGGTATCTCGATAATTTGACCGCCCCCATTGGTGCCGCAAACTCCCCGACACTTGTAGATTACTACCTAATACTGCCTTAAAGCCAACCTTTGCCTCCCACGCTTTTTGAGCGCCCTCTTGTGCAATAACGGTTTCATTAAACTTCATGGCAATGGGTTTAGAGCGCTGCCGATAATGGAGCTCACCATAAGGTATAAAGTTTGATGCCCCTGCCTCTTCCTTTAAAAAGGGATGAAGACGCAAACCAATACTCCACTCAAAATAGCCCCGATCTGCACGAATATGGGTACCATCTTGTAATTTCAATGGCTTTTGCTTTAGGTCGCGCCAAGTCGCCCCTAAAATAGGCTGAAGCGAGAAGGCATTACCTAAATCGAATCGGTATCCGCCCTCTAGCCGTACCAACCATCCCTTAGCGTGATAACGCGACTGAGAAGCCTGATCATAACGGTCTACCCGGCTATCATGCTGTAGATACTGCAAAGAGAGATCGAGGTAATGTCGGCGTACCTCCCCTAAAGTGAGATATGCACCTAAGGTATAGGCTGTCCCTCTTCCTTTAGCACGATGATATCCTCCTGAAAGAGAGGGATTTTTACTCTTATTTTCACTTGCTCCATATGCAAGCATCACTCCTAATCGAGTAAATGCCTCCCCCCAATGCCCCCGAACAATATCGCCTCCTAAGCGTATTGTTTGATAATTAAAGCGAGTTTTCGATTGTTTAAAAGTATCAAAATGTTGTCCAAAACTGGCACTAATGCTCCCCCAGATCGCCTCTTCTGCTGAAAAATAGTGCCGATCTATTACTTTATGGGTAAAAAGCTCATGGGCTGCAATTAAATTACCTAAATAAGCACCGGTATAAGGATGTACAGCCCGGGGTAATACAAGGTGCGAAAGCCCATCTCTGCCCTTTTCTGCTGCCGTTTGAGAGCCCGTAGTAACCGCTGCAAAATGCCAAATCCCCTCATGAGCCAGCGCTTCATCAAAACCATACAGATAAGGTCCATAGGTATAATAAACACCTTTGGGAAGCTGGAAATAGTGGTGCATCTTTCCGTTATTGTCTCTATTCGAAGGGTTATTCATCCCACCTTGTTCCGCGCGGATAAGTTCAATCCCCCCCATTTTATGAAGAAGATCCCGCTCATTATCCGCTTTCATGAGCGCCTTTACATTCTCAATATGGAGAACTGAGCCCGTGCTAGCAAGATCTACCGCTCCTTTAATTAGTAGATGATCCGCGGTCACCATATTCCCCTTTAGCTCTACTCCAAGATGAATAGCAGAATCCTTCTCCCCCCGATAATCTCCTTCAATCACCACACTTTTAAACGCACTATTTGAGCGCTCTTCCTCTGCGAAGGATAGCGCCATAGGGGCAAAAAACCGTGCTTTACTCTGAACTGAGGCTGTGAGATTTTCTAACTCCTGTAAGGGTTTAATCGCCTGGCTAGGAAGATAGAACGCTCCGGCATTTTGTACGCTTCCTCCAATTCGGCTCTCTTCAGTTACGTAAAGTTGGCTATCTGTAGCGATCTCTAAATCGCTTTGCGTAATTCCATACTGATTAAGATAGAGGCTGCCCTCTTTAAGTAAGAGACGCTCCGCCTTGAGAGAATTATCGAGCAGAAGAGCTCCTCCACCGAAGATCTCCACCTCTCCCTCCGAATCGACCCCATGCTCTAAGCGATTAAGATGCCCGCCTTCGGCAATCACCTCTAATTTAGAATCCTCAATCAGTTTTAAATCCATGGGAGCAATCTGCGAGGGCATCGCTTCTTCATTAAGAAGAACGCCCAAAATCCCTTCTGCTTCGACCTCCACCAATTTAAGCCCCTTGGGCTCTTTAGGTAGATTATAGCGTCCCCCACTTATTGTAATTCGATCCCAGGCTAAATCCTCATCGATAGAGTGTGTCGACCATCCTTCTCCACCATAGGCGATCTCCGGTAAACGATCAGCCTCCGGTAAAGCCGGTTGACCTAAAGGAAAATTCTCCCCACCTTCGCCATTCATCTCACTCTCTTGAAGAATTGAGAAGGTATCGACTAAATTTTGCTGGAGACCGGTATTAAAGTCTGAATGAAAGCTTTCCAGATGTTTAAACGTATTGGCATAGGAGGGATCAAATGTAATGCGGGACTTGTTCGAAGAGGTATCGCCCTTTGTCTGAGCTGATAAGCGATCTTTAGAGCCTACTGCTCTGGCCGCTCTTTTCATTCCCTCTTCAAATCCATCCGATCCATCTAAATTATGAGCGTAATGGAGAGAGTAGGATCTATCCTCCTCACCCGTTTGTTGAGTATGCCGATGAATATAGGCAAGACGCTTCCCAATACTTAAGCGAGTGGCACTCTCCGCTTCTAAATAGCGTTTCTGCAAAAGTTCTGTAAAACTGCTGGGTAATCGGGATAGCCCTTCGATATTAGTGGCTAGTTGCGGGAGGAGAAGACTCTGCTCAAGTTCAGCTAAAAAGGCTTTATGTAATAACGATAGCTCCTGCTGGCTTCCATTGGCAACTGCTAAGCTTTCCGTAACTGCTAACGAGCTCTCTTTTTCTAAAGCAGAGGAATCCTCTTCTTGAAAGCTAGAATGCATTGAAGGGGAGAGCGTTGCTAATAGATTTTGAAAAGCACTTAAAGTCTCTGCTAATGCTAAGGAGCGTCCATCAATAAAAAAGGGTTCAATCACTTTTGCTAGAGCGTCTGAATGATCATCTTGATTTTTAAAGGGCTTTGAGAGAAGGCTCTCGTTAAATCGATGATTAAGAGCGATAACACCATCTTCAACTTCCACATGGTTAAGCAGTTGTGTTAGGCGCTCATAGACGGCCACCACCTCATCTTCCGCCAGCCCAACCTCTTCACTGGCTAAAATAAGATTTTGAAACTGTTCATGCTCTTGAAGCTCATACCACTCATTCTCTAAATAGCGCTTTAAGAGTTTTCGTCCTTCTCTACTTAAACCGCAACGCATAGCAAAGGGGTCTTGCTGAATCTCATTACCTTCTAACTTCACCATCACAAGCTTTTTTAAGAGTTTACGATCCCGTTTAGAGAGTCGCTCCCCTTCAAAGAGGTGCTCAGCTAATAGCGGAGGATCATAACTTTGACGATGAAGTTTTAAAGGGAGGATCTTACGAAAAATTCTTTCCTCTTCAAGGTGACTCGAAGAGTTAAGTAATTTATGGGACGAGAGCCCAAGTAAGTGCCCGCCCCCTAAAGTTAAAACGAGCAGGGACGCAAAAAACACCATTTTGGGTAAATGGCGTTTTTTCCAAATCTTACCTATCGATTTTGCCCCTTGATCTTTAGAGGCGTATGGTGACTCCCTAGTGCGGCTCATTTTATCCAAAGCTATTTATGCTATTTTGACCTGTTATTGACAATTGCCTTAGCCCCTAAGCTTTAGGGGGATAAATAGCTAAGCCATCCCTCCTGATGCAATTATTCCCATTATTTTTAGTATCTTAAATGCGTTCTCGCCGCAATTTTTATTCCCTAATTTATAAAAGACGCCCTGCTTTCCCTATGCCCACAGTGCGCCCTTTACACTTTATACTGTTTCTTGACACTTCGCTCTACTATTCGCCGGCATTTAGAGTTTTTCTACTTCAGACAAATTATATAAATCACGGTACAATAAACTGTTTTAATAAAGTCAAACAGTTATGGCTATTCTAGCGAAAATGATTCTCAAATACCAACGGAAAACAATTTCGCTTTATAAATTATAAATATAATGCTCTCTTAGGATAATCATAGAGTTATAAAAAGAGAGAAAATGGGAGCGAAAATCACCGCATAAAGGTGTAAAATAGCTCATCTCAAGCTCATGATCTGTTTGATGAGTAGATATTTAATTTAAGGTCTTGATCGTTAATGCAAAATCTATCGGGGAATTTGTTAAACAGCGCTTATTAGCACTTTACATAGCTCGATGAATAGATAAGTTTAAAAACAACTTATAGAAACTGCTTTATGAGAAGATAAAGACCCTCCACACCGTTTTACAAGAGAGATAGCGGGCGACAGCTGCCCCCTAAATCACACAAAGGATCGTTTAAAAATGAAACCAACCTATCAACCCTCGGCCATCGAAGCCGCTGCGCAAGCGTATTGGGAAGAGAATGAATCATTTAAAGCTCAAGATAAAACCGATAAACCCAATTACTACTGTCTGTCGATGTTCCCCTATCCTTCAGGAAGATTGCACATGGGGCACGTACGCAACTACACCATTGGGGATGTTATTACCCGCTATAAGATGATGAGCGGCTACAATGTGATGCAACCGATCGGTTGGGACTCATTTGGTATGCCTGCTGAGAATGCGGCGATCGATAACAGAGTCTCCCCCTACTCTTGGACGCAGAAGAATATTGTCTATATGCGCCAGCAATTTAAAGAGCTCGGCTTTGGATTTGACTGGTCGCGGGAATTTTCCACCTGTGATCCTGAATATTATCGCTGGGAGCAGTGGTTCTTCCTTCAGCTCTACAAAAAAGGAATTATCTACCGCGAAAAAGGGATTGTTAACTGGGATCCCGTAGATCAGACCGTTTTAGCGAACGAACAGGTGATTGATGGCCGTGGCTGGCGTTCTGATGCTTTAGTTGAGCGCCGTGAAATTCCGATGTACTACTTTAAGATCACCGATTATGCCGATGAGCTTTTAGAAGATCTTAAGCATCTTGAAGAGTGGCCAGAGCAAGTCCGTACCATGCAGGCGAACTGGATCGGAAAATCGGAAGGAATGGAGGTGACATTCCTCCATGAAGAAGGCAAATTTAACGTCTTCACCACGCGCCCCGATACATTAATGGGGGTAACTTATGTGGCTGTTGCTCCTGAGCACCCCATTGCAAAAAAGGCGGCTGAGAATAATCCAAAACTCGCTGAGTTTATTAAAGAGTGCCAAACCACCGGCACCAGTGAAGCCGATTTTGCCACACAAGAGACAAAGGGAATGCCCTCCGGCGCCTTTGCTACCCACCCTTTAACGGAGGAAAAGCTTCCGATTTGGGTGGCGAACTATGTTTTAATGGCTTATGGAGATGGCGCTGTTATGGCGGTTCCTGCCCATGATGAGCGGGATTTTGGCTTTGCTAAAAAATATGATCTCCCCATTAAAGAGGTGATCAAAACCTCGGCAGAAGATCGCTCCTTCACAAAGTGGGATGATGCCTATGCTGAACATGGTACCCTCATCAATTCTGGCCAATTCGATGGTTTAAATTTTGAAGAGGCCTTTAATGCCATTGAAAAAGCCTTAGGGGAAAAGGGATTAGGGAAAAAACGCACCCAGTTCCGTCTTCGTGATTGGGGTATCTCCCGTCAGCGCTATTGGGGCTGCCCGATTCCTATTATTAACTGCCCAAGTTGTGGCGCTGTTCCTGTACCGGAAGAAGATCTCCCTGTTGTACTACCTAATGACTGTATCCCCGATGGGACAGGTAATCCGCTCAATAAGCTCGATAGCTTTAAAAATGTGGATTGTCCAAGCTGTGGCGGCGCTGCAGAGCGTGAGACAGACACCATGGATACTTTCGTTGAATCCTCATGGTATTACGCACGCTTTGCCTCTGCAGATTATGATAAAGGGATGATCGATCCTGCCCGCGCTGAAGAGTGGCTACCTGTAGATCAATATATCGGAGGGGTTGAGCACGCAATTTTGCATCTTCTCTACTCCCGCTTCTTCCACAAATTAATGCGCAACGAAGGTCTGCTCGGTGATCCTGAAAAGGTAGGCCCAGAACCCTTTAAAGCACTTCTAACCCAAGGGATGGTGGTATCTCCCTCCTTCTATCGTCACTCTTCAAAAGGGTATGAATGGTTCAATATTGATGAGCTTGAAGTGCGCGAAAAAGAGGGGGAGAAAGAGTATATCCTTAAAGCAGATGGAAAACCGGTGACCTATTACGGCATCCA
>JASLFU010000008.1 GCA_030150405.1 Ignatzschineria sp.
CGGTTGGAGGTTTGTGGAGAAAATAGAGCGCATCTTTAAGATTAAGTTCAGGCGATTCTAAAAAGGCGGGGAAGTGCTGATCATCAATCTCTTTAAGTAACTCGTTAATAAAGGTTAACATCTGGCGCTGGGAGATGCCGGAAGTAAGAGAGTAGATCGGCGTTAGGCGCTCCTCAAGCTCGCTATCTTTATCAGCAAAGTTGAGCACTACAGGGTGGCTCATCTCTAAACGATTCATCCCAAAGCGGACTTCGCCGTAACAGCGCAGAGTCTGTAGCTCTTCAAATCGCTTAATCATATTGCTGTAGAAATTAAAAAAGCGAACCGCCATGACGCCACTCTCATCCTTTAGCCAAACCACTAAAGTTGGACGCCGGCCACGGGTCATCTCTTTTTTGATGATCTGCCCCTCGATAATCATAATCTCCCCGGGCTGAGCCGCCGCAATAGGCGTAATGCGTGTACGATCCTGATAGCGATAAGGAAGATGAAAAAGAAGATCAAGATAGCTCTTAATCCCTAATTTCCCTAGCGTCTCTGCCATCTTCGGCCCTACGCCCTTAAGATCGGTAATCGGTCTCTTTTTAAGTGTTTCCACAATAAAATTCCTAATAACTTTTTTAATGAGTATAAGGTATTTTTAATTTTGTGTTGTTACTGAAAAACTTTTCATTATTACTTTGTAGCGAGGAAGAGCTTCAGTTATGATTAATTGCGAAATGGATAATTGATTGGATTATATAGTGAAACATCAAAAAAATATTTTAAGAATTATAGTAGCTATAATCGCTTTGAGCCTGCTGTTTATTCTGTCGAAGCATGCGTTAAGAGGTTCTGCAATGGGGGTTAACACCCGGGATACGCTTCTTTTTGCACTCTTTATTATTATATTGAGTAGCTCAAAAAGAGCTTTTTGGTGGATAGCACTCCCTTTTGTATCGCTTTATGCGCTTTATCTTCCTATAGGAATCAATTTTGGCCCTCCGAGTTTTAAATATTTTGCTTCTGTTTTGGCAACTGATCCTACAGAAACGAAAGAGTTTATAGCGTTAATTCCGATACGTTATTACTTTTATCCTCTTGGAATTGTAGGAGCACTCATTTTATACCGTTATTTAACGGTGAAATTTGATCTGCGTTTTTATGCCAATCGTACACTTCTGATCGTGATGGTGGCATTTTCGCTCTTTTCACAGAGCCCTTTTCATTACCCTAAAGCAGTCTATGAATCGATTACAAAAGTAAGTGATGAGTTAAGAAGGATGAGAGAGGTAGGGGATGAGAATGCTTGGCTGGTAAGTGAGGCTAATCCCCGATATAAAAACTATGTTTTGATTATTGGCGAGAGTGCTCGACGAGATTATCACCACGCTTATGGGTATCCGATTGAAAATACCCCTTTTATGAGTTCTGCAAAAGGGGTGCTTGTGGAGGGGCTCACTTCAGGGGGGATTAATACGGTTGATTCTCTGCGCTTAATGTTGACTAAGCCTGATACTGAGGCTTGGGAAGTTAATTATCCACTTAATTTTGTTGATCTTGCAAAAAAAGCGGAGATGCGAGTCACGTGGATCTCTAATCATGGCTATTATGGAAAACATGACACACCTGTAACCACGATTGCAAACCGTAGTGATCGCCGCCGTTTTTTAAAGGTGGGTGGTTTTGGTTCAGGTAGCATTGATGATCGTGAATTACTCCCCTTTTTTAAAGAAGAGCTGCAAAAAGAGGAGACGGGACCCCATCTGATTGTATTGCATATTTATGGTTCACATCCTAATACATGCGAGCGATTGCATGGGTTTGAGCCAGAAATCACTGTGCAGGATCCTCTATATAAGTATCTTGCTTGTTACGTTACTTCTATTCATAAAACTGACGCTCTTCTCGAGGAGGTCAATATGATTTTAGAAGAGCGTTACCAAAGTATAGGGGAGAGCTACTCTATGCTCTATTTTGCAGATCACGGTTTAGCGCAGCGGCGCGTCGATCAGCATATTAATTTAGATAATTCTGCTCCTGTTAAACCACATTATGAAATTCCTCTCTTTAAAGTTTCCAGTGATGATACCGAGCGTGTTGTGATTAAACGACAAAAATCGGGACTTCGCTTTACAGAAGGATTAGCTACATGGATGGGAATTGAGTCCCCACTGTTGCCAGATCGATATGATCTTTTCTCTGATGAAGATGATAAGAATGATTTTGGTTTAGGGGAGATTTTAAAAGAGTTGCCCGATGATCCAGCAATTGATATTCGGGGGCTATAAAATCAGTAATTTAAATTGGAAGTAAAGGGAGCTATTTTTAGCTCCCTTTTTTATTGGGGTCATTCTTTTTTGGTTTTAGACCAACTCAATCTTTGCTAAATCTTCTTCAGTCAGAGTTTCGTACCAATCATCGCCCATTAGCTCACAAGGATGTTGGGAGCGCTCGGAGCCATTGCCGCACATCATCTTTTTTACTGAGCAGTAACGATCACATCCCCAACAGATGCGTTCCGGGTGTTTTGGGTGTTTGGGGATTCTTATCTTTTTCATAAGAGTAGTGTAGCGAATCTTTTTTATAAGATGTTTGATTTAATGCTAAAAAAGCAGAAGATTATCCCATACTATAAGGGGATCTATAAAGGGGCTAGCCGGTAAAAGTGTGGATTGCTTACAAATTTTGGAGAAAAACGGCATAATTATGGGGTTAATTTATATAGGGAAAGCTAGAAAATCCCTGTAGGTTTTAAGTGTCTTGAGTTGCTGCATGTTTTATGCGGGGCATCATGAGCGTAATAATTTTTTATAAAGGGTGAAAATATGCGCTGGGAAGATCAAAAGCGAAGCCAAAATATTGAAGATCGCCGGGGGCAACGGATGCAAAGAGGGGGGATGCGCCGGGGAGGCGGGATGATTCCTCTCCAGGGAAAGGCAGGCGTTGCGCTCTTTTTAGTGGTGATGATTGCTGGGTATTACGGCATCGATCTCTCTCCACTTCTGTTAGGTGAAGGGAGTGCGCCACAGGTGACACAGGTGGAGCATAGAGCGACTCCTGAAGAGCAGCGCATGGCGGAGTTTACCGCAGTGGCTTTAGCGAAAACAGAAGATCTTTGGAAGCAGAAATTTAGAGAGAATCGTCTCCAATATCGAGAGCCTACTTTAGTGCTCTATACTGGAGCAACCTCTACGGCATGTGGATTTGGTCAAGCGGCGATGGGGCCTTTTTATTGCCCTGCAGATGAGAAGGTTTATATTGATTTAAGCTTCTATCAGGATATGAAAAAGAAGCTCGGCGGCGGGGGTGATTTTGCTCAAGGATATGTGATCGCCCATGAGGTGGGGCACCATGTTCAGCACCTTTTAGGTATTACCACAAAAGTTCGGCAGATGCAGCAACGGGCGGGGCGTAAAGAGGCTAATGCACTCTCTGTTAAGATGGAACTACAGGCAGATTGCTTTGCCGGTATCTGGGGGAAGACGATTCAGGATCAGGGACTTCTCGATATTGGCGACCTAGAGAAGGCGATGAATACTGCTGCAGCCATTGGGGATGATCGTTTACAAAAACAGGCGCGTGGTACAGTAGTGCCCGATAGCTTTACCCATGGTACATCTGCGCAGCGTCAAGCTTGGTTTAAACGAGGATTTGATCACGGCACCTTTGCTGCGTGCGATACATTTTCGGCGCTCTAATAAGGATCACATCACTTTTCAACAAAGTTTTAGGGCGCGTTTTTAATTTAAGTTACTCATTTATCAATTGAAGCAGAAGGCTTTAAATAGGGGAATATCATGAAAAAAGTTGTGCGAAATAGTGCAGTTGCTAGTGGGCTAATTTTATTGCTAGCCGCATGTCAGCAAGATGGGCCAGATGTTGAGGCACTTCAGAAATTACGTGGTCCCGAAAGCGGTGTTACGATCTTAAATAGTAAGATAAAAGATCGTGTGCGGATTAATGAGGAGCTCGCAGAGTATAGTATTGAGGGGCGTTTTCAGTATCCCGATGGGCGCTATCAGCATCTTTCTAATTTGGGGAATATCGATATTTATGCCCGCCTTAATGGCACAGAGAAGCTCCCCTTTAGGGCGAGAGTGATCGCCGGGAAAACGGGGAATACTTGGTATATTGTTCAGGAAGATCTTCCGGCATTGGAAGATGAGAGCGATTATGCTCCGAAAGAGCTTACTCGCACAGCGCTGTTTGATGGTAGCACGATTGAGGGGGATTTTTACCGCGGAGAGGATGGCACCTTTTTTGCAGTTAAAGATAGTCAGCTAAATAAAAAGATTAAGCGTCTTTTAAAGAGCTATCAGGCGGGGCTTGAGCTCAATATTGAGCTTGATAAGCGAGAAGCGAAATTGGTAAAAGATCTGGAAAAGCTCGATCGAAAATTGCAAAAAGAGCAGCAAAAGCTAGAAAAACAGGCGGATAAGTCTCTGGCTAAAGCGGGGAGAAGTGAGGCTCGAGAGCTAAAGCGGGAACAGAAAGAGCTCTTCTTAAGTAAAGAGGAGAAAGCGGAGATCGAGCAGGAGGTAAAAGCGGCAGAGGATGAAGTTCACGAAGCGATTGCCGAAAACTTTATCGATCATCCCGATCGTATTGCGCTTGAGCGTGAGCTTGACCGTGTGCGTCAAGAGATGGTGGAGCTCCATGAAAGTTTGCCCACCTTAACAGCGCTGCCCAATTGCCATAAGAAGGAGTATCTCTTTTACGGCACTATCTGCAATAAGGTGACGAAGATTAATGATAAATATCTCAATCAGATCCGTTACCATAATCGTCCCCATTTAACGATGAACTTTTTTGCAGCAGAAGGGTTAAATCCTAAAGGCGAGGAGAAGCCGCTTCGGGTGGCAGAAGAGATTATGGTCGCCCCCGAAGCTGTAAAATTTGGGGAGATTCAAACACCTTCAGAGGCATCACCCTCTAAAAATAGCGATGAAGGGAAGGAGGAGAGTGGGGAAGAGTAAGGAGCGCCCTGACTTATCCACATTCACTCCATTAACGCTATGAAGTAGGTGCAAGCCCTAGAGAATATCGACAATCTCTGGGGCTTTTCTTTGCCGATTTTACCCTTATTGGCAAATAACCATTATAATGTTTGGGTTAATTCAAATTATTCTGCCAAGGTATAAAAATGTCCATTGAAGTTGTACAAGAACTTGCGAAAAATGATTTTCAGGCGGTCAATGCTAAGATTTTGACTGCATTACAATCCGATGTGGTTTTAATTAATCAGATTGGTCGTTATATCGTCTCTTCTGGGGGGAAGCGACTTCGTCCCTTAATTGCCCTCCTTTCTGCACGAGCAGCGGGGTATCAGGGGGAGGATCATATCACTGCGGCAGCGTTGATTGAGTTTATTCACACCGCAACTCTTCTGCATGATGATGTGGTGGATCACTCCGATATGCGCCGAGGTCGTGAAACAGCCAATGAGCTCTGGGGCAATGAGGCGGCGGTTTTAGTGGGGGACTTTATCTATACCCGCTCATTCCAGATGATGGTCTCACTCGATTCAATGCCCATTATGAAGATTCTCTCTAACGCAACCAATATTATTGCGGAAGGGGAGGTGATGCAGCTGATGAATATTGGCGACCCTGACACCACCGAAGAGAATTACATGAATGTGATCTACTCTAAAACCGCTAAGCTCTTTGAGGCTTCAGGCGCAGTGGCGGCTATTATCGCCCGAGAGGCGGGGGGGAATGATTACGAAGAGGCGCTCGCCACTTACGGCATGTATTTAGGAACCGCCTTTCAACTCATTGATGATATTCTCGACTACACCGCAAGTGCAGAAGAGATGGGGAAAAATACCGGCGATGATTTGGCAGAAGGTAAGCCCACACTTCCCCTGATCTATGCGATGCGAGCAGGGAGCGAAGAGGATGCAGCGCTGATTAAGGATGCGCTCACAAATGCGGATATCTCTAAGCTTGAACCTATTTTAAAAGTGGTAGAGAAGACAAAATCGCTCGATTATACCCATAGCGTTGCTGTAGAGCAG
>JASLFU010000026.1 GCA_030150405.1 Ignatzschineria sp.
CTATTATTTTTTATCTAATGCTGGCAAGAAAAAAATATACAGAATTACAACAGGAAATACAGTTAAACATATATTATCTAGTGATCTAAAACGTTTATTTGTTCCTAAAATAAACATACAAGAACAAACCCAAATCGGCGAATTTTTCCAAACCATTGACCGCTTAATTGAGCTCCAGAGCGAAAAGGTGGCCCAAGCGGAGCGCTACAAAAAAGCGATGCTTCAGAGAATGTTCCCCCAAAAAGGGGAGAAAGCCCCTCGCCTGCGTTTTGAGGGATTTAGTGGGGAGTGGGAAAGTAAAAGGCTTGAATTAATTATAAAAACATACTCGTTCAGAAAATATTTGGCAGAACCAGAGGATAAGGGGCTGTATCCAGTAATACAACAAGGAAATAAGCCAATTATTGGATACTCCAATAATGAGCCTTTTATGAGTTATAAAGAGGTCATTTTGTTTGGTGATCACACATTATCATTGTATAGACCTACTTCTCCCTTTTTATTGTCAACAGACGGGATAAAAATTTTAAGTCTTCAGGGATTAGAGCCTACATATGCATTTTATTTAATAAGCCGATATATGCCATTAAGTGAAGGTTATAAAAGGCATTTCTCGATTTTAAAAGAACAAATGGTTTTTTATCCAAAATCTATAGAAGAACAAACCCAAATCGGTAACTTTTTTGAAATACTCGATCAACGGATCGAAGCAGAAACGGAAAAGCTCAACCACTATCAAACCCTAAAGCGAGCAATGTTGCAGCGGATGTTTGTTTAATCGATCGGTAAGCTTTATCCCAAACGATTCCCCCAAACGATTCCACCTATCAGATCCACAAGAGCGAAATAGAGGAGCAGCAGTGGCTATTAAATTTACCCCCGAAAAAGAGCTAGAAAATAACCTAATCGAACAGTTAACCCGTGGCGAATCCCAATGGAACTATCGGGCGGACCTCACCACAGAGGCGCAACTTTGGGATAACCTCTTTAAAATCGTTGAGCAGAATAATCGCCGGGCGCTTAAAGGGCATCCCCTTACAGAGCGGGAGAAAAATCAGATCAGAGCGCACCTCACCTTCCCCAATGCGTTTGAGGCAGCAAAATGGATCGCCGGCGAAAATGGCGTGGCAAAAATACCCCTCCAGCGGGAAGATGCCAGCCTCGGCATCATTCAGCTCTTAATGCTCAATCGGGCCGATATTGCCGGAGGCACCACCGTTTATGAGGTGATTAACCAATACCAAGGGCAGAAGCAGAGCGCAGAGGATCGGCGGCGCGATTTTGATGTTACGCTCTTAATTAATGGTATCCCGCTGATCCATATCGAGCTTAAAAATCGCCAACACCCCTATATGGACGCCTTTCGCCAAATTAAAAAATATATTAAAGAGGGGAAGTTTCAGGGGCTCTTTTCCGCCGTGCAGATGTTTGTCGTCTCTAACGGAAGCGATACCCGCTACATCGCCGCCGCAGGAGCAAAGCAGCTGAATGCGAGCTTTTTAAGTAAATGGGTCGATCATAACAATAACCCCGTGACCCAATATTTAGACTTTGCGGAAGAGGTGCTCTCTATCCCCGCTGCCCATAAAATGGTGACCCAATACGCCATCACCGATAGAGATAAAGAGGCGCTGATCCTCCTTCGCCCCTACCAGATTCACGCCATCGAGGCGATTAAAAGAGCCTCTAAAATCCAGAAATCGGGCTATGTATGGCACACCACAGGATCAGGAAAGACGCTCACCTCCTATAAAGTGGCGTGTAATCTCTTACAGATCCCCCAAATTGATAAAACCATCTTTATTGTGGATCGGGTCGACCTTGACCAGCAGACCACAAGCTCATTTACCTCCTATGCGGAGTTTGACCCCGTCGCCATAGAGGATACCGACAATGTTAATGAGCTTATAAACCGATTAGCAAGCAATGATCGCACCGTTGTTATCACCACCATTCAGAAGCTCAATCACTTAATGAGGCGGATGGAAGAGGAGGAGATTAGCAGCTATAACCAAAGGCGGTATGAGAAAATTAAAAACCTCAAAGTCGCCTTTATTGTGGATGAGTGCCACCGTGCCGTAACGCCCCAAAAGAAGGAGGAGCTCGATCGTTACTTCCATTACGCCCTTTGGTATGGCTTTACGGGCACGCCGATCTTTGCCGAAAACGCACGGGCAGAGCAGGGAAGATTAGCCCGCACCACCGAAGAGCAGTATGGCGGCCGCCTGCATGAGTATACGGTAAAAGAGGCGATTAATGATAAGGCGGTCTTAGGCTTTCAGGTGGAGTATCAATCTACCCTCGATGATGAGGAGATTGATGAGATTATTGAGCATCATCACCCCGAAATCGCCGATGATTTTATTACAGGGCAACTGACCGAAGAGATACGCAGAGAGCGGGAGAAGCTCATCCCCAGAGAGTATTACGACCAAAAGAAGCACCGCCTAAGGGTGATCGACTTTATCATCAACAAATCAACCCGAAAGCTTGGGTTTACGACAGAAGGGGGCAAGGGGAGAGCCTACGGCGCAATTTTAACAGTGTCGAGCATTAATGCGGCGCAAGAGTATTATGATCTCTTTAAAAGCGTTATAGCGGGGAATGAATCGGTAAAGATTAGCCGCAGAACCAGCAGTATCCTGCCCGACTTCCCGAAAGTGGCGATTACCTACTCCATCTCAGAAAATGAGGAGAGCTCAATCCACAACCAAGAGAAGATGAAGGAGTCGCTACAGGATTATAACGCCTGTTACGGCACTAACTTCACCTTAGAGACCATTCGCAGCTATAACCAAGATGTGAATAATCGCTTAGCTCGTAAACGGGAGCGCTACCAAAACCGAGAGGAGCAGATCGATATTATTATCGTGGTCGATCGCTTACTTACAGGGTTTGACGCCCCCGCCATCTCTACACTCTTTATCGATCGCCCACCCATGCGACCGCACGACCTTATTCAAGCCTTTTCCCGCACAAATCGGCTCTTTGATTCAGGGAAGGCCTTTGGGCAGATTGTAACCTTTCAAACCCCCATAATGTATGAGGAGAAGGTAAAAGAGGCCTTAATTCTCTACTCTAACGGGGGAGAAAATGCCGTCCTCGCCCCCGATTGGGATGAGGCAAAAAAACGCTTAGATCAGGCGGTGGAGGAGTTGCGCCTAAGCGCTGAAACCCCTGAAGTGGTTCAAGAGCTTCCCATTAAGGAGCTGCGTACCTTTGTACGGGCGTTTCAAAAGTTCGATAGATCTTTAAGCGCCGCAATGACCTATTTTGACTATGGCCAATTGAGCCTAGAAGAGGAATATGATTTAAGCGATGAGGAGATCGAGGAGTATCACGGCGTCTATCAAAATGCTCTTGAACGATTACGCAAAGAGCGAAAAAACGAGGATGAGGTGGAGCTACTCGATATCGACTATACCCTCCAAACCCATAAGCTTGAGGAGATTAACTATCGCTATATTCTCTCGCTCATTCAAAAGATGCTCCCCCAACAGCAAGAGAAACCCACCACCTCCTTTGATGCCGAAGAGTATCGGGAGATCGACGAGTATATCGAAAGACTCCATGAAGAGAACCCTAAACTCTCTGCAATTATGGGGGAACTCTGGGAAAAAATTAAGGTAAACCCCGAAGCCTATCGGGACCAAAATATCTACGATCTTTTAGAGAGCATGGTCTCTAAAACGCTCGACCACCTTGTGCAGAGCTTTGCCAAAAAGTGGGGGCTACAAACGAAAGAGCTACGCTTTTTAATCGATAACTATAACCCCAATCGAGAAGAGCAAACAGGGGAGACAGAGCTACGCCAAACAAGCGATTATGAGGCTTATAAAGCCCAAACGGAGACCCCCGTCTCCCGCCTTCGCTACTGGCGTGCAATTAAAGAAGCCCTCACCGAACTGATTGTGGAAGATGTGCTGCCACTTAGGATGGGGTAGAGGTAGGCTTAAAAGGAGAGCTTTTAAGGATTGTTTTAGAGGCTGTTTTAGAAGTTGTTTTAGAGCCTATTTTATGGATGTTGATTATTTAATAGCCATTATCTTCCTTAATCTCTCCTTTAATTTCTCTCTTAATCCTTTCGTTTAATTATCCCCCCATTAATGGGGGGATTTCCAAAGTTAATCAAAACTTTATTATCGAGTAAGAGAGAGACCGAATATCAAAAAGATTATCGGATTTCTTCTTTAAAATTGGGCGAAATTCTTTTAAAAAGAGCGTTAAAAGTGCCTTAAACAGAAAATGAGCAGAAAACATGCATAATCTTCTTGAAATCTCACCACCCCCTTTAAGGCTAGGATTTATCTAATCTATAAAGTTCTGTAAAAATCTTAATTGATGAAATTGCGCCATATTTCTCTCGAAAATGGGGGAATGGACTATTATTTATTCAATAGGTATGACGAAGATCAAGTTTTGTCGTGCTAATATACCAAACGTTTTTAAACAAATTTTATGTTTTAAGAGGGTATTTTATGGCAATTTCACGTAGAAAATTTTTGCTAGGGGCTGGGGGCGTTGCGCTTCTAGCAGGTGGTGCGACCGTTGTACCAATGGTACGCCGAGAAGGGACACTCGTAAAATCACGTACCCGAACATTAGCGGTTGAGGGCACAGAGGGCGCTATTCCAAAAGAAGCGGATGTGGTTATCATCGGTGCGGGTATTCAAGGAGTATTAAGCGCTATTAACCTCACAGAGCGTGGTTTGAGCGTAGTGATTTTTGAAAAAGGTGAAGTTGCCGGTGAGCAATCGGGCCGTGCTTATGGTCAGGTCATCACCTATAAAACAGATCCAGAGATCTTCCAGCTCCACCATTACGGTAAGATCGCATGGCGCGAAATGAATGCGAAAATCGGCGCGGATACAAGCTATCGTACACAAGGCCGTGTAGAAGCGATCGCCGATGAGAAAGATTTAGCAAACGTGCGTGAGTGGATTAAGATCAACTCCGAAATTGCTGGGTTTAATACACCCCTTAAAACGCGCATCGTAGGTAAAGATGTTATTCAACAACGTCTCCCGGGCGCACAAACCGATTGGGAAGTTGCAGGATTTGAGGAAGATTCAGGAAGTATCGACCCAGAAATCGCAACACCTGTATTGGCAGATTATGCCAAGAAAATCGGCGTAAAAATCTATACCAACTGCGCAGTGCGTGGCATTGAGACAGCAGGCGGTAAGATCTCCGATGTTGTAACAGAAAAAGGCGCTATTAAAACCTCACGGGTGGTATTAGCAGGGGGCATTTGGTCTCGTCTCTTTATGAAGAATATGGGCGTAGATCTCCCAACCCTTAACGTTTATCTCTCGCAGCAGCGTGTAACGGGCGTTCCTGGCGCACCTAAGGGTAACGTGCATTTACCTAACGGCATTCACTTCCGTGAGCAGGCAGATGGTACATATGCCGTAGCTCCCCGTATTTTCACAACTTCAATTATTAAAGATAGCTTCCTCCTAGCGCCACAATTTGTGCCGCTCTTAGGCGAAATGCCGGTAGACTTTAAAGTAGGTAAAGACTTTATCAACTCCTTTAAACTACCCACAAAGTGGAAGCTCGACCAAGTAACACCGTTTGAAGAGTGGCGCGTAGCAACTGCAACCGCAAATAATGACCACTTAGATGCTGTGTTTGATCGCATGAAGCGTGAATTCCCAGTATTTAAGAATTCAGAAGTTGTAGAGCGTTGGGGCGCAGCTGTAAGCCCAACTGCGGATCAGCATCCTATTATCTCTGAAATTAAAGAGTACCCAGGCCTTGTGGTAAATACCGCAACAACATGGGGTATGACCCAGTCGCCAGGTGCATCGCTCATTACTGCAGATATCTTAACGGGTAAAGAGTCGATTATTGATCGCCGTCCATTTAGTATGGATCGTTTTAAATAAACTAAGGAGTTTCAGATGAAGAAATTCAGCAACAAAACTACAAAGATGTCGTTACGCTCGCTTCTTTTAGCATTACCCCTTATGGGAATGATGGGCGCTGCAGTAGCAGACACAAAGGAAGAAGCAACGATGGCGAAAAACCCAGGTGTTTTTGAAGAAAATGGGGTAATCTATCATAAACTTAATGGCATGCCGATGTCTGAATCTGTAGAGATCAGCAGCGAAAAGAGCACGGTTTACTTAAGTGGTAAAGTACCCAGCGTTATTAACCCCGATGCGCCAAAAGATTCGCTCGAAGCTTATGGAGATACCAAAGCACAAACCATTAATATTTTAGAGCAGATCGAAGCGCACCTTAAAAAACTTGATTTAACCCTAGAAGATGTGGTTAAAATGCAAGTATACCTCGTAGGTGGGGAAGAGAACGACGGCAAAATGGATTTTAAAGGCTTTATGGAAGGGTATACTCAATTCTTTGATGAGAATAAAACCCAAAAGCTTCCTGCACGTTCTGCATTCCAAATTGCAGCGCTTGCACATCCTGCATGGCGTGTAGAGATCGAAGTGATTGCAGTTCGTCACTAATTGATCTTATAATCTTAAAACTTTAAAAAAAGTGGAAAGATTTTTAAAATTGTGTAGAGTAGCGACTATAGAGATTCAGGTATAGAGTCTATACCCCCTATATGCCTCTATAACCTTGAGCCTCTATAGAAGCTATAAACCTTGGTGATGAATGTCACCAAGGTTTTTTTATGGCTATAAGCTTATAACTGCTCAGTGCTTAAAACTGAATAAGGGAAGTAAGAGAAGCAGGAAAAGCAAAAAGGTTTTAAAAAGAAAATATCTTAGGGAACTTACATTTTTTAAAATACCCGTTAAACTTAAAGATTATTCTAAAAATGGAATAATCCAATCGATCACCTAAATTGATAAACCGATATTAAAAAGGAGAGCAAGATGAGTCATACAGATGATTTAGACGATTTAACCTTCGATTTAGATAACCTCTACGAAGGTGTGCCCCAAAATTCGGATAATCCCATCGATACCACAGAGCCCGAAGAGATCGAAGATACCGGCTGCGTGGGCGGAGGCTGTACGCTATAAACAGTAGGGAAGATCGGGCAGAAGTGGCAGAGAATAGATATGCAGTGTGAGTTAAAGGTTAAAAATCGTAGCCCCTTTACGGCGCTCATCGCCTTTTTGGTGATGTTAGTGGTGCTCTTTTTTGTAATCTCCCTTAAAGGTAACAAGAAGGAGAGCGAG
This sequence comes from Ignatzschineria sp., assembly GCA_030150405.1. Lineage (GTDB taxonomy): Bacteria > Pseudomonadota > Gammaproteobacteria > Cardiobacteriales > Wohlfahrtiimonadaceae > Ignatzschineria. The sequence goes on from JASLFU010000026.1 coordinate 7,161, forward strand.
AGCAACAAGCATCAGGAGCCTACAGAAGTCATCAAAGGTCATTAAAGACCATTAATGAAAGGCACGCAGCCACTCACTACCGATTTATAAAGAGTACGCCAGCGAAGAGAAAGCACCTAAAAAGGTGCTTTTTTATTGTCTCTTTAAAAATATTTTTGAAGAATAGGGGGCTAGAGATTATGGGGATGAAGGTTTGGAGGGACTATTGAGACACCGGGAGCTTAGAGCCCGAAAGAGAGCGCTCGAGTAGAATATTCTCCTTAAAGCGGTAGAGTTTTGCCGGCCTTCCGGGTGTGTTGGTAGCCATCTCTCCCGTCTCTTCGATAAGATTTTGGCTTAAAATCTGCCGGCGGAAATTCTGTTTATGGAGCAGAAGTCCGCCGAGCGCCTCAATACTCTTTTGTAATTGTAAAAGGGTAAATTGCGGGGGCATAAGCTCAAAAATCACGGGGCGATACTTAATTTTAGCCCGTAGCCGCGCAATTCCAGAAGCGAGCACACGGCGGTGATCATACGCCATAGGGCTCCCTAAAAGAGGCTCTAATCCCAGTGGCTGATAGCGAGGAGATTCGGGAATTAAACCGATCTCATAGAGGAGCTCGTAGCGCTGTAAAATATACTCCTCATTCCAGGGATAAGGCTCTTCCTGGGCTGCGCTATTAGAAAACCCCCAAAATAGTTTAAGCCGCTCTTTACGAAACCGAGCCTCTTCGGCGTTTGGGGCGCTCTTAACCCAACGGGAAAATTGGGGGAAGAATGCCTCTTTAATCGCCGAGGGAGCCCCTTGGCGATGATCCTCCCATGGGAAAAAGCGATACCAATCTAACCACTTTGCCTCAGGATCCATCCCTTTAACCTCTTCATGCACCAGGCCTAAATAACCAATATAGATTAAGTATTCCCCCGCCGAATTGGTGCGATGGGTATTTACAAAGGTGTAGAGCTGCTCAATATAGCCAAGGGGCTGATGAGTCTGCTTTTCTACCCATTCCCGCACGCCCGCCTGTAGTGAGCTATGAATCGGGGAAAAGGGCCCGCTGGGCAATTGTGCTTTCTGAATAGTCAGCACTTTAGCAGCCGCTTGGGGCGAAGAGATATCCGATACCGCCACTAAAACGGCGGCAAGCTCCGTAGTGCCCTCTGTTGGGCTCTTTAAAGCGGGGTTGAGTCTATTTATCGCCATCTTTAGGGTCTCTCATCAGATCGCTTAGAGTATGCGCTTAATTTCCGTAATCATCTTTGTGGGATCATTTTCCGGTAGAAGATGAGTGACTCCCTGAATCATACCTATGGGGGCGTCTGCCTTCTCTCGGGTGTTTTGCCCAATAGCACAGCTTGCGACAAAGGAACTTAGGGTAAAGATCGTGCGGGAATTTTCCCCCCAAAGAATCGTTATCGGGCAGCGTTGATGAATGGCGAGTAAATCTTCTGCCGAAATAGGCTCGGGCGTCACTTGGCTTAAAAGTTTCGGCAGTGTATGGAAGTTATCCCGCTTTATTGTTTGAATCTCAGGCGCTTGCTCCGCTAAGGTAAGGGGCGCATTTTCACATGCGGCAATAAAGTGATCCACCGCAAGGGGGAACGCCTCTTTTCGTAGCGCTTTGATAATGGGGCTCATCATTTTGGTGATATCCCGGGTAAAGCGCTTTGTCTCCTCTTCGGTTATGCCGTAGCTCGGCACAATCAGCTCATAAAGAATAAGCTGGCGGATATTACTTGCCTCTATTTGCGCGGCAAACAGCGCAGCATGGCAAGCATAGGACCACGCAAAGAGCGTAATTGGTGGGGGCGTCTCCCCGCTTTGGGCGGCAATGGCTTGGCAAAAGCGTGCAATCTCTCTGCCATGGCGGGCAGTATCAAACAGAGGAGTTTCATTTTCTGAATCTGCCCCAAAGCCTGAGAGGGTTAAGCTTAATACTCGGTAGTCCGCAAAAGCCTCTAAATAGGGGGCAAAGGTGCGGGCATCCCCTAAAATACCATGCACAAAGAGCAAAATAGGGGCATTTTTAGCGGGATTTCCCCCCTCTAAATAGCGAAAGGTGAGCCCCTCTTGGGTTAAAGTTTTAAAGGTGGGTGACATCATGCGAGTAAAAACTCCTCAAAATCATCTCGGTTTAAGAGGTTTACTAAAGTGGAGGTGAGCTGTCTGAGCTCTTTTTCACCAGTAATAAAGGGGGGCATAATGTAAACGAGGCGATTAAAGGGGCGAATCCAGACGCCATTTTCCACAAAATACTCTTGAGCCTTCTCTTGATTTAAGCCTTTTTTAAGCTCAATAACCCCAATTGCGCCCAATACTCGCACCTCTTCAATATGGGGGTTACCCTTAAGAACAAAAAGCTCCTCTTTTAACTGCTTCTCAATGCGGGAGACATTGGCTTGCCATTGCCCATTATCTAAGAGCGAAAGGGAGGCATTAGCGGCAGAGCAGGCAAGGGGATTACCCATAAAGGTAGGGCCATGCATAAAGCATTTAGCCTCCCCGTTACTAATGGTTTCCGCTACATGGCGGGTGGTAATGGTGGCTGAAAGGGTGATATATCCCCCTGTAAGAGCTTTTCCGACACACATAATATCGGGCACGATCTCGGCATGCTCACAGGCGAAAAACTTACCTGTACGCCCAAAGCCGGTGGCGATCTCATCAGCAATAAGAAGAACGCCCGTCTCATCACACAGTTTGCGGAGTACTTTTAAATAGTTCGGGTGATACATACGCATCCCCCCCGCACCTTGCACAATAGGCTCAACAATCACGGCAAAGAGCTCGTGGTGATGGTTTTTAAAGATCTCCCGCAGGGGCTCTGCAGCTGCATCATCCCACTCATCATCAAAGCCGATCTCAAAGGTGGGGGCAAAGAGATGATCAGGAAGATAGCCATCATAGATCGAGTGCATGGAGTTTACAGGATCACATACCCCCATCGCGCCAAAGGTATCCCCATGATAGGCATGGGAGAGCGAGAGCACACGGTGACGACGTTCCCCTTTTGCATGCCAATATTGAAAGGCCATTTTTAGCGCAACTTCCACCGCTACGGAGCCAGAATCGGCAAGAAAAACACACTCTAAGGAATCAGGGGTGAGATCGACCAACTTTTTCACCAGATCAACCGCTGGCTTATGGGTAATACCGCCAAACATCACATGGCTCATCTTCGCAAGCTGATTGGTAATCGCTTGATTAATAACAGGATGATTATAACCATGCAAAACGGCCCACCAAGAGGACATTCCATCCACCAGCTCCCGGCCATCTTCAAGCTTAAGCATAACGCCCTCTGCAGAATCTACCGGATAGCAGGGGAGCGGCTCACTCATGGAGGTGTAAGGGTGCCAAATGTGCTTAGAATCAAACGTGAGGTCTGTTTTACTCATGGAACTTTATCAACCTTTTTAAAGAAAAATGGGACTACTATGGTACTATATTTTTGGTCGTAAGGAGCAATCCCCGCCGGCAGTAGGCTCGATAAATGTGGAAAAAAGCAGAATAAGAGAGAGATGAGTGCCGGTTTTTAGAAGAGGGTTTATCCTAACTTAAGCGGGAATAAAGAGAGATAAAATCATGGGAGCTTCTTTCCGGAATGACCCATTCTTACCTAATGGTTAGGATTTCTTTTTTAATTATTTACATTGTCTGCATGAAGAGAGCATTATGAGCTGGAACTCGCGAATTGAGCGCCATATTCTACAACGCCGCAAGGATGATCAATACCGCACTCGAAGAGTTACGAAAACTCGGGAGGGGGGGCGAATTATTCTGCTTCAAAATGGGGAGCAAGAGGCGCGTTATCTCAATTTCTCCTCCAATGATTATTTAGGCTTAAGCCACGATCTTCGCTTGATTCATGCCTGGCAAGAGGGAGCACGTAAATATGGGGTCGGTAGTGCCGGCTCAGGCCATATTACCGGCTATAGCGAGCCCCTTTTTGAGCTTGAAGAGCGCTTAGCTGATTGGCTCGGGTACGATGCGGCTATTGTCTATCCTTCGGGATTTACGGCTAATCAAGCTGTGATTAAATTATTGATTGAGCAAAATGATCGTATTATTGCCGATCGCTTAAGTCATGCTTCCCTTTTAGAGGCGGCGATCTACTCCCCGGGGCGAGTGCATCGCTTTAAACATAATGATCTGACCTCGCTAAAGAGCTATTTAGCCCGTGGAAATGCAGCGCTTGAAAAGTTAGAGACTCCTGAAAAGCATGGACTTCTAGCGGTAACAGAGGGCGTATTTAGTATGGATGGGGATTTTGCCCCCCTTAAAAAGATGGAGAGCCTCTGCCAAGAAGCAGGAGCGCTCTTTATGGTGGATGATGCCCATGGTATTGGCGTTTGTGGCGAAGGGGGGCGAGGGTCTATTAATCTTGCTCAAATTAAGCCCGATATTTTAGTGGTCACCTTTGGAAAAGCCTTTGGACTTTCGGGGGCAGCGGTATTGGTTAATGAGCCTTTAGCCGATTATTTTGTGCAATTCTCCCGCCCACTTATCTATAGTACTGCTATTCCCCCAGCCTTAGCCTATACCTTAAAAGAGGCGGTAGATCTTATTGAAAAGGGGGATAACTTGCGAAATCGTTTAGCCGATAATATCGCCTATTATCGTCAAGAGATGGCGAGCTTAGACCTTGCCCAATGGAATGTTACCCTCGTAGAATCAACAACGGCCATTCAACCCCTAATTATTGGGGAGAGTCAGCGAGCTTTAGAAATTGCCGAAAAAATGCAAAGTCAGGGCATTTGGGTGACGGCTATTCGCCCTCCAACGGTTCCGCCCAATAGCGCAAGATTGCGCATTACGCTTACCGCAAAGCATCAGCAAGAGGATATTGATGCACTTGTTGCAGCATTTAAAGAGGCATTAGGCGAGTAGATGAAGATCGATAAATCAGCCATTGCGTCCGCATTTGGCCGTGCGGCGGAGAGTTATGATCAATCAGCAACGGTGCAAAAAAAGGTGGCCGATCGTCTCTTTAAGGAGTTTTTAGCGCTCCATTCAGGGGAGGATTTTAACGATTACACGCTGTTAGATGCAGGGTGTGGAACAGGTTATTTAAGCCAAAAAGGGCGCAGAAAGGGGGCAACTGTTACGGCGCTCGATCTCTCTTTAGAGATGTTAGCCGAGGCGCAAGAGGCGAATGTAGCGACTTATTATGCCCAAGGAGATATTGAGCAGCTCCCCTTTGAGGCAGAGCGTTTTGATGGTGTGATCTCAAGCTTAGCAGTGCAGTGGTGTCACTCTTTTGCTAAAGCGATTAATGAATTAAATCGTGTGCGAAAATCGCAAGGTAAAGTGGCAGTGGCAACGCTGTTAGAGGGTTCACTTAGAGAGCTAGATCAGGCTTGGAGAGCGGTGGATAACTATAAGCACACCATCGACTTTATTTCGCAAAGGGAGGCTAAAGAGGCGCTTAAGAGGGTAAAAGGGGAGCTCATTATCTATGAAGAGGTTATGGAGTTTCCGAGCTTAATGGCCCTTATGCGTAGCCTTAAAAATATAGGCGCAACCACCTTAAAAGAGCGAAGAAGTGGCTTAATGGGGCGGGATGCCTTACGGCGCTTAGAGGCAGCCTTTTTACAAAATGGGGGATTTAAGTTGACCTATGTGGTGGGTATAGCCCTAATTTCGGCGCCTAAATAATTAAAATTAAAGAGAAGCGGAAATTATTAACGTAAAAAATTAACGTAAAGATGCGTAGATAACGCAAAAGAGGGATTAAGGTTTATGGAATCGACATTAACAAATTCGCCTAAAGGATGCTGGTTTATAACCGGAACCGATACCGAAATTGGTAAAACCTATGTCACAGCAGAGCTTCTGCAAGCGTTAAATAGGGCGGGGATCTCAGCAAATGGGTATAAGCCCGTAGCTTCCGGCAGCGAAGAGACTCCATTGGGCCTTAAAAACCCCGATGCAGTGGCCCATATTTTAGCCTCCCACCAGCAGATGCCTTATGAGATGGTTAACCCTTACTTTTTTAAAGAGGCAGAAGCTCCCCATCTTTTAAGCAAAGCTCAAGGAATTCCTATCGATTTTAAGGTGATGAGCGAAGGGCTACACAATATTGCTACAAAAGGGAAGGTAACCCTTGTAGAGGGGGCGGGAGGTTGGTATACCCCGCTCTCCTGTAAAGCCAGTTTTGCCGATTGGGTAGAAGAAAATCGCTTACCGGTCATTGTGGTGGTGGGGTTAAAATTAGGGGTGATTAATCACGCACTCTTAACCTTTGAGGCCATTGAGGCAAGAGGACTAAAAGTTGCCGGTTGGATTGCCAATCATTTAAGTGATAGCCCATCGCTTAAAGGCTATATTGAGGGCATTCAAAACTTTACGGAGCTCCCCTTAATTGGGGAAGTGCCTTACAAGGCAAAAGAGCGGGGAGAGAGCCGATTTGATCTCTCGCTCTTTAAAGGTGACCTTTAAAATCAGCTATCAGCTAGTCATTAGCATAATAATTTGCAAGCGTTCCCTTACTTAAAAGGATAAGGGAAGCTTTTCCCACTTAAAACGCTACTTAATTAGAAGAAAAGCGTCTCTTGATGAAACCAGCGTTCCACAATGATTGCCGCAGAGATCGCATCTAACTGCCCTTTTTTATGGCGCTGAGAGGGCTTTAGAAAAGCTTCGCTCTCTAACGAGGAGCGGGATTCATCCACCTCCATCACCGGCAAGCCAAAGCGGCCATGGAGGCGATTCATAAATTTGCGAATTTTACGAATATGCTCGGTCTCTGTGCCATCTCGAGTGTAGGGAATACCCACAATAAAAGCATCGGGGAGCCACTCTTTAATCAATTCCTCTACCTCTGCCCAATTAGGCTGCTCATGGCGAGCTTTTAAGATGGTCACGGGCTGAGCTGTCTCGGTGAGGGCATTTCCCACTGCAACCCCAATGTTTTGCGTGCCGTAATCGAAGCCTAATACCACTTCGATGCTCTTTCCTTCAGGGAGGTGGCCGATCATGCGCTCTTGTCTCATAAGCTTAAGGAAGAGGCTTTACAAAGCGATCGAGCGCAGGTTTAGGAAATGGATTCGGCGTCTTTTCCGGATAGCCATACCAGAACATTCCCCGAATAATCTCCTCTTTAGGATCGATGCCTAAAATATCGTAAGCAGCGGGCTTAAAAAAGAGCGAGCCGGTGGACCATTTACTGCCAATGCCATCCTCATAGAAAGATAGCATCATAATGTAAAGGGCAATACTTAAGGTGGCAAAATCTTCATGGAATGTTTTTTCATCTTCACTAATCTTTTGCGTAACGGCAACCCAGCCGGGGATCTTTTTCCAGCGGGCAAGCTTAGTTGCGGCGGTCGCTGGGTCTCGATCGGCAAAGGATTGCTCAGCATATTGTAAAAAATTCTCTTTACTCTGCTCCCCAAGGGGATAGAAGCGATAAGGATAGGTTAAATGGTGATTAGGTGCATACACCGTAAGCCCCAACGCTTTGTTAAGGGCTTCTTGGGGTACAGCTTGATCGGTAAAATGATGAATTGTACGGCGATTTTGTACAATTTCTGTCAGATTAGATACACCTTTAAGGGTCTGATCCATTAGATAATCCTCTTAAGTTGATCGGTGAGATTAGGGGAAATATTGGGCGTCTCGAGCAGCTCTTTAAGCAGGACTTTAACCTCTTTTTGTAAGGATTCCTCAAAGAGATTTAGGCGCGTAAAGGGCCCAATTAAGCGGGAAGAGGTTTGGGGATTGAGCGCATCAATCTTTAAGATCTCTTTCCCGATCCAAGCAAAGAGTGCCGGACCTTGGTTAGCTAAAGCAAAGTTATTGCGGCCGATAGTACCTAAAAGAGCGCGTGCTCGGTTAGGATTTTTATAGCTAAAGGCTGGATGCTTAGCAAGAAGCTCAAGATCGCTCATATGGATATAGGGCGCCCGAGCTTGCACGCTAAACCAGCGATCGATCACTGTTGGGTACTCCTTAAAGCGTTCATAAAAACGTGCTAAAAGCACCTCTTTATTGCTCAAATTGCGCATAACAGCTGCCGTAAGTGCGGCGCTAAGGTCGGTCATATTTTCGCTAGCTTCGGCTTTTTCAAAATGCGCCTGAGTAAGGGCATCAGCTCCCTCGAGGTAGCTTAAATAGTGTAAGGCTCTATTTTTAAGCGCTCGATGCGCAGGCGTATCTTGAGTAAATTCCTGGTAGATCTTGCGCCAATTCGCCTCAAAACGGATGGCTAAAGCTTCGGTCATACTCTCTTTTAAGTTATGGAGCCGAACAGCATCCGGCGCTTCCATCTTTCCTAAAAGGTAGGCATCATCAGGTAGAGTAAAGAGAAGAGCAGAAAACTCAGGCGATTCTTCCACTTTAGCAAAGAGAGGCTCAAGGGCATCACCTAAGATTTGTGCGCGATTCTCTGTGGTGTCATGGGCAAAAAGTACCTTTTCAATCAGTATCTGTAGGGCTTCCCACTTGGCAAAATCATCGGTCTCATGGGCGATTAGTAGCTTGAGCTCATCGAGCGTGTAAGGGTATTGTAAAATCACTGGCGCAGAGAAATTGCGTAATAGTGAGATCACCGGTTTTTCAGGAATATTATGAAAGAGCAGGCATTGTGCAGGCTCTGTTAAGGTAAAGCTCTCTTCAAGTAGTAGCTCCCCACTTTGGGAGAAGAGTGCGTAGTTAACCGGGATCACTTGCGGCTCTTTATGGAGCTGGCCGGGGCTTTCGGTTAAAAATTGGCGTAAGGCTAAACGATAGGTGTTATCGCTTCTATGCTCTGTATTTACATTTAAAATGGGTGTACCTGCTTGGCTGTACCAGCGCTCAAAATTAAAGAGCGTGCGATTATTGGCGGCCTCCATAGAGGCTTTAAAATCATCTGTGGTAACTGCCATGCCATCAAAATGTTCAATATAGTGGGCAAGCCCCCGATTAAAGCCCTCTTTACCGAAGATGGTTTGATAAAGGCGCACAATCTCTGCCCCTTTTTCATAAATAGTGGTGGTGTAGAGATTCTCCACAGCTCCCACCTCATCAGGCCGAACAGGGTGTGCAAGCGGGCCGGCATCTTCTGCAAATTGATGGGTGCGAAGAAGCTTTACATCTTCAATTCGGCGAATCCCGGGGTGATGAATATCGGCACAAAACTCTTGCTCTCGGAAGACGGTGAGCCCCTCTTTAAGGGATAAGTTAAACCAATCTTGGCAGGTGATGCGATTTCCTGTCCAGTTATGAAAATACTCGTGACCAATTACCGCCTCAACGAGCTTAAAGTCCTCATCTGTGGCCGTTTTGGGGTCAGCCAGAACATAGTGAGTATTAAAGATATTAAGCCCTTTATTCTCCATCGCACCGCCATTAAAATCATTGACGGCAACAATATTGTAAAAGTCTAAATCACAGACAAGATTAAAGCGCTCTTCATCCCATTTCATCGCCTTTTTAAGCGATTGTAGAGCAAAATGGCACTGATCAATATAGGGTTTTTGAGCATAAATGCGCAGACGCACCGGCGAGCCATCGGGGCGAAGATGTTGATCTTCGATAAACTCTAAATCTCCCGCAACAATGGCAAAAAGATAGGTAGGTTTAGGGAAGGGATCTTCCCAAAGGGCATAATGCCGATTATCTTCAAGCTGGCCCTCCTCTAAAAGATTCCCATTAGAGAGCAGAACTGGATATTTCTGGTCAGCAATTAATTTAACCCGATAGGTGGTCATCACATCGGGGCGATCGGCAAAGTAGGTGATATGGCGAAACCCTTGGGGCTCACAATCACTACAGAAGAAGCCATCGGTGATAAAGAGGCCTGCAAGCTCACTATTTTGAATTGGGGAGATGCTGTTTTCGATCTCAATAAGATTTTCTTCCCCTAAATTTTTAAGGCGAATATGACTGCCTTCAAAATAGATCTCCTCTTTAGTGAGCGGCTTACCATCGACTTTGAGTGAAAGAAGGGTAAGGGATTGACTGCCGTGAAGTAGAAAATCGCTGGCTTCACTCCAAGGTTCGCGCGTGAGTCGAAAGCGGCTCTTAACTATGCTCTCTTTAGGGTCGAGCTCAAAGGTTAATTCAATAGACTCGACTTTAAATTGGGGAGCTTCGTAATCTAAACGGTAAAGCGTCTCGGGGCTTCTTTGTGCCATTAAATGGTCTCCTTTAGAATGGTTAGCGATAGAAGGCGACAGCTTCGCGCGCGACAAAATCCCTTTAATTATACACAACGATTTCTTTTTTCGGCATTTTGGTCTGAATTGCAGGCAACTTTCCCACTTATAAAAGGGAGTGAAATGGATAAAAATAGCCAAAAGTCTTTAAAGGTTTTTAATAAGTTTTTAAAAATATTCGTTAAATAGTTTTAAAGAGGGCATAAAAAAAAGAGGGCTTAAAGAAACCCTCTTTTAACGAGATAAAAATATATGCAAATTAAGATAGTGCTTTGAGCACTTATGAAGGCTTATCGATTATAAAAATTTAATCGAGTTAATGATCTTTTGCGCTTCATCTAAGTTATTGCCTGTTCCCACACAGATTGTGGTGATCGTTTTATCGATCGCAATACGGCAGAACTCATAGTAGCTCTGATCTTCGATCTTGCTCTCTGCACGATAGTTGATCTGGTTGTTAAGCTCTGCACTTACAGGTTCAACTTTAAAATCTTTAATTTGGGGTAATTCATCCATCTGCTCATTCATAACGCTGATAAAATCATCAAGCGTAATCTCTACAGACTCAGGTAATGGAAGAGAGACAGCATAAGCAAGATCCCCACTATCGCGATCCCCAGCAAGTTGAAGAAGCGTTAAATGCTCCTCAGGCGTGCCAGGAAGACGATTTGCGATAATATCTTTCTTCTGATCAAGCACATTTGTAAACTTTTTATCTAAGGTTAATTCAAATTGCTTATCGGTTGATTGCACAGTCTGCTCGGCGCCTAAACACGCAGCTAAAATAATTGCAGCGCCAGCGACTAGAGAGAACTTTAATAGCTTTTTCATTGATTATTCCTAAGTTATTTCTAAATTTGTTTTAAATGTAAATACTGCAAAATTTTAACACAGGTAATATAAATGGGGAAATATTTCCCAGATTCAACCCTTCTGTTCTATTTTAAATCATCTTTTTAAAAGTTAGGAAAAAGCTTATGAATACTTGCTTTAAGCACATAGCTTTAAATAAGAGCAGGAAGATTAATAAGGCAGCTGGAGGAGATCGAGCTGATAGCCTTCTGTTTTCAGGAGTTTAGCCTGTTTTTGATAGGGAGTAAGCTCCCCAGTGGTAAAGAGATAGAGTTTCGGCATAAGAAAAGCTTCTTCGCTATCTTTAGAGGCTTTTAGGGACTCTCTCTCTTCGGAAAGTGGTGGAAGACGGTTAAAAGTCTCTTTAACGATGGCGGGTGCAGGATCAATAAGCTCAATCGTTGGAGGCAGGACTGCTTTTATTGCGGTTGTAAGAAAGGGGAAGTGGGTACAACCTAAAACGAGCTGATCGATCGGATACTCTTTAAAGATCGCAAGGGAGCGCTCCATCACCGCTTGAGTATTCAGCCCAGAGAGTTCCCCCTTTTCCACTAATGTTACCCAGTCAGTACCGATAATTTTATGCACGGTGATAGACTCGGAGTGGTTTTGATCGCCTGCAAAGCTTTTAATCAGTTGATTAAGGCGTGCGCTCTTTAATGTTGCATAAGTTGCGGCAACGGCAATATGTCTGCTCTTTGTAGCTAATGTGGCAGGTTTAATCGCAGGCTCGATCCCGATAATCGGTAGCAAGGGAAATTGGCGGCGCAGCTTTTCTGCGGAGATCGCCGTAGCGGTATTGCAAGCAATCACAAGGGCATCGACCTCTATCTCCTCAATAAGATAGCGGGAGAGAATCTCCATGCGTTGGTGAATCTCTTCATCGCTCTTTAAACCATAGGGAAGGTAGGCGGAATCGGCAATATAGAAATAATGGGCCTTTTTAGGATGCTCTAAAAAGGCCTGCAAAATAGAGAAGCCCCCGATCCCTGAATCGATAAGACCAATTTTGGGTAGAGAAGAGAAAGTAGGGGGGCTTTTGGGCATCATTCGCGTAAATGGGGATAGGTCAGTTAGAGGAAGTTGTACTGCTAGGCGCGTTTTATAATCTATAGTGTTTTATAAATTGATGGTCTTTAAGTGAAATGAGGGATTAGCGACGTAAAATGGGGACGATGATATTCTCATCAAATTGTGGAACTTCTTCCTCTTCGACAACTTTCACCATCACCTCTTCAGCTAAGCTAGAGAAATCTTCCGGATCGATATCGAGCATCGCTTCATAGGTCTCTAAATCCCACATCTCTAAGAGAGAGCCGTTACCTAGCAGAATAAGGTCGGATGAGATATTAGCATAGGAGAGAAGGCGTTTTGGCAAAGTTATGCGCCCTTGACCATCGAGAATCACCTCTGTAGCGCCTCCCCGTACAAAACGGACAAAGTCTCGCTCTTTTTTAACAAAGGGATTAAGTTTATTAAGCTCTGCTTCCACCTCTTCCCAAACATCATAGGGATAGAAGTTAAGACATTTGTCGAAGGAGCGGTTAATGACAAATCGATCAAGATCACCCAGTTTTTTCTTTAGGGCAGCCGGAAGCGAGACGCGATTTTTCGCATCTACTCGAAGCTCATATTCCCCTAAAAAATGGTGCATTGTGCCAAAGTCCTATAAATCGATATATAACGATATATAAATAAAGCGACTAAATTTAGTCGTAATTACTCACAATAATAAAATGGAATGGGTGAAGTTGCAATTAAGATTCTATTTTTTAAGTTTTCCTTAGGCATTAAGAGGATGCAGAATTTTTCGATTCGATCATCCAGATAAGGGGTTTAAGTTCTCGCATGGTAAAGCGCTTATGGGATCTATGTTGATTCTCAGGATTCATTCGCGCTTTAATGAGGGTGAAAATCTCATTAAACTCCTCAATCTCTTGGGTCGATCCCTCTAGCTCACTTAAAAGGAAGCTTAAATAGGAGAGTTGAGAGAGGATCGATTGCATTTCGACCACCTCATCATTTAGCTCAGAGATATTGTGTGTACGGCGTTTTGCAGGCTCATCTTGCATGCGCTCTAACGAATTAGAGAGGGAGACAATACTTGTTTGAGCCACTCTTAAAGCAAGTTTTACATCTAAATCCTGCTCGGTTTGTTCGGTGATCTTCCATTTTTCGATCTCTAAAAAGACTTTAAAGAGATTCTCCCGCGCGGTGTCGATCAGTTGCGGGATATTCTGCTTCTCCCAAGTGGGCAGTAGGTAACTAAAGCCGATAGCCATTGCGGCAGCAATGCCGGTATCAATAATGCGTTCCCCCGCTAAAGAGATCCCTTGCCAGGCGGTTAAATTTTTATCGATATTGAGCAAAATAAGCACATAGAGGGAGGTAAAGGCGACACTTAAAGGATTATGAACCCGCAATAAGCCATGATTTAAGATCACCGAGATAAACATAATGGCAATAAGCCCGGGGATGGAGATCTCCATAGAGATAAGAAGCCCCCCGATAACACAACCTAAAACAGTGCCGATAATCCGATTACGGCTCCGCTCTTTGGTTAAGCTAAATCCTGGGCGCATTAGGCTTAAAAGGGTAAAAGCGATCCAGAAACCATGGGAGAGAAAGTTGGTGCTTTTTACCAAAAGTAGCGCTACAAACATGGCACTGGCAGAGCGAATAGCGTATCTCATCACATTAGAGGAGAGCTTTAAGTTCTGCTTAAAATAATCGTTCGACCAATAGGAGTGGGAGAGAAATTTAGAAAGCGCACTGGGAGAGATCGCCTCTTTAGGTGTGGTTTCACCAATAAGCAGGGCGCGTAGACGCTCTAATTGCCGAGAGAGCGACCATGCTTTGCGATAATGGGCAGCAATCACCTGATACCCCTCTAAAAGATCGCCCGAAGGCTCCTCTCTGCGAAGGAGTTCAAGCTCATACTCAAGGGCTCTAAGCTCTGCTTTAAACCCTAAACGCTTCAGCATATTCCCGGCTCGAAGTGTATACATTCCCATCTCTTCAAGATTATTGCCCGCTTTAGAGAAGGTATCCCGGAAAAAGATCTGAATATCGGTGTTAGGAAAGTTTTTACGAATGGTAATAAACTCTTGCAGCGGTACTACCATTAACTCCCGAGTCTCAATAAGAATGAGGAGCTCGTGGATCATTCGGTTGATCTCTTCATGCTCTGGATTTTTAATCCTAAAGAGAAGATCCCGCATGAGTTGCAACTCTTCTAATAGATCGGCTTGGGAGCTAATTAGATGTTTAAATTGCTCTTCGATCACCACATTTTGTCGGTAGCAGCTTGAGAGCGCTTTAAGATGTTTAGAGAGAAGAAAATAGACATTCGAGAGATTTTGCCGAATGATATAGCGCTCAAAAACCTTGCTAAATAGCAGGGCATAGAAGAAGTAGAAGAGGGCACCAAACTCAAAAAAGATCAGATAGGTAAAGGGATCATAAGGGGTGCGTGCCGCCATGAGTGCGGAGAAGCCTAATACAAATCCAAGAGAGATAAATTTACGCCCAAAGGAGTGTACAAAGCCTGCAAAGAAGGTGACAAGCGAGAGGCTAACGATCATCCCTATTGAGAAGTGCTGATGGCTTGAAAAGATAAACGAAATCAGAAGCGTGGCGATTAAAGCGGCAAACATCTCATTTCGTTTATGTTTTAAAGGCCCTGTTTGATCTGCAATGGCGATGGTTAAACTTCCGTAGCCTGCAATAAAGAGGAAGGGGAAATCAAAGTGCAGAAGATAGAGAATCGCCACAGGTATAAAAATACCTATCGCTTTTTGCACCCCGATCGAAAAATCATGACTAAAGAAGAAGCGATAGATCGCGGTAATGAGGTGATTCATTTAAAGCATCTCCTTTATGGTGAAAAGAGGGCTCTAGCTATTGTGCTAGAGCCGCCCACTATTTTATAACGGATAAAAATATTATCTCAATGCCTCTTTTTTACTCAGAAATATTAGAAGAAGGCAAACTTCACTAAGAAGAGCGCAGAGATAATATAGGTGGCTGGGTGGATATCTTTAAATTTCCCTGTACCCATTTTAAGTACCACATAACTGATAAACCCAAAGGCAAAACCATCAGCAATAGAGTAGGTAAAGGGGATACCCAGCACTAAAAGAGCAGCGGGGATCGAATCGGTTGGAGAATCCCAATCTACTTCTGCTAATTCCCGAAGCATTAAACCTGCAACATAGACTAATGCGGGAGCTGTCGCATAAGGGGGAATCGATTGCGCAAGGGGCGAGAAGAAGACGGCAAGAATAAAGAGCAGAGCAACGGTAATTGCTGTTAGGCCCGTTCTTCCGCCTGCTTGAACACCGGCAGAGCTCTCGACATAGGCTGTTACAGAACTTGTCCCTAAAAGGCTACCGGAAAGAATCGCTGTTGAATCTGCAAAAAGTGCTCGGTTAAAGCGTTTTTTAGCATCGGGAGTTTTGGTTTCATCCAGTAGGCCACCCCGTTTAGCTACCCCCATTAAGACCCCTGTAGCATCAAAGAGCTCCACAAGCACTAGAGCAATTAAGATCTGCAGGAAGCTGCCATGGAAGACCTTTTCAAAGCTTAATTTAAGAAGAGTAGGCTCAATAGAGGGAGGAGTTGAGACAATCCCTTTAATTTCGTTATGCCCAAAGAGAGCACTTAATATCGCAATTAAGAGAATACTGATGAGAATCGATCCCTTTACTTTAAAGTTATCTAAAATCACAATCAGAAAGAAGCCTAAAATTGCGTAGAGTGCAGAAGGTGCGGAAAGATCTCCAAGGGTTACCAAGGTTGCGGGGCTTGCGACAATAATATCGACATTAGAAAGCCCGATAAAGGCAAGAAAGAGCCCAATTCCCGCCCCAATAGAAGAGCGAAGAGATTGGGGGATACCATTAATAATCCAACTACGTAAGCCAGTAATGGTGAGAAAGAAGAAGACAACGCCCGAAACAAAAACAGCGCCTAACGCCTCTTGCCAGGTAAAACCCATTCCCCCAGCAGCAATAGGTGCAGCGATTGTAAAGGCAAAGAAGGCATTAAGCCCCATGCCCGGTGCTAATCCTACGGGGTAGTTAGCCACAAGCCCCATCACTACGGTTCCGATCGCAGCGGCGATACAGGTGGCCATAAAGATAGCATCCGTATCCATCCCCGTTACAGAGAGAATATCTGTATTTACGAAGATGATATAGGACATCGTCAAAAAGGTGGTAATACCTGCTAGAACTTCAGTGCGAACATTCGTTCCATGCGCTTTAAGTTGAAATAATTTCTCTAACATCTTTTATCCTTTTGTTGATAGAGATAACGAAAAAAAGTCCCGCCCAGTGCGAGACTTTATAAAACTATTCTGGCTTAGCTGCTTTAGGTTTAGTGATCAGCGAGAGCAGAATGGTGGCGACTAAAGTGCCTAAAATCACCGTAAGGGAGATGGGTGTTGGCACATGTAGATCAAAATAGAGAAGAAGCATCTTCCCGCCGATGAAAATGAGAATAATGGCTAAACCATACTGTAAAAGGTGGAATCTTTCTGCCATATCTGCAAGAAGAAAATACATGGCACGCAAACCTAAAATTGCAAAGATGTTAGAAGTCATCACAATAAAGGGGTCCGTTGTTACGGCAAATACAGCAGGCACAGAATCCACCGCAAAGATCACATCGGAAAAGGTGATCATCACCAAGACTAAAAAGAGGGGGGTAGCAATAAGGTGTCCATTTTCACGGATGAAGAAGTGCTCTTTATGATACTCCTCGGTAAACTTAAAGAGCTTACGAGTCACCTTAATAATTCTATTTTCACTAAGATCGCTCTCTTCGTCCCCTTCAAATAGCATCTTAATTCCGGTAAAGAGCAAGAAAGCCCCAAAGAGATAGAGAATCCACTCAAAGCGCTCAATTAAGAAGCTGCCGATGAGTACCATCACTACTCTTAAAAAGATTGCAGCTAAAACCCCGTAAACTAATACTCGACGTTGATAGATATTGGGGACTTTAAAATAGGTGAAAATAAGTAGAAAGATAAAGATGTTATCCATCGATAACGATTTTTCTACAACATATCCTGTTAGAAACTCTAAAGACTTTGTGGTGGCAAAATGGGCTTGTTCGTTTGCCGTTAAACCTTCTGGCAGTGCATCGAGCGGAATTCCGTAGCGTAGATATGCCCAGAGTCCCAAATTAAAGAGAAGAGCCACAGCAATCCAGATAAGAGTCCAGATTAAGGCTTCTTTAGCACTTACTCGATGATCTCCAGTCTGCTTTAATGCAAACATATCGATGAGAACCATCACTAAAACTACAACCGCAAATACGGAGTAGAGGAGGGGGGAGCCAATAGAGACGTGATGAGTCACGAAATGTTCCTTCTAAAATAAAACGCAAGGGCGCGTCTGTTAAGCTTTATTAAAATAGGTCTAAAAATTAAAGCGGTGAGCTTCTACCCTCGGGAAGGAGTTAGGCAGAAGTTCAACCGCATAAGTATATCGAAAAGTTGCGAAAAGATTAAAATTAAATTGTCTCTAAGAGAGACTTTTAAGAGTGAATTTAGGCTTCTTCCTATAAGGAAGAGAGCTCTTTAAAGCTTTATATCGAAGTAGTTTTCAAGATATTGATCGAAATCGATCTGAGGCTCGGCCTCAATGGCGTCCCGCTCTTTTAAGGAGGCTTTTGCCATCTCGATAAAGTGCGTCTGTTCTTCTTGAGAGAGTGCTTTAAACTCTTTTTGGTAGAGCTCTTGCGCCTTTTGTAAGAAAAACTCCTGATAAGTTAAGCCACTCTCTTTTAGCATGGCTAAAATTTGGGAGGAGGGCGTTAATTCAGGATGTGTAATCTCTTTTTCACGCTCTTTTAAAATCTCCATAAAGGGAGTACCTAAAATTTCCGCAACGGGTTTAAGCCATTGTAGAGCTTTAGTTAAAGCTTCTTTAACATCCTGCTGTTGCCCCATAATATCGAGAGTCAGCCCAGGTGCTTTGCCTCTTTCTGCAAGGATCTTAAGATTTTTCTGATTCTGCTCGTACTCTTTCTGGCTCAGTTCTGGGGCATCGGTTAAGAGAGAAGCAGTCATAAAGAGTTGAATAAAGCGCATGCTCTTAAGATCAATCCCCTCAGCAAAGAGTGGGTTTACATCTACGGAGCGAAGTTCAATATACTCAATTCCCCGCTCATTAAGCGCTTCGAGGAAGTTCTCACCTTTGCGTAGCACCTGTTTAGGGCGTACGCTAGCGTAATACTCATTTTCGATCTGTAAAATGTGGTTGTTAATCTGCTGATATTCTCCATCCTTTTTCACCGGGATTTTAGAGAAATCCTTACAAGGTTTTGTGATCGCATAATGAATATTTTTAATAAATTCATGAATATCATTAAATGAGATATCAAAATGGCATTTGTTATTGCCATAACCGATATCTGAAAGGCGAAGAGACGTTCCTTCCGGAACGTAGCTATCCACCTCATTTAAAGAGGGAAAGTGATTCTTTTCTTCTGTTAAAAAGCTTTTACACATCACCGGCGATGCCCCTAAAAAGTAGGGGATAATAAAACCAAAGCGGGAGATGTTGCGACATGCATGGAGATAACGTTCAGTCTTAAATTCTTGTAGAGAACTGTCGTTGCCGAGCGCCTCTTGCAGTGCTTTAAAGAGGGAATCTTTAAAGGAGAAATTATAATGAATCCCAGCAATGGCTTGCATCATCTTACCGTAGCGAACGCTTAAACCTTTACGATAGAGTGATTTCATCTTGCCATCGTTAGAGCTACCGTAATGGGCAATCTCGATCTCATCTTCCGATTCAATCTGCGGAGGCATCGAGTTTGGCCAGAAGATCTCCCCTTCAAGCTGAGAGAGCGTAAAGGTTTGGATCTTTCTTAAAGCCTCAAGAGCCTCTTCTGCACTGTCGTAAGGGTCGGTTACAAATTCCAGTAACGTTTCGGCAAAATCGGTGGTGATATTGCTATGGGTTAAGGGGGAGCCGATCGCCTCAGGATGGGGCTGTTTGCTTAAGCGGCCATTTTGGCTATCAATGCGTAATGTCTCCCGC
Organism: Ignatzschineria sp.; assembly: GCA_030150405.1. GTDB lineage: Bacteria > Pseudomonadota > Gammaproteobacteria > Cardiobacteriales > Wohlfahrtiimonadaceae > Ignatzschineria. Next base: position 26,189 of record JASLFU010000026.1, read on the forward strand.
TCAAGACCAATATTGATCTGATCGATCAATTTCTGTTTGTCGCCTAAAGCAGCGAGATTTTGGGTAAGGGAGTGAAAAATAGTATCCATGCTCGGTATCTCTATGCGTTTCTTATTAGCGCTCATCCACAGGATCGCCATGATTTACAAAAAGGGATTGATTAAAGCCGACCTGCTCTTGCCAAAGATTGATGATTTTACAAAAGAGCTCGGCAGTCTTTTCAGTATCATATACGGCAGAGTGCGCTTGATCTGGGTCCCACTCAATATCTGCGGCATGAATGGCCCGGGCTAATACAGTCTGCCCATAGGCTAAACCCGCAAGACTTACAGTATCGAGAACAGAAAAGGGGTGAAAGGGTGAATTCTTAATGCCTGTGCGTTCAATAGCCGCATTAAGAAAGCCTAAATCAAAGTGGGCATTATGCCCCACCAAAATGGCCCGGGTGCAACCACTCTTTTTTACCATCTCTCGAACGGGTTTAAAGATCTTTTTTAGCGCCTCTTTTTCAGATACAGCAAAGCGAAAAGGATTATCTACCTTAATGCCATTGATGCGCATCGATTCAGGGTTCAGTAGTAAACCTTCTGCCGGCTCAATATGGGCGGAGTAGGTCTCCGTAGTAAAGACACGCCCATTTTCATCCATATCGATTAAGGTGGCCGCAATCTCTAAAAGGGCATCTGTTTTGGGGTTGACTCCGCCGGTCTCCACGTCGATAACAACGGGGAGGAAACCGCGAAAGCGCATGGAGATCGGGGGAGTGGAATGAAGTTGATCAGTCATAATTTATGATGAGAGTTCGTCCTCACCCTTTTTGGCTGTTGAGCTCTTTTTACTGCTCTTTTTAGCAGTACTCTTTTTAGAGGAGCTTTCTGTTTTTGTGCTTTTTTTAGCAAAATGGATTTGAGGTTTCTTGTTGCTAGTTACGCACGCTTTATCGACCACAACCTTCTCAACCCCTTCTAATGAGGGAAGTTCAAACATGGTATCGAGTAGGAGTGCTTCAATAATACTGCGTAAACCTCGGGCCCCTGTCTTCTTTTCAAGAGCTAGATTTGCGATCGCTTTTAAGGCTTCTCGGGTAAAGTTGAGTTCAACGCCCTCCATCTCAAAGAGATATTGGAACTGCTTTACAATCGCATTTTTGGGCTCTGTTAAGATGTTAACTAAGGCCGCTTCATCGAGTTCTTCTAAGCTGGTGACCACCGGAAGACGGCCGATAAACTCAGGAATTAAGCCATATTTAATCAAATCTTCTGATTCTACTTCGGCAAAGAGTTTAGAGAGGGATGCTTGCTCCTTCTCGCCCGCTACTTCTGCGGCAAAACCGATGCCCCCTTTATCTTTCGACTGGCGCTGCTGAATTACACGCTCTAAGCCGGCAAATGCTCCACCACAGATAAAGAGAATATTGCGAGTATCCACTTCCACGAGCTCAGCATTTGGATGCTTGCGTCCTCCTGTCGGGGAGACGGAAGCGACTGTGCCTTCAATAATTTTAAGCAGCGCTTGCTGAACACCTTCTCCCGATACATCTCGGGTAATAGAGGGGTTTTCGCTACGGCGTGTGATCTTGTCGATCTCATCAATATAGATAATGCCAGTTTCCGCATGATCGATATCGAAATCACAGCTCTGTAAGAGACGTAAAATAATATTTTCAACATCTTCTCCCACATAGCCTGCTTCTGTGAGGGTTGTGGCATCTGCAATAGCAAAAGGGACATTGAGCGAGCGTGCTAATGTCTCTGCTAGAAGGGTCTTTCCTGAGCCGGTAGGGCCAATGAGAAGAATATTACTCTTAGAGAGCTCAATATCACCATCTTTACGATTTTGCTGATTCTCTAATCTTTTGTAGTGGTTATAGACGGCCACACTTAAGGTGCGCTTAGCATCATCTTGTCCAATCACATATTGGTTGAGATCTTCAAAGATCTCTTTAGGGGTTGGAAGGGGCTTATCACCAAAGGTCTGTACCTCCTCTTCCTCTACGAGATCGCCGCAAAGATCAATACACTCATTACAGATATAGACTCCGTTACCTGCGATGAGGCGCTGAACTTCGTGTTGATTTTTGCCACAGAAAGAGCACTCAATACTCTTTGTGGATTTGTCGCTGCTATTTGTCATATGTATTTATTAATTCTCAGTCTCTAGATCGTTCGGTATCTAAATTTTTAATGATGGAAATAGCTGAGAGTTGTTCGCTGCAAAGATCTACAGGATTGAAGATCAATGAAGATTCTCTCGCTATTTTTGCTGGCATCTACCATTGCCTCAGGCTCTCTTTTTAAGGTTTTAACTAAAATCGTTAATGCTTAAAGGGCAGTATAGCCTGAAATTTAGCTTTAGCGATGGGTGATCACTTTATCAATTAACCCATATTTTACTGCCTCTTCAGGGCCCATAAAATAGTCGCGATCAGTATCTTTCTCGATCTGTTTAATCGTCTTGCCGGTATGGTGGGCCATAATACGATTGAGCTGCTCTTTAATTTTAAGCATCTCTTTGGTGTGAATCTCAATATCGCTAGCTTGCCCTTGGTAGCCCCCTAAGGGTTGATGAATCATCATGCGTGAATTTGGCAGAGAGTAGCGTTTGCCCTTAGCGCCTGCCGTAAGGAGAAAAGCCCCCATGCTGCAAGCTTGCCCAATACACATTGTGGAGACATCGGGCTTAATAAATTGCATGGTGTCGTAAATTGACATTCCTGCCGTAACAGAGCCGCCCGGGGAGTTGATATAGAGATGGATATCTTTATCGGGATTTTCTGCCTCTAAAAAGAGCATTTGTGCCACGATAAGATTGGCCATTTGGTCATGAACTTGACCCACCATAAAGATGACACGCTCCTTTAGGAGACGAGAGTAGATATCGTAAGAACGTTCGCCACGGCCTGTCTGTTCAACGACCATCGGCACAAGGCCTAAGAGTTCAGTATCCGTTATTGATGACATTTAATCACTACCTTTTAGATTTAACCAAGTTATCGGCTCGAAACCAGTTAGTTTACCAGAATAGCGGGATTTATTAAGTGATTTATTCCTTTTCATCAATGGAACAATGAAATCCCTTCGGGGACGTAGTAATATAGATAAGCTTTAGGAGGGAATAAAAACCTCTTTTTTAAAAGAAGGGAGCTTTGTAAAATCCTTTACAAAATTTTTAATGAAAGATGGCTTTCTTCTTTGAATAAATTCAACCACCGCCAAGTGTAGATCGTCTATTTAAAAGTTGTATAGATAAGGAGCCCTTTGTGAGAAATACATTTAACTTTTGTGCCGGCCCAGCCACTATGCCTTATGAGGTATTACAAAAAGCGCAGTCTGAGCTGTTAGATTGGCAGAATCAGGGGGCTTCGGTGATGGAGATCTCTCATCGAAGTAAAGAGTTTGTCGCACTGGCTAAAGAGTGTGAGGCTGACCTTCGAGAGCTTCTGGATATTCCTGTTAATTATCGGGTTCTTTTTATGCAAGGGGGAGCACTTGCGCAGTTTGCTCTACTTCCTCTCAACCTTTTAGGGGATAAGAAGAGCATCGATTATATTGAAACAGGTATTTGGTCGAAAAAAGCGATTCAAGAAGGGCAAAAGTACGCTAAAGCGAATGTGATCTATTCAAGCAAAGAGAGCGGCTACACCACACTCCCAAAAGCCGATGAGATTATAGTCAATGAGGAGAGTGCATATCTTCATCTTTGCGCTAATGAGACGATCAATGGTGTTGAGTTTCCTTTTGACCTACAAGATTGCCCCATTCCCGTAGTGGCAGATATGAGCTCAAATATCCTGTCGAAAAAGATCGATGTGAGCCAATATGGAGTGATTTACGCAGGCGCGCAAAAGAATATTGGGCCAGCAGGATTAACAATTGTGATTGTTCGGGAAGATCTATTAGGACGTGCATCTCCCTTAACGCCAGATGTCTTTAATTATGAGATCCAAGATAAAAATGACTCCATGCTCAATACTCCGCCCACCTTTGCCATCTATCTTATGAGCTTAGTGCTGAAACATATTAAGGCGAAAGGGGGGATAGAGGCGATGGAGAAGGCCAACCGTAAAAAAGCGATTATGCTTTATGATGCAATCGACAATAGCTTTTTATATAAAAATCCTGTGGATGTGGATGCCCGCTCTAAAATGAATGTTCCGTTTACGTTGGCAAACCCAGAGCTTGATGAGCTCTTCCTCAAAGAGGCAGAAGCGGCAGGCTTAACCAATCTAAAAGGACATCGTAGCGTTGGGGGAATTCGTGCAAGTATCTATAACGCAATGCCCATTGAAGGAGTGATTGCCTTAACAAACTTCATGAAACATTTTGAGGATATTCACTACTAATTTCGTAAAGGTTTAAGCAGAGGATATTGGCGACTATACTGTTTGCTTTTATAATCTTAAATTTAACTCACAGTGTAAGAGTCATGCGTTTAGCCATTTTTATGAGCATTTTTAAAGTGTAAAGAAAGATGCGCTAAACTATCCTTTTAAAGCTCAATATTTAAAGAGCAATATTTGCAGATCAATAAATAACAATAACGTAATGAGCGTTAGGAAGAACGGCGAGCCTCCTTTAATTTGGATTCGCCGCTTTTAATTTTATCGTAGAGAGAAAAGAGACGAATGAAGATTCAACGAAAATCCTATTTCACATGGCTAACCGGTGCAGTGGCGTTAGCAATGATGTTCCTAGGTTCTGCCTATGGGGAATCAGAAGAAGAGAGAAGGCTTCGTCCAACTTATGCAGAGCAAAGGATCAGTGCAGCTCATGCGGTGGTTTTATCCCAGTATCATTATGAGAAACTTCCCTTTAATAATGCGCTCTCTAAACGTATTTATGATTCTTATCTTCGGGTGCTTGATCCTCAGCGTGTCTATTTTTTAGAGGATGATATTACAGAGTTTAAGCGTCACGAAAATCTTTTTGATGATTACCTTCGCCGCTCTCAATTAAGCGTCCCCTTTGAGATGTATGAGCGCTTAGTCGATCGGATGGAGGAACGATTTGATTTTGTGGAAAAACTCTTAAAAGAGAAGTTTGATTTTACGATTGATCGAGAGATTAGTGTAAAGCGCAAAGATGCACCCTTTGCAAAAAACTTAGCTGAGCTTGATGATCTCTGGCGTGATCGTATTCAAAATGAATTAATCTCCATCATGATCGCGGATGAAGAGCGGACGTTAGAGGAGGCGAAAGAGCGCCTTTCTCGTCGTTATAAGACCCGCAAAGAACGGTTAGGGCAAAATTCTGCAGAAGATGTTTTTAGCATCTTTATGAATGTGGTAGCCGCAAGTTATGACCCACATTCGGCTTACTATTCTGCAAAGCAGATGGAAAACTTTAATATCAATATGAGCCTTTCACTACAAGGTATTGGTACGGTCTTGCGCCAAGATGAAGATGCCGTAAAAGTGATGGAAGTTGTCCCGGGAGGGCCTGCAGATCTGACGGGGCAGGTGATGGTAGCTGATGAGATTATCGGCGTAGCTCAAGGCGATGAGGGTGAGTTTGTCGATATTGTTGGCATGCGCCTCGATAAAGTGGTGGAGATGGTTCGGGGTAAGAAAGGGACAGTTGTGCGTCTTCAGATGATCGGCAATAAAGGAAAGGGGGCTGAGAAAGAGGTACGTATTGTTCGAGATACCGTAAAACTTGAGAAACAAGCGGCAAAGTCGGAGATTCGAGAGTTTGATGATGAGCGAGGTCGCCATAAATTAGGCGTAATTACGTTGCCTGCCTTTTATAGTGATTTTGAAGGCAATCGCAAAGGGGATAAAAATTACCGTAGTACCACACGAGATGTGAAGGAACTACTTACAAAAATGTTAAAGAAAGAGAAGATCGATGGCCTTGTGATTGACCTTCGGGGTAATGGCGGGGGCTCGCTACAAGAGGTAATTGATCTTTCTGCGCTCTTTATCGGCAGTGATAAAACTATTGTACAGACCCGTAGTTATGATGGACGTATAAGTGATCAAAAGAGCAGTAAAGAGAAGATGCTCTACGATGGCCCCTTGATTGTGATGGTCGATCGCTTAAGTGCCTCTGCAAGTGAGATCTTTGCCGGGAGTATGCAAGATCAGGGGCGGGCGATTATTGTGGGTTCTACCACCTTTGGTAAAGGAACGGTTCAGACTATGATTGACCTTAGCCGTTTACTTGCGAAAACAGAAAAGCCAGGGCAGACAAAAGTGACCATTGCTAAGTTCTATCGAGCAAATGGGGAGAGTACCCAAGAGATGGGGGTTGTGCCAGATATTCAGCTCCCCTCATTTTATGATGAGGATGAGATTGGGGAATCTACCGAGCACTATGTATTGCCTTGGGATCAGATTGAGCCTGCGCCAGATTATCAGAAGCCTAAAGCCTTTAATGCATTGCTAGATCAGCTCCGTAAAGAGAGCATGCGCCGCTTTAAAAATGGTGAAAAGCATAAGATCTACCAAAAACAGGTGGCAAATACACTTAAGCTTTGGGGCATAGATAGTATGAGCCTAAATCTCGAAACACGGAAAAAAGAGCTTAAAGAGAAGGAAGCTGAAAATCTTAAGTTAGAAAATAGCCTGCGTACTCTCTATGGTTATGAGCCCTTAACGCTCGAAGAGTATCGTAATGAAGATGGTTCTTATAGCGAGATGTTAAAAGAGAGTGAGACGGATGTTCTTTTAGATGAGGGCTTAGAGATCTTGCGAGACTTCATCAATCTGGCGACAGAGCCACTCAATGAAGAGCAAAAAGAGAGAGAGACGATTCAGGATGAGCCACTTGCGGCGTAAATAAAGGAAGCCAAGAGAATGGAAGATATTAGAGGTAAACGCGTGGTGGTCGGCATGTCGGGAGGAGTGGATTCCTCGGTGGCGGCCTATCTTTTAAAAGAGCGGGGCGCCGATGTGCATGGCGTGTTTATGAAAAACTGGGAAGAGGAGTTTGACCAAGGCTACTGCACAGCAGAGGAAGATCTCAAAGATGCAGAAGCTGTTTGCGACACTTTAGGCATCCCCCTTCATAAAGTGAATTTTGCAAAAAACTATAAAGAGCGGGTCTTTGATTATTTTATTGAGACCTTAAAAGATGGTCTTACGCCCAATCCTGATGTGCTCTGCAATAAAGAGATTAAATTTAAAGCGTTTTTAGATTACGCCTACGAGCTTGGTGCCGATTATCTGGCTACGGGGCATTATGCTAAAGTTGTGCGTAAAGAGGGGCGGGCGTATCTTCTTAAGGGTGTGGATCAATCGAAGGATCAGAGCTATTTTTTGCATCTTTTAAATCAACAACAATTGATTAATACACTCTTTCCCATTGGTGATTATGAAAAGAGCGAAGTGCGACAAATTGCGCTCGATAATCGTTTAATCACCTTTGATAAAAAGGATTCCACCGGCATCTGTTTTATCGGGGAACGTGATTTTACCGACTTTATTATGCAATACCTTCCTACAGAGCCCGGAGAGATGCAGACCCCGGAAGGAGAGGTTGTTGCAGAGCATAAGGGCCTTGCTTTTTATACCATTGGTCAGCGTCAAGGTTTAGGGATTGGGGGGCGTAAAGATTCAAGCGGAGAGCCGTGGTTTGTTGCCGAGAAGGATCTTGAAAATAATCGTCTTATTGTGGTTCAAGGGGATGCGCCAGAGCTGTATGGCAAAGGCCTTATTGCGCGCAATTTACATGAGATTAACCCCATTGATTGGGCGGAGGTCAACCCTCGATTAACAGCAAAAATACGGTATCGCCAAGAAGATGTGAAGTGTGCGGTAACTCAAGATAATGAAAATAAACGGTTAAAAGTGATGTTTGAGAATCCTCAAAGAGCCATCACTCCTGGGCAATCGATTGTCTTTTATGATGGTGAGATCTGCTTAGGGGGTGCGATTATTGAATCTAAGTTTTAAAGAAGGATTGAGGATTGGTCAGTAGCGAAAGATAAAGATCTAAAGAGGTGTGAAAAACTGACCAATATAATTTTTGAGTATGTAAAAATTTAATTTTTGAAAACTCCCGAGGATTTAGACGAAATGTTTAAACGCAAATACTCGGGAGTTTTTCTATTTGGAATTTATCGATTTTTCGAGCTCAAAAATGGAGATTTCTCTCTATCTACGCTTTTTGCGAAAGCCCGTAATACTCTTATCCCAGACATCTTCTGTATCTTGACCAATATTACCAATGCCATTAAATTCAAATTCTAAATAAGCACGCCACTGTTTCTCACGATCATTGGCGTTTTTACGGTAGTAGCGGGCAATAAAGCGAGTATTTACGCAGCAATCGCTATATTCAAAGCCGATATGGCTATCGATCATCTGTGAATCATTAATGGCGTAGTTATAACGTCCAGCTACGGCCCATTTAGGATTGATCTGCCAAAAAGAGGAGAGATCGATCTGATCAATGGAGGGCTTTTTCGCATTAGGATTACGGGTATAACGGTAGCCAAGATTAATTACACGGCGCTCCCGAGGTTGCCAGCGAAGATCTAAAGTTGTACGGGTAGTGCGTTTGTTTTTGGGTGACCAGCGCCATGTCCAGTTGGTGTAAAGGCGAGAAAGAATCTCTGTTTCCCCTTCAACAAACCACTCTGAGCGATTCACCCTTGCGGCATCTTCAGAAAGATCGCGCCCGCGAGTAATGCGAGGATTATCAAAATATTGTGTCTGCCCGGCAGAGAGCTTAAATTTCTCTACTCCTGTATCCCGGCGTATAAATCGGGTGGTAAGGGCTGTGGTTAATTGATTCGCATTAGACTGGCGGTCAGCACCGTTAAAAGCATTATGCTGGAAGAGAGAGTTATAACTTGGGGTTACCGTCGTTGTATCAAAGATCGGAATATGGCTCTGCTCCCGATAGGGGGCATAGAGATAGAAGAGTCTTGGCTCTAATGTCTGAATAAAATCACCGCCGCCAAAGAGTGATTTAAAATTGAGATCTTTTTCCAGAAAGATTCCGGTATCGATACTAAAAATGGGTAGCACCCGATGGAAGCTTGTTCCTTTTTCAGGCTCATATTTGCGATCACGATAACTTAAATCATAGCTTGTGAAGCGCAAACGGGCCTGAGGCTCAAAGAACCCCCAAGCATTTTCTAAGCGGTAACTTACCATAGGGGTAATATCGAGACGATTTGCCGATTGTGGGCGGCGGGGATTGCGATCTGTCACTTTTGTATGAAAGCGAACAGCCTCTGCACTAAGACCAAAATTTAAACCATATTTTTGCCAGTTTCCCGTAAATGTTGCTTGAGGAAGGCGGGCATAAGGATCATTTTTAATAATATCGCGATCTACCACATGAAATTGCTGAAAACGTAGGGTTGCCGTCCAGTTACGCTCCCGGTAGATCAATTCAGCTAGGCGTTCAAGAGAGGTCTCTGAAAGAAGCCCTGATCGATCATCAAGATCTTTAAAGTAATCTTCATCCGATACTTGTTGAAAGAGAACATTTCCCGTTAACTTATCGGAAAAGTGCGATTTTTGTTGTAGATAGATCGACCAGCGCTTGCGGTCATTATAGAGTTTATCTTTAAAGAGATAATCCCCTTTTGCGGTAAGCTCTTGCCAGCGGTTGAGATATCCAAATTCACCATGCATGGTCGCCCCCCTTTTTGAGATATAGCCGGGGGCAAGGAGTGCGTCCATATGGGGCGCAATATTAAAATAGTAAGGAAGCGCAACACTGACACCATTGTTGCGGTTAATGGATACATAGGGAAAGAGCAGCCCACTATGGCGCTTTCCATCAATAGGGAAGGAGACATAAGGGGTATAAAGTACCGGAAGCCCAAAGATATCAAAACGGGTCTTTTTCGCTTTTGCACGCCCCCCTTCATGATCGAGCTCGAGATCTTTTGATTTAAAGCGCCAGATCTCATTGTCTACCAAACAGGTGGAGTAGGTTGCATCATCTAAAAGAGTGGTCTGCTGTAACTCATTGTGATTAATATGTTTTGCACGCCCTTGAATATCCTGTTGCACGGTGCGAATAAAGTAGTGTCCATTTTCTACATCGGTGATTTCATTATCCACATCGTATGTCATCTCATCTCCGACAAGAACAGTATCGAGAGATGCATAACGAACGTTTTCACCGGTTGAGCGAGCAATATTTTTGATTCGATCTAGGGTAAAGCTCTCACTTGCTAGTTCAGAGTTCCCATAGGTCATCACAACATTGCCATAAAGATTAGCCTCATCATCTGTAAGATCACCATGGTCGGCCACAGCATATACTTCACGTACGGTGGCATCTTCACGAGCCGTCTGAATATAGGCGGCAATGGGCGTAATCTCACAAGAGAGCGTCTGTGCGATAAGGGGCGTACTCGGGAAGAGTAGGGCTAAGCTGATCGCTATTTTAGAAAATTTAAAAGATTTTGCGGACACTTGAAAAACGTTACTTTATAGCCATATTTAAGGGAGTAAAAGAGCCTAAAGAATCTCATTTTTTGAGCTAAATATCAATGATCCGTTCGCTTATTTTTTAGGAGCTATGATATTATAAGCAAGGTAAATTCAATCGTAGCGCAGATTAAACTTGCGCAATTAGATGAGGAGTCTATTCATGAGAAATTATTATCAACCCGAAGTGGTGGAAGTTGCCCATAGCGGCACGATGAATCGTGTTTTGCGCCAAGCTTATATGCTGATCGCTCTATCGATGATCCCCACCATTATCGGTGCCTTTATCTCTGTACAAACAGGGGTGATTTTTAACCTTATGCTCGGCAGCCCGATCCTCTTTTTTGTGGGCTATATGGCCCTCTTTTATGGTTTAGTCTTTGCGATAGAAGCAAATAAAACCACGGGTGTTGGCGTTTTGCTGATGTTAGGGCTCACTTTTGTGATGGGGCTTCTGCTTGGGCCACTTTTAACACTTGCTTTACAGACCGGTAATGGTTGGAAATATATCGGAGTTGCAGCCGGTGGCACAATGGCACTCTTTGTGGCTTTAGCTGCTTTAGGGAGCGATGCGACCAAAAACTTCTCAAGCTTAGGGAAGTATCTGGGCGCTACGGCTATCGCTTTAATGGTGACCATTGTATTAAATGTGATCTTTTTAAAGCTTCCGGTGATTAATCTGCTTCTTTCGATGGTGATCATTCCATTTTCAGGAGCGATTATTCTTTATCGTATTAATAGCGTTGTTCGCGGTGGTGAAAATAACTATATTACTGTTGCGCTCGATGTTTATATCGCACTCTACAATATCTTTAGTTCATTATTGCGTTTGATTCTAACCTTCGCTAATAATGATTAAACAATCGCTAAATAATTTATAAATTATTTTATTGATATCATTATTTGTATTGATGAAAGCATGATCTTTAAGGCAGATTTAGAGTAATGAATACTCTTTAAAGCCTTTAAAATGAAAAGGTGTTCATTTAGGACACCTTTTTTATTGCTTATGATCAAGGTAAACTGAAGCTTTTTACCTTCCCTCAGTAAAATTTAATATAGGAACGAGAGGCCTGTGGCTAGAGATATTGTTACCACCTCCCCCGATAAGATGATTAGCAGCTCTGATATAGAGTCGCTTCTAATGCGTCTTGAGCGGCACTATATTTCACCTTTAACCCAGGTATCGCCGTTTGTTGAGCTGTTGAAGATGGAGTTAACGGGCCGCCCAGTGATCACTCAGATTGCTAATCCTGAGTCGTGGCGCTATTCATCTTTAAAAAAGGGTTATTCACGACAAGAGAGTTTTCGAATGCTTTCGCATATCGAGCGCTATTTAACGGATACTCGATCTGTATTTGCCCATGACAAGGGTATAGAGCTCGGGAGTTCTTTTCCCTATTTTGAGTGGGTGGAGAAGACGGCAAAGAGTAGTCACTCTATTGAGCGAAAAAGTTTTATTCATTATTTAGGGAATTATCAGTTTTTCTATCTTTATGGTCAAAAAGAATCTAAAAATAGGGGGGAGGGGGAGAGTTTTTCTCAGCTCTATAATGAGCTTAAAGCCCTAGGGAAAGAGTCTTTGCTGACTCTACTTGGGGGGAGTGTTACTGAAGAGATTGAACATTTTCAACTTCCCCATATCCCTGAACAATATCTGCCATTTTTAGAGAGAATCGATCGTCAGCGGGGAATTACATCGCTCTTTAATGGGACGTTGGAGCTCTTAATTATCAACCCCGATGGCAAGTATATTCGGGGTTTAACTCGCAATGAGCTACAGAAAAACTTAACCCAAATTATCACTGAAACAGTGGAGAATACATAGATCTATAGAAAATAGGTGAGAGGTTTTTCACTCTGCGTTGTAAACGTTTAAGGAGTTATTTATGGTTTTTTATCAAAAAATAGGGGAGGGTGAGCCGCTCTTTCTCCTTCATTCAGGCGGAATGAGCCACACGGAATGGGCGCCGCAAATTCCCTATCTACAAGAGCAATTTACACTCTATCTGCTTGATCTTCCTGGTCATGGGAATACGCCTATGAAAAGGGAACGGTTAACCATTAAAGAGTGTGGCGAAGCTGTTTTATGGGTCATGGAGCAGGAAGGCTTAGAAAAGGCGCATCTTTGCGGCTCGAGTATGGGGGGAGCAACAGCCCTTTGGGTGGCGATGCACCATAATGAGAAGGTCGATCGTCTCATTCTCTATCGAATTAATTATTGTAAAACTGAAACCACTTTTAAGGGCACACAGAGCATGGGCGATCCAGAGCATTGGGTTCGTCTAGGAATGGATCGTTTGATGTCGAAAATGCATCTTGGGCAAGGGGATGAGGAGTCGTGGAAAGAGGTGATTAAACGGGTGGGAGATGCTATGAATCCTGAGATCTCAGATCATGGCTACCCATTGGAAGCGTTTAAAGAATTAGAAACACGTACCTTATTGGTTTGTGGGGATCGCGATCCTTTAGTACCCATGGGTGATCTTTTAGCGATGTATCAAACGTTGCCCAATTCCGCTCTTTGGATTCTTCCTGAGGCGACCCATATCACTCAAACGAATCTTTGGCGAAAGGAGATCTTTGCCGATGAGATTACTCGCTTTTTAACACGTACACGGCCCATTCTCTAATCTCTAGCTATTTTTATTTGTCTTGATCAATAGTTTATAGATAGAAGATTTCATGCCCCGGGGAAAATTCTCTGGGGCTTTTTATTGGGTCAGAATAATAAATAGGCCAGTAAAGGTGATCGCTACATGGCTAAAAAGAAAGAAGAAACCGATGAAGAGTGCTAATAACTGGGGAAGTGGAAAGGTAGGACTTTCCCGCTTTAAGCGTAGAAAACTTTGGATCATGCCGATAATCACGAAAATAATCCAGAGTGCGACAAGGGCTTCGCTTAAAAGTGCGATATTGTGAACAACGGGCGATAAAGCCGGCTCACCCTCGGCATTAACTTGCTTCGAGATATTGAGAGAAAAGAGAGCAAATCGAAAGAGTTGCCCAAGGAAAATAGCACTCACCCCAAAGGCAAAAAAGATTCGGGTTAAACTATATCTCCCCATAAGCAAGCGACGTAGAAAGCCCTCTTTCGCTTCGGGTTCTTCCTTAAAGTCGTTGAATTCATGAGGGGCTTTTTTAAAGTTCTCTAAGGCGTGTTTTTGGCTAGGCGTCATAATTTTAGGGGAATGATAAGTTTATAAAAGGAGTAGTATAGCCTCTTTGAGAGAGGCTTTTAAGGGAAACTCTTTTGCTGATAACGGCCTCCCCCAAGATTCTCTATTACACCTTCAATCTCTAACATCATCAGTTGATTGCTAATCTCCGAAGCTGGGAGCTGTAAAATTTCGACAAGTTGATCGATAGAGTGCTCATTTTTCAGGGCCTCAAAAAGCGGGAGCAAGCTGGCATCTGCAGGAGGAATCACTTTAGGAGGCTGATTAAGTGAAGCTTTAGAGACTTGCGCTCTCTCTTGAGTCGGCGATTGAAAATCAAAACTGGTCTGCTCCTCTTTTGAAGGTATCCAACCGCTTAATTCTTGGCGAATATCGAGAGTCGATTCCACTAATGTCGCTCCTTCCCGAATTAATTGATGAGTTCCTTTAGATTGAATATTGTGAATAGAGCCAGGGAGCGCAAAGACTTCTCGATTCTCCTCCATAGCAAGGCGTGCAGTAATCAGAGAGCCTGATCTTAAAGCGGCTTCTACCACCAGCGTCCCTAATGAGAGCCCTGCAATAATACGGTTTCTGCGGGGGAAGTTATCGGGTTTTGCAGGCATATGAAGAGGAAACTCACTAACTATAGCGCCCTCATTTTCTAAAATCTCCCTAGCAAGGGGAAGATGTTTTTTAGGGTAGATCTGCTCTAGCCCTGTCCCGAGGACGGCAATGGTTTTAAGCTGCGCATCCACCGCCCCTTGGTGTGCCATTTTATCGACGCCTAAAGCAAGTCCGCTAGTAATACAAAATCCAGCTTGAGCCAGCTCTTTGGCAAAGATATAACTATTATGCTCTCCCTCTTTAGTCGGCTTTCGAGAACCTACAATCGCAATTTGAGGCATGTTAAGCAGAGCGCGATTCCCCTTAATAAAGAGCAGTGGCGGGGCTGAATGGATCTCTTTTAAAAGGGGTGGATAGTCTTCATCACTCAATACCATAATATGGTGATGGGGTTGACGCTCCCAAGCCATGGCAGCTTCTATCTTTTTAAGCAGATTCTCACTCCCTTTTCCGCTCTTTTTATAAGTATTAAATCGAGCATCAATGACCGATTTGGGCATGCCTGCCTTTTGCCACTCTTCGCGACCGGCCTCGAGGGCAAAATGGGGGTCTTTAAAATAATGTAAAAGCTGTTTAAACCTTGCCGGGCCAACATTGGGTGTGTAGTAGAGCTCAAGCCAATGGCGCAACATTTTATCCCCTTTTATTACTTGAATAATGCTATATTGAATTTAATAGAAATTATGCAAGAGATAGATAATACCATATAAAATCAAGAGGTTAATGATGGAAAAAGCGATAAATAAAATTGAAAAAGAGATCCTAAATCAAGCATTTGAAACGCAAAATGCCCCTTATGCTTTAGCAGGAAGCGAAGCCGAACGAATCGTTCTCTTCTTCTATCCAAAAGATAATACTCCTGGCTGCAGTAACGAAGTGCAAGACTTTAATGCCCACTTAGCCCATTTTGAGGCTGAAAATGTAGCCGTTGTGGGAGCTTCTCGGGATTCTAAAAAGTCTCATGAGCGCTTTGCAGAAAAGTTTGGGCTCAATTTTCCCCTGCTTTCTGATCCAGAGGAGATACTCTGCCGAGCTTTTGATGTGATTAAGGAAAAAAATATGTTTGGCCGCAAAGGCTTTGGTATTGAACGCAGCACCTTTCTTTTGGATAAAGAGGGCAATATTTTACAAGAATGGCGTAAAGTAAAGGTTAAGGGGCATGTTGAGGAGGTGCTTAAGAGCATTCGCGGGGAGTCAGTTTAAACGCGATGGTTACGCTTTTATAGAGCCTCTACTTATGCAATTGAGGCCCAATTAAAATATAAGAATATTTAATATAGAGTATTTAAGACACTCTAATATTTAATTCTACCAAAGGAGATCATCATGGGATGTCGTCATAATCACGGTTATAAAACGATTCACGATTTTCACGCAAATAAGCATTATGGCTGGGATAACTCCCTAGAGCCGATTATGGAGGTGAATTCCGGAGAGACGGTGAATTATATGATTTGTGAATCCTCCGGAGGGCAGTTTAATAAAAAGAGCCAAGCAGATGATGTGCTTAATCTCGATTTTACAAAGGTTAACCCCGTAGCAGGGCCGATCTATATCAAAGGGGCAATACCGGGGGATACTTTAGAGATCGAAATGCTCGACTTTCGCCAGCTCGATTGGGGGTGGACGGCGCTTATTCCAGGATTTGGTCTGCTTTCGGAGCACTTTAAAGATCCCGCTATGAAGATTTTTGATCTTAAAGAGCGCAATCGTGCAGAATTTTTGCATGGCATTGATATCTTTATTAAGCCATTTCCCGGGACGATGGGAGTTGCACTGCCAGAGCCTGGGCTTCACTCCATTGTTCCGCCAAGACAAAATGGGGGGAATATGGATATTCGTCATCTTGTTAAAGGTACAAAGCTTTATCTGCCTGTATGGCAAGAGGGAGCGCTCTTTTCGATTGGAGATACCCATGCAGCGCAAGGAGATGGTGAAGTCTGTGGTACAGCTATTGAGGCTTCGATGGAGACTACTGTTCGTTTTAAACTTCATAAAGGAGTAAGCATTCAAGAGCCCCGTTACTCCATTCCAGGGCCACCTACACCCGAAGCCGATGCGATGGGTTACTATGTCACCACAGGATTTGGGCCAGACCTTTATCAAGCTTCCCAAAAGGCGATTAGCTATATGATCGAGCATCTCACCACAACTTATAAAATGAGTGACGAAGAGGCCTACATGCTCTGCAGTATTGCGGTGGACCTTCGGATTAATGAGATTGTGGATGCGCCGAATTGGTTGGTATCTGCATTTTTACCTAATTCAATCTTTCGTTAATCTATATTGAACGCTCAACTTAGGCTTCAACTTAACTTTATATTTAGAGTTTATATTCAGAGCGCCCCGATTGGGGCGCAATATTTCTCTTTAAGGAGAGACTATGACTGCTCGCCCTAAAAAGCTCTTTGTGTTAGATACAAATGTTTTAATGCATGATTCCACAGCGCTTTATCGTTTTCATGAGCATGATATCTTCTTACCGATGACGGTATTAGAGGAGCTTGATCGCAATAAATCGGGGCAGAGTGAGGCGGCGCGTAATGCTCGGCAAGCTAGCCGTTTTATTCATCGAGCTTTAGAAAATGGTAGCCGTGAATTAGGGGGGAAGGGGAACTTAGATCTTGCTAAAGGTTTACCCCTCTACACAGAGCTTAAAGAGTGCAGCGAAGAGCCTGCGTGTTCGGGGCGACTCTTTTTTGAAACAACGCCCTATACACCGCAAGTTAAAAATGCCCTTGCGGGAGAGATTAATGATAATAAAATTCTTAATGTAGCGCGCGCCCTTAAAGAGCAGTTTGGGGATGCGGTTATTTTAGTCTCGAAGGATATCAATTTACGGATTAAAGCAGCCATTGTGGGCGTTGAGGCTGAAGACTACTTTAATGATCAAGTACTCGATGATGCCGATCTCTTAACAGATGGCTTTTTACAGTATGAGGGCGATTTTTGGAACCATTTCCAAGGGGATCTTACCTCCTGGGTGAATGAGGAGGGCATTATTCACTATAAAGTTTCTGGGGAAGAGGTTGCTAAATGGGTGCCTAATCAAGCGCTCTTTATTAAAGATGAACTCGATTATATCGTAAAGTTTAATCATCCACGGCTACACCAAAAAGGGAATACAGCTTTTACAGAGCGGCCATTTTCGGATGTTGGGAGACGAAAAGAGGCCGTTTTACAAGCTTTAAAAGATTATACAGAGCGTAAAATATCAGGCATATCGGCGCGCAATCAGGGGCAGAATTTTGCATTTAATATTATGCTCGATCCTGATATCGATTTTGTCACGCTGTTAGGGGGTGCAGGTACAGGTAAGACGCTTCTTGCCTTAGCTGCAGGCTTACACGAGGTATTGGAGAACAAGCGTTTCGATCAGATCATTATGACTCGGGCTGCCGTTGCCGTGGGCGATAGTATCGGCTTTCTTCCGGGAACGGAGGAGGAGAAGATGGCGCCTTGGATGGGGGCATTAATGGATAATCTAGAAGTGCTTCTTCAGAGTCGGGGAGATGAAAAGAGACGGAGCGTGAAAGAGCTTCTCAACCATCATGTAAAGATAAAATCCCTAAACTTTATGCGAGGCCGCACTTTCCAGAATAAGTGGATTATTATCGATGAGGCCCAAAATATCACCTCTAAACAGATGAAGACACTTATCACCCGAGCAGGCCCAAATACGAAGGTGCTCTGTTTGGGAAATATTGGGCAGATCGATACCCCCTATCTTACAGAGACCACTTCAGGGCTTACCTATGTTGTTGAGAAATTTCAACGATGGGAACACGCCGCTCATATCACGTTACAGACAGGAGAGCGTTCAAGATTAGCAGCGTATGCTTCTGATCATCTTTAAAGAGAGGGAAATGGAAGACTGCTCTTTTTATAAAAGAGAGAAAATAGAAGCCGAAAGGAGTGAAAGACTCTTTTCGGCTTTTCTCTGACTGGCAAATAAACTCT
This sequence comes from Ignatzschineria sp., assembly GCA_030150405.1. Taxonomy (GTDB): domain Bacteria; phylum Pseudomonadota; class Gammaproteobacteria; order Cardiobacteriales; family Wohlfahrtiimonadaceae; genus Ignatzschineria. The sequence goes on from JASLFU010000026.1 coordinate 44,330, forward strand.
AGCTTTATTAGCCAATAAAGGGAATACGTTTAAGTATCACTAAAATCACCACCACCACTAAAATTAGGCTCGGTACCTCATTAAAATAGCGATAAAATTTATGGCTTTTTCGATTTTCATCATAACGAAAGCGGAGCATATAGCGATAGCAGAAATAGTGATAGATAAAGAGCAGCACCACTAAAGTTAACTTAAGATGAAACCAAGGCATTTTAAAGAGAGTGGGGTTCATCATGATTAAAATAAGCCCAAAAATAAGGGTTAAAGTGCCGCCGATGTGAGTCATGATCATTAGCTTTCGCTCCATCACTTTAAAGGTCTCCTGAGTATTGGGATCCTTATTCATCGCATGATAGACAAAGAGTCTCGGAAGATAGAAAAGGCCGGCAAACCAAGTGACCATAAAGATAATATGGAGGGCTTTATAGGTGAGATAGGACATAAAAATACCTTTTATAGTGTTGGGAGGGAGGATAAAAACAAGGTTATTGTAACAAAAGAGAGGGAAAATAGAATGGAAAGAGCACGAGCCCTCCCTTGTGAAATAGCCCTCTTTTAGCGATAATAGAGCACTATTTTTTCGCCAAACATAATATTAGAGGAATCATCATGGTTTTTACCATTCCACGCCGTAAAACTAGCCAAGTGATGGTAGGCGGCATCGGTATCGGCTCCGATTATCCTATCCGAGTACAATCGATGACCAATACAAACACCGAAGATGTTACGGAGACTGTTTCACAAATCATTGAACTTGCCGATGCTGGTTCAGAACTTGTGCGGGTAACTGTTAATACAGAAAAGGCGGCAAAAGCGGTGCCTCATATTGTGGAAAGGCTCAAAAATGCAGGGTATGACACCCCAGTGATTGGTGATTTCCATTTTAATGGACATCGTCTTTTACAAGCAGAGCCGGAATGTGCCAAAGCATTAGCAAAATTGCGTATTAATCCCGGTAATGTTGGGCGAGGTAGCCGTAAAGATGAACAATTTACCGCGATTGTGGAAGAGGCCTTAAAATATAGTAAACCCGTAAGAATTGGGGTGAATTGGGGCAGCTTGGATCCTGAGGTTTTAAAGCGTCTTTTAGATGAAAATCTTAAAAAGAGCCATCCTTTAAGTAATGATGAGTTAATGTGTGAAGCGATGATGGTCTCGGCTCTGGAAAGTATCGCTTTTGCTAAAGAGATTGGGATGAGCGATGAGCAGATCCTTCTCTCTGTTAAGGTGAGCCAAAGTCAGCAGCTCATCCATGTCTATCGAGAGATGGCGAAAAAGACCAACCTCCCCTTGCACTTAGGATTAACAGAAGCGGGAATGGGGATGAAAGGTACAGTGGCTTCCACCGCTGCCTTAGCGGTTTTATTACAAGAGGGGATTGGTGACACTATCCGCATCTCGCTTACGCCAGAACCTAATGCCCCGAGAACAGAAGAGGTGTTGGTGGGTAAAGAGATTTTGCAGAGTCTACAAATTCGGGCATTTACCCCTAAGGTGGTCGCTTGCCCAGGATGTGGCCGTACAAGTAGTGATGATTTCCAACATTTAGCACAAGAGATCCAAGGGTATATCGATAACAATATGCCTACGTGGAAGGATAAATATAGCGGCGTAGAGGAGATGGTGGTCGCTGTGATGGGTTGCGTGGTGAATGGCCCGGGGGAGTCAAAGCTTGCCAATATTGGCATTAGTCTTCCTGGAAATGGTGAGCGTCCTGTAGCCCCTGTGTATGTGGATGGTGAGCGCTCTGTAACGCTTAAGGGCGATAATATCGCCAATGAATTTAAAGCAATTATTAACGAATATATTGATGAGAAATATGGAACAAAATAGACCTAAACGCACCATTCGCTCCTTTGTAAAGCGGGAAGGGCGCTTAACCCGAGGGCAAGAGCGAATTTTGGCAGAAAGCCCTTATCTTCTACCCCATAATGTGGAAGAGGAGTGGGATTTAGATGCCATCTTTGGGCGGAAAAATGATCAGCGTACTTTAGAGATCGGTTTTGGAGATGGAGCATCTCTTTCTCAAATGGCTGAGGAAGCGCCGGAAAGAGATTTTTTAGGGGTTGAGGTGCATCGCCCCGGCGTTGGTCGTCTTCTGTTAGATGTGGAAGAGAAAGGACTGACCAATATTCGTGCTATCGATTATGATGCGGTGCAGATTATCAAGGTCTGTCTGCCGGATGAGAGTTTAGATTGTGTGCAGATCTTCTTTCCCGATCCCTGGCATAAGAAAAAGCATAATAAGCGCCGCATTATTCAGCCGGCCTTTATCGATCTTTTAGCCCCTAAAATTCGTAAAGGGGGACGAATCTGTCTTGCTACTGATTGGGAACCTTACGCAGAACATATGCTTGAGGTCTTAAATGGTGCTGAGCAGTTTGAAAATAGCGTTGAAGGTTTCATTTTAGAGGCGACTCATCGCCCGCCCACTAAGTTTGAAGCTCGAGGACGCCGTTTAGGCCATGGGGTTTGGGATCTTGTTTTTATTAAAAAGTAACATAACTTAAGGGAAACATTTAGTGATCGCTTTTTCTCTCCCTTATTAAAATATCTATAGAATAGTAAAAACCGCTTGAGAATCTCTCTTAAGCGGTTTTTCTTTGAATCGAGCTTTATCGCTAGCGATATTCGATCTCTAAAATTGTGTATTCCACCCGTCCTGTTTCTAAGTTTAGGGTGACCACATCATCTAACTCTTTGCCGATAAGGGCACGGGCAAGAGGGGAGCGAATGGAGATATAGTAGGGCTCATGGTCAAACTCATCACTGCCCACAATACGGATTAACTTCTCTTCACCTTCTGTGGTTTCTAAAGTTACGTACGCACCAAAAAAGACTTTATCCTCATTATCGGGTTTATGGGCGACGATCTTTAATTCTCCTAAGCGCTTACTTAAAAAACGTACGCGGCGATCGATCTCTCTTAGCTGCTTTTTACCATAGATATACTCCGCATTTTCACTACGATCTCCTAAGGCTGCAGCTTCACTAACAGCACGCGTTACTTCGGGGCGTTTAACTTTCCAGAGATAATCGAGCTCTTCAGAGAGTTTATCGAAACCTGCTTTTGTAATGTAATCCATTCTCTATCCTTCTCTTTTTCAATATTTAATCGTTTTTACGGATTTTAAGCGGATAAGTTATCTCTTTCCCCGATTGTTTCGCTTTTTAGATTGATTTCTCCGGCGATTGGGGGAGTTTCCTTGGTTATTTTCAGTAATATTTTGCACAAAGTTGCCGCTATTTTCATGACCACTACTTTGGCGATTCTGCTTTGAGAAGACTTCTCGCATGCGGCGGCGATTTTGTTGTGCGATATTGGCTTCAAAAGAGCCTAATTCAAAGGGCATGCGATTACGGTTAACCACATCTGATTGCTCATTATTAAAGAAGTCCGCTTGCGATTGCGGTTCTGCTCGCTCTTCTTTGCGTCGCGTTGGTTTACGGGAGCGCTGAGGTTTTTGATTATCCTCTTGCGTACGTTTGCGGGGCTGTCTGCGACGATTATCCTGCCCCTTACTATTACTTGCTCTATTTTGGCGAGGCGTGCGGCGTCTTTTACTCTCTTCTTCTTTTGGTTCAGAACCGTCTACGCTCTTTACTTCTCTTTCTGGAGAGGTTTTGGCCCTCTTTTCGGAGGATGGCGCTTTTTCTCCCCGTTTATTACTGTTCTGCTTCGGTTCAATCTCCACAATCGGAAGGGCAAACTCAATATATTCATCAGTTAAGGATTGAACCCAAACACGTTCATTTTCTGTAGCAATGGAGATAAAGTGTTCTGGAGAAAAGTGATCTTTCACATAGGTCAGGCGCTCGGCAAATTCAACATAAGCGCTGGGGAGATCTAAAAAGAAGACGCTATCGATCTTATTTAAATCGGGTGTAATCTGTGTAACTACACGATGCATCACAATAAGAGCGTTAATCCGCTGTTGATTAAAGCGCTCTACCAATCCTTTTTTAGCACTATCGGCCAATTTTTCATGCACAATTTTGGTGCGAATACGGGCGCGATAGAGATAATTTTCGAGCTGCCTCGCTGCTTGCCGATTATGGGCTACGATGAGGCAATTCTTAAGATCAAAGCGACGAATATAATCCCGAATATATTGACGATGAAAATTGCGGGGCATCATCGCTATAAAATGTTTTTCTTCTGTCTCCGCGCTTTGTTCAGGTTTTTGCTCTAAAGAGGCAGGAGAAGGGGAAGCTGTCTCTTTTTGTAAGTTATCATCTGAAGTTGCATCTTGACTCTTTAAAGTGATCTTTTTACGTTGAGGGAGAGATTTTTCCACTTCATCAATTAAAGCTTTTGCCGCCTCTTGATTTGCGAACTTTTCTAGCGGGCGAATAGAGCGACGTTCAGCGCGTTCCTTAACATTCACCAGATTTTGAAAAGGCGCAAAGATCAGGGATTGCCGCTCCGAGGTTAAGATAATATTTTTAACATTATTGATCTCAAGCAGCTGGGAGATGGTTCGGCGTAGAAGATTTTGCTCAATAATGATGGTCTCAAAGGATTCCCAGGGGAAGGTTCTATATTCCAAAAGGGAGAAGATTGAGAAGGGGAGGACAGAAATGCCACTCTCTTTTGAGCTTACTGTAAGGGGAGGGTGGTGAGGTAAAACAGCCTTTACTTTAATTTTGGTGCTCATCGCTTCTATAACTTTAGCTAATGTCTCAGCTTCGGAAACAGTGCGAGTGATAATGAGAAAAGACTCTGTAATTTTATGCTCAGCCAGAAGGATCATCTCTTCGATCACCTCTAAAGAGGGGCGACGAGGGAGCGATTTTTCAGGAGCTGCTAAATTAGAAAGATCTTCTTTTGTGATACGAGAATAGTCTGCCCAACGGGCAGAGATAGAATCAATCGAGGAATTCATTATTATAATTTTCTACACAATACGGTGATAAAAGTTGTTTCCAAGGCCGTGTTCTTTAAAGATCTTATTCAACGCTTTGGAATAAATTTGCCTATAGCTAATTTGCTTATGCTTTTTTAACTCCCAGGCATTTTGACCGGCTTTAGAGAAGATCTAAGCGCGCAAAATTGATAAATATAGTGGGAGAGTGTTAAATCGTGAAGCGAAGATGTAAGGGATTTACAGGCACTTGTTGTAGGTTGGTTCGTGCGCTTGCGACGTGATTTAACCTTTATAATTTACCATGAAGAGGGTAAAATGCAAAACCGATCTGCAGGAATTGTGATAGAGTGCAGAAAAATCAAAATTTGGCAGGAGAAATAGATGATGAAGCGAGCATTTTTTTGGGTAAAGTTAGCAATTTGGGCGCTCCTTTTTGTGGTGCTCTTTGTATTGCTCTATCAAAATAGAGCAGGGATAGTAGAGTTAAATTATCTATTCTCTAGCCGCGAGATGAGCACAACGCTCTTTATGTTTTTAATGTTTATTGCTGGAGCAATCTTTACGTTACTGATTCTCTTTATGCTTAATCTCCCTACAGCGGTAGATCGCTTAAAGTTACGTTCAGAATTAAAAGCGCTTGAAAAGGAAGTTAAAGAGCTCAAGCGTGATCAGCACGTCTTATAAATTGGTCATCTATAAAGGTTGGTGGAGTGCCCTTTTTTAAAGCGGAATACCCCATAATATATGTTTGAATATATCTGGATATTGCTGCCCATCGGGCTTTTGATTGGGTGGCTAGCAGCAAAGCGTGATAATGCGAAAAAACAGAAAATTATGCATTATCTCAATTTGCGCTATTTTCTTGAGGAGACAAAGTCCCTTGATAATATCTCGCTCGATATTCCGCTTGAATCTGATGCAGAGGATAATCTTAACTTCTCTCTTCTCTTAGGGGATACCTTTCGAAAGCGGGGGGAGATCGGCCGGGCAATCGATCTGCATGAATATCTTTTAAATGAAGCGCCCACCGAAGCTCTTGCTTATAAAGTTCACTACTCTTTAGCTGCAGATTATCTCGCTGCTGGTTTTTTAGATCGAGCCGAGGAGAAGCTGCGTTATCTGTTAGCCTCAGAAGAGTATCGTGAAGAAGCGCTTTTACAGCTTTCTCATCTCTATAAACAACAAAGAGAGTGGATGCAGAGCATTGCTGCTTTAGAGAAATTAAGTGAGCCAAGCCAGGAAATTTATGAGGAGATCTCCCATCTCTATTGCGAGCTTGCAGAGCGTGAATTACAGAAAACAACGCCTGATTTTGAGCGCCTACTTCTTTGGCTCGAAAAAGCAGAATTAGCGGAGCCTAATACAGCTAGAATTAGCTTAATTAAAGCCTTTACATTAGTCGAGCTCTCCCGCTATGAAGAGGCGCTGTCATCTCTTTTAGCGATCGAGCATCAGCAGCCAAAATTGCTTCCCATTGCACTGCCTATTCTCTATGATTTAAGTTTTCTTTTGGGAAGAGAAGAGCCTTTTTCGGATTGGCTAGATGCTCAGATTGCCAAGCCAGAAAGTCATATCAGCTTTAAGTTTTGGCGTGCCCATCTTTTGGTCTATCGCCGATCGATGGCTGAGGGGATTGCTTATCTTGAATCTGCCTTAGAGGGCGAGAGTAATCTTCGGGGCTTGATGTTACTCAATCGCTTATTGCGTTATGGAAAAGATTCTGAAAATCTTGCCCTATTTGATAAAACATTTCGGGAACTTTTAGACCAATATGCACGCTTTCAGTGTGATAGTTGTGGGTTTACTAGTAAGGTGTTGCAATGGAGCTGCCCAAGTTGCCGGGAGTGGAATAGCTATGCTCCTGTTACAGATGTTATTAGTCTAAAGCATCATTAAATTTAAAGGGTAGGGAGACTCTCTAAATAGCCTTGATTTTAGGGTTATAAGTCTAATAGATTACTCTTTTTTAGGTTTTCTGAAGAGGGGTGCGAAATCTTCGGTAAAACGTGCGATAATATGCCGCAAATTTAAAGTTTAAGCGGGGCGGCTCGATGAAGAGTTTTAATCCCTACTTTTTCACAAGTTTATCTTCGTTAATAATTAACAAATAATTTAAAAGAGTAAATTTAATAGAGTTTTCGGCAGTGCCGATAAGGAAAATAACTATGATGACAAAAGAGAAGTTGAAAGAGCTTATCATGGCGGGTTTAGAGTGTGATCATATCGAGGTGAAAGGGGATGATGGCGTCCATTTTGAGGCGCTAGTGGTCAGCCCTGAGTTTGAAGGGCGCTCGATGCTTGATCAACATAAAATGGTCTACGCCACCTTAGGCGACCGTTTAGAGACGGAAGAGGTTCATGCTTTAGCGCTTAAAACTTATAAATCATCAGAGTGGAGCTAAGCATGTCGAATAATGAAAAACTCTTAGTGGAAAATAATGGTCCACTTAAGGGAAGTGTAAAAGCAAGTGGCGCAAAAAATGCGGTGCTCCCTATCTTAGCGGCCACTATTTTAGCTACAGAAGATGTTACGCTCCATAATGTTCCTGATCTTCAAGATGTACGCATCTTAATTCAGATCTTAGAGGATCTTGGCGCTAAGGTGCAGGTTTCTGGGGAAACGGTTGTTGTTGATCCCCGAGGCATTAACCGTGTGCGAGCTAATCATGATTTGGTAAGCCAAATGCGGGCCTCAATTTTAGTGTTAGGACCTATTTTAGCTAAATATGGTGAGGCGGAAGTCTCACTTCCCGGCGGTTGCGCTATTGGAAGTCGACCTGTTGATCAGCACCTTAAAGGGATGGAAGCTTTAGGGGCAGAAATTACCATTGAACACGGCTATGTACATGCGGTGATCCCCGGCGGTAAAAAGCGTTTAACGGGTAATCATCATGCATTTGATGTAGTTACAGTTACAGGTGTAGAAAATGTTCTCATGGCGGCCGTTTTAGCCGAGGGTGTGACAGTTTTAGAAAACTGTGCAAAAGAGCCAGAGGTGGATGATTTAGCCTTAATGCTCAATCGCCTTGGCGCTAAAATTGAAGGTATCGGTACAGAGCGTTTAACCATTACTGGGGTTGATAAATTAGGCGGTGGTGAATATACCATCATGCCTGATCGTATTGAGATTGGGACTTACCTTGTAGCGGGCGCAATGACTTTTGGGGATATTACCGTAGAAGATTGTGTGCCTGAGCATTTAGAGGCGATTAATTCAAAATTGATGGCGGCAGGGGCGAAGATTGAGAAAGGAACCAACTCGATTCGGGTCTATCCAGGAAGTGCAAAATTAAAGGCACTGAATATTCGTACAGCGCCATACCCACTCTTTGCTACAGATATGCAGGCTCAATTTATGGCAATGGCCGCGGTTTCTGAAGGGACTTCTACCATTGTGGAGACGATTTTCGAAAACCGTTTTATGCATGCCAATGAGTTAATGCGCATGGGAGCGAAAATTAAGATCGAAGATCGTATTGCCGTGATTGAGGGAATTCCTAAGCTTTCAGGAACAAGTGTAACGGCAACGGATCTGAGAGCCTCGGCAAGTCTTATTCTTGCAGGCTTAGTTGCCGATGGAGTAACAACAATGGGCGCACTTCACCATTTAGATCGTGGATATGATTCCATTGAGGCAAAACTTTCGAATCTTGGTGCTAAGATTAAGCGTATTACCGAATAAGGAAATCGCTTAGAAAGGGAGCGTAAGTAAAGCTTGATTTTTTAAAGTTTTGTTTTACTAAAGCTACAGATTATAAAAGAGCCCGGAGCATTATCTGCTTCGGGCTCTTTTTTGGCTTTGAAATATGAGTACTACTTGAGTTAGCGATAGTGCTCAAGAAGATATTCAATATGTTGTAAAAACTCCTCTTTGCTCACACTTCCCATAACTCTAAAGTCGGAAAGTTCTTGACCCTCTTTATCAAAGAAGAGAATAGCTGGAGGACCATAGATGGTAAAGTGCTCTTGTAGGCGCTGATCTTCTTTATCATTTTTGGTGACATCGCTCATTAATAGCGCCATCTCGCCCATTTTGTTGCGCACAGTGGGGTCGCTAAAGACATGTTTTTCCATCTCTTTACAAGCCACACACCAATCAGCGTTAAATTCGAGCATTACCACTTCACCCCGATGGGTTTCTAACGCAGAATTTAACCCCGATATCCCTTTAATATTGGTAAATAGGGCGGTTTCAATAGGACGCTTCGCCTCCTGAATAGAGTGAATACCAAATCCAAGGGTTAAAAGCGCAAGAAGACCAAAAAAGAGCCTACCACTCTTATTTTCGGTAAGAGCAATTATTAGCCAGATAAATGTGGCTAGAGAGATGGCGGCATAGAGTGTTTGCTCCCAAAACTGGGGGAGTGTACGACCAATAAAATATGCCGCTAATCCTAAAAGCATAAAGCCAAAGAGTGTTTTTACATGGTCCATCCAGGCGCCCGCTTTCGGAAGGAGATGACCAGAAGATGCGCCAAGGATCAGTAGCGGAACACCCATTCCCATGCTCATACTAAAAAGTGTAATCCCCCCAAGAAGGTAATCTTGAGATTGGGCCACAAGGCCAATAATGCCAATAAGGGGCGCAGTAACACATGGGCCCACAATAAGGGCAGAGAGCATTCCCATAATCGCTACGCCAATATAGTTGTTACGGCCACTTTGTTGATTGCTGATATTGCTCAAGCGGCTCTGAATAAAGCTGGGCATCTGTAATTGATAAACGCCAAACATACTTAAAGAGAGAATTACAAAGATCGCTCCAAACCCAATTAAGACATAGGAGTGCTGTAGATAGGAGGCTAGTCCTTTCCCTAAAAAGGCGGCTAAAAGACCAAGAAGTGTATAGATAAGCCCCATAGATAAAACATAAACAAGGGAGATGGTAAAACCTTTACGTACAGAAAGATTTCCTTGGCCGGTTAAAATGCCCGAGAGAATCGGTAACATCGGTAATACACACGGGGTAAAGCTTAAAAGAAGCCCCAAAAGGAAGAAGAGCGGAATAGCAAGATAACGATTATCTAATAGATACTGGGTTAATCGATCATGCTCTGAAAGTGAAGGGGGAGCAATCTCTGCTGTTTCTGTTTTTAAAGGATCATTGGCGGGATCAATATCGGGATTAATAAGGGTGCTAAGTTCCCAGGTTTGCGGCGCAAAACAGAAACCACTTTTTGCGCAGCCTTGAGCTTCGATATGAATATGTGCCCGATTTAAAGCCCCAATATTCTCTAACTGTAGTGTAAAAATTTGTGGCTCATCGTAGATCTCTTGTTTGCCAAAAAACTCATCCGTGTGCTCTTTTCCCGTCGGCAGATCAAGGCTGATTAACTCTGCATTGGCATTTAGTAGGGAGATATCGATCTTATTTTTATAGAGATAATAATCGGGGTGAATATCCCAAAGTAGGGTGATTTCTCCCTCCTCTATAGATTTAAGGTGAAGAGCAGGTTTAAATGCTTCTGTGGGTTTGAGTAGCTGATTAGGATCAAGCCCAATGGCGCGTGGCGCAGAACGGCTATTTTGTGCATCTTGAAAAAGAGATTGCCCCACAGCAGGCAGAGAGAGTAAAAGTGTGAGCGGGATCAAGATTAAGGGGAGTAGTCTGCGCCACTCTTTAAGCTTTGTTAATGTATGCATAGTAAAATCCTTGGGAAGTGTTTTTTAACTATTCTTTTAATTATTATGGATCGATTGTTGAGTAATAATGAATTTATAGGAATGCGTTTAGTCCTGAGAATCGCACAATTTAACATATTCCACCAGCTTATAAAAAAGGTTGACAAATAAAAATATATTCTTATAATTGGTCACCTACTTAGCGGGAATAGCTCAGTTGGTAGAGCACAACCTTGCCAAGGTTGGGGCCGCGAGTTCGAGTCTCGTTTCCCGCTCCAAATTTTAAGCAGTGATTACTCTTTAAGAATCGCTGCTTTTTTATTGCTAAGTTTATTTAGTCTGATTGATCAATTGCGTTTGAGATTAAGTTTGAGATTAATAATTGTGCAGATAGCGCGATTGACAGGATCAAAAAAAATCTTATAATAGGTTTCCTACTTAGCGGGAATAGCTCAGTTGGTAGAGCACAACCTTGCCAAGGTTGGGGCCGCGAGTTCGAGTCTCGTTTCCCGCTCCAAATTATAAAGCAGTGATTCTAAATGGAGTCACTGCTTTTTTGTGTTTAAGCTATTTTAAAGTTTTTAGAGTATTCCCCGAAGAGCGCTCCCTTCATGTATAATTAAGCGCTTATAGTAGCTCTACAAAGTGGAGCAGAATGGGGAATTAGCTAAGGATTTATTAAATGCAAAAAGAGATTAAAGCCTTGCAGGATCGTGTAACGGAGCTTGAGAGTCGAGAGGCTTTTCATGAATATACTCTCGAAACATTGAACCAAACGATTATTGAGCAGCAAAAAGCAATCGATCGCTTAACGCGCATTAGCGAGCTACTTATCGAAAAGGTGAAAAAGTCTTCAGAATATGAGGGTGAGCCTCGTCGAATAGAAGAGGAGATTCCTCCCCATTATTAGGGCGGTGAAGATTAAAGATCTTCGATTCTTTGAGCATTTAGCGGAAAGAATCGCTCCCTTTTCCTCTTAAAAATCTTATTTCTATTTCAAAATCAAAGAAACATTCCGAAACTCATGGATATTGCCCAAACTCTTGCGCAACTTGAAGCGCTGATTCCTTTTACTGAAACCAGAGACACGCACTTTTTACGCCGAGATTTACGCCGTTTAAAGCGGGAGCGTACGCCCGAGAAAGAGGCGGTTGAACAGTTGCAGAAAAAAGTGGTGGAATCGGCAGCCAAAACAGATCTTCGGCGGCAGAATTTTCCTCAATTAAATTATGATGAGGAGTTACCCATTGTAGCTGCTCGGGAGGAGATTAAAGAAGCCCTTGCAGAGCACCAGGTGGTGATCATTTGTGGTGAGACAGGTTCGGGAAAGACGACCCAGTTGGCTAAATTCTGTTTAGAGTTAGGGCTTGGGGCGAGAGGTATGATTGGGCATACTCAGCCTAGACGTTTAGCTGCCCGTTCGGTGGCAAGCCGAATTGCGGAGGAGCTCGGGGTCAATTTAGGGGACTTTGTCGGTTATAAGATGCGTTTTAACGATAAAACCGATGATAAGACAGTTCTAAAATTGATGACCGATGGGATTTTACTTACAGAGCTCTCCCGAGATCGTTTTTTAAATCAATATGAAGTTATTATTATTGATGAGGCTCATGAACGATCCTTAAATATCGATTTTTTGCTCGGTATCTTAAAAAAGATTTTACCCCGACGCCCAGATCTTAAATTAATCATTACATCTGCTACGATCGATCCTGAAAAGTTTTCAAATTACTTTGGCGGACCTAAAAAAGCTCCTATTATTGAGGTTTCAGGCCGTACTTATCCAGTGGAGATTCGTTATCGTCCTCTCAATAATTTAGATGAAGAGGGGGAGAATGATCCCATTGAGATGGAGGAGGGGATTGTCAATGCGGTTTATGAGCTTGAAAAGGAGAAGACAGGCGATATTTTAGTCTTTTTACCTGGGGAGCGTGAGATTCGGGAGACGGCAGAGCTTTTAAAGAAGCAATTTCCCCATTATGACGTTTTGCCGCTCTTTTCTCGTTTAAGTCAGCAGGAGCAGAATAAGATCTTTTCCCCAGGCGGGCGTAAGCGTATTGTGCTCTCTACAAACGTAGCAGAAACCTCAATTACTGTGCCGAGAATCCGGTATGTGATCGACACAGGTGTTGCCCGTGTTAGCCGTTATAGTTCTCGCTCCCGTTTGCAGAGTCTCTTAATCGAGCCGATTTCTCAGGCGGCAGCTAATCAGCGTTCCGGCCGTTGTGGCCGTGTGAGTGAGGGGATTGCCATACGGCTCTATAGCGAGGAGGATTTTGAGTCACGACCTGAGTTTTTAGACCCTGAAATTCTCCGTACTCATCTGGCGTCAGTGATCTTACAGATGGGGCATTTACGACTCGGTAATCCAGAAGAATTTCCTTTTATTGAACCCCCTGAAACGCGGCAGATTCGAGAAGGTTTTCAGACCTTGCGGGAGCTAAAAGCCGTTCGCCATAATGGAAAGCTTACCCGATTAGGGCGGGATTTAGCAATTTTGCCGATTGATCCTCGATTTGGCGCGATGATGCTCGAAGGAGCTAAACGAGGCGTAGGGCATGAGCTCGTGGTACTTGTGGCAGGGCTTTCAATACAAGATCCTCGAGAGCGCCCCCTAGACAAGCAACAACAAGCCGATGAGAAACATCGCCTCTTTCGTGTCCCGAATTCCGACTTTTTAAGCCTTTTAAATCTTTGGGCTTGGTACCAAGGGGAAGTGCCGAATCATACTCAATCGCAGTTACGTAAGATTTGTCGTGCCCATTTTTTAAATTTTATGCGTATGCGGGAGTGGTTTGATCTCTATCAGCAGCTGTTATCGGTTTTAAAAACGTTAAAAGTTAAGATCAATCTGTTTCCTAAAAATAGTGCTGAAAATCAGCCTAAAGGGGTGCAAGAGGGGGCTTATACCTTTCCTTCTTTCTCAGCAGATTTAATTCATCAATCGATATTAGTGGGAATCTTAGATCAGATCGGTGAACAGGGGGAAGATAAGATCTTTACCGGCACTAATCATCGTAAATTTAGAATTTTCCCCGGCTCCTTTCTCTTTAAAAAACCTCCAAAATGGGTGATGTCTCTTGAAATTGTGGAGACGAGTCAAGTCTATGCACGTATTAATGCGGCGATCAATCCTGCTTGGTTAGAAGAGCTTGCAAGCCATCTAATTAAAAAAGAGTATACCGAACCCCATTGGAGTAAAAGCCAAGGGCAGGCGGCAGCTTATGAGACTTTGCGTCTCTTTGGGCTTGCGGTTGTGCGTAATCGGCAGGTGAGTTTTGGTAAGATTGAGCCTGAACTTTCGCGGGAGCTGATGATTCGGGAAGGTTTAGTGCAGGGAGATATCGAAACGCGAGCCAATTTCTATAAGCAGAACCTTAAAACGGTGCTAGAAGTTGAGGCGATGGAAGAGAAGACCCGCCGCCGAGATATTCTTGTGGAAGAGTGGAAGCTCTTTGAATGGTACAACAACCGTTTACCGGAAGAGATCTACTCTGTTGCTACGCTGGAGCATTGGGCAAAAAATCGTAAAAATAATGACTCATTAATCTTCACAAAAGAGGAGATCTTAGCCAGTGATGATGCCTTAAATTTAGAGGAGTTCCCCTCAACAGTTAGTTTTGGGCAGCTTACGCTTAATGCCATCTATCTTTTTGATCCCGCCGATGAGAATGATGGAATGACGCTACTTGTGCCTCTTGCGGCACTTAATCTTTTAGAAAAGACCCGTTTAGATTGGCTTGTTCCTGGGTTGTTGACGGAAAAGATCACCGAGATTATGCGCACCATGCCCAGATCTTTGCGCCGTAATTTTGTGCCCTTGCCGGATGTTGCCAAGGAGATCAGCGAATCATTAGAGTTTGGGGAAGGGAATCTCTATTATAAAATTTGTGAATTTTTAACGCGTCGTTCCGGCATTCAGATTGAGCCTCATAATTTTAATGAAGAGGCGCTCGATAAACATCTACGGATGAATATTCGGGTAATCGATACTGGAGGGAAGACTTTGGGCCAGGGGCGAGATCTTGCCCAATTGGTGGATAAATTTAGAGTGCGAGCAGAAAATGCCTTTCAGAAGTTGGCAGAGAGTACTCCCGAAGAGCGTTCTAAAAAAGGTCGTGGCAAAAAGGGTGGAAAAAATCTCGACGGTTTTGCTGCTCTTAAGGGATTAAAAGGCTTGCCGAAAGCAGATAAAAGAGAGCAAGAGCCCGCATCTCCAGAGATAAATCGAAAACAGACCCTTGAGGATTGGCATGTGGAGAGGGAGGTAACCTTTGTTCGAAATGGCATTCAGCTTAAGGGGTATCCTGCGCTGATGATTGATCGATCTCAAAAGCAAAAGCATGAGATCACTCTTAAAACTGAACTTTTTGACCGCGCACAGGTGGCCAATAGAAAGCATCTCGAAACGTTAATTGAGCTCACACTAAGAGCCTTAAATGAGCAGATTAAATATCTTCGCCGTCAGTGGCCTCAATTTGGCAAACTTGCCTTGATGTTTCGGCAGGTGGGTAATGAAGAAGCCCTTAAAAATGATCTTATGCGAGCGGTGATTAAAGATGCCTTTCAAGAAAACGCACTGCCTCGAGAGAGTAAGGAGTTTCAGCAACAGGTTAATCGATTACGGCGAGAGATTGTGAGCGATGCCACAAAATTGAGTCAGTTGATTATTGAGATCTTTACGCTCTATAAAGAGGTGCGGGAGAGTTTAAATGAGCTGCACCCCATGAATCGAGCGCTGATAGAGAAGAGGGTTAAAAAGCAGCTCGATCGATTGATCTATCTCGATTTTATTAGCGAAACTCCACCCCAATGGCGGCAAGAGCTCCCCCGCTTTTTAGAAGCCCTTAAAGTACGTATAGAGCGTTTTCCTCAAAATATGCAGAGGGATAATGAGCAAGAGGCCTTTATTGCGGAGCATTTAGAAAATTATCGAAAAGCTCGAGAGTTTTTTAATAAGCGGGAAGAGGCGCCGGAAAATCTTTTAGAATATCGCTGGATGATCGAAGAGATGGCGGTTTCCTTCTTTGCACAACCTATGAAAACTTCAATGACGATTTCGGAAAAGCGGTTAGAAAAGCGATGGGAAGAGATCGATCTTATTATTAAAAATAGTGATTATCGTTAATTTTTTAAATATTTATTCATCTATAAATTTATGCGTATAGTTCTAAAAGGGGGAAGGGCTTTTATTCCCCTTTTTGTAAATCCCCCTATTTAGCTTAAGTTTGCCAAAAATAGTTACAAACTTTCCGCTGCTTTTTTTGGTTTTTTAATCATAAGTAATATAAATAGCGAGAATCTGTAGATATCATTTGCATGTTCGCTTAAAGAGCGTATGATAACGCCTTTCCCATCGCCCTGTTGGCTCATAATTTGAGATTATGACGTAAGTGTTCTTGACGCTTATTTGAATTCGGTCGATGTCTTTTTTTGGCTGAATGTTCAAGCGCATTCCCACATTTATGCATACAAGGAATCCCCTTTTAGAGCGGGATCTATACTCTTATGTCACAATTTTCAGAATTAAATCTTCACCCTATTCTTTTAGCAGCGGTGGAGAAAATGGGCTATACCTCGGCAACTTCTGTACAGCAAAAAGTTGTTCCTATCGCTATGGGCGGTCAGGATGTGATGGTTTCAAGTCAAACAGGAAGCGGTAAAACTGCCGCCTTCCTTCTTCCGGTACTTCATCAAATTATTCTTCATGAGGATGCGGCAAAAAATGATCCTGATCGCGTACCTAAGCGACAAGGGAAAGGGCGCCGTAACTATTCAAAACCTAAACCTCAAGCGATTGTAATGTGTCCTACCCGGGAGCTTGCGCAACAGGTGGCGAAAGAGGCGATCTTTCTAAAGGGGAATCATCGTAACTTACGTATCGCGACAGTTGTGGGGGGGATGCCTTATGGTCGTCAGATTCGAGAGCTTCAAAATGTCTCTGTTTTAATTGCTACCCCTGGACGCTTAATCGATCTACATAAGCAGAATGAGATTAGCTTCGAAGATGTGCGTTATTTTATTGCAGATGAAGCGGATCGTATGCTCGATATGGGCTTCTCAGAAGATTTAGAGCGTCTTCATAAGGCTTGTGTAAATAATGAGCAGACTTTGATGTTCTCGGCGACTTTTCCTACAAAAGTCATGCGTCTTGCAGAAGAGATGATGGATCACCCTGTTCGGGTGGAGATCTCGCCGCAAGATACCATCAATAAAAATATTGAGCAGATTCTCCATTGGGCAGATGGTCGTGAGCATCAGAAAAAGATGTTAATGCATTGGTTAGAGAATGCAGAGATCGATCAGGCCGTGATTTTCACCAGCACTCAGCGGGAGACAGAAGAGATCGCAGATGAACTTATTGAAGCGGGGCAGTCGGCAGATTCTCTCCATGGGGGAATGCAGCAGCGTCAACGCAATCGTTGTTTAGATAACCTTCGTCGAGGTCGTACTAAGATCTTAGTCGCGACCGATGTAGCGGCTCGGGGGATCGACGTTGAGGCAATTACCCACGTCTTTAACTACGGAGTACCTCGTCAGGCGGAAGATTATGTGCATCGTATTGGGCGTACAGGTCGTGCAGGGCGAGAGGGCATTGCCGTTACTTTTATTAATTATCGTGATAAGCGCCTTTTAGATGCTATTGAAGAGTTTACACAGATGGAGCTTATCGCCAGCGAGATTGAAGGTTTAGAGCCCAATAGACGCCCAGAGCGCGGTGCTCCTAAAGGTCGCCGTAATCGTAAAGGTGGCGGAAGAGGCCGTAGTGGCTATGGCGGAGGGAATGCTCGCCAATCGAATCGTCGCCGAGAAGGTGGGCGTGCAGCTAATGATGGAGCTCCTCGTCGTGGTCGTGAAGAGCGTGAGGAACGCCGAAATCGTGACGATCGCCCGCAACGCAGGGAGCGTACTCGTAGCGACCAAAATCGTAGTGAGAGCCGGGGACGTAATGAGCGTTTTGAGCGCAGCCCAAGAGGGGAGCGTCCATCAAGAGGTGAACGTCAAGAGCGCCGCGGTGGTAGAGCAGAAGGGCGTCAAGGGCGTCCGAGCCGAGCACATCGTGCCCGTTAAGAGGGTTTAAAATAACTCTTATCCATAAAAAAGCTCAGAAGTGAAAACTCCTGAGCTTTTTTTATTTTTTGCGTAGTGATATTGAGAAGTGACTCAAGTTAAGTTTAAGCGATTGTCTGCTCTCCGGCATGGTAGCTAGAGCGCACCATAGCGCCAATATAGGCATGCTTAAAGCCGAGGCGATAGGCCTCCTCCTCATAAGCTTTAAAAGTTGCGGGGGTGACATAACGATCTACAGCAAGATGTCCACTTGAAGGTTGTAGATATTGCCCGATGGTGATCATCTCAATATCGTGTTCTTGCATGGTCTTCATCACCTCATACATCTCTTCATCTGTCTCCCCTAAACCTACCATTAAACCCGATTTAGTGGCCACTTCAGGATTGCGCGCTTTATATTTTTTCAGCAACATCAGAGAGTGTTCATAATCGGCGCCGGGGCGAGCCTTTTTATAGAGTCGAGGGACAGTCTCCATATTATGGTTGAGCACATCGGGCGGTGTTTCGGTAAGAATATCGATAGCAATATCCATACGGCCCCGAAAGTCGGGTACTAAGATCTCGATCTTTGTATTAGGTGAGGATTGACGAATCTCTTTAATACATTCTGCAAAGTGACCAGCGCCCCCATCTCGAAGATCATCTCGATCCACAGAGGTAATGACAACATAATCGAGCTTTAGCATGCGTACTGTTTCGGCTAAGCGCTTAGGCTCCTCTTTATCTAAAGGAAGCGGGCGACCGTGGGCAACATCACAAAAAGGGCATCGGCGTGTACAGATATCCCCCATAATCATAAAGGTGGCCGTTCCTTGATTAAAACATTCCCCAATATTAGGGCAGGCGGCCTCCTCACAAACAGAGTGCAATTTGTTTTCCCGTAAAATAGAGGTGATCTCATTAAATCGCTTCCCCGTAGGGATTTTGGCTCGAATCCAATCGGGTTTAGGCAGCCTCTCCTCTTTAGGAACAGCTACCACTTTAATGGGGATACGTGCTGTTTTATCTGCGCCACGTAGCTTTGTACCGGCTTCGATTTTCTGCGTCATTTTAGATACCTTTGGTTAATTTTTTAAATAGAAACAGTATAACAGGGATTGCGCTTTTTTCGTGTGAACGTTTCATGCATTTTCATGAGTAAAAGGGAGCTCGAGCTGATTAAGCTCATTATTCAGTTCATGTTTGTCTTGGTCGATATTATGAATTGTGAGCCCAATTAAACGGATTCGATAACGGGGCTTGAGGGTAACCTGTTCAAGAAGGGAGAGCATAATAGGCCAGAGAATAAGAAGATCATCCCCTAAGGCAAAGTTTAGGGTGCGACTTCGAGTCACTTGGCGAAAATCTGCATATTTGATCTTAAGCGTGAGTGTTCGGCCGTAAAAATCATTCTTTCGGCAACGGCGAATAAGCTCCTCTAAAATTAGCTCAATCTCCTCTAAAATCTCCTCTTTAGTGGTGAGATCCTCTAAAAAGGTCTCTTCCACTCCTACAGATTTACGGATGCGATTGGGGTCAACCTCTCGATCATCTTCAGCCCGAGCGTAGAGGTAATAACTATGGCCCGCTTTACCAAACTCCTCAATCAGCGCCGCTTCACTCCAAGCGTAGAGATCTTTACCATTTTTAATCCCAAGCTCATGCATACGTTTAGCGGTAACTTTTCCAACGCCAAAAAAGTCTTCGATGGGGAGGGTTTCAATAAAGGATTGTGCATTATCGGGATGAATGATGGAGAGTCCATCAGGTTTACGAAGATCAGAGGCGACTTTAGCTAAAAACTTATTATAAGAGACGCCGGCAGAGGCAGTAAGCCCTAGATTTTCAAAAATCTCCTGTTTTATGGCTATCGCTACATCCATCGCTAGAGGGATATTTTTATGGTTTTCAGTCACATCTAAAAATGCTTCATCAAGCGCTAAAGGCTCAACTTTATCGGTATAGCGATAGAAGATCTCTCGAATCTGCCGGGAGACTTCTCGATAACGATCAAAACGGGGTGGGGCAAAGATCAAGTTTTCACAAAGTTTAATCGCCTGTTTAGCGGGCATGGCAGAATGAATGCCAAAAGCTCGTGCTTCGTAGCTTGCCGCCGCGATTACCCCGCGCCCAGATTTTCCGCCCACAACTAAGGGCTTTCCCCGATATTCAGGATGATCATTCTGCTCAATGGAAGCGTAGAAGGCATCCATATCCACATGAATAATTTTTCGTCTATTTTCGGGAGCGATAGCGGTTAAAGTTTCGCTGTTGCGAAGGGACATAATGTTTGAACTTATAACAAATAAGAGGGATATCTATCTGCATAAAGCGGAAGATTGCCCCCTCTATTTTAACGTACTCCCTAAGGAGATTAAATATCCCCCTTAGGGAGCACTCTGTAAATGATCTACATCTTTTTAGCGCTTTTTATTTTTGCGTTTTTTATGCTTCTTTTTAGTTTTATCAGAGGCTCGTTTAGGGCGGCTTTTATTCCCTTTTCGATCGAACCGTTTCTGCTTTTTAGGGGGTTGATCGCCGCTCTTTTTCCCATCTATAGGGAGCTCAGCCTCTTTATCGGGCGAACCATTGCCGGCAAGGGGGCTAAGGAGTGTAAAATCGATATGTTTTGTCTCCGGATTAGCCTCTGCAACACGAATTCTTACCCGATCTTCAAGGCGATATTGTTGTCGTGTGCGCTCACCAATTAAACGGTGGCGATACTCATCAAAGAGGTAGAAATCTCCCTCTAACTGAGAGATATGAACCAGCCCTTCAATGTAGATATCATCGAGCTCAACAAAGAGCCCAAAGCTGGTAACGCCGGTGATCTTTCCGCTAAATTCATCGCCAATGAATTGTTGAAGATAGGTCGCTTTGAGCCAATCCATCACATCGCGTACGGCTTCATCGGCTCGGCGTTCTGCCATGGAGGTATGTTCCCCCATCTGCACCATTTTGCCGAGAGTGTAGAAATCCTCCAGATCCTTTTTATGCAAGAGATGCTTAATAGCACGATGCACTAATAGGTCGGGATAGCGACGAATAGGGGAGGTAAAATGCGCATAGTGGGTTAGAGAGAGCCCAAAGTGCCCCCCATTTTCAGGCTGATAGACCGCTTGGCTTAAGGAGCGGAGCATCACTGTCTGAATCATCTCAAACGCCGGAAGACTTTTCGCTTCCTCAAGAGTTTCCGCAAAATCTTTAGGAGAAGGGGATTCCCCACCGCGTAACCCTAAACCGAACTCTTTTAGAAATTCGCGCAGTTTAAAGAGTTTTTGCTCTTCAGGGGGAGCATGTACTCGATAAAGAGTGGGAATTTTATGAGCCTCTAAAAAACGGGCAGCAGCAATATTTGCCGTGATCATACACTCTTCAATGATTTTATGGGCATCGTTGCGCTCATCGGGAACAATCTTTTCGATCTCCCCATCATTATCATAAATAAAGAGGGTCTCTACAGTATCAAAATCGATGGTTCCCCGCTCATTACGTTTTTTGCGCAAAATCTTGTAGAGCGCATAGAGATGATCTAAATGGGGCGTGAGATGGGCATAACTTTCACGCAGTAATTCATCACCCTCAATGATTTTAAAGACTAAATCATAGGTTAATCGAGCGTGGGAGTTCATCACTCCTTCGAAAAACTCATACTTAACGAGGGAGCCTTTCTTATCAATCTCCAGTTCTGCCACCATACAGAGGCGATCGACCTCAGGATTGAGTGAACAGATGCCATTTGAGAGCGCTCGATGAAGCATCGGAACCACACGATTGGGGAAATAGACCGATGTTGAGCGCAGATAAGCCTCTTTATCAATAGGGCTTGAGGGCGTTACATAGTAAGAGACATCGGCAATCGCTACAATAAGTTTATAATTGCCGTTTTTTAGGGGTTCACAGTAGACTGCGTCATCAAAATCTCGAGCATCAATACCATCGATTGTCACGAGAGGAATATCACGGTAATCTTTACGCCCTTTAAGCTCCTGATCAGAGACTGCATCGGGTAAGTTTTTAACCTGTTCGAGCACCTCTTCTGGGAAGATATGGGGGATATCGTGCTCTAAAAGCGCTTGTTCGATCTCAATATCTACCGTCACTTCATCCCCAAAGACTTCGATAATTTCCGCTGTTGCAGGCTGATGTTGATCGGGATAATCGATCACTTTAGCGCGTACAATATCGAGATTTTTAGCCTTTTTAAGATGCTCTTTAGCCACTTTAAAATGGCGAGAGATGCGGCGATTTTCGGGCACAATTGTAAAGCCATCTTCATCTTTATAAAGACGGCCGAAAAATTCACTAAAGCCCCGTTTAACTACGCGGGTAATTTTACCAATACGCCGATTTCGATTATCCATCCCTCCGGGAAAAGCCTCAACAATATCGCCATGAAGGAGATATTTCATCTCATAGGGGGGAAGGTAGAGTGAGTCTTGCCCATTTCGCTCAAGGGGATCGAGATAGCCAAAGCCTTCGGCATGGCCAACTACACGTCCTGTCATCGGCTCTCCGGGAGTAACCACCTTTAATGTATCATTATTTGCAATATAGATACTGCCTGCGCGGATCATAGCATTAAGGCGATTTTCCAATGCGTCGAGCTCCCAGACTTTACGCAATTTAAAGATGCGGGCAACCGCTTCAAAATCGAGCGATTGATCAAATTTAATCAGCTCTAAAATAAAGTTACGACTGGGAATCGCACGTCCATATTGCTCTCGCTGAGCAGCATATTCGGGGTCGTTTTCATGAAAACGACCAAAATAATCTAAATCTTTCTGAGTGTGACTCACTATATCTATTTCCTTGCGGGCCATTTAAGCCCATGTAAACTCAAGGGTCTCATCGGGCACCATGCGCTCTGCATGGCGGATAAAGACCTCTTTTAATATTTCTAAATCTTCATCACTCATCGCTGAGAGATGTACTGCTAAATAATCGGGGTGTTCCGTTAAGAGGAGAAGCCCTTTTTCAAATTCAACACGGCCCTCTGTAACTCCCGATTCCTCACTACATTCTACGGTTAATTTATGTGCCCAATGCTTGCAAAGTCTACGAATTAGGCGGGCGGGATTATCCATTTTAATATTGCTTTCGGTGTAGAGATGCAGGTTATTTATTGTCATTTTTTTCTCCTTTATGCCAAACATTGCGTTTTAGCTAAATTGCTCTTTTTGTCACACTTTTAGTGTAGTGCGCTTTCTTTAATTTCCGCAAAAAGAGACAAAGGTCATTTTAAGCATTGCCTTTTTACTGCATAAAGGGGCTTTAAAGAATTTTCTCTTCAAAAGCCTTGAAATTTATCCCATTTTACCGCTTTTTAGCCGAGCGTGTGAGATATTTTCCCTTTATTGTAAAATCCCGAGCTCTTACTTTACGAAATTCTGGCTATTGTTATTCTAAAGCGCTCTTTTCTCCTTAAGTGTGGCGAGCAGTTTATCATGAAACTGAGAATCAATCTCATTTAGGAGTGGGACAACCCAAAAATTGTAATTGGGAAGCGCTTGGCACTTTACGGCATCTTTCTCAGTGATAAAGATCGGAGAATCAATGTCAGAGAAATCTTTGGCCTGATAATTGTGATGATCGGGGAAGGGATGCAAGGTTGCATGAATTCCTTCTGCTTTTAGCATCTCAAAGAAATTTTCTGGGTGAGCGATTCCTGCAGCAGCATGAAGCTTATGACATTTAAATTCTTTAAGCGGGCGAATCTCCCCCGTTTTTAGATTATAAGCATCTCCCAAACGAGAAGAGAGATGCACAATAGGGGTGTTCGTTAGAGCTTTAAGTCTCTCAGTGGCTGCTTTATCAAGATTATTTGCAAGGATGTAATCGGCACTATTAAGACGAGATAGAGGCTCTCTAAGCGGTCCTGCGGGTAAGAGATAGCCATTTCCAAAGAGCTGCTTACCGACCACAATAATCTCAATATCTCGGGCGAGTTGCCGATGTTGTAGGGCATCATCACAGATAAAAAGATCAAGCTCTGGATGAGCTTCTAAAAGTGCTCTACCTGCTTCATAGCGATTATGAAACACCGCCATTTTAGCCCCTGTTTTTTCCAAAATAAGGGTGGGTTCATCCCCTAAAAGATCACTTTTAGCGTTATAAGAAAGGCTCAAATCTCTCCTTTTTACGGTATCGCTTAAGATAAGCTCTCGGCTCTTACGCCCATATCCTCGGGTAAGAACTCCCACCTTCCACCCTTTCTGTATAAAGAGCTGTGTCAGAGCAATAGTTGCTGGGGTCTTTCCTGTGCCTCCTGCATTAATATTGCCAATTACAATAACCGGTTTAGGGAGCTTCTGCGCTCGCTTCTCTTTACTGCGTAGATCTCTCTTAGAGAGTTTTTTATAGAGAAGAGAGAGGGGGAAAAGAAGGCGGCTTAATCCACCTCTTTGGCTCCAAAACTTCGGCGTCTTCATCTTTTATAGCTCTTTACGTAAAACTTCGTAATCCTCAACAGAGGTTACAGGTTGGCCTGCTTTTTTTCCTTGATAGAGGGCGACTAGACCTTTAAAGATGAGCGCCTCATCGATGGCGATATTCCACTTTTTGGCAGCGTTAGCAAACTTTTTAGCATTGCCTCCCGTAAAGAGAACTTTATCGATGGAATACTCTTTTTTTAGTTCAGCAAGAAGCCCTTGAATCATATAGAAATGGCCATTCATTGCGCCAATACTGATCGATTCGAAGGTATTAAATCCTAAGGATTGGGGCAAGACTTCATAATCCATCCCCCCTAAAAGCGCAGCTTTTGATAATAGGGCATCGAGGCTCGATTTTACTCCAGGGGAGATAGTGGTTCCGATAAAATTTCCCTGTTGGATCAAGAAGAGAGTGGTCGCTGTCCCTAGTGAGATAATGGCGGCATTTTTTTCGGGATAGTGCTCAATAAAGCCATAAAAATTAGCAATAAAGTCAGCCCCTAAGCGGTGAAGATTTTGTAGTTTAAAACGATCCCAATCTACCGGAAGATCCCGCCGCGTACTGAGAACAGGGATATTATAGAGTTCTCCTAAAGAGCGAATAAGATCATTAAGGGCGGGCACAACCGAGACGTAGACAATAGCTTCAAACTCAACATTAAAAGCATCTAGGGCGCTTTTAATGCCGTTAAAATCACGCAATACAGCATCTTGACTTAAAGGGCGAATGAGACTTGTTAGGGTTTCGCTGCTGCTATCGTAAAGACGAAAATCTGCTGTAGTATTCCCGATATCGACCAAAAGTAGCTTCATAAGGGGCTCTTCTTTTTAAATGACAAACTTCAGCATTATATAGATTTTGCCTTAAAAATCACCTCTTGAAGGGGCAAGCTGACTCTATATAAGTTTATAGATGAGCTGAAATTATTTTTCGTAACGCTCTAAAGCCCACCAAAAGCGCGCACTGTTTCGAAAATGTTCTATTTCGATCTTTACTCTTTTGTCTAAAGGATCGAAAAAGAGTTGTAGATGCACAGCGCCATAATAACTATTTAAAGGATGCTGATTAAGAAGGGCTAGAGGGGGTTGATAAGTATATTTGGATTCCGGGGCAATCTCCTTTGTAGAGTAGAGCATAAGGGGAGTTTGGAGCTCTAAGGCAGATTCTGAAAAACGCTTAAAGTAACGACTTCTTCCCTGATTGGGAAAGAGTAATATTTTAGGGGGCGTTTGTTGAGTTTTTTCTACTTTAGTTAGGAGAGATTGCCATTCATGGGGATTAGGATCAGAAATAATCCAGGCAATATCACCCTCTTTTGAGGCTATATTAAGGAAGCGTAGACGATAAGCACAGCTCTTTTTGATCTCCGGAATTGGTTCTAAGACAAAATCAGCAAGATGAATAGTGTGTATAAAACAGTTCCTCCCTCCAGTAAAAGAGGAGAGATCGGGATGAGTATAGAGTTTTAAATGGGGAAATTGCGTACGTATGGCTCGGGTTCCCCCTCGGTGTTGTTGATTATCGAGGCTTAAAATCAGTTGGGTAGGTTGAATATTAAGGGCTTTTAAAGCGGGCAGGATCACCACTCGTCCAGAATCAAAGCCCCGAAAATAACTTCCCGTATCAAATAAAATCGCCTCTTGATTGTAAGGACTATGCAGAAGAAGAGATAGTCCCTCGCCTACCGGGAAGAGCCAGAAATCTAAAAGTTTGGGAGTCGTCAGGCGTTTTTGAGCATAAAGATAACCCCCCGTCGCAAGCAGAAGGGGAATAAGTAACCCTAGGAGGATATTGATCATTGGGAGGCTCTTTCTTTTAGGAGATCTTAGCCCCTTTAAGTAATGAAAAAGAGCGGGAGCTTTGGGAGTAAGCGCTAAAAAAGTGAGCAACACGGAGGTAATAATAATTGCATAAGGCAGGGGATATTTAGGTAGATCAAGAGCCGCATAGGGGAGCTGAGCACTCTTTTCGATAAGAGTCATAAAGAGAGATAAAAGGTAATCGCTTAATTTTAAAAGCGTATGGCTGATTGTTTCTGTAAAGGGTGTGATTTTAAGCAGCAGTCCGAGCATGAGCGCTGGGAGAATATAGAAGGTAGTAAGGGGGATCGCGATTAAATTGATAAGAGGACTAATAAGAGAGACCTCACCAAAAAAGCTTTGAGTAAGGGGCATTAAGAGCAGAGAGACCATCAATTGGGAGAGGAGAATAACTCTCCAAGGTGTCTGTGTAATGCGGCTGACCAAAATTAAGATCGCCAAAGCGGTAAAGCTTAACCAAAATCCAGCCGATAAGAGGGAGAGGGGGGTTCGTAAAAGAATAATTGTGAGCGCAATGGCTAAACTCTGAAATGAGAAGATCGGGCGCCCCATAAGGTGGGCAAACATCATCACGGTAAACATAATAGCTGCCCGCTCAGTAGGTAGCGGTAAGCCGGCGATAAGCGCATAACTCCAAGCAATAATAATAGAGAGCGCAGCTGCAAGTTTATAAGGGGGAATTTTACGAATTGCGAAAAGACCAAAAAGCGTTTTAAGAATAAAAAATCCCCAAAGTGCTGTAAATGAAAGGTGCAGTCCTGAGATTGAAACAAGATGAATAGTCCCCGTTTGCCGAAGATCTTGCCAGTTCTGGGAAGTAAGATACTCACTCTTGCCCACAGAGAGAGCCGCCATAAGCGCGCCATTACGGTATTTTTTTAAAAGATTTTGGGCGATCCTCTGCCGAAGTGTTGTTATCGTTGAAGACTTTTTTAGCTGTTTAATCGAATCGGGAGCGAGAATTGTTCCTGTACCGATTGAGCCATAGAGTAAAAGCTGTAATCTTTGGTAGAGATTACCGGGAAAGTTGCGGCTATCTCGGGGATTAATTTTTAGCGCTAATTGGTAGATTGCTCCCACTTCAAAAGTAGATGAGAACTCCTTTTCAGGGTATATCCGAATCTGCTGTCCTTTAAGTGCATAGGGAAGAGGGGGCTGATCGGCAGCCTCGAGTAATTTAAGATCAATGCCCCGATATTGTGGGGAGTTACGCATCACTTTGAGGATAAATTCCCCTTCAATAGGCAGGGCTGCTCTTGCCGCTCTATCGTTTAAAAGTTGGGGGTAGAGGGTGAAATAGGAGAGAAGTATGCCGATAAGTATAAAGAGACCATAGGGAGTACTCCTGTAGATGAGCGGCCATTTTCTTCGCTCATTATTAAGTTTGGTTGAAGAATCGCGGTGATAGCGAAAAAGAGCACTTAGGAGAAAGAGCAAGAGAAAAATAACAACACTCAAAGAAACGCTTAATGTCCCTTTTTGAGAGAGCGGGGAAAAAATCAACCAGAGTGAGTGATATAGGAGAGAGAGAGCAATGAGTAGCATAGGCTTATTACACAATAATGATCTCAATCTAAATCAACTTAAACTTTTTCATCTATCGATAAATAGCTCTATCAATAAGCGCTAAGCTTCAGTTTATCTATCTACTCGGGAGCTTTAGGCGTATAATAGGGCGACTTTAAAATCAAGAGTGAACTATTTTCAAAAACACCTTGTAATAATCTTAAGTTGTTGATTGTAATTGATTATTGCAAATAACGTTATGGTTTTGAAGGTAAGTTTAATAAAGAGCAAGAGCTAGGAGCAAAATGAGTTCGATTAAGATGGATAAAGCCATAAAAGAGCGTTGCCCATGTGGGACAGGAAAGAGCTATGGAGAGTGCTGCCTTCCTATTCATGAGGGCGCTCTGGCTGAAACACCAGAGGCATTGATGCGCTCTCGATATTCAGCCTTTTATTTTAATTTAGATCCCTATCTTTTAGAGAGCTGGCACTCTTCTACACGGCCTGAATCTTTAGAGGTGGAAGATGCCCCGAAAATTAAGTGGCTACTTCTTAAAATTCGCCAAACTGGGAAAGATCTTAAAGATAGAGAAGCCCCCGATTTTGTGGAATTTGAGGCCCGTTATAGCGTAAATGGTAAGGCGGGAAAGTTTATCGAAAGAAGCCGTTTTTTAAAAGAGGCGGGGCATTGGCGCTATTTAGATGGAGAGTTCTTAGAAGCATAATTGGGCTATAAGTAATGAGGCGGTAAGAGGGTAAGAAATCTCACAATTTAGAGATTATCCACTATAGTTTTAACTCTTTAATAATTTTAAGAATTGACCACCGAGAAAGTGAGGAGTAATGATGAAAAATTCAGCAAGAAATCAATTTAAAGGCCGAGTTACAGAGGTGCGTGCTGGTACAACGAATGATGAAATTATCCTCGATATTGGGGATGGTTTTGAGATTGTAGCGGGGATTACTCAAGCAAGTACAGAGCGGCTTGGCTTAAAGAGTGGGGTAGAGGCGGTAGCTTTAATTAAAGCCTCCTGGATCATTTTAAGTGATGAGACAGAGTATCAATTTTCGACTCGTAATCAGTTTAAAGGAGAGGTTACCAAAATTGTGGAAGGCGCCGTTAATAGTGAGTTTTTTCTAAAGGTGTCTCCCACCATTGAGTTTGTCGCGATTATTACCAATGAGAGCGCGAGAAAACTAAATCTTAAAGAGGGAGCGAAAATTTCCGCACTCTTTAAAGCTCCCCATGTTATTTTAGCGACGAAAAAGTAGATTGAGATTCTAGATCGAGATTCTTAAAAATCGCTAAAAGAGCTCTTTAAAGCGTCCCTTTGGGGCGCTTTTTTGTTATCACAAATTATAGAGAGTGTGATATGGTAAATTTTATCCCTTTACAAGAGGGGCATTTCCAGCGCTGGGCTTACAGAGCTCATTACGCACTATTTTGCATTACCCCCGTAAAATAGGAAAAGAGAGTAAAAGATCAAGGGAGATGAGATTTAAGCAACAGCTCCCCTTTGTATCGAATAAAGAGCTTTTAAAGCAAATATTTTAAAGCAAGATAAAAAGCACTATAAGCAAAAAATATATTTTAGAGTTGGATTTTACATAGAGGAGATCATGGTGAAATACCCTAAATATCGATCACACACATCAACCCAAGGGCGGAATATGGCAGGGGCTCGAGCACTTTGGCGGGCAACGGGGATGAGCGATGAGGATTTTAAAAAGCCGATTATTGCGGTGGCAAACTCCTTTACCCAATTTGTGCCAGGGCATGTACATCTAAAAGATTTAGGGCAGATGGTTGCGCGCGAAATTGAAGCTGCGGGGGGCGTCGCAAAAGAGTTTAATACCATCGCTGTAGATGATGGAATTGCTATGGGGCATGATGGAATGCTCTACTCACTCCCAAGCCGTGATCTCATTGCAGATTCTGTAGAGTATATGGTGAATGCACATTGTGCAGATGCGTTGATCTGTATCTCTAACTGCGACAAAATCACCCCCGGAATG
>JASLFU010000025.1 GCA_030150405.1 Ignatzschineria sp.
TTTCGGAATTGCAGCAATTTTCCGATCTCATTACAGAAGATGTCTTTGAGTATCTTACGCTTGAAGGCTCTGTGGCCTCTCGGGATCATTACGGGGGGACAGCACCTAAGCAGGTCTTAGCAGCGATTGAGCGAGCAAAAAGATATTTAGCAGAGTAATCAACAGAAATAGAGCAGGGGATCTTAGGGCGTGATCTTTGCGCCCTTTCTCCTCTTTTAAAAATTTTAGTAGAAGGTGAGTTGTGTTTAAAAAGATCAAACAATTTCGTCTATTTATTGTGGCGCTTCTAATCGCTTTTATAGCGAGCTGTTCGAGTGTGGATAGAGGGCCTTCTGGCGGTTTTGATGAGCCGAGAGAGATTGAGCCGATGGTGGCTTTCTGGACCAATATCTACAGTGTGTGGGATACAGATCAGGTGGCATTTCATGATGATCGTTATCTTGATGTGGTGTATGAGGTGGTCTATATCACGCAAGGAGATCGCCGCACATGGGATCTAGAGTCAAACAAGATTAAACAGAATCTCCGTGCTATTGAGCATCAGCAACGTTATGGCGGGCGCTTAACAGCAGAGCAAGCGAAGATGGCCAAAATGCTTAAAAAAGCAGGAGGGAATCAGGCGATTATCGGCGCGGCAGATCGAGTGCGTGGGCAAAGAGGGCTCAAATCCCGTTTTAGAGAGGGAATTCTTCGCAGCCAAGCGTATCTTCCCTATTTTAGAAAAGTGTTAAGAGCCAAAGGAATGCCCGAAGATTTAGCTTTTTTGCCTCATGTGGAATCCTCTTTCCAAAATAATGCCCGTTCGAAGGTGGGTGCTTCAGGGATGTGGCAGTTTATGCCAGGTACAGCGCGGGATTATATGATGATGCGAAATAATATTATCGATTCCCGTTTCGATCCATATATTGCAGCGCAAGGGGCCGCGGCTCTCTTAGAGACAAATTACCGGGCGACAGGTTCGTGGGCAATGGCGTTAACGGCATATAATTCAGGCCTAGGTCATATGCGCCGTGCAAAAGAGCGCTATGGAACTGATATTGGTAAGATTGTTTGGAATTATCAGGAAGGGGCCTTTAAATTTGCTTCTCGCAATTTCTATGCGGAATTTTTAGCCGCGCGGAAGATTGCGAGCAATCCTAGAAAATATTTCCCCGGCATTCGCTTTAATGACAATATGGCGAGCCGCATTGAGGGAATTCGTCTTCGTACACCGATGCGCTTAACTGAGCTTGCTGCAACAACAGGTTTAAGTAAAGGTGTGTTGATTGAATTGAATCCGGCATGGTTAGAAAATATCTATACCGATCGAGCCTTGATCCCCAGCAATTATGATATTTGGCTGCCTAAGGGGACGACTCGTCGTATGGGGAATCGCAGTTTCTTTACGCCATCCCCCATTCAACCTTAAAGAGCGGCTAAGTATAAAAGTTATTAAGAACAGGCTGAGGAGAAGAGATGAATAATATAGAGAGGGCCGCCCATCTTGGGCAGAGTATCTGGCTCGATAATATTGAGCGTAAGATGCTTAAAGAGGGGGGTGAGCTTGCACAAATGATCGAAGCAGAAGGGCTTCGAGGCGTGACCTCTAATCCTGCTATCTTCGAGAAAGCGATCCTTGAGGGAGATGAGTATACGCAGGCGATGCAAGCGGAAGAGTATCGAGGGCTCTCTAATAAAGCACTCTTTTTTCAACTGGCGATTGAAGATATTCAGCGTGCGTGTGATCTTTTTCTTCCGCTCTATCATAAAAGTGGTGGCGAAAATGGCTTTGTGAGCCTTGAAGTCTCCCCTGAGCTGGCGGATAACGCAGAAGAGACTATCGAAGAGGCACAGGCACTTTGGAGATTGATCGATCGGCCTAATAGTATGATTAAAGTCCCAGCGACGGAGGCGGGTTTAATCGCTATTGAGCAACTGATTGCTGAAGGCATTAATGTAAATGTTACGCTAATTTTTTCGCTTGAGCGTTACCGTGCTGTTCTTGAAGCTTACTTAAAAGGGCTTGAGCAGCGTAAAGCGAAAAGAGAATCGATTGCAGAGATCGCTTCGGTGGCCAGTTTCTTTATCTCCCGTATTGATAGTGTTATCGATCCGCTTGTGGCAGACAAAGCTCCGGAATTAAAGGGTAAGATCGGCATCGATAACGCACGCCTAGCTTATCAGCATTACCTCGCTGTAATGGGAAGCCCAAGATTTCAAAAGTTACTTGAGGCAGGGGCGAAGGCTCAGCGCCTCTTGTGGGCTTCCACCAGTGTGAAAGATCCCACTTATCCCGCTACGCTCTATGTTCATGAGCTCTTGGGGGAAAACACCGTCAATACCTTGCCGCCCGTCACTTATCATGCTTTTAAAGAGGAAAAGGGCGTGCTCGAACCTCGAATTTTAGAGGGGATTCAGCATGCACGGGAGCGACTTCTTAAGCTTGGAGAGCTCGGGATCGATCTTGAGATGATCTGTGCTGATTTAGAAGCGGCAGGTGTTCAACAATTTGTAGAGGCGTTTGAATCACTGTTAGCCTCAATCGATAAGGTGAGAGCATGAAGATAAATTTATCGAAACCTTTTTTTAAAGAGCGCATTACCATTATTGGGGTGGGGCTCATTGGGGGCTCTTTAGCTCGCGCTTTAAAGAGTGCTGGCGCTGTGAATGAGGTTATCGCCTTTGATCAGAGTCAGGAGGCGATGGAGAAAGCCGTAGAGCTTGGGGTGGCTGATCGTTTTGAGAATACTCTCGCTGAGGCAGTTAAAGAGGCGGATATTGTTATTTTAGCAACGCCGATCACCGCAATGGGCAAGATTATGCGGGAGATTGTTCCTCACCTAAAAGAGGATGCTGTGGTCAGTGATGTGGGCTCTACAAAAGGTTCAGTGATTGAGAGTATCGAAGCTGAGCTGGGTTATCTTCCTGAGCGCTTTGTGCCCGCTCATCCTATTGCAGGGACTGAAAAGCATGGGGTGGAAAACTCTTTTGATACACTCTTTAAAAATCGCCGAACCTTGGTTATTCCCCACTTAGGGAATAGTCATGATGCGGTTAAAACCATTCATGATATGTGGCAAGCGGCAGGATCGATGACAGAAGAGATGGGGGTAAAACACCATGATCAGGTCTTGGCAGCCACTTCTCATATTCCGCACTTGCTAGCTTATGCAACGGTGGATACCTTGGCAAATTTAGATGATAGAGCGGAGATCTTCCGATTTGCGGCTGGGGGATTTAGGGATTTTACCCGGATCTCTGCTTCAGATCCTGATCTTTGGGCGGATATCTGTTTACAAAACCGAGAGTCTATTTTAGAGGTGCTGGTAGCTTATCAGAAGAATATCGATCTTCTTAAAAATGCGCTCGATGAAGGGGAGAGAGAGACATTACACAAAGTCTTCTCCCGGGCAAAGCACGCGCGAGATAATTTCTATAAAGAGTAGAGATAAGCTAAACGATTATGCGCTACTTTTTAGAGAAATTGTGGATAACTTTTGGCATTGATAAAGCCGATTAAAGCGCCGTTAAAATGTAGAGAAGCATAAAAGCCCTTATCGATCAGAGTGATGGATAAGGGCTTTTTCATTCTTGGCTATAAAAAGTTTTAAAAGTTAAGCGGCTGCTTTACCTAAGCGATCGCTTTCTGCTTCTCGAGCTTTAATTTGGTTGCCTTATAATCTTCTAATACCTGAATAATACGGGCATTGTGTGCCTCAAGAATTCGGAGGGCGCGCTCAAATTCACGCTTAGCGATGGCGTTGGCGATCTCTTGATATTCAAGTAAAGGCTCTTCTTCGAGATTATGTTCGGTGTGAGCTAAGATCTTTTTAAACTCTTTTTGCTGATGCAAAAATTGCAAAGAGATATAAAAAGAGGGGTAGTTGCGTTCTAAAATCTGATTACCTGACGCCGAAATAATCGCTTTTTGGAATTTGTGATGCAGCTCTAAAAGGCGATAGAGATCATTTTTGCTCTCCACAATCTCATCGGCGTAAGCGCTGAGCTCTACAGAGAGTGCGGCGCTCTTTCTAAGCTCTAAATTTTGAATCTGCTCCATCGCCATTTTGATAAAGAAGGAGCGGAGTTTATAGATTGTAATATGCTCATCGAGGGAATAGACATTTAAAAAGGTGCCTCGATTGCTAATTTTAGTAGCGATGCGGAGCGTCACCAGCATGCCGATCGCCTCCCGCACAGTGGCGCGGCTAACATTTAATTTATTGGCGTAAAATTCTTCTAAAATTTTCTCCCCAGGTTTTAGCTCGCCGGTGAGAATATCTCGGGCGATCTCTTCTTGGACTTTAAGGGGTAGGGTGCTCTTTTTGTGGGAATTCATGATTCTCTCTCTTATTAACTTTAAAGATTAATGATAAGTATTAAAGGTTAAGTAATGCTATTAACGATCTATTCAAAAGGGTGGTAGAGCTCGAATAAAGAGTATTGCATCTTATTTTACTCAAAGCTCTTAAACTCTTTAAATATTAAGAGTGCTCGCTCGTTTCAGGGCGGCCATATTTATATAAAAAGCGCTGATAGCTATACCCATTTTCGTAGGGCAAGATGGCGTATCGCTCCACTTTACTCTTCTGCTTTTCAAGTTCGGCAGCTTCAATCTCCTCCCGTAGAGCCATTCGGATTTCGCTAGCTTCTTCATCTTCCATCTCCTCTTTAAAGGCATCTTCATCGATACGAGGGTCTAAAGTTGCAGCTGCAATGGGCGAGAGCTGTCCATCGGGCATCATAACGTGTGGGAGAGCATCTTCGGTATCTGCAGCTAAACGGCGGCTTGCTTTTAGAAGGTTCATGGCAATCACAAGGCTAGAGATGAGCAGCACAAATTTATAGAGCCCCGTTGCGCCCCAATATTGCATAAATAGCCCCGATACTTGAGGGCCAATCACGGCTCCTACCCCAAAGAGCACAAGCAACACCGCACTTAGTGAAACACGCTTATCTTCATCGATGTTGTCATTAGCAATCGCTACACTTAAGGGGTAGAGCGTAAATTGCAGGGCTACAGCAAAGTAACTAATAAAGAGAATCTGCCAAACACTTAGCCAGGGGAGATTAATTAAAAAGGAGGCAATCACAAGAAGAATAGCCACACCTGTGATTAAGAGCAGGCGATTCACCCGATCTGACAGTAATCCCAAAGGCCACTGAATGACAAGGGACGCTCCGATACTTACGGCCATATAGAGTCCGGCATCTTGGGAATTTAACCCTAAACGGCTTGCAAATACAGGCCCTAAACCATAAAACGAACCCACAAACATCCCGGCTACAAGGGTAATAATTAGCACTTGGGGCAACCGTTTCACAAAATAGAAGATATTGAGTGGCGCAGCTTTAAGGTGAGTGGGGTGAATCGCTCGGGTTACTGCGAGCGGAATAAGGCAGAGAGAGAAGAAGATCGATACGATCATTAAGACTCTAAAGTCGATAGGATCGATCATCGAGAAGACCAGTTGACCTAAAAGCCCCCCAAGAGAGCTTGCGGCAATATAGAGCCCAAAAACGATGCCCCGTTGTTGTGGCTCGGCCTGATCATTTAACCAGCTTTCGATCACCATATATTGGCACATCATCACAAGCCCAGTGATAAATCGAGCGCCAATCCAGAAAGGAATCTCTTCGATTAAGCCCATCATCAACACCGTTGCCGCTGTAACGCCAGAGGCCGCAACATAACTACGAATATGACCTACGCGGGCGATTAATTTATGCCCCATTTTGGCGCCAATCACAAGCCCAAAATAGTAAGCAGATGTTAAGCCACTAATTGCCCAGCTCGCCGCGCCTTGCCGTTCGAGATCGAGCGCAAGATAGGTGGTGAGAAGCCCATTTGCAAAGAGCATAAAGAGGGTCGCTAAATAGAGCGAAGAAAAAGTGGTTATTGCACGCATTGAATCGTTATATCGTTTTTATAAAAAGGTGAATCGGGGAGTTGATCTTAACTTTTCAAGAGATTTTTAAAGCTTTCTACAGCTATTTAACATTTTAATCTCTCTTATAAAGCTACTAAAAAGAGCGGATGAAGATCAAGAATATCTACTTTGTGCATTAAAAAAAGCGATAAAGTTCAGAGAGATAGCACTCTTACTTTTCGCTAATAATTCTAAGCATTTTAGCCTATTTTAGGGAGGGATGCCTGTTTTCTTGCTTTTTGAGAAGAGTACGGGCAGCGCCTAAAATTTATGAACAGCTTTAACTATTATTTGAAAATAGTTCTCATTAGCGTTGACTTCTTTCTGCTTAATGTTAATAATTCTCATTACCGAATAAGATCTGCTTTGAAAAGCTATCTTTTCTCATATCTGTTTTGAAGATATGAAAAGAGCGGTGAATAATCAGTTTTAACAAGAATGATGAAAAGCACCCCGATTGAGATGGAGACTCAATCGCTTAGAAAGAGGGAACTTCGGATGATTGCTGTAGGGGCTGCTTAACATCGCGAATAACAACAGAAATAAGAGGGTTTTCAATGAGGCCAATATTTATCTCCCACTATCTTAAGGCGCTATTTGCTGCAACAGCATTGAGCGCGATCACTATGGCAGAAGCTCAGGTTGCGTATGATGGGGGCGCAGATGAGTTGACAGAGAGTGAGACTGCTATGAGCACGCTTGACCGTAGAGACTCACTCGATTTAGGGAGCGTAGTGGTGACGGCATCCGGCTTTTCTCAAGAGATTAAAGATGCACCTGCATCGATCTCTATTGTCGGAGAGGAGAAGATTAGTGAGCGCCCCTTCGATAATATTGGCTCAGTTTTAAATGATATTGAGGGGATCAATATCGAGCGGGGCGGTAAAGCGGGGGGAGCGAATATTGGTATTCGGGGTTTAAGTAATGATTATACGTTGCTGCTGATTGATGGTAAGCGTTTGAGCCAAAATAGCTCGGGTGCTCGCCCTAATGGCTTTGGTGATGTGGATTCGAGCTTTATTCCTCCTAGCTCTGCTATCGAGCGAATTGAGGTTGTAAAAGGCCCGATGTCTACACTCTATGGATCCGATGCCCTTGGAGGTGTGGTAAATATCATTACGAAAAAAGTGCCCGATCAATGGGGTGGGCAGATCTCTGCGGGGATAACGGAGAGCTTAAAGAGCGATTTTGCCGGAAGCAATAACACATCGCTCTATCTGGCAGGGCCGCTTAAGAGTGATCTTTTAGGTTTAGCTCTGATGGGGAGCTTTCAAAGTGGGCGTAATGCTAAAGGCCGTTTTACTAAAAATGCTGCCGATGAGCTCGCTGGTACTCAGAGCGGAAAGATCGCTAATTTTACGGGGTTAGGTGAAAAGAAGAATTTTAATTATGGCGGCCGTTTAACCTTCACTCCCGAGAATCATGAATTTATTCTTGCTTATGATAAAGGTGTTCAGCGCTATGCCAATGATGATAATCAGCTCGGCACCCAAAATAGCGCGGTAGAGCCTGGTAAAGCGGGGGGAGGTTATGCTGATCATCTCCGCTTTGTGCGGGATCGTCTCTCACTTTCTCATACGGCAGAGCTTGATTTTGCCACTGTGGAGAGCTCGTTTTTATGGGATAGTACAAAAACTCAAGGGCGTTTAAATCCAGTGACTCAGCCTGTAACGGCAGATAATGGTCTCCCACGGGATATTAAATATCAAAACTTTATCTTTGATCATAAATGGATGTTTGGTCTGGGGGATCATTTTATAAGCGCAGGTCTTCAGTTCCATCAACAAAAATTAAAAGATACTCTAATCGAATCCCCCCTAGATGTGAAACAGTGGCAATGGGCGTTCTTTTTAGAGGATGAGTGGATGGTGAGTGATCAATTTACAGCCACAATGGGCGTTCGCTTCGATAAAAATGAGGTTTTTGGTAATCATTTTAGCCCTCGGGTTTATGGGGTTTATAAACTCAATGATGAGTGGCAGATTAAAGGGGGCGTAAGCCGTGCCTTTAGAGCGCCAGATCTTCATCTTTTAACTGATGATCTTATTGGTTTAGGAAGACAGGGGCGCCTTCCTCTTTTAGGGAATCGGGATCTCAAACCCGAAACAGCCACTTCAGCGGAGCTTGGGGTAAGTTATGATAACCTTACCGACTTTAGCTTTACGGCAACGGCCTTTTATACTCAATTTAAAGATCGTATCGAAGCTTTAACCGTTCCCAATTGCGCGGCGGAAAATGTTGCAGGATGTGTCACATTAAATGGCTGGGGTAAAGAGCGTACAAGTGAGTTTTCTAAACGTTTTAATGTGGATAATGCTAAACTTTATGGGGTAGAGCTCTCCACTAAGTTTGAGATTAAAGAGGATCTACGTTTAACCGCGAACTATACGTATACCGATAGCCACTACCGAAATGATGATGGGCTTAAAGTTCCTTTTAGTGCAACACCAAAGCATATGGTAAATGTAAAAGCCGATTGGGATATTAACGAGCGCTGGAATCTTTGGGCGGCAGCGGAGTATCGAGCGAAGCAATTTAATGCGCTCGATTGGGAAAATAATAGAGTTTATTACCGCAATTATGCATTAATGAATATAGGGACTAGCTATCAGCCAAATCGTCAAACTAAGGTAACCGCAGGGATTGATAATCTTTTTGATAAAAACTTTATCGATTATCGTCCGGCAGATACAGGGGCAAAGCCACCTAATTCAGCAACGGATTACACAAATCGTTATAATCGTCTGCACGAAGGGCGTCGAGTTTGGCTCTCATTGAATTATGAATTTTAATTATTAAATTATGGGCAACAGAAACAGAAGCAGTGTTATGTTAGCCATCATCTGCGTGGGATTGGTCCACGCAGGTGCATTTATGGGCTTAACATCGCTTGGCAACAAGGTTGAGATGGTGATGCAAGAAGGGGCTGCAACGCAATTGACGATGCACCGTTTTCAGCTTGCCGGCATTGAAGCAGAGCAGAAGGGTAATGCCGAAGAGAGCTCGCCGGAAGAGCTTGAAAATGCAGAGCCTCAAAAGGAGCAACCGCCTAAAGAGAAGGAGACTCCTAAAATCAAGGATCGTGAAGAGCCTAAGAGAGAGCCAGAATCTAAACCAAAAGCAGAGCCTAAGCCTGAGCCAAAGCCTACGCCACCTAAAGAGGAGCTTATTGCAGCTAAAAAAAGGGCAGAACATAAGGCGAGAAAAAGAACAGAGGCTGAGCGAAAAGCACCACCGCGAAAACCAGAAAGGAAGGTAGAGCGTCGGCCAGAGCCTAAGCCTCAAGCGCCTCCTGCAAAACCTAAGCCTAAGGGGCAGAGTCATGCAGCACCGGGGAATGCACCTGCACGAACAGCACAAACGGCAAAGTCAGTCTATAGTGAGCATGAGGTGAGTGTTTTAAGTAAGCCGATGCCGGGGTATCCTCGGGCGGCAAGGCAGCGCCGAATGCAGGGAACTGTTGCTCTTTTAGTAAATGTTAATGAGGGGGGAACGGTCTCATCGGTAGCTATTCAGCGCTCATCGGGGCACGATATTTTAGATCGAGAAGCGACGAAAGCTGCACGGGGAATCCGTCTTCGCCCCTATCTTGTGAATGGTGTACCCACTCCGATTCGGGTACGAATTCAGTATCAATTTAAAATGTAATCAGTAAAATTAGCCATAAATCGGATAAGTATTAGGGCTTATTCATTTATTTAGCACCCAATTTGCGTAGAAGGAAAAAGTATGGAACCTGCATCAAACTTAGGGTTTATGAACTTTATCAATCAAGGAGACTTTGTTACCCACACGCTCTTTATCATCTTAATTGTGATGTCTATTGTGTCGTGGTTGGTGATCTTTCTAAAGTTTTTCCAAGGAGTGGCCGATAAAGTAAAAACCAAGCAATTTTTAACCCAATTTTGGGCAGCACCTTCGGTGGCTGAAGTTGCAACATCCCTTCATTCAAGCCCTAAAACTGCTCATGAATCATTAACGAAGAGTGGAGTAGAGGCGTTACAGAACTATCGCCCTAAAAGTGGGGGATTGCAGAGTTCAGGTACAAAAGATGAGTATCTCACCCGCACTCTACGGGTAGCGTTAGATAATATTCAGATGTCGTTAGAAAATGGTGTGGCGCTCTTAGCGACCATTGCAGCAACCGCTCCTTTTGTTGGATTGTTTGGAACTGTCTGGGGAATTTATCACGCATTAATTGAGATTGGCTCGACAGGAGCAGGTACGATCGATAAAGTTGCAGGCCCTGTGGGGGAAGCTCTAATTATGACAGGTTTAGGCCTTGCCGTTGCCATTCCCGCAGTGATGGCTCATAGCTGGATCGTGCGTAGAAATCGAGTAAAAATGGGTTATCTTGATTCATTTGCCTTTGAGCTTGTTTCGATCTTAGAGCATGCCGAACCCTTATCGATGGCAGATCGAGAGCGTTCGTCCCATTTAGAGAGAGAGTAGGAGGCGATATGTCATTTGGCAGATTGCGCGAGAGATCAGAAAACCCACGGGCAGAGATCAATATGATTCCCTTGATCGATGTGATGTTGGTGTTGCTAGTGATCTTTATTCTTACAGCACCGCTTGTGACTCAATCGGTAAAATTACAATTGCCGGAAGCGGTAGATCTTGAAGAACCTGTGCAGCTTGAAGAGGAAGAGAAACCCATTATAATTGCGGTTAATGATGAGGGGGAGCTCTTTGTGAATGAGGCCCCTGTAGATGAGGCTAAGCTTGTAGAGCGATTAACAGAGCTTAAACCCAAAGCAGGGGAGAAATCTCCGATGGTTCAGCTCCATATTGATGCCTCTGTGGAATATCAGAAAGTAGCAAAAATTGTTACCGCTTTAAGTAAGGTAGGCTTAGCGAATATCGGCTTTGTTAGCTTGCCGGAAGAGGGTGGGGCGGAATAGTCTGTTTTAAGACTTCCGAGTGATAAGCGCTTAAAAGAGCGAGTGTAAAATAAAAACCGAAGCGATCAAGAGCTTCGGTTTTTTTTAATGCTTAAATATATCAGTCAATATATTAGTAAAGATAGAAGTAAAATTTATAATAAATTTTTACTCTACAGTAATGCATCCCAATCGAGCTTAATGCAGCGATCCATAATGATGCGATCTTTAAACTTCTCCCCTAAAATTTTGGGAACATCAGGGTGACTTAAGCCTAATTGTGCCCAGAAAAAACCAAAGTCGATATTTTTCACAGCTTTCGCGACCTCAGGCAAGAGTTCAGAGCGGCGAAAGACATCAATAATATCCACTCTTTCCGGAATCTCCTCTACTGACGCATAAACATGCTCCCCTAAGATCTCTTTACCCGCATGGGCCGGATTTACTGGATAGATCTTATACCCTTTCTGCTGCATAAATTCAGCAACTTTATAGCTATCTCGATGCGCCTTCGGGCTAAGTCCGATAACGGCCATACTCTTTGAGTTTTGTAAAATCTCCGCAATGCGTGATTCACTGGGGTTTTTAAAGTATTCCTCGTTCATCTCTTCTCCTTTTTGTGAACTCTCTTTTAAATTAGGGTAGATCTTATGGGCTAATGAGATCATTAGAGGTTATCGATCAGCTCCGAGATCTTTGAAACGCCGATCACCTCAAAATTGGGGATCGGATTTTTAGGCATATTTGCTTTAGGTACAATCGCCCGTTTAAAACCATGTTTGGCCGCCTCTTTTAGGCGCTCTTCTCCATGGGGAACAGGACGTACCTCTCCTGCAAGGCCAATCTCCCCAAAAACCACTAAATCTGCGGGTAGAATGTTATCTCTAAAGCTTGAGTAAGCGGCAGCAATAACTGCTAGGTCTGATGCCGTCTCAGTCACTTTCACACCGCCGACAGCATTTACATAGACATCTTGATCCATCATCGCAATGCCTGCGTGACGATGAAGAACAGCTAAGAGCATGGTTAAGCGATTTTGCTCAATCCCGAGGGTGACACGTCGGGGATGGCCGCCTAAAGAATCATCTACAAGAGATTGGATCTCGATTAAGAGGGGGCGCGTACCTTCCCGAGTCACCATGATGACGCTGCCTGAACTTCGCTCCTGATGGCGTGAAAGAAAGATTGCCGAAGGATTGCTAATGGGGCGAAGACCTGTGCCAGTCATGGCAAAGACACCAATCTCATTTAAAGGTCCGAAGCGATTTTTATAAGAGCGCATAATGCGAAAACGGGAGTCTACCTCCCCTTCAAAATAGAGAACACAATCTACCATATGCTCTAAAACTCGCGGGCCTGCAATCGCTCCCTCTTTCGTAACATGCCCTGCAAGAAAGATCGAGGTGCCAGTACGTTTAGCAAAGCGGGTAAGAAGGGCGGTGCTCTCTCTAACTTGCCCTACATTTCCGGGTGCAGAGTTTAGCAGTTCTGTAAAGATCGTCTGAATCGAGTCAATAACCATAACATCGAGATTCATCGGCTCTGCAACACGAAGGATCTTTTCTACCGATGTTTCCGAAAGTAATTTAAGTTTAGAGCCATCGAGCTGTAGCCGCTCTGCCCGAAGGGCCACTTGGCTTGGGGATTCCTCGCCCGTGACATAGAGAACATTTTTCCCGGTTAAGCTTAGATGAATGAGAGATTGCAGTAAGATGGTGGATTTTCCAATGCCAGGATCGCCGCCAATCAGAACCACAGAGCCATGGACTAACCCACCTCCTAGGACGCGATCGAGCTCATTTAAACCGGTAGGAAAACGCTCTAAAGCCTCTTTTTGCACCTCGGTTAAGATCTGAACGCCATCTGTACCTGCTGTGCCCGAATAACCGGAAAGACGGGTAGGGGTCTCATCAACCACTGTCTCTTCGATGCTATTCCACGCTTTACACTCTAAGCATTGGCCAGACCATTTTGGCGCAATTGCGCCACAATCTCGGCAGACAAACTGTTTCTTTACTTTGCTCATAGTTCTTCCTCGCTCTCCCTTAGGAAATACTCTTTAGCCTTAGGGAAGAGGGCATTAATCTTATTGACGAATATTTTGAATCGACTCGGCATATTGTGCCCGATTAGGGAGTAGGTAAGAAGCAGTAGCGCCAATCAGAAGAAAGACTCCTGCTGCTCCAAAGGCGATCCAATGGGTGCCGTAATTTTCATAAGCCCAGCCTCCAAGCCAGGTACTTAAGGTTGCGCCGATTTGATGCCCAACAAAGGCCCAGCCATAGAGCATACCTACAATTTGCGCCCCATAGAGATCTGCAAGCATCCCCGAAGAGATCCCCATATTTCCCGCCCAGACTAGCCCTCCGATAATGGTGACCATATAGAGCTGCCATGGCTCCATCACAGAAACTAAACCAAAAAATGCCAGTCCCCGAACGAGATAGATCGCCACTAAAAGAAGACGATGCTCGACCCGAGCGGCAATTCGCCCAAGAGCTACGGTGCTAAAGATCGCTACGAGCCCAATTAAACTGACGCCAAAGGACGCAACATCACTGCTAAAGCCATGGTCAATTAACATAGGTGTTGCGTGGGTTCCGAGGAGATTCATACTAAATCCGCAGGAGAAAATCCCGATACAGATGAGCCAAAATGGCTGAGTGCTCATCACCTCTTTTAGAGTAAAAGTGGGTCCTGAGAGCTTTTTTTGTCGCTCCGCCTCACGGATTTTATAGGCTTGAATCTCCTCTTCGCGAGTAAGATCGGCATAGCGAGGGGGCTCGCCACGAATAATCACAAAGGCGACAAATAGTGTCAGCGCGGCAAAGATAAGCGCATAACCGATGAGGGTCTGCTCCCAACTAAAGAGCCGAATAGTGTAGTTAAAGAGCGGCGTCATAATGGCAATTCCCGCCATCGATCCTGTGGAGAGGAAAAGCAGCGACATCGCTCTGCGTTTAATAAACCAGCGACTAATAAGTTGTGTAAAAGCTACAGGACTAGTAAAGGCTAAACCTAAAGAGAGGAGCACTCCATAAGCTAAGGTGAAGCTAAAGCCTGTGCCCGCATTAATTGTCCAGATAAGGGAGAGTGCGACAATCAATGCACCGACGATTAGTACAAAGCGAGTACCCCGTTTAGCCACGTAGTAACCAGCAATGGGCATGCCGATTCCATAGACCATCATGCCTAGGGCGATCACGTTAGAGAGGTAGCTTCGGCTAATACCTAATCCTTCGCTCATTGGAATTAGAAAGGGGCCAATACTCATGCGCATACCTACGGTAATCATGGTGAGCATTGCGGCGGCAAAGACAATGGTCCAGCCGTAATACCAGGGGGATTTGGGAGTCTTTTGTTTAGTCATATCATTCAGTTAATGGTTTTAGAAGGTGTATCGGTTCAATTATTATTAATTTTTATAGAGTGTTTGGGGGAGTTAATCCCTAGTAGGATGAAATAGGGGCTTTGTAGATGCCCCTAGGAGATCACTATTTCATAAGCTTACTGGTTAAGCACGGATTAAATGGATTACAGCCCCATCTTTAAGCTTGCTTCGATGAAAGGATCGAGATCGCCATCGAGGACTGCTTGGGTATTACCCACCTCTAAACCGGTGCGAACGTCGCGAATGCGAGCTTGATCTAAAACATAGGAGCGAATTTGTGAGCCCCAACCAACGTCGGCTTTAGAATCTTGCAGAGCATCAGCATCATCTCGACGTTTTTGCAGCTCTAATTCATAGAGTTTAGAGCGTAATTGATTCATGGCAACTTCTCGGTTTCGATGTTGCGAGCGCTCATTTTGGCATTGAGTGACAATCCCCGTAGGTTCGTGAGTGATTCGTACCGCCGACTCAGTCACGTTTACATGTTGCCCTCCAGCGCCTGAGGCTCGGTAGACATCGATTCTTAAATCGGAAGGATCGAT
Source organism: Ignatzschineria sp. (assembly GCA_030150405.1). GTDB lineage: Bacteria > Pseudomonadota > Gammaproteobacteria > Cardiobacteriales > Wohlfahrtiimonadaceae > Ignatzschineria. The sequence goes on from JASLFU010000025.1 coordinate 14,726, forward strand.
CTCAATTTCGATATTGTCATCAATCTCAGGGGAGACAAAGACAGAGCAGAAAGAGGTGTGTCGCTTATTATTGGAATCAAAAGGGGATTTGCGGACTAAGCGATGAATGCCTGTCTCTGTGCGAAGCCACCCGTAGGCGTGATCCCCTTCAAATTTAATACTGGCGGATTTCACCCCCGCTACATCTCCCGGGGAGACCTCTAACAGCTCTGTTTTAAAGCCGCGGGATTCCCCCCAGCGCAGATACATACGCAGCACCATAGAGGCCCAGTCTTGTGCCTCCGTGCCGCCAGCGCCCGATTGAATATCCACAAAGGCATTATTGGCGTCCATCTCGCCAGAAAACATCCGCTGAAATTCAAAACTTTCAACGCTTTTTTGAAACCCCTTGAGATCTTCAGCAATGAGTTCAAGAGTCTCTTCATCCTCTTCCATTTCGGCAAGCTCTAAAAGCTCGCTCGAATCTTGAAGACGCTCGCTAAGGGTTGTCATTCCAGAGACAAAATCATCTAGGGCGGCGCGTTCTTGCCCCAGTTTTTGTGCTTTTTCTGGGTTATCACTCCAGATATTCGGATCTTCCAGTTCCATCAAGACTTCGGTTAAGCGCTCCTGCTTTGCATCGAAGTCAAAGATACCTCCGAAGATCAGAGACACGGGATTGTAGATCGGAAATGGTTGCGTGAAGAGTATTGATAAGTTCCATATTCTCAGCTTCTAAATAATTTAATAAGGAGGATAAAAGAAGAGGGCATTATACGTTTTTTTCGCACATAAAAAAACTAGCCTTTGCAAGAACGTATCCCTGAAAAAGCTAGTTTTATTAGGTTTATCGAGTTTTTAATTAGAGGTTGTTATCGATAAACTGCTGTAATTGCGCTTTGCTAAGAGCCCCAACATGCTGAGCGATCACTTTGCCATCTTTAAAGATCATAAGAGCGGGGATTCCACGAATTTGGAATTTAACGGCAGTCTCTTGGTTATTTTGTACATCTAATTTAACCACTTTGATTTTTCCTGCGTAATCGGTTGCCGCTTCTTCAATGATAGGGCCGATCATGCGGCAAGGCGCACACCAGTCTGCCCAAAAGTCAACAAGTACAGGTCCATCCGCTTTGAGGACTTCTGCTTCGAAAGTTGCATCAGTTGCATTTACTAAATTGCTCATACTTAGCTCTCCTTAGGCAATTCATGACATATAGAAATTTAGATTTGGAATTTTCTATATAAAATATGATAATAGAGACTTTATTAAAACTGAAAATAGTGTAAATAACAAGGGTTGCGAAGGATTTAATCTTTTAAATGACCTCATTACATATTTTTATAGAATAACGGATCATTTGGAGATTCAGGTTACTATTTATGGGAAAACCACATTTAACTTCAACGAAGTTTTCAGCGTTAAACTTGCACGATTCACTCAAAGAGAGCTTAGAGGATAACGGTTACGAGTTCTGTACCGAAATTCAAGAAAAAGCACTGCCTAAGCTTCTTGAGGGGAAAGACATTACCGGGCAAGCGCAAACAGGAACGGGGAAAACAGCAACGTTTCTACTTGCAACGCTAAATCACCTAATGACCGTGCCTGTTGAGGAGGATAAAAAAGGTCCTTACGCAATTATTATGGCGCCTACTCGAGAGCTTGCAGTGCAGATTCATGAAGATGCAGAAATGCTCGGCGCTTATACTGGCTTAAAATATGCTCTTCTTTATGGAGGGGCAGGCTATGGAGCTCAAAATGAGCAATTAGAAGCCGATCCTGACATTGTCATTGGAACAGTAGGACGTATTCTCGATTACTTTAAGCAGAAGAAATTGAATTTACGCAATATTGAGGTTCTAGTACTCGATGAAGCAGATCGCATGTTTGATCTTGGCTTTATTAACGATATTCGCTTCTTACTGCGCCAAATGCCAGCGGCAGAAAAGCGCCAAAATATGCTCTTCTCAGCTACTTTTTCTCAGCGTGTTTTAGAGCTTGCATATGAGCATATGAATGATCCGGAGACCGTTCAGGTTAAGGCGGAGCAGGTTACAGGCGCCCGGATTGAGCAGAGCCTCTACCATGTAGGATCGCATGAGAAGATCAAACTTCTTTTTGGTCTTTTAGAGAAGGAAGAGCCTGAGCGTTCTATCGTGTTTGTAAATACCCGAAGAACTGCAGATGAAGTCTATGGCTATCTTGCGGCGAATGGTCATAAAGCAGCGGTGCTGTCGGGAGATATTCCCCAAAGAAAGCGGGAGCAGTTGCTAGAGGATTTTAAAGAGGGGAAACTCTCGATTATGGTGGCGACGGATGTTGCAGCTCGGGGATTGCATATCTCCGATGTAACCCATGTTTTTAACTATGATCTGCCACAAGATGTCGAAGATTATGTGCATCGCATCGGTCGCACAGCTCGAGCAGGGGCAGAAGGAACAGCGATTACCTTCGCTTGTGAAGAGTATGTCTATTCCTTAATGGATATTGAGGATTATATTAAAGAGGAGATTCCGGTTGCTGTGTTGGAAGAGGCGCTCTTAGTGGAGCCTGAGAATCGCCCGACACGTAATCATAGAGCGCGGAGACCTCAGCAGCGAAGAAATTCACAGCAAAATCGCAATCACTCCCAAAATTCACGAAATCGACGTTCTAATAATCGTCGTCGACGCCCCGCACAAAATAGAGCGGCAGAAGGGGAAGGGCGAGAGCAGAAAGGGTCGGCCCCTAATTCCAGCAATCGTCGCCGTCGTCGTCCAACTCGAAGACGCCCCCAAAACCAAAATAGTGAAGCAAAACAAGCAGAATAATGTTATTTAAAAGCCTCATCTATAGCGCCTTTAGAATCGCGATATAGATGGGGCTTCTCTCTTCTATACAAGGATTAGGATCATGAAAAAAATCGTCATCTTTCTTATGAGTACACTCTTTCTCGTCGGTTGCGCCTCTACAGGTGAGGGAGGTCCTGGTGAGCGTTTTCGTGGGAAAGGCGAGATTGTCTCTATCTATCAGGCAGAAGATGGCAGCAGTGAAGTGGGTATTCGCACTGCAGATAAAAAGCATGTGGTGGTTAAGGTCAAAGAGCCTCTTGATCTCTTTCCCGGAGAGAAGGTGAATGTTAATAAGCGGGCGAATGGTACAGGAACGGTTACTCGCTTATGAATTGTATAGAGCGTGAAAAGCAACGATCATCAGCGCAAGGGGAGCAAGACTTAAACAGCCTGCCTCTTCCAACGGATGAAGAGCGTCAATTTTCGGGGGAGTTAGCCAGAGAGATTTTGCAGGAGATAAAATCTCAAGGAACAATCCCTTTTTCGCGCTTTTTTGAGCTTGCTCTCTATCACCCCACTCATGGGTACTATACAGGCCCTCAGAGGGTGTTTGGGCGGGAGGGAGACTTTATTACGGCGCCCTTGATCTCCCCGCTATTTTCACAAGCATTGGGCAATCAGGTGATTGAGGTTGCTGAACTTCTAAAAGCGCAAGGCGTTCAGGAGTATACGATCTTGGAGATAGGTGCAGGGAATGGCACCATGGCGACCGATCTTTTGCAATATTTAAAGGCCCAAAATGCATTACCTCATAAGTACGCTATTTTAGAGATCTCCCCAACATTGCGTGCTCAGCAAAAAGAGAAAATATCGACTCTTTTGCCCGATTTTATAGAGCATGTTGAGTGGCACGATACTCCGCCTAAAAAGGCTTGGAGTGGTTTAATCCTTGCTAATGAGGTGATCGATGCTCTTCCTGTGGAGCGTTTTCGAATTGAAGGGGGAGCTCCTTACTATGTGGATGTAGGGCTTGAGGTGGAGGAGACCACTAAAACAGTTCGTTTTGCTCCTAAGCTTCGGCAAGCCGATAGTGCTCTTGAGACCTTTTATGCAGAGCTTATAGAGAAGGGCTATCTTTTTCCAGAAGGGTATGAGAGTGAATATTGCCCCATTTTAAGATCTTGGCTACCTTCACTTTTTGAGACGATGGAGCAGGGGGTTGCGCTCTTTATCGATTATGGTTATGACGAGGCGGAGTATTATCGTCCAGAGCGAAGCAGTGGCACTCTATTAGCCCATTACAAACATCGCGCCCATGAGGATTTTTTAATCTATCCGGGGCTCCAGGATTTAACGGCTAATGTAAATTTTACAGAGGTTGCGACAATCGCAGTGGAGAGTGGGCTTGAGTTTATCGGTTATACTTCGCAGGCCTTTTTCCTCTTTGGTAATAAAATTCAAGCGCTTGTGGCAGAGGCAAAAGCAGAGATCGAGGATGAGCTTGAGTGGTATGCACTCTCCCAAAAAGTTCAGCATCTGATTCATCCCGAAGAGATGGGGGAGCGATTTAAGGTGATAGCGCTAGGCAAAAATTTTGAAGAGGCGCTACAAGGTTTTGAACTTCACGATTATGCTCATCAATTATAAGAGTTGAGAAAAATCTAAAGCATGATTTAGGAAATGCTATCTAAAAAGCGCGATCTAAAAAGCCCTCTTGAGTCATTTTAAGAGGGCTTTTTTATATGATAGAAAATTTATAGGAAAAAAAGAGATAGAGAGGCGTTTATCTCTATTGATTATCTCTTTTTTTCATGGATCGGGAAGAAGATGCCCAGAGCGTTCCGATCTTCCACCGCTAAAATCGTAAAGGTTCGGCAGAGAGATTCGGTGGGCATCGTCTCAATACCGATTCCCTTTTGATAGAAGAAGGCTTGCCATTTAGGATCGAGAAATTTCATCTTATCTCCAGTGCCGATAAGAATTACGGTGGGTTTAAGATCGAGCCACGCTTTAAAATGGGATTCTGCCAGTTGATCAAAAGAGGTGGGGAGAAGTGATTCTTCGGCAAAGACCTCTTTATTGAGGATCGCAATGGGGGTATCTGCCCATTCGCTGCCATCGTTGAGCTTAAAAAAATGGGGGCGATATTGGCGTATATGGAGATTATCAGTGGTCTCTCGACGTAGAGAGGTAATGTTTTGGTTACTCATGGGCGGCCTCTTCAATCAGTTGGTAAAAATCATCTTCATCTCGAATATTATAGAGCTTTGAGGCGTCAATCGTGATGCCGTAGCGCTCAGCAATTGCTTCGTAAAGATCTAAACGATGCTCAATTAGATGGGGAAAGACCCAGCGGGCAAATTCATTGGGAATAATCTCATGGGTAGAGGAGAGGGCATTTTCTGTAAGATATTGAGTGATTTTTTCTCGCAGAAAAGGGGCTTGATAATAGAGTGGCTTAGGATGAGTTTGCGCTCGCTTAATTACAAAATCTCGTGTCTCATCGGAGGCTTTAAGGTAGAGAAGCAGGCTATTTTCTCCAAGAGATCGCCAGCTCTCTTCATCTTGTAATTCACAAAAACTGCCACTGGTATCCACAATAAAGTGGGGATAACCGTAGATCTTTTTTGCGCGACGAATAAACTTTGGAACATCTTTAATGGCCTCAATCTCTGCCTCCCGATGGAGCTCAAGGCGGGCAAGAAACTCTTCAAGTGTTGAGCCTCCAAGTTCGGGGTTGCCGATCATTCCTAAATAAGCAGAAAGAGGATCGAGATTATCAAAGGAGAGGTTGGAAGTGATGGCAATGGCATTGCGTCGCAAAAGTTGGGCTAGAAGAGGTTGCTTCATCGCTTCAAATTTTAAAAAGTCGCTAATCTCCTCATTGAGGTAGCGCGTACCAATACGGTAATCCACAGAGTAGTGAAACCACTCATCTCGGGGGAGCTTTTTCGAAAGAAAGGTTTTTCCCACGCCGCTCATTCCCATTAGGGAAAGACGCTTATTGGGAGAGTTGAGAAATGCTTGCACTCGCGCTTTTTTCATATGATTTCGATTCCGTTTAAGAATAAAATAATCATCGCTTTATCTTATGAAAGCTTTTTAAGAATTTGTCCAGATAGAGTCTGATCTCTGATAGTACCAAAAATAGAGAGATTGAGGCGTAATTAAGGGGGAAGGCTTGAAAAATTTTACGAGGCGTAGAAAAGGTTCAGCAATGAAGTTCAAAATACCATAGAATATAAAACGAACAATTTTAGAGAACACTTTATAAAGATTCTTTCGTTTAGATTTCAAAGAGAGCTCGCAAGGGTAAGAGCGATTGAAGCCTTCTTTAAAGTGCCCCGATAATAGACGCAGATATTGATGGAATGTATGCATGATAGAACTTAAAAACCTCGACTACTCATATGGTGACCTTCAGGTTTTGCACGATGTTTCACTTCGCGCAGATGAGGGGGAGATCGTTGTTTTGTTAGGGCCTAGTGGCGCGGGTAAAAGCTCTCTATTGCGTATTTTGAATCTCCTTGAAAGACCGGTAACGGGAAAGCTCTCGATTGCGGGTTTCAATTTTGATTTTAAAGATCCTATCTCCGAGAAGAGTATTCGGGCTTTAAGGCAGAAAGTAGGGATGATCTTCCAGCAGTATCATCTTTGGCCCCATCGCACGGTGATGCAAAATCTCACCTATGCGCCAGTAAAGCTCAATAAGATGGAGCCTAAGGCTGCAGAAGAGCGGGCGCTCAATGCTTTAAAAGAGTTAAAGCTTGAGGGTTTAGAATCCCGTTATCCATTAAAGCTCTCTGGTGGACAGCAGCAACGAGTAGCCATTGCTCGGGCGCTAATGATGAGTCCTGATGTATTACTCTTTGATGAGCCAACAGCAGCACTCGATCCAGAGATCACCTCACAAGTTGCGACGATTATTGAAGATTTAGCTAAAACAGAGATCACACAGATCGTGGTTACCCATGATGTGGATTTTGCAAAAAGAATCGCGACCTATGTGGTTTATATGGAAAATGGGCGCGTAGTGGAAGAGGGAGCGGCAGAGATTTTTGATGCGCCGCAGACAGAAGAATTTAAAAACTACCTTTCTCATTAATTCTGCTTATAATAAAGATGCATCGTAGAGTGAAGGGTGGCTTGAGCTTTCTTTCACTTATGCGAAATTATAATAATTAGGAGAGATCATATGATTAAAAAAACATTAGGCGTTTTAGCGCTCAGTGCGGGGATTTTCGCGGCATCTACAGCAGTAGCTGATGAGCTTCGCATCGGGACTAACCCTGCTTACCCACCTTTTGAGTATAAAGGGGAGAATAACGAGCTTTTAGGTTTCGATATTGATGTGATGAATGAGCTTTGCGTCATTATGGATAAGAAGTGTACCTATTCTGAGCAAGCTTTTGATGCATTGATTCCGAACTTACGTCTCCGCCGTTTTGATGCCATTATCTCTTCTATGGATATTACTGAAGAGCGTGAAAAGCAGCTCGCATTTTCTGAGCCTTACTATTTAAACTACTCCATCTTTATCACCACTAAAGATAAAGCTGATTCTATCGAAGATATTAGTAAAGCGAAGATCGGTGTGCTCTCAGGTTCTACTCACCAGCAATATATTCGTAACACCTATAAGGGGGCGAATATCTCCAATTATCCGCAATATCCTTCAGCAATTAATGATCTTTTAATTGGCCGTGTGGATGTTGTTTTCGGGGATGGGGAAGTGGTTTATGAGTATATCCGTGAGAATGATAAGCTCGTAACAGTCGGTGAGAAGGTGACTGATCCTGACTATTTTGGACGGGGCTTAGGGATCGGCGTACGTCATAAAGATACCGAGTTACTCGAAGAGATCAACGCTGCGCTCGAGAAATTTAGAGCAAGCGAGAAATATGAAGAGATCTACAATAAGTGGTTTGAGGAAAAATAATCCTCAAAACTTTTGTAAATAAGAAAAGCGATGGCGAAAATCATCGCTTTTTTTTGAGTCAATAGGGAAGATAGCAAGGTGAGCGGACTCTCAAGTTTAATCGATATATTTAGCAGCAACTATTTTAGCTCGATGTTGTTGGCGGCAAAAACTACACTTTTTTTGGCTTTAACGGCCTTAATCATCGGTTTTTTATTAGCGAATATATTGGCGCTTTTAGAGCTTAGCCGGTGGCGATTTGTGCGTCTTCCGGTCACGCTTTTTGTTTCGATTGTTCGTTCACTCCCCGAGTTGATTGTGATCTTTCTAATCGGTCTTGGTATCCCCCATCTTTTTATGGAGTTTGAGGATTCCATTCCTGATTTTTTAAATAATGGCTATTTCTTTATTCTCGATAATTTCGGGGAGTATCTTTTCTTTATTTTAGGGGCTTTTGCGCTCTCATTGATCTATGCTTCTTATGCTTCTCAAACGATCCGAGGGGCGCTTCTTGCAGTGCCAAAAGAGCAGTGGCATTCGGGGGCGATTTTAGGCCTCTCTAAGCCGGCAACCTTTTTCTATATTGTGATGCCGCAGATGTGGCGTCATGCCTTTCCTGGCTTGAGCAATCAATGGCTTGTGCTTTTAAAAGATACGGCTTTAGTCTCCTTGATTGGCGTGCACGAGCTGATGAAGGAGACAGATTATATCTATAGCGCCACCACAGATGGTTTTACGTGGTACTCCATGGCAGCATTGATTTATCTTGTGATCTCTCTTTTAAGCCAAAAATTACAAGATTTCCTCTATAACCGTATGACTGCATACGAAACTGAGCCAGCGGTATAGGAGAGAGAGATGTTAGAACGTTTTATCTATATTTTAGAAGGAGTGCCCCTAAGTTTAACGCTAACTATTTCGGCGCTCTTTTTCGGTTTTATCTTAGCTATTTTATTAACAGTGATCTTGACGCTTTGGGAGGGAAGATTATTGGCCAAAATTGCTCGGGCCTTTATTCTCTTCTTTACCGGGACGCCGCTATTAGTGCAGATCTTTTTAATCTATACTGGCCCCGGGCAATTTAATTGGATACAGAGTAGTCCGTTATGGGGGCTCTTTTCCCAAGCTTGGTTTTGTGCCATTTTGGCGTTGTCGTTAAACTCTGCGGCTTATACCACCCAGCTCTTTTACGGGGCGGTGAGGAATATCTCTAAAAGTCAGTGGGAAGCCTGTTTAGCTTTAGGGATGAATCGTTTTGAAGCGATGAAGATACTTCTCCCGCTTGCGTTGCGTAGAGCATTGCCGAGCTATTCTAATGAGATCGTTCTGATTTTTAAGAGTACATCCCTTGTGCAGGGAATTACGTTACTCGATATTATGGGGCGAGCTCGAGAGTTAGTAGGGCAGACATATGATGAGATCACCTATTATGCGATGGCGGGAGTGATCTATCTTATTATTAATGCGATTTTAATTGGTTTTGCTAAGGTTTTAGAGCGTCGAGCGCTCGCATTTGAGAAGTAATTTTGATTTAAAAAAGGTTAAATGTAGGGCAATAATTAAGCTCGTTAATGCTTTACAAACCCAATATCTTCGATATAATGCTGACTTCAATTTAGGAAAAGTGGCCGAGTGGCTGAAGGCGCACCCCTGCTAAGGGTGTATACGTTAATAGCGTATCGAGGGTTCGAATCCCTCCTTTTCCGCCAGGTGCTTTTAAAGCCTCCCAAATGTGGGAGGCTTTTTTATTGTCTAAAAAAAGGCCATCTGTTTTTTCTTTTAAGAACAGTTACTTAAGGGAAATGCGGTAATTCTGGGCTCTTTGGTGCTTACTTTTTTTACTTATCTTGATATAGAATGTCGAATCTCGCTCTTTTATCAATCTTAAAAAAGCGTTTTAAATAAGAATTTTGTCTATCAGCTCACCATCTTCGTGAAGCTTCTAGACATTTAAGAAATCTTGTAAAGATATATAAACAAACTTATGAATAGAATCTATAAAGTTGTAAGAAAGCCCGGAACCAATCAGTGGGTTGTTGCCTCGGAGTTAGCTAAAGGCGTTACCAAAGGTGGTGGACGAAATGCAATGCAGAAGTTGACACTACTTTCACTTTTAATGGGCTCTTTCGCAGGACTTGCGACTGCGCAGAATAATCACGCTTTAGAATCTGAGTATTGGGGCTCAATCCGCCATGACTCTGGGGGAAGTGTTGTTTTTGAGGATTTTGGTAACCACCGTCAGAAAGCGATTAGAGTGGATGATGGGGGAACTTCTCATGTTTTAAGTGATTTTAATTATTCAAGTGAGCAGATTAATAGAGATCTCGATTTCTTTTTAAAGTCCACCCATAAAGGCTACGAAGAATTGATCGATGATGGCTCTTTAAAGGTTTATAAGCCTGAAGACTGGCTTAATAGTTGGGATGGTGGAAAACCTAAAGATGGCGCGGTTCCACTTTCGAGTGAAGAGGCCAAGGCGTTAAAAGCGAACGCTATTCGGCAAGAGTCTTTAAGACTTACAGAAGGCGAAGATGTAACCTTTACTGACGAAAGTGGGGTTAAGAGAACGATTAAGAAGCAGGAGCTCAGAGAGTCCGGATATGTTATCGGTGTGGATTACTCAGTGAATGTTAAAGAGGGTCTTCCTGACGAGCCTTATTATGATTTTTCTTTTGCTGAGGTCACAGATGGTTCAATAACGCTTGATGATGCTGCAAAAGATGAGGTTTTTTGGGACTTTAGAGGCACTGGTATTAAAAATAGTGGGCTCTTTAGAGCAGATTCTGCAGAAAGTGGGAAGACAGCTGAGATTATTGTAACTGAAAATACCGATATTGAAGTCAATTTCGGTTCTAAAAAACAATTTTCTGAATCAGAATTTGTTCCCCCTAAAGAGAATGTTAAGAAGATAAGTTCCTATACAGGGAGCGATTTTGTCCATAAGAGTAATCCTTCTGCTCCTCCTTTAAAGGTTGATTATCTCGATGCGAATAAACAGCCATTACAAAAGGAGTTTTATGTTCGTAATAAAGAGGAATTTGATGCCTATAACAACTTTATTTTAGAACAGATCACAAATAACCGACTCTCTCAGGATTCCTATAAGAATCTGGTTCAAAAAGCTCTCGTTTCGGAGAATGCTAAGCCACTCTATTTTCTACACTATGCAGGGGGTGGAGAGGGTGAGGCTTCAGGATTAACAGAAGCGCATAAAGAAGATGGCCCTAATTCTATCTTCAATGTAACGGGTAAAGAGGCGTCCATCACGATTAAGAAGGGGGCTAATTTAAAAAGTCATGATGGTGGCCGAGTTTTACGATTAGAGCAGGAAGCTACAGGGATCGATTATAGTGAGACACTTGTAGGTAAGGGGGGGAATGTCTCTATTCAGAGCGGCTCCACCTATCAGCAAGAGGGTAAGAAGGTCTTTGGTTATGATCAACGAGATGGGGTTGATCGTGGGGATGATGTAACGTTTAGCAGCTCTGCTTATGAAGATGTCACCAATGGGGAATATATTAATAATGGGGATATCTTTAGTTCTAACGGCAGCACATCCACTTTTTATGTGAATGGTAATCATGCTCAGCTCACAAATAATAAAAACATGCACTTTTATAGTGCCGAAAATCTTAAAGATACAGGCTCTATTAAAGGAATTGATTTGGGTACTAATGGGTACTTTGTAAATGAAGAGAGCGGCAAAATCACTCTTGGAATTGGCTTTGATGAGGAAGGCAATCGTATTGCGCTCAAGAAAAATGGAGGCAATAACGATGATGGTGAGTTTAGAAATAGAAACACCCATAATGTCATCAATATTAGCAGTAGTGGTCGTGTAGATAACAAAGGGCATATCGAGATCGGTATTCGACCTGAAGAGGCAAAAAGCGATGATGAGCTCTTTGCCTATGGTGTCGCTATGAACTTTGGGGGAAGTTTAAGTAAATCGAATCTGGTTAAGAATAGCGCTACAGGAGTGATTGATGTTGGCGGAAGAGATAGTCTTGGTATTCGTATTGCTGAAGGATTTAAGGTAAGCGGCGAGCTGCGGGATTATGAAAATGCTGCTAACCAAGGCACTATCAACGTATTTGGCCGAAATAGTACAGGGATGTTAGCGCTTAAAGGTGCGATTATCCATAACAATGGGGATGGCGTAATCAATGTGGGTAATAATAAAGATACAGGAGATTATCGCCGTACAGGGATGCAGGTGGAAAATGGTGCTCGGGCTATATTGAGCGATAATTCACGTATCAATCTTGTGGGGGATAATGCCATTGGCGTCTATGCCCGTAGTGGCGGTAAGGTTGAGGTTAAGGATAATGCGCAGGTTTTAGGCCTAGGCGAGAAGAATGAGTTCACCAATCAGACGCTCTTCTGGACCTCTGGCTACAACACTGAAACAGGCGATTCAGCAGTAACTTTTACCGATGGTGGGAATGTTACATTTGATCTTAATGGGCAACAGTCAACGGTATTTAGAATCGATGGCGGGGCTTCATTTGGGCTTGATAACAGTACCGCAAGCGATGATCGCTATATCTTAAATGTACACGGTGATGAATCTAGAGGTTTTCTAGTGGCCGATGTGCTTACTCGTGTTATTGCAGATGATTCTGTAGAGCTCAATATCCATGGTGAGGGGGCTACAGGATTTTACGTAACTTCAGGAGCGGGAACTGGCGGAGAAGGGACGAAGGAGGCAGGCGTTGTTAAGTTAACAGAAGGCGCTGAAATCTCTCTTAAAGGAAAGGATGCCACCGCTATGATTGTAGATGGCACATATTATGACATCTACAATAATCCGATCGAAGTTAATGATAAGAAGTATACAAAAACTATTGCCCACTCAAGTGCTCGTTTAGATAGTGAAAATGTAGAAACTACTGAGGGTGCGTATGGGTATAAGCTCATCAATAATGGAAAGCTGATTCATAGCGGCTCTATTGATTTTAGTGATGCCGAAAAAGCTACGGGTATCTATGTCAATGGAGGAGAGCTAGAGAATCAGAAAGGCTCTACGATTGCTGTAAATGGTGTGGGAATCGATATCTATCAAGATAATGAGCATAACTTAGCTTCTATCGTAGAGACAGAAGGGGATATTATTGCCACCGATGGCACCGCAGCGATCAGGATGAATGAGAATGCGAAGCTCACTCTTTCAGGCGAAGGAACCGTAGAAGGTGCCGGTAAAGCAGATGGTGTACTGGTTCATAAAGGTGCGGCATTAGCTTTAAATGCGGCGAATAATCTTAAAGTTAGCGGCACCGAAGGGAGCGCACTTCATTTCCAAACAGCTAATGAGGCGGGTGCCTTTCAACTTGAAAATGCTAGCGGAAAGATCCTCGTAAGTGGTGATGTGGGCAGTGATGTTGCCGCCATTACTATTGAAGGGGAAGGAGAAAATAAAGAAGGTGTAACGGGTCAAGCGAGCTTTGATTCTAAGGTGCTCAATGATATTGAGATCACTGTTGAAGAGGATCACGGTGGTCATGCCGTTGTGACTAATCTTGCTGGAGCCATCACAATTGATGAAGAGACAAAACTTGATGTTGCCTCTACTGTAGGAGGCTCTGCGCTGAAAGTTAAAGGAGCGAGTCCCCTTATTGAAAATAGAGGTCAATTAAGCTCCTCATCAACTGAGGCACCTGTGATTGATGCCCGTGATCTTGGGGAAGAAGGCGAGCTTATTGCCGATAATAAAGGGAGCATCGAGGCTCTTGCTGAAGAGGGGATTGCATTTGCGTCTTTAAATAAGACTTATTTTGCAAACCGCGCGGATGCGGCGATTAAAGGCACTGTTCAGTTAGGGGATAAAGGGAATACTCTACTTTTAGAGGGAGACTCTGAAGGAGACCGTTTTATCTCTGGAGAAGGAGACGATCAGTTCATTTTTGATGGTGTCCTTGGTGTAGAGGAGAGCAAAAAACTCTTTACCGATATTGATGGTGGAGAGGGGGAGGATACTCTCACTCTTCAAAATGAGAGCCACTTCGTCTATCAAGATGGGCATGCGATTAAAAATATCGAGGAGCTTAATGTCGAGAATGGAAGTTGGTTCGAGATTCATGGAGACAATCCGCTTCTAACGGTAGATCGTACAACCATAGAAGCAGGAGGCGCTTTTTCGATTGTTTCAGGAACTCTCGAGAGTATTGTTGAAAACTCCGGCCTTTTTGCTGTAGGTGCAATCGCAGTACCTGATTTTAAAGAGGGTTATACTCCAGAAGCTCCGGCGCATGCGGAAGGCATCTTTGAGGCTACAGTAGATGGAGATTTCCACAATAAAACAGGTGGAGCGATCGATCTTTCAAGTCGTTATTTTAATGAGACAGTAACTACACGGCCTATTGGCAATACGCTTACCATCACTGGGAATTATCGTGGTGAAGAGGGTTCATCAATCTATATGAATACTCATTGGGATAATCCTGGGGATGCCTCTGGTGCGGACTCTAAGTCTGACCGCCTCATTATTAAAGGCAAAACCGTAGGGGATGCCCCTACCCGAGTTATTCCTATTAGTCGTGAGACTGGGGAAGAGGCCTTTATTGATGGCTCTATCACCGCTGTTGCCGAGCAGGTAAAGAATACGCTTGATGTTATTGAAACAGGCGGCACCTACGATGGTGCTTTTGAGGGCACAGCTAAAACTAGCGGTGCTGGAGAAGTTCAGCTCGTTCGCAATAAAGATAATTGGCGCTGGACA
>JASLFU010000006.1 GCA_030150405.1 Ignatzschineria sp.
ACTCTCTACCATCTCAATTGTGGGAATATAAGAGATATAGATCGTGGCAAAATCGGGCTGATTGGTCATTGGACAGAGCGCTGTAAACTCTGGGCAATGGAAGTGAACAAAGTAATCCCGATCGGGATTATCATTCTTAAAGGTCTCTAAAATATCGGCTGAATACTCTGTGGGATAGAGCGTTGCCTGATTCCCAAGAAGGGTTAAATTTTCTAACTGTTTAGATTTATTCTGTTTCATCTTTTTCCTTAGTTTTTTAATGTGGGATGGTTTCGAACCACAGACGAAAGCTATTGGCTTTCAAGAAGCCGTATTTTAAGGGAGCTAAAGTAAAAGCGCAAAACTCTGCCTAGGTTAGAGCTGATAAAGAGAGAAAAAAGTTAAGAGCTTACTCAACTTTTGAGTTATTTCTCCGCTAAAAGAGCTCTCTACTGATATAATATTGGGCGCTATTTTAATCTCTATTTGGGGTGCAAGGCTAAACGCTTTACGCCCCATTATTGTGCAAATTCGTTTTTTACTAAATCTTTACTAGAAAAGGATTGTTATGACTCAAGAAAATCTCCCCGTGATTGAGAAAGGGGATAAAAAGACGCTACTCGCCGCAACCCTCGGCTACGCAATGGATGGACTCGATATTATGATTTTAGCCTTTGCGTTAATCTTAATTAAGGCTGAATTTGGTTTAACGGATGCCGAAGGGGGAATGATTCAGACCATCACCCTAATTGGTACCGTAATCGGCGGGATTCTCTTTGGGATGCTTGCAGATAAATTTGGCCGAGTTCGCGTCTTTAACTGGACAATCCTTCTCTTCTCTCTCTTTACCGGATTAGCCGCCATCTCCACTTCACCAGAGATGTTCACCTTTTTCCGCTTTATCGCAGGATTAGGTTTAGGCGGGGAGTTTGGTATCGGAATGACTTTAGTTGCTGAAACTTGGCCGGCTCATAAGCGCTCCCGAGCAACAGCAGTGGTGGCTATTGGCTTCCAGGTAGGGATTGTTTTAGCCGCGATGACAAGCCTTCTCTCACCTTGGATCGGTTGGCATGGAATGTTCTTAATTGGGGCGCTTCCGGCGCTACTAGTATGGTGGACGCGCCGTAATCTTAAAGAGCCCGATATGTGGTTAAAGGTAAAAGCTGAAAAGCGCAATAAAATCACTATTCAACCTCTTTTTAAAGATTTAAGAACTTCATTAACCACCTTAGGATTAGTGATTGCCACTAGTGTTCAAAACTTTGGGTTTCATGGGATTATGATCTGGATGCCTACAATGCTTGCTAAAGAGCATGGATTTACTCTCTCTGGCACCTTTTATTGGACGATTATCACCACTATCGGAATGGTTATCGGGACTTTAACTTTTGGTTCCCTTGCTGATCGTTTTGGTCGTCGCCCGATCTATATTCTCTTCTTAACGGTTAGTGCTGCATTTGTTTGGATCTATTTCCAACAATCAAATTACTATGTACTGATGTTTTTAGGGGCGGTTCTAGGCTTTTTTGTTAATGGAATGATGGGAGGATATGGCGCTCTTCTTTCGGAACATTATCCCACTGAAGTTCGCTCTTCGGCGCAAAATATTATCTTTAATGTAGGAAGAGGTATTGCAGGATTTGCTCCTTTTATTATCGGCTTTTTAGCGATGAATCATAGCATCAGCTATGCTTTAGGAATGATCTCAGGGGTCTATCTTCTCTCAGCGGCCTCTTTCCTCTTTTTAATTCCCGAGACTAAAGGAAAGATTCTCGATTAACCCTCTTCTTTTATCGTTAAATCTTTAAAATTTTAATCTCAAATCAAAAATCCCTAAGAGCCGCTTCTCTTAGGGATTTTATTTTAAGAGTAACCCTAATTTCTTAAGGTATCTATAAAATAGGGTTAAAACTGCTCTAGTTGTGATTTTTGATCCGCCAAGTGTTCTCTTCTAGCCTGTTTTCCTGCCCAATAACTTGCTAAAAGTGCACCCGAGATATTATGCCAAAAACTAAATATAGCGCTTGGAACAGCGGTAATAGGTTCAAAATGGATCGCCGCTAAAGCCGCTCCTAATCCTGAATTTTGCATCCCCACCTCAACAGAGACAGCCTTGCTATCTTCATAATTTAATTTAAAAAGCCGGCTTAACCAAAAGCCTAAAAGAAAGCCTAAACCGTTATGTAAAATCACCACTATAAAGATCACAACTCCAGTCTCTAAGAGACGATCTTTACTTCCCCCAACAATAGCAGAGACAATAAGAACAATTGTAATCACGGAGATTAAGGGGAAAGCTTTGGAAGCCTCAGCCACATACCGTTTTCCAACCATACGTAACGCTAAACCTAAAATGATCGGAATAATCACCATCTTCACAATAGAGACAAAGAGCGCTCCTGCGGAGATCTCTAACCAATGTTGAGCTAAAAAATAGAAGATCGCCGGTGTTAAAAAAGGGGCTAAAAGTGTAGAGACCGAAGTACACGCAACTGAGAGTGCGGTATTTCCTCGGGCAAGATAGGTAATAACGTTAGATGCTGTTCCACCGGGTGCTGAACCCACTAAAATCACCCCCACAGCAATCTCCGGAGGGAGTCTAAAAATAAGTGCTAATAGGTAAGCTAATAACGGCATAATAATAAATTGAGCCGCTACTCCTATAAATACTGCTCTTGGGGCTTTAAAAATGAGCTTAAAATCGGCCGGTGTTAAGGTCGCCCCCATACCAAACATAATCACTCCTAAAAGCCATGGGATATAAGGAGCAATCCAAGTGAAGGCTTCTGGAGCGATAAAGGCAAGGGCAGCAAAGAGTAAGACCCAAAAAGCAAAAGTCCGCCCTAAAAAGTTACTTAATTTAATAAGAAGTTTCATCTCCTCTCCTATCAATTCTGTATTAAAGGAAGAAGCCGCTCTCTAAAGAGACTCTCTGCTCCTGCCGCCTCCCGATAATCGAGGGTAAAAAAGCGAATATCCGCTCGCTCAATTGCTAATTTTTTAATCGCATCCAGCTCCCGATGATCTCGCTTTTTGTAGTGAGCTTCATCGTAAAACTCTAATATTAATAAGGGATTAAAATTTCGATCTGTAATGCAATAATCGATATAGAGCGGGGATAAAATCTCCTTAGCTGCATTATTTTCCGTAGTGATAAGCTCTTGCAGACTCACCTTGCTAAAGAGCAAAAATGGACTACGCTCTTCTCCCCCTTGCTCTTTAATAAAGACCTCTTCAAGCAGATGGTAGAGCTTTGCTCGGGGTGTATAAAAGAGTGGCCTTTTCTGATAATCGGCTCTATTAATAAGATCTAACGGAGAGTACTCCCCGGAAAGAGCAGTTAAATTCTCTTCTTTCTGCTTCAATTTAGTTAAAAGAAGGTAGAGTAACCAAGTGATAATAACGAAGAGAAAAAAGATAAATACCGGCATATAAGCTCCTTAAACTCAGTAAGTTTTAAGATGATCTTAGCCCAGTATAAACGAAAGAAGAGTTATAATTTAATCTTCCCCCACCCTAAATGGAAAAAGAGCTGTTGCCAACTCTCATCTAAAGGGGCTGTAATGGTGAGTGTTTTGTCTGTTATTGGATGTTGAAACGTCAATTTTAAAGCGTGAAGAAGAAGCCTATTACTCTTAAGATGCTCCCGAAAGGTTCGATTATGATGGAGATCCCCATAACGGGTATCCCCAATAATAGGATGCGCCATTGCATTGCAATGCCGTCTTAACTGATGCTTTCGCCCTGTAACGGGATTTAACTCCACAAGAGAGTAACGGGAAGTTTCATAACGCCCTGTAGGAATGGGAAGTTCACTCTTTTTAAGCCTTTTAAAAAAGGTTAATGCGCTCTGCTCGCTCTCCTCTTTTTCAGTACCGATCGCTGATTGATCAGCGATTTTATCAAGCTGACGTTTAAGGGGTCGAGCGATCTCCCCTCTTTCGGCAATAAATCCCCGTACAATGGCTAAATAACGTTTATCTACCCTATCTTCCATAAACTGCTTAGAAAGAATCCGTGCAGCCTCTTCTGTAAGTGCAAAAATCAGCACTCCCGAGGTGGGCCGATCGAGTCGATGAATGGGGTAGAGGTATTGCCCAATCTGATCTCGTAATTGCTGCAATACAATAGTTTCCACCTTAGGATCTAAAAGGGAGCGATGAACAAACCAGCCGCTAGGCTTATCTACAGCAACGAGCGCTTCATCTTGATAGAGTATCTTTAAAGCATCCATTCTTTAACGGCGAGGCCTTGCGATCACAATATCTTGCCCTAACTCATTTCCCCCTTGCAATCCATCTTCCCCTCGAGTAAAGAGGAAAAAGTGTACATCGTTGAGCTCGTACTGGTAAGGATTCCCCCAAGGATCTATTAAAAGAGATTCCTCAATATAGGGGCCTTTCCACGCCTCTTCGTCACTCTTTAAAAGAGCAGTTAATCCCTCTTCCTGAGGGGGATAATGTTGCAGATCTTTCTGATAGAGATTAATCGCCCCCTCTAGGGAGCGTAAATTTTGATTCGCGATAATCACCTTCGATTCATCATTAATCCCGAGAACATTTTGCGAAAACATCGTGATTAAAATTGCCACTATCACGGAGATAATCATCAGCTCCACCAGCGTTAAACTCTGGCTGTGCAGAATCTTAAAATCGCGTTTAAATTGAAACATAGGGATCCCTTTTAACCTCTTTTCTCTATCTAAAGCTCTGGCAAATAAGTTTAACCTAAGGGGGAGATCTGCTCAATCACAGAGTGGTAGCGAGAAAAGTAATCGGGAAAGGTCTTCTCCACACATTTAGGGTCTAAAATGGTTAAAGGCGTTTTAAAGGCGCAGAGAGAGAAACACATCGCAATTCTATGGTCATCATAGGTTTCGATCTCAATATCACGATTAAAGAGCTCTGTAGGCTCAATAACGAGATAATCTTCCCCCTCTTTAACCGTAACTCCCAATTTACTCAATTCGGTCGCCATCGCATGGAGTCGATCCGTCTCTTTTACTCGCCAGCTTGCAATATTACGTAAATGTGTGGGAGTTGTAGCAAAAGGCGCTAATACCGCTAATGTCATCGCGGCATCGGGAATATGGTTACAATCAAGATCAATCCCTTTAAGCTTCCCTTCTTTAGGGGGCGAAACGATAACATAATTCTCTGCCCACTCTATCTCTGCGCCCATCTCTTCTAAGGCTGAAATAAACTCAATATCCCCTTGAATAGAGCTACTTCCCACTCCTTTTACCTTTAAAGGACCACAGAGTGCACCTAAGGCTAAAAAATAGGAGGCACTAGAGGCATCACTCTCTACATAAAACTCTCCTGGGCTTGTAAAGGTTGCATCTTCAGGAATAAAAAACTCCTGGTAATTATGATGGGTTATCTCTACACCAAATTCTTTTAAAAGTGTGAGAGTGATATCGATATAGGGCTTAGAGATCAACTCCCCATCTATTTTTATTGTCAGTTTCTGTTTTAATTTAGGAAGCGCCATTAAAAGAGCCGTTAAATATTGGCTTGAAACATCGCCTTTAATCGAGACCTCATCGTGTTTAATCTCCGCTGGGGAAATTTTTAAGGGGGGGTACCCTCTATTTTTAAGATATTCCACTTTTAATCCAAGATGATTTAAAGCCTCCACAAGATCCCCGATAGGTCTCTCATGCATACGAGGGATTCCTGAAAGCTGATATTCCCCCTCATTTACGGCTAAGACGGCCGTTAAAGAGCGAAATGCCGTCCCGGCATTACCTAGAAAAAGTTCCGCCTCTTTTACAGGAAATCCCTCCTCGCTTCCTTCAACTAAAAAACTCTCAGTTGCTTTATTTACCTCTTTTAATTTAATCCCCAAAGTGATTAAAGCCTCTTTCATCCGTTCTGTATCATCACTGGTTAAGAGGTTGTGGATTAAAGTCTCTCCCTTTGCCATAGCTGCTAAAAGAAGAATCCGATTAGAGATACTCTTTGAGCCAGGGATTAAAACCTCGCCGGAAACTGAATTAAATTGAGGAAGATGCAGTTTTTCCATATTTACTCTCATTCATTGCGTATTGCCGCTTTAGTGGGTTGTTTATAGTTATTGTAAGTAGTTTGAAATTATACCATCAAGGATGAGCAACTTTCCCCAACTTCTTTTAAACAAAAAAAGAGACGCCGAAACGTCTCTTTAAAATATTTAAAAGGGAGAATTATTTCTCTTCTCCATAAACATCATACGAGAAATATTTTGCTTCCACCTCTTTGTAAGAGCCGTCTTCCCGGGAAGCTTTAATCGCTTCATTAAAACGCTCTAAAAGGGCATTATCATTTTTACGAATTCCTACGCCTACCCCTTCACCAAACCACTCTTCATCCACAAAGTCTGGCCCGATAAAGTCGATACGCTCACCATACTCTTTCTGTAAGTAGCCAATATCTAAAGGTACGACATCCGCAAAAACGAGATCAATTCGGCCAGTATCAAGATCGAGCATCGCCTCATCGAGGTTCCGATAGCTACGGATATTAGCGATACGTTTAAAGTTGTCATTGAGATAGATCTCATGAATTGTGCCACTTTGAACGCCGATTTTTTTCTTCTTCAAGCCCTCTTCAGTAATTTCAATATCAGTACCTTTGGGCGCAACAAATCGAGCGGGTGTTTGGTAATACTTGTTGGAAAAGTTAATCGCTTTTTTACGAGTATCTGTAATCGACATCGACGCTAAGATGGCATCAATACGTTTTGTATTTAAAGAGGGAATAAGCGCGTCAAAATCTACTTGGACAATCTCGCACTTAGCTTCCATCTTTTCACAAAAGAGCTTTGCCAAATCTGGCTCAAAGCCTTCCATATTACGCTCAGCAGTAATATAGCTAAAAGGAGGGTAAGAGCCTTCAATACCGATTTTAATCACATCATCGGCGATAGCGGTTGTACCTAACATTAAGGTAGTGGTTAAAAGGAGTTTTTTAATCATATGAACCTCTGAACGATTTAGATATTAGAACTCTTGTCTCTTTTTATTATATTCATCTCTTTATAAATAATAGAAGATGATGAGCGCACAGAGTTATCCACAAATTTTATTAAAAAGAGCGTAATAAAGGGGGATTGAAGTCTATTTTTTCTGTTTATATCTCTCCCGATAGAGCTCTTGATTCAATGTAGCATAACTTTAGATAAAATCTATCTCCAAGTTATCCACAGATTTATAGCCTTTCTTTGGGGATAATTATCCATAAGCATTTTTAGAGACCGATATTCTTTTTAAAAGTCTCTTCTAGCCATACAACCCATAAGCAGGATTCTAAATAGTGATAGAACCCTTTAGAAGGCGCTTTTTTCCTCTAAAACTCTTTTCTCTCCCTAGGACTATCCAATTCATATAAAAAAGGAGTTTGGGGCCTCTAACGGCGCTTAAGCACGGTTATTTTTAAAAGCTGCTTTCTTTAAATAAAAAAACCGGGAATAGATCCCGGCTTAATTTTATTTTTTAGGCTTTAAGTTTTATCTTTATCAGCTTACGCTTCTCTCTTCTTTCCTAGGAGAAGACCTACAACAAAGAGCACAACAGCTGGAATCATCCAACCCATATCACTCGATTGAAGGGGTAAAAAGCTAATCAGATCTGATTTAAATACAGTTAACGCGCTGATAATAATGGTGCTGTAAATGGGGAGCTGTAACGCAAGATTCGGCACACCATTTAAGAACTTATCCATAAAGATCAGCAAAATAAGGACGATCGTAATGGGATAGATAATGAGAAGTACCGGAACTGCGCCCCCGATAATCTTATTTAACCCTTGGCTTGCAAGAATAAAGCTAATAAGGGTAAAGATTACCGCAAAAACGCGATAAGAAATTTTTGGGAAAATCTCTGTAAAGTAGCTACTTACCGCAACAATTAGACCAATAGCTGTAGTTAAGCAGGCAAGCGTTACAATAAGACTTAAGAGCAGTCGGCCAGGCTCACCATAGGTTAAACGTGCAACACCGGTAAGAATTGACGTACCTAAATTTCCGCCAGCAGCCTCTTGAGCTGAGAGCGTGTAGTGATTCCCAATCCAGCCGAGGGAGATATAGACTAAACCTAAACCAATGCCAGCAATAATGGCTGCGATAGAGGCCTGCTTAAAGATCTCCTTTTGGGAGGAGAGGCCTGTCGCTTTTACGGCATTTAAAACAATAATGGAGAAAGCCACCGCAGCGATGGTATCCATGGTTTGATACCCTTCTGCAAACCCTACAAAGAAGGGCGCATTTTGATATTGTTTATCTACCTCAACAATTGGCGTATCGAGCATAAAAAACGCACGAGCAATAAGAAGGATAATCGTAATTAATAAAAGTGGGGTTAAAATTTTACCAATGCGATCCACAAGTTTTGTGGGATTAAGTGCTAAAAAGAAGGTTATCGCAAAATAAGCGATAGAGAAGATAATCATTGAAGATTTGGTCTGTACACCCCCTTCTAAAAAGGGAAGCACTGACATCTCATACGAAACCATAGCGGTACGAGGAATCGCAAAGAATGGTCCAATCGTTAAATAGATTGTCACCATAAAAACAAGTGCAAAGATAGGATGAATGCGTCGTGCTTCTGATCGGAAACCCTCATCCGAAAAGGAGCCCGCAATGACACCAATCAAGGGAAGACCTACACCCGTAACGACAAAGCCTATAATCGCCGGGATAAAGTTAACTCCACTAGATTGTCCTACAGTTGGGGGAAAGATTAAGTTCCCCGCCCCAAAAAATAGCGCAAAGAGCATAAACCCTATGGCTAACGTCCTATTATTCATATTAACTCTCAAATAAATCTCATAATCTAAACTTAAAACTTTTAACGATAATGATTATTAAATAGCATTAGATCGCTAAAAGGTTCCCATTATCGGTAATACCGATCTTTTAAGGTAATAGCATGGTAAATTTTCTTCTGCAAGCTTTTCTCTCTTTATCTCAGAAATGTTTTCGCATAAGAGAGTTTTTCTTGTATTAAAGATCTATTAATATCTTCTCTTCTTTATATATTTAAAGATGATAAGGCTTTGGAGTTATCCACAGAGAAGAGAGAAATTAGGCTAAAAATGAGGCTTTAGCACTTAATTTTCATGTTGAAAAGTAAGTTTATAGCTCTTTGGAGGGCTCTGTGGGTAGATTTAAAGAGGAATTATCCACAGTTTTTCCACATTTTTGTGGATAACTTATGCTAAATTTTCTTCACAAGAGAAAAATACTAATTTTTATCCTTTTAAAGGACTTTTAAACTTAAAGGGAGGTCGGATGACACCGTTAATGAGTGCCTATTTAGCTTTAATGATCGCAATTTTTCTGGAGGTGATCGCCACCTCGATGCTCAACTTAACTGCGCAATTTACACGGATAGTTCCTACTACTCTTACACTTCTTTGTTATGGAGCCTCTTTCTATTTTCTTTCAGTCGCTCTAAAAACAATGCCGATAGGAATTGCCTACGCTATCTGGAGCGGTTTAGGCATTGTTCTTATCGGCATTATTGGTTGGATTCTCTTTAAACAGAGTTTAGATCTGCCCGCTATTTTGGGGATAGGATTGATTATTACAGGCGTTTTAGTTATCAATCTTTTTTCAAACTCAATCGGTTCAGCTTAAAATTTAAGAGTACTCTTTACCTTTTGCAGTAGAATCTGTAGGGCCTTTCCTCGATGGGAGATCTGATTTTTATAAGCTAAATCGAGCTCCGCAAAGGAGCACTTTTTTTCAGGATAATAGAAAAGAGGATCATACCCAAAGCCCTCCTCCCCTTGAGGAGCTTCTAAAATGGTGCCAAATACCTCACCTTCAGCAATCAGAGGGACAGGATCATCAGCATCACGAAGAAGCACTAAAACAGCTTTAAAATAGGCGTTTCGCTCCTCTCCTTTAAGGGGGTTCATCTGCTCTAGTAGATAACGATTGTTTGCTGCAGAATCTGGAGTCCCGGAATAGCGCGCAGAATAGATCCCCGGCGCTCCCTTTAAAGCGGGAACCACTAAGCCAGAATCATCCGCTAAAGTAGGAAGGCCACTGAGTTTTGCCGCTGTTTTTGCCTTAATTAAAGCGTTTTCAATAAAGGTTGTACCAGTCTCTTCGGGATCGCTCACTATTCCAGCCTCTTTTAAGGTAATGATATCGATTCCTAAGGGGCTAAAAAGGGTGCGGAATTCTCTAATTTTTCCCGAATTATTGCTGGCTAGTAATATTTTTTTCATAAAGAGGCGCTCTCCTGTGGAATAAGTATGACGTCATCAAGATGATCAATAGTTGTAAGAAGTTGCTCGATTGAGCCATGGGTTGG
This sequence comes from Ignatzschineria sp., assembly GCA_030150405.1. Taxonomy (GTDB): domain Bacteria; phylum Pseudomonadota; class Gammaproteobacteria; order Cardiobacteriales; family Wohlfahrtiimonadaceae; genus Ignatzschineria. The sequence continues at coordinate 10,283 of JASLFU010000006.1, forward strand.
TGATTTAAGTCGAGGGTTTAATTCATAAAGCGGTACTAAAACAAATCCCCGCCGATGCATCTCTGGATGGGGAATTTTTAGATCTGGGTGATTGATAATTTTATCCTCATAAAGGATAAGATCAATATCTAAAGTTCTTGGTCCCCAATGCTCTTTACGTTCCCGATCATGGGCATTCTCAATGGCTTGAGTCTTACGCAGAAGCTCTAAAGGGGAGAGAGTAGTCTCAATCTTTAGTGCTGCATTAAGGAAATCGGGCTGCTTAGGGCCAATGGGAGCCGTTTTATAGAGAGAAGAGGGTGTTACACTTAAAATACCTTCTGTTTCCCGTAATGTTTTAACAGCCGATTGTAAAATGTGGAGAGAATCTCCGAGGTTTGATCCAAGGGAGAGGTAGACCTGATGCATCATAGCTTCCTTTTTAAGATGTAAAGAGAGGTAAATCTTACAATATATGGGCAATATAAAAATATATTGCTTGCTTTTACACGGGTTTGCGCTTACTGTTGATGAGTCTATCGATAAGATAGATCTGTTTATTTTTATATATGATTTTAGATCATATAAGTTTTATATTTGAGGTTTTTTATGCGTATCGGAACTGTAAAATGGTTCAATGAATCCAAAGGATTCGGTTTTATTACTCCTGAAGATGGTGGTGCAGATGTATTCGTACACTTCTCAACTATCGAAGGTGATGGCTTTCGCACATTAGCAGAAGGTCAAAAAGTTGAATTTGAAGCTAAAGAGAGCGATCGCGGTCTTCAAACAACAGTTTGTAAGCCTGCTTAATGCTTGCTTTAGTAAAATGTTAGGAAAGTTGTTCCATTGATTTGTTAGTTGAAGCATATTTAATTAGTAACCTCTAGAACAAAAGATCCAGACAGAAAAAAGCTTCTCCCTTAAGGGTAGAGGCTTTTTTTATGCACTATTTATCTTCTATTAGATGGTAAGAAAGAGGCGAGTTGCATAAAAAAGGGGAGCTAAAAAGCTCCCCTTATCTATTATGTTTAACGGTTTTAAGCTAATGAATGTAATCTTTTTAAAGATTACATATTTGCGATCATCACCTCACCAAATTCGGATGTTGTCACCTCTTTGGCATCATCCATCATGCGGGCAAAGTCTCCGGTTACCTGTTTTGAAGAGATTGCGCCATTGAGTGCTTTAATCACTAAATCGGCAGCTTCAGTCCAACCTAAGTGGCGAAGCATCATCTCTGCTGAAAGAATAATTGAACCAGGATTTACCATATTTTTACCCGCAATATCGGGCGCAGTACCGTGAGTGGCTTCAAAAATTGCAACAGAATCAGAAAGGTTAGCTCCCGGTGCGATTCCGATACCGCCAACTTGGGCAGCTAAAGCATCAGAGATGTAATCGCCATTTAAGTTAAGAGTTGCCACTACAGAGTATTTCTCGGGCTCTAAAAGGATTCTTTGTAAGAATGCATCGGCAATACTATCTTTAATGGTGATCATATTTCCTGTTTTAGGATTTTTAAATTCAAGCCATGGGCCTTCACCAATCTCTTTTGCTCCAAATTCCTCTTTTGCAAGAGCATAACCCCAATCACGGAATCCACCTTCGGTGAATTTCATGATATTCCCTTTATGAACAAGAGTAACATTGGGTTTATCATTATCGATAGCATATTGGATCGCTTTACGCACTAAACGCTCAGTCCCCTCTTTAGAGACGGGTTTAACGCCAATACCTGAAGTTTCAGGGAAACGAATATTTTTTACGCCCATCTCATTTTGTAAAAAGTCGATCACCTTTTTAGCGTCGGCTGATTCTGCTTCCCACTCAATACCTGCATAGATATCTTCTGAGTTTTCGCGGAAGATGACCATATCGGTTTTATCGGGGGACTTAACAGGCGAGGGAACCCCTTGGAAATATTGCACAGGGCGCATACAGAGGTAGAGATCTAACTGCTGACGCATGGCAACGTTAAGAGAGCGAATTCCACCCCCCACAGGTGTCGTTAATGGGCCTTTAATAGAGACCACATACTCACGTAAGGCTTCTAAAGTTTCAGCCGGTAACCACTCATTTTCACCATATACTTTAGTAGACTTTTCGCCGGCAAAGACCTCCATCCAAGCGATCTTTTTCTCTCCACCATAAGCTTTTTCAACCGCTGCATCGATCACTTTCTGCATAACAGGCGTAATTTCAGCCCCTACACCATCCCCTTCAACAAAAGGGATAATAGGATTATTGGGGACATTTAAAGAGAGATCTTGATTAACGGTGATCTTCTCGCCTGCGGGAACGGTAATTTTTTTATAACTCATATAACTCTCCTGATGATTAAATTATTTTAAATATAAGACTTAATGTTGACGGATGATGCGTTTCGCCCCGATAGAAGTGGGGGTATTGGGCGCACCGATCCCTAAAAATCGGTTTTGATCAGAGTAGAGACGATACAAATTAGCTTTTAGTGTACCCTCAACTCGTATTCGTTGTCCATGAAGAATACGTTCCGCCTCCTCTGCGGTAAAGATCCATTTAGGCAAGTTTACAAGGGCACTATCGATGGGAAGAAGATAACGATCGAGTGCTGCAAAATCACCTTCTAAATTCTCAAGGATTGAGTAAGGGGTAAGCTCGGAAGGAAAGGGCTCGATGGAAAGACGTCTAAGTGCGGTTAAATGCCCTACTGTATCGAGTTTATAGGCGATATCTTCTGCCAATACGCGTACATATGTGCCTTTAGAGCAGGTGACTTTTGCTGTAAAGCTACGTTCATTGAGCTCAATGAGCTCTAAATCGTAAATAGTGATCTTACGGGGCGGACGCTCAACTTCAATACCTTCACGCGCAAGTTCATATAATCTCTTTCCTTTATGATGAAGAGCGGAGACCATTGGGGGGATCTGCTCAATTCCGCCTAAAAAACTCTTTAAAACAGAATCTAGTTGATCTTCAGTAAGATTATTAGGAGGGGCTGCCATCTCAATAATCTCCCCCTCTTCATCTCCGGTATCGGTTTTTTCTCCAAGCTTACAGGTAAAGAGGTAACTCTTATTATTATCGAGTAGTTGGCCTGCAAATTTTGTTGCTTCCCCAAAACAGATGGGAAGCATTCCGGTAGCCATAGGGTCTAAAGTACCGGCATGGCCTGCTTTTTCAGCATTATAGAGACGCTTGACCCGCTGTAAAATCTGATTGCTAGTGATGCCTTTTGGTTTATCTAATAGCAAAATGCCGTCTAAAAGACGGCGTTTTTGTTTAATCGTTTTCTGATTCATTTTTTCTGCTAAGTTCTGCTTTTTCTTCATCGCTACGAATAGCTTCAGAGATGAGGGAAGAGATTTTATTGCTCTGCTCAAGAAGATCATCGTAGATAAAGTGGAATTTCGGAATCGTACGGAGACGTAAAATCTTCCCAAGCTGGCGTCTAAACTCTGGGCCATATTGGTGAAGAAGATCGATCATCTCATCACGCTCTTCGGTAGGGCCAAGATAAGTAACATAGACCTTAGCTTGAGAGAAATCACGAACAGTCTCCACAAGCGTTATAGAGATCATTAGCGCTCGGGGATCGTGGATCTCCTGTCGAATGAGCATTGAGAGCTCCTGCCGGAGCTGCTCATCTATACGTTTAATACGAGAATTACTCATTATAGTTTCCGTTCTACTTCAACAGTTTCAAAGACTTCAATCTGATCGCCCGTTTTAACGTCATTGTAGTTCTTCACGCCGATACCACATTCGATTCCAGCGCGAACTTCATTCACATCATCTTTAAAGCGACGAAGAGACTCAAGCTCCCCTTCATAAATAACAACGTTATCACGAAGAACTCGGATCGGGTTATTCCGTTTAACAACCCCTTCAATAACCATACATCCGGCAATTGCGCCAATTTTCGGAGATCTAAAGACATCCCGAACTTCAGCAATCCCCACAATTTCTTCTTTAAATTGGGGGGCAAGCTTACCGATTAGAGCCTTCTTCACCTCATCGATAACATCGTAAATAACGCTGTAGTAGTAGAGGGAGAGACCTTCTTCCTCAATAATCTTACGGGCTGCGTTATCTGCGCGGACGTTAAATCCTACTACAAGAGCCTCTGAAGAGACAGCAAGGTTAGCATCCGATTCATTGATCCCCCCAACACCACTTGCTACGACGCGGACAGTTACTTCATCATTTGAAAGTTCCGTGAGCGCATTAACTAAAGCCTCTACAGAACCTTGAACGTCTGCTTTAAGTACGATATTGAGGATCTTATTATCATCCTCACCCATGGTGTTAAAGAGGTTTTCAAGTTTCGATTTATGTTGTCTTGCAAGTTTAATTTCGCGGAACTTACCTTGACGGAAGAGGGCAATTTCTCGAGCTTTACGTTCATCAGGAACAACAGTTACCTCATCTCCAGCGTTCGGCACACCTGATAAACCGATAATCTCTACCGGGATAGAAGGAGATGCACTTTCAACATTATTTCCATTTTCGTCAATTAAAGCACGGACACGACCATACTCATAACCCGCCAGTACAATATCACCTTTCTTTAAAAGGCCTGATTGTACAAGTACCGAAGCTACAGGACCACGGCCACGATCTAAGCGAGACTCAATAACAGAACCGCGGGCAGGGCCTTCAGCAATCGCTTTAAGCTCTAAAACTTCTGCTTGAACTAAGATCTGATCTAAGAGGTGATCGATACCTTCTCCAGTTTTAGAAGAGACATAGGCAAAAAGGTTTTCACCGCCCCACTCTTCAGAAACGATGCCATGCTGGGTTAATTCCGACATAATGCGATCTTTATCTGCGGTCGGTTTATCCATTTTTGTAATCGCTACAATTACAGGGATATCAGAGGCTTTCGCATGTTGGATACCTTCGATAGTTTGGGGCATTACGCCATCATCTGAGGCTACAACGAGGACCACGATATCGGTTACTTCAGCCCCTCGAGCACGCATCGCCGCAAAGGCGCTATGGCCGGGGGTATCAAGGAAAGAGATCACACCTTTATCAGTCTTCACATGATAAGCCCCGATATGCTGAGTAATCCCTCCAGCTTCACCGTGAGCAACATGCTCTTTACGGATATAATCGAGAAGCGAGGTTTTACCATGGTCAACGTGACCCATAATTGTAACCACAGGTGGGCGAGGCTTAAGGGCGCTATCATCCCCACTTTCGATGGAAGCTAACAGTTCTTCTTCAAGGGGATTTTCGCTCACAAATTTATAGGTATGCCCTAACTCTTCCACAACAATGGCCGCGGTCTCTTGGTCGAGTACTTGGTTGATTGTGACCATCGTACCCATATTCATTAGTGCTTTGATAACTTCCGCTGCTTTGATAGCCATTTTATGGGCTAAATCTGCAACGGTAATGGTCTCACCAAGTTCTACTTCAATCTGTTTAGTGACTGTGGGAAGTTGGAAGCCATGCTCACGTTGCTGAGGAGCACGTTTACTGCTACGACGACTCCGTTTGTTTTCGCGGCGATTTAAAGAGATTTCGGAACGCTCTTCTCGCTCCTCATCTTTATTCCGACGACGAGATGCACGGCGCGTTGATTTCTTTGGCGTCTCATCTGTTTTAGGAGTACGTTTTACCGCCTTAGCAGCTACTTCTTCCACATGAGTATCTTCGCTGTCGCTCTCTTCCTCATCATCTGTTTGGAATTGAATAGCGACTTTAGAAACAGTATTTTCAGCTGCAGAGCCAACGCGATTGAGGCGCTCAATCTCTGCTTGTTGTGCTTTTTCACGCTGTTCTGCACGACGCTTTTCAGCTTCAAGCTTCTCTTGAGCTTCCCGTTCAGCACGCTCTTTAGCTGCTTTTTCCTGTTCAGCTTGACGTTTCGCCTCCTCTTCACGACGTTTTTTCGCTTCGAGTTCTTTCTGTTGGCGATTTTTCTCAGCTTCAGCTTCTTTAGCTAATTGAGCTGCTTCCGCCTCTTTTTTCGCTAATTCGTCTACTTTAGGAGTAGATGTTTCTGTTTTAACAGGCTGAGCGGGGCTGGAAGCTGCTTTCTCAACAGTTTCTTTTGCAGCCTCGTTATTCATTACTTCTGTTTCTTGAGCTTTAGGTTGCTCTTCGATCTTCCGTTTTACATACGTACGGCGACGACGCACTTCTACCGGAACGGTACGCGCTTGACCGGGTGCCGTTTCAACTTTCACTTCCGTATGTACTTTACGTTTTAAAGTAATTTTGCGAGGGCTTTTTGTTTTATCTTTTTCACTCATTATTATCTTTTCCAAGTAGACAATTAACTGTCTAGTAAGTTGTTTATTTTAATCTTCGAACCAGCTCTGTCTTGCTGCCATAATATATTTACTTGCTTCATCTTCATCAAGGGGAGCAAGTTCACAGAGCTCATCGGTGGAGAGTTCAGCAAGGTCATCTAATGTATGGACGCCTCCTTTTGCTAAACTGATCGCTAAAAGTTCGTTGCCTTCGAGGAGAGCAATAAGTTCTGCTGTTGGCGCTTCATCTCCTAATTTTTGTAGAAGCTCACTTTGACGCTCAAGAGCTTCTCGAGCGGCCTCACGGAGGGCTTCGATAATCTCTTCATCAAACTCATCAATCTCGAGCATCTCATTAACAGGAACGTAAGCGACCTCTTCGATGGTTGAGAAACCTTCTCGAATTAAAATTTCAGCAACTTCATCATCAACGTTAAGCTCATTGGTAAAGAGATCGAGAATACGCCCGCTCTCTTTTTGATATTTCTCTTCAGCATCTTCGTCGCCGATTACGTTAAGCTCCCAACCTGTAAGGTTTGAAGCAAGACGCACGTTTTGACCACCGCGACCAATTGCTTGAGATAGTTTTTCTTGTTTTACAGCAATATCCATCATATGACGATCTTCATCAACAATAACAGAGACTACCTCTGCCGGGGACATTGCATTAATCACATATTGTACAGGATTTGGATCCCAAAGCACGATATCTACACGCTCACCTGCTAATTCCTTAGTGATCGCTTGTACACGGGCTCCCCGCATCCCAACACATGAACCGATGGGATCGATGCGCTGATCATGGGATTTTACCGAAACCTTTGCTCGGCTACCGGGATCACGGCTTGCGCCGATAATTTCAATTAAACCATCATCAATCTCTCTAACTTCCTTTCTAAAGAGTGCTTTAATAAGGGCTTCGCTCGTGCGTGAGACAATAATTTGTGGCCCCCGTGGGCTTTCGTAATTGATCTCATGCAAAATAGCACGAAATTGAGTACCGATACGGAGAGACTCTCGGGGAATCATATGCTCTTTAGGAAGATAAGCTTCATCTCCATCGGGAAGTTCTACATAGAGATTTCCCCGATCAGCTCGTTTAACTACACAGAGTACAAGTTCACCCATACGGTTTTCATAGCGACGAGCCATTTGGGTGCGTTCTGCTTCGCGGATCTTTTGGAAAATAATCTGTTTTGCGGTTTGCGCACCAATACGGGCAAAAGGAATATTTTCGATCTCTTCTTCAATATAGTCACCCACTTCAATATTAGGGTTATCTAATTGTGCTGCAGAGAGAGTGATTTGGCGGGTTGCTGCTTGCTCCTCCTGGGGAAGATCATCTTCAACCACCATCCAACGGCGGAAAGTTTTGTAAGAGCCGTCGGTTTTATCAATCTCAATACGAAGATCAACATCGATCGAATAAGTTCTTCTCGCGGCCGCTGCTAATGCAAATTCTAACGCGGTAAAGATCTCATCGCGCGAGATGCCTTTTTCGTTAGATACTGTTTCTGCAACAAGCATTATTTCTTTATTATTCATAGGAGAATTCTCTTCAATTTTATTTATAAATTATAAATCAATCACGAGTCGTGCTCGATCAATATTAGATGTAGGGATACTCATCGGCTCTTCAGAGAATTCGCCATTCTCTATCTGTACCGAGACGGTGAGTATTTCATCCGTCACTTCAAGAACCTTTCCTTGAAAGCGGCGGCGGTTATCAATAGCAGAGCGTAATTGAAATGCAATCAGCTGATCTTGATAACGGCGAAATTGTTCAGGGTAGAAAAAGAGACGATCAAGCCCTGGAGAGGAGACCTCTAAAGTATAGGCCATCTTAATAGGGTCATGAACATCAAGAAGACCGGTGATCTGATTGCTTACTAACTCACAATCATCAATGCCGATACCATCTTCTTTATCAATATAGATACGTAAGATGGCATTTTTAGTATTAGGGTGAAATTCAATCCCCCAAAGCTCATATCCCATACCCTCAATAGATGGGCCGAGGATCTCGCTTAAGCCATAAGGATCTTTACGCATAGGAATCTCTCTTCCTTTAAAAATAAAATTTAAATATGCAAAAAGCCCGCTTAAAAACGGGCTTTTCTTATTATAATTTGGTTGCGGGGGCCGGATTTGAACCAACGACCTTCGGGTTATGAGCCCGACGAGCTACCAGACTGCTCCACCCCGCGCTAATGAGATTGTTAATTATAAGGAATATTCTTAAGAATGCAAGGGGTAATTCCTGTTTTTAGATATTTTTTTCCTTAAAGCCTTAATTTTAGTGCTTAAATTATCATTGCAAACATTTTGCAATGCTTTGATGGGTTCAATTATAGAAGAAAATAACTCTTTTTGGCAGATTTTAGAGAAATCCTAAAAAAGAGAGGAAGATCATATAAACTAATACGAGCTATAAGAAAGGGATAATAAAAGACTCTTTTGTGGAAAAATGCCCTTTAAGGATTGATTACTATATACTCTTATGTTCCAAAGAATTGAAGAAAAGAGGAGAAAAGGATGCCAGCAGCAATATTGTTAATGCTCGCTATTGTGCTAGAAGTCGCCGGTACTGTGAGTATGAAATTATCTTATGGCTTTACCCAGCTGTGGCCTTCGCTCTTGATGTTGCTCTTTTATGGCGCGGCTTTTCTCTCTTTTGTGGCTTGCATTAGCCGAATAGAGATCTCTACAGCATATGCCCTCTGGACGGCACTAGGTATGCTCGCAATCTCTATTATCGATATTTTAGTTTTTGATTCATCGCTCTCTCTCTTAAAAGTGCTCTCTTTCTCCATTATTGTGGCTGGGGTTGTTTGGCTTACTTTAGATAAAGCGGAGCGGAGCGAATAGGCATGATCTTTTTAGAGTGGGTATTGGGTTTTACCAATCAGATTAATGCGTGGGCTATTCTGATTTTTGCGATCTTTTGTAGCGCGTTTGGAACCACAAGTTTAAAGTTTTTAGGAGATGGGGGATCAAAACTCTATCTATTAGGGGTTATTTGTGGCTATACGCTCTTTCTCTTTTTAATCACATTGGTGATGAATCGCATCGATATGAGTATCGGTTATGCGGTTTGGGCAGGGCTTTCCACAGTATTGATGACATTATCGGGCGTTATTTTCTTTGGGGATCAATTGAGCCGTAAAAAGACTATTGGTCTTATATTAATAATTATCGGCGTCGTGGGGCTTAATCTTGCAGATGGGGCGACTCTGCTTTAAAAACTTTTAAAATAAGCTTAAGTGAAAATTATTTAGTCTCATGAAGCCGTTATGATAATATTGGGCATATCAAAAGATCCCGTTAGGGTAGCTATAGAGATTAGTTAGAGGTGTTTAAGGTGCGCAAAAAGATTAAGATCGCTTGTGGAGATTGCAGTTTACAGCAGCTCTGTCTTCCTGTGGGTTTAGACGATAGCGAATTTGTAAAGCTTGAGAAGATTGTTCAGCGCGGTAAGCCTTTAGCTCGGGGGAAACATATCTACTTCCCGGGAGATCCTTTTACATCGCTCTATGCAGTACGCTCAGGAACGGTAAAAACCTATAGTGTAGCGGCAGATGGTACGGAGTATGTTACTGGATTCTATCTCCCTGGAGAGATCATTGGGCTCGATGCTCTCTGTACAGGAGTTCACCCTTGTGGTGCTAAAACCTTAGAAACAAGTAGTCTTTGTGAGCTCCCCTTTGATCTATTAGATGAGGTTTCGGAGACGGTTCCTAATATCTCACGGCAGCTGATGCGAGTGATGAGTAGCGAACTTCAAACCGATGAGCAACTCTTGATGATGGTAGGATCACAACCTGCAAAAGCACGATTAGTGGCGCTCTTTTTAAGCCTCTCTACCCGATTAAATCGTCGAGGATACTCAGCCACAGAATTTTCTCTAAGTATGTCCCGGGCGGATATAGGTAGTTATCTTGGGTTAGCCGTTGAAACTGTAAGTCGTTTACTAAAGAAATTACAAGATCAAGACCTTATCGAAGTAAATCACCGCCAGATTAAATTAAAGGATCTCGATAAACTTCGCGAGATGGTCAATTTAGAGATCAACTAAAATTAAAGATACACGAACATTTAAAACAACATTAAAAAAGGCAGCTCATAATTGAACTGCCTTTTTTGTTAGGGGAGTTTTATAGAGTTTTATCCAATTACACTTGGTAGATTGAGTTGCTCTGGAAAAGCTCCCACAATAATGATGACAATTGCTGCCAATAGCGCCACTAATAGAAGGATATTTCCCCCAAAGATATGCTCTCCTTTAGGATGTGCCTGTCGTGATTTATAAGCTAAAGCTACAGGGAGAATAATTCCGATAAAAGCAAAAATGATCCCGGCAAAAGCAAAAGCGCTTAGGAAGATTCCAGGATATGTAAAACCGACAATGATCGGCGGGATAAAGGTAATAGCCCCCACCATAAGATTGCTCTTCTTTAAATTAAAGTGGGCAAGGAGATCTTTCACCGCATTAGATAATCCTAAAGAGACGCCAATATAGGAGGTCGTTAGAGCTAATACAGAGAAGATTCGTACAATTTCACTAATCGCTTTACTGCCTGTGGTGATCTCAAAGGCGTGAATAAGACCATTAAGATTAGGCTCTCTATTTAGAATCTCAATAAGATCTGATTGTTTTAAAACGCCGTGAGTGGCCATCTGCCAGATAATATAGATGATAAAGATCCCTGTAGACCCTAAAAAGGCAGCTAATTTGAGTTTGCGATTATCCCCTTCAAGATACTCATTGATGGTAGGAGTACAGATATGAAATCCAAAAGTCATAAAAAAGATGGGAAGTGCAGAAAAGAAGAGGAGATTATTTGTAGGGTTGCTCTGTAGATTAGTAAAGGAGAGCTTATTAAAAAGGAGATAGAGGATTAAAATAAAGCTCGCAACTTTAAGTAAGAAAAAGAGGCGGTTTGTAACATCTGCTAAACCGATCCCAATTGTAACGATAACCCCAAAGATCACGGCAAAGAGAAGAGAGGCAACTTTACGTGCTTTAACAGGATCTAGCGCAAAACTCTCTGGCACTAAACTAAAAAGAAGATCTCCACTTCCCGTAACATATGCGGTTAAAACAGCATACATAAAAAAGAGTAGTAGGAAGTTTACAAAAAGTCGCCCTGCATGACCAAAATAGCGCTCAGTTAAAGTGGCGATTCCGGCATCGTTTGCATCATATTGATGAACTTCAGCATAGAGAAGGGCGGTATAGGTCAGTAGTGCCCATAAAATAAAGAGCAGAAGAAAAGTCATTCCAAAGCCCATTTGTGCAGATGTTAAGGGCATTGCAAGCATTCCTGCACCCACTGCTGTCCCGGCAATAATAAGGGTGCTGCCTAGAACTCTATTATTCACATTAATCATCCTCGTAGATAGGTAGTAAAAAGTAGACCCTAAAGACTTAAAAAAGTGCAGAGGGTTGAATTTGTTTCTGAGTTGATTTATTCTCATCACTTCATCGATATTAATTGACTCCTTCGGTAATGTCTAAGTAAAGAAAGCGAATTCTTTTAGCACCTTACGGAGTAAGAAGAAAAATCGATGTAGAGATAAAAAAGAGGATTAGACTCTTTTTTATTCAAGGGATCTTGCCAGGATTGAGAAAAAGTTAAAAAGCTGAATAATTATTTCTCAAATGACAAAAAGATTAAAAATAATCTTGACGGCAAAAAATAAATCCCTATAATACTAATTCTTGTTCGGGCCATTAGCTCAGTGGTAGAGCAGCTGGCTTTTAACCAGTTGGTCGAAAGTTCGAATCTTTCATGGCCCACCAAAAAAAACTAAAGCCCTAAGTAATATTTACTTAGGGCTTTTTTCATATCTTCTTTTATATCTCTATATTTGTGGATTCTTCCTCTAATCGGTAGAGTAAACTCTTCCATTTATCTATATTTCCTCTTTTTTTATTTTGGAAGTTTCTCCTATGTTGCAAAACTTCTTAAATGATTACTCCCAAAGACTTGATCGAAAGATTCTCTGCTTTGATCTCTCCTCTTGCTCTAATGAGAATAAGCGCTCTTCTTTAGTTGTAGAACTCTTTAATATCTTTAAAAAGAACTTTCCAGAGGGGATTGTTTTATCGGATGACCCTACACTTCAGACGTTAGATAAAAAGATTAATCCACTAAGGGCTGCAAAAGCACTTTTAGGTACGACTATTCCGGCGCTTTTTTTAGATATCCGGCAAGGTTTTCCTCTCGATTACTTTATGTCTGCAAGTAATGCTATTGAGAAGAGAGGTTTTCTCTTTTTATTAGGAACGCCCCCTTTAGGCGAGGAAGAGAGTCGTCGTTTTCATACTTCCCCTATTGCTTCCCCTAATTTTGAAAATTATCTTCATCAAGGTTTAAAAAGGTATGCGTACCATTTTATAAATCATCAGAAGGGGGAGTGGGTTCTTTTTAGGGAGGCTAAGTATCAGCAAGGGGCTCAATCCCATTGTTCTCAAGAGAGTAAAAGAAAAGAGAAGAAAATTGAGGGGGTTAAGATAGAACAACTGAATACTGAGCAGAGGGCCATTTTTCAAGATTTTATAACACAAGAAAGAGGGGTTTTTACCCTCTTTTCCCCACGGGGTACGGGGAAGTCTTGGCTTGGAGCAGCGCTTATTAAAGAGAATCCAGTAGAGTATATTTTAACGGCCCCCAATCAGTTTGCTATAAGCCAATATAAGGGGATTAAGGAGCTTTCGTTTCGAGCTCCTGATGCCATCTTTTTAGAAGAGATCGATCAACCTTCACCAAAGACCTTAATTATTGAAGAAGCTGCAAAGATGCCACTTTCACACCTTGAGCGTCTTTCGGCTCGTTTTCAAAAGGTGTTGATGATCTCTTCTGTAGAAAATTATGAGGGAACAGGGCAAGGTCTTCGGGAAAAGGTGTACGATCTTATCCCGATAAAAAAAGAGTATCTTTTATCTAAAAAAGAGCGATTTTCAGCAGAAGATCCTCTCTATCTATTGGGGGAGTATCTTATGCTTAAGAAGAGGACTTCGGAAGAGAATCAATTTAAGGGTGAGCCTCTTTTATCATCTCTAAATTCTTCAAAAAACAGATTCGAAATACTTAAGTTTAGACTCTATAAAGAGGAGGAACTCTCTCAGTTTCGCCATGAACGATCGGTACGAGAATTTTATCATCTTATGAATGAGACCCATTATCAGACCAATGCGCAGGATATTCGACGATTATGGGATGCGCCCGACCAACTCTTTTTAACGGCCCATAAAAAAGAGAGGCTGATAGGGGGAATTTGGGGCATATATGAAGGGGGGCAGAAGGAATCTTTAAGTTTAGAGGTTTTCCGAGGTTTACGAAGACCGAAAGGAAATCTAGTCCCCCAGATGTTAGCTTCCCAAAGTTATTATCCAGAGGCGATGATATTACGTTCATTAAGAATCTCCCGAATATCTGTTATTAAAGAGGGGCGACGTTTAGGCATTGGGCGGCATTTAGTTGAGCAATTAATAGAGGGCATAAAGGATCAAAATCTGCAGAGTGGAAAGAGCGAAGAGAGTAAGATCGATTATCTTTCTGTAAGTTTTGGATTAACCTCAGAGCTTTTGGAATTTTGGCGAGCTTGTAAGATGGAATGGATTCATATCGGATCGCATCAAGATAAGACTACAGGGCTTCATGCCGCGGTGGTTGTATTTCCATTTACAGAAGCGGGCCGGAAATGGGTAAAGGAAGCGAGGGCTAAATTTAAAGGGGATGCAGATATTTTAAAGAGTGCGGATTATTTGAGAGAGAGCTCAAGAAAAGAGCTTGCGAAAATTTCGCACAAAACGGAGTTTGATGAGCGGGATAGAGGCGTATTAGAGGCTTTTCGAGAGTATAAGCGCTCAAAACATTCTGTATATTGTGCAAAAAAACGGGAGGAGATGATGAATTGTTAACCATTAGTTGACACATTTCAAAAAGCTCCCTATAATCCTAATTCTCAAATGTTGTTAAGGCCGGCGTAGCTCAGTTGGTAGAGCAACTGACTTGTAATCAGTAGGTCCCGCGTTCGATTCGTGGTGCCGGCACCATAACAACTCTTGAGCCAAATTTTAAAAGGTAGATTCCTAAAGGATCTACCTTTTTTTATGCCTAAATTTAGGTGGAAGGAGAGCCTTAAAAGAGGGATTTAAAAGAGCGTTGATCCCTTTAATCATGACTCATGAAGAGAGAGAAATATTTAATAAAGGGATCGGGAAGTAAGTTTAAAACACTTTTTATAAATCCCTCTTAATCTTCTAAAACATGAGGATTCATTTTTAATACAAGGGCTTTAACCTCTTCGCTAGGATAGGGGGAGCGATGCATTAGTAGAGAGTAGAGTTCAGGATCTTGCATATCGAGTAATGAGAGATAGAGATCCTTCTCACTATCGGGGGCATCTGCAAAATGTTTGTCGAGATAACGATCACAAAGCGCATCTAACTCTCGCATTCCACGGCGGGAGCGCCACTTTATTTTTCGTAAATCATACTTATCACTCATAGGTTATCCTTTTTCTCAGGGAATATTATCAACACTAAAATTTATTAGATAGCGGCATCGATAATATCGTAAATCGCTCTTATTGGTGAATATTTAGTGTACTGTCTTTGGCGATGCTTTTCATCTCTCTGTTTAGAAGAGTCTTCTTTTTAGTAAAGGTTCTTTGAGCTCTTTAAAAGCTTTAATGAGGGGCATTAAAAAATATTTATAAAAAAATGACCAAAAAGCGTACTAAATTTGATATTATTCTCTCTTCTTTTACCCTTCCAGAATAATGGGGTAAAACCGCAAGATTAGGCAGTTTCCTATTGCTTGATAATCTTGATTAACTTAGTTAGTATCTATTTCCTTTAAATCTTCTGTGAGATCGTAATATATCCATGAATAAGTGGTTTGAATTGACCTTAAAAGCAGGTGCAATGTTAACGCCCGAGGCGCTCGATGAGGCTTTCGTTGAGGCGGGGGCGGTTGCGGTAACCATGCGTGACGCAGAAGATGACCCTATTTTTGAACCTCTTCCCGGTGAAACTCCTTTATGGAAAGATACTTTAGTTACAGGGATGTTTGAGCTTCCTTGCGATGTAGAGGAGATAAAAGAGCTTCTTTCTGAGTATCTTAATGAGCCCTTTTTGCCGATTGTAGAGACAAAAGAGATTGAGGATCAAGATTGGGTCGGCGCGTGGCAAGATCACTATAAGCCCATTAAATTTGGGGATAATCTCTGGATCTGTCCGACGCATCTTCCCTCCCCGGAGCCTGAAATTGCTACAGTACGGTTAGATCCCGGTTTAGCATTTGGTACGGGAACACATGCCACCACAGCGCTCTGTTTAGAGTGGTTATCGGAGAATAAAGCAGAGTTTTTCGATGAGAATATTGTGGATTATGGTTGTGGTTCGGGGATTTTAGGTATTGCAGGAATGTTATTAGGAGCTAAACATTGTTTCAGTACCGATATCGATCCTCAAGCTATTCAGGCAACATTACAAAATGCGCAGCGAAATTTTGTGGAGATTGATCCACAGCTGCCGGAGAATTTTAATCCTCCTCAAGTTAAGGTGGTGTTAGCCAATATATTGTCAGGGCCTTTAGTGGAGCTTAGCCCCATATTAACAGAGCTTGTTAAGCCGGGCGGGCATCTTGTTTTAGCAGGCTTACTCGATTATGACGCAGAAGTTGTACGGGATGCCTATAAAGCAGATTTTGAATTTAAGGCCGATAAATCTCTTGAGGGTTGGACTCGACTTCACGGCATCAAGAGGTAGATATGAAAATTGGCGATATTTCGATATCGTCCCCCTATATTTTAGCGCCAATGGCTGGGGTGACGGATCTTCCTTTTCGTAAAATATGTCGCCGTTTAGGCGCAGGCTTGGCTGTTACAGAGATGGTGAATGCTAATTCAGATCTCTGGGAGACGGAGAAATCTCAAGCTCGCTTTGAATATGCTGGGGAACCGGGTCCGGTAAGTGCTCAAATAGTTGGGTATGATCCGCAGATGATGGCGGAGGTTGCCCGTTATGGCGTTGAAAATGGCGCAGATATTATCGATATTAATATGGGTTGTCCCGCAAAAAAAGTGTGTAAGCGAGCTGCTGGCTCGGCACTTTTGCAAGATGAAGCCCTTGTTGTAGAAATTTTAAAAGCGGTGGTTAATGCAGTTTCGGTCCCGGTGACGTTAAAGATTCGTACGGGATGGGATCGAGAGAATAAAAATGCTTTAACCATTGCTAAACATGCCGAAGCGATCGGTATTCAAGCTCTGGCGATCCATGGTAGAACACGGGAGGACCGTTTCCGTGGTGAGGCAGAGTATGAGACTATCGCCCAAGTAAAATCTGAGCTGACAATCCCTGTTATTGCTAATGGGGATATTGATTCAATAGAGAAGGCTCAATTTGTGTTAGAAAAGACGGGAGCTGATGCTGTGATGATAGGACGAGCAGCATTAGGGAATCCTTGGATTTTCCGGTCTTTGGTTGAAAATAGCCCCTACACCCCCCATTTAAATGAGGAATTGGCAATAATACAGGAGCATATTTCTGAGCTACACCAGTTTTATGGTGTTGGTAAGGGAGTTCGCGTTGCACGAAAACATCTGCTCTGGTATTTAGATGGAAAATTCCCTTCACAAAAATGGCGGAGTGAGATGTTGCGGGAGACCGATCCCGAGGCTCAACTTGCATGGATTGAGAAGATTCTATTAAGTCATCAGGATGTCGCTTAACTATATATTACATATAAAATTAAGGAGTTTTAGGTAATGATTTCCCGTGAACGAATTAAAGATCACATTCCTCTTCGTGAGTCAGTCAAGGAAGCGCTCGACGAGATCTCTGGTATGTTAGATGGTAAGTATCCCCCTAATTTATACCGTTTAGTCATTAATGAAGTAGAACGTCCTCTTTTTGAGAAAGTGCTCGATTACACCGATGGTAATCAATCAAAAGCATCAGAGATTTTAGGCATTACCCGTTCAACGCTTAAAAAACGTCTCGATTATTTTGATATTGATCCCCGCGAGCATAAATCTTAATTTATAATGGATCTTAATCTCGAAAGATGATTACCCCGATAGGGGAGAATCTGTAGAGAGTACAACAATAACTTAAGATTTATGAAAGAGAATCGTTCATTCATCAGGTTGATTTAAATTGAGCGTAAGGAGAAGAGGTGAAAAAAGCGAGTGAAGTAAAACGTGGAGATGTGATTCTTCACAACAACAGTTACTATACCGTGCGCGATGTGGAGCGTTCTGCCCCAACGGCTCGGGGAGGTAATACTACTTTTCGGATTCAGATGTTTTCGATTCCTGAAGGGAATAAGCTTGATCTCTCTTTACGAGCAGATGATGAACTTGATGAAGCCATCTTAACTCGCCGGGAGGCGACATTCTCCTTTAAAGATGAGAATAATTATGTCTTTATGGATAGCGAAGATTACTCTCAATACTACCTTTCAGAAGCAATATTAGGGGATGACCTTGGTTTTGTTATGGAAGGCGTTGAAGGGTATCAGGTATCGCTGATTGAGGGAGTTCCTGTTGCTTTACAGTTGCCACAAACTATGGTGCTAGAAGTTGTAGATACCGCACCGGAATTAAAGGGCGCAACGGCAACAAAACGCACAAAACCTGCAAAATTATCGAGTGGAATTACGGTTCAAGTTCCAGAATATATCGAAAATGGAACGAAGATTATTGTTAATACCGAGACTCGGGAATATAGCGGAAGAGCGTAACTGTTCCTCCTAAATATTTAATAGAAACGATTCAAAATGAATTTTAAAGCACTGTAATGGTCATCATTACGGTGCTTTTTTGTTTTGGAGATAAATTGAGATAAGGATAATTATTTTAAATAGTGGTTACCCTTAAGATTGAAATTTTCAATCTCTAAATTTCTTAAAATAGGCATATACTTAAAGAAGTTAAGTGAGTGTTAAATAAAGAGAGAATAGAATTTTAGTAAAACTTCACTTCGCAATCTAATAAAGGAATCAAAATGAATAAGAATATAAAAAGAATTACTCAAGGCCTCGCTGTTGTAGCATTTATTGTAACGGGTGTTGCTCAAGCTCAATATAGTGAGGAACCAAAAGAGACTCGAGATCTTCCTAAATTGATCTCTCCATATGAAACTCGAACGATCGAAACTGTTCGAACAATGCCTGATGATACTTATGTCACCGTTGAAGGGCTATTGACTAAACAGATCGCAGGTAGTGATGATAAATATCTCTTAGAAGATAAGAGTGGTGAGATCATTGTTGAGATTGATGAAAAGTTATGGCGGGGTCAGGTGGTTTCTAAAACAACACCGGTTAAGATTTTAGGGGAACTGGATCAAGATAAGCGGGCTGAAAAAGTTAAAATCGAAGCACTCTATATTGAGGCATTACCTAAAAATTAGTTTCCCCATCGTGTTAAAGTAAAATATAAGAATAGAGAGTAGGGCTTGAAAGCAACGCTTTTAGGCCCTATCTCTTTTATAACTAAATAGTTTATAGGAGCAAAAATGTTATTACGAAAACTTACTCTTGCAGGTTTAATGGTATCCACTTTAATCGCAACTCCTTTAATGGCGGAAACCGCTGTAGAGATAGATAGAGGGGAGACAGAAGTGGAAGTAACCCAAGCGGAGAAGCTCTATTACCAGATGAAAACCAACAAAGGGGAGATTGTTTTAGAGCTGGATAGTGCAAAAGCGCCCAATACCGTAGCGAACTTTAAACGTTATGTGGATGAAAACTTCTTTGAAAATCTTATTTTTCACCGTGTCATTAAAGGATTTATGATTCAGGGAGGAGGATTCACGGCAGATATGGAGCATAAAAATGGATTTGAACCGATCGCCATCGAATCAAATAATGGTTTGAAAAATGAGAAAGGGACAATCGCCATGGCACGTACAAGTGATCCTAATTCAGCCACGAGTCAGTTTTTCATCAATACGGAAGATAACAGTTTCTTAGATTACCCAGGACAAGATGGGCATGGTTATACTGTTTTTGGTCGTGTAATTTCGGGAATGGATGTGGTCACTGCCATAGAAAATAGCAAAACGGCCCCTAAAGCAGGGCATAGAGATGTCCCGGTTGAGCCGGTAATTATTGAAACGATCAGTGAGATTGAAGCGCCTCAGAATAAATAAATTCCATTAAAAACCATTAAATAAGTCATTAAAGCGAACATCTATTTAGGTGTGCAGATAAAAGGATAGAGAGGAGAGAATTATGAAAAATAAGAAAGGCGCTATTTTAGGCTTAGCTGCTCTGTTTCTAGTTACAGCTTGTAGCCAAGAGACGAAAGAAGAGATTGCAGTTCAGGAAGAGAGAGATAAAACCCCTGAAGTTTTAATTCCCCCGACGACAGCTCCCGATACAGAAAAGGGTTTTAGCGACGGGCATACAGCGGAGAATGCATTGAGTTATGCAGGAATCTACAAAGCTGTACTACCTTGTGCGGATTGTCCAGGTATTGAGACCACATTAGAGCTCGACTACAGAGGGAACTATGTATTAACGGAGAACTATATTGATCGAGACTCAACATTTGTGGATCAAGGAAGTTTCACGTGGAACAAGAAGGGGGATCTCATTACTCTTAAAACAGAAGATGGTGTTCGCCGTTATTTTGTGGGAGAAAATGTTCTCTATCCCACCGATGAAAATGGTAAAATTATTGAAAGCTCAAGTGGGCTCGATTACTCATTAAAGCAAGTACAATCATCAACGAATACGCCTTAATAGTAAGTAATCAACAATTATAATTTAATACTTTTTAGAGATCTCACGCCGTTGCGTAGAGAATATTTATATTAGGAAGATGTAATGATTAAGTTCCATACAAATGTTGGTAGTTTCACAATTACTTTAGATCATGAGAATGCGCCTAAAACTGCAGCCAACTTTTTGCAATATGCAAAAGAGGGCTACTATGAGGGCACGCTATTTCACCGTATTATCCCCGGATTTATGGTTCAAGGGGGAGGTTTAGTAGAGGGCATGGTAGACAAGCGTGAAGGGCAACGTGCACCTATTGAGAATGAAGCTAATAACGGTTTGAAGAATGATAAGGGAACAGTCGCAATGGCGCGTACAATGGAGCCCCATTCCGCGACAACTCAGTTCTTTGTTAACTTAGTGGATAATACTTTCTTAAACCATACAGCTCCCACAATGCAAGGCTGGGGCTATGCCGTATTTGGTAAGGTTACAGAAGGAATGGATATTATCGAAAAGATGGCAAAGGTTGAGACAACTTCTCGCCGAGGCCACCAAGATGTTCCGGTAGAGGATATTGTTATTGAGCGTGTTGAAGTAGTGGGTGAGTAATTTTGTATAGCGAGCATAAAGAGAGTGTTGTGCTCAAAGCTCAAAATAGAGCGTTAGTAGAGGGGGGGCAGAAACGTCTCCTCTTTACTAGCGATATTCACCTAAGTGAAAGCCGTGACGATATTGTTACGGCTTTTTTCGCTTTTTTAGAGAATGAAGCCATCAAAGCAGATGCTCTCTATATTTTGGGTGATCTCTTCGATTTTTGGGCGGGGGATGATATTGAAACGCCCTTAACAGAAGCGGTGGCAAATCACTTTAAAGCCTTAGATAGGGCCGGCGTTAAGCTCTATTTTCAGCATGGTAATCGGGATTTTGCATTGGGTGAAACGTATGCTAAAAGAGCCGCAATCAAGGTGATCCCCCCTCTTTATAGATTGCCGGAAAATCCTGAGATTATGCTTCTTCATGGAGATGAGCTCTGCATTGATGATCACTCTTATCAAAAATATAAGCGCTGGATCCGAAATCCCTTTGTTTTAGGTTTTTTACGAAAACTCCCTAAACGTTACCGATTACAATTGGCGGAGAATATACGTCTTAAGAGCCAGAATCGGAAAGATCGTGAAATTATTGATGTAAACGAAACTTATGTGGAAGAGTTTATGTTAAAAGAGAGTGTAAGGATCTTAATTCATGGGCACACTCATCGTCCCGATATTCATCAATATTGTGGGAAGGAGAGAATTCTCAAGCGGATCGTTTTAAGTGATTGGGATAAAAGTGGGGATTATCTCGAGCTTCAAAATGGCAAAATACGCCGTTACCTAGTGCCGATTAAGCCATAGCATTAGCGAAAACACCGATAACTTCAAAGTATCAATTACACTTAAAATAGAGTAGTATATTAAGGTTATTCACCTATAAATAAGAAGCTTAAGAAGAACAATAATTATGGAAACAGCAATTCCCTTTATTCAAGAAAATTGGATCATTGTTGCCGCGTTTGTCGTGGTTTTAGTGCTCTTTATTAGCAATGAGATCAACTCTGCACGGGGTAAGGCTTATCGTATGAGTGTCTCCGATGCATTGCGGGAATATAATAATGATAATGCCGTTTTTATCGATATCCGTTCAAAAAAGGATTTTCGTAAAGGGCATCTACCAGAAGCCATCAATGTTCCTGCGGGGAAGATTGAAGAGCGTTTAAGTAGTTTAGAGAAGTTTGGTAGCAAAAAGATCATTATCTATTGTGATACTGATCCCCGCGCAAATGATGCTTGTATTAAGTTACGTAAAATGCATGCAGAAGCACCTCTCCATGTGTTAGTTGGGGGCATTGCTGCCTGGCAAGAAGCAAACTTGCCCATTAGTAAAGAGAAAAAAGAGAAGAAAAAGTAAAAGGATAGATCATGAAAAAAGTAGAAGTTTATTACAAAGATACCTGTGGTTATTGCCGCCGTGCATTTGAGATTTTAGCGCGCCATAATGTGGAGCCTGTAAAAATTGATGTAGATAGCGATCCAAAACTTTGGGCAGAGTGTCAAGAGCGTTCAGGCCGTAATACTGTTCCACAAATTTTTATTGGTGATCATCATGTAGGGGGTTGTGACGATTTAATGGCCCTTGAAAAGCGTGGTGAGCTTAACGACTATCTCGAAGGGAAACTTCCCTAGAAGATGAGTTTAAGTAGAGCTCTATACTCTACTAAACGCGCTTAAACTTAACGAGTTAAAACTCCCTTAAACTTTTAAAGATGGTTTAGGGGAAACTTATAAAATTAAAAATTACTCAATACAGCTTAAAAGTATTGTTAAAGAAAGGAAATAGGAATGAGCCAAGAAGATCAAGCGGGATTTGATATTGTCCGTCTCTATACGAAGAATGCTTCTTTAGAATCCCCTAATGCTCCTGAATCATTTAATGTTCGGGGTAATCCTGATATTCAGATTCAACTGAGCAACGAAGAGCGTAATGTTGAAGAGGATTTTTACGAAGTTACGCTTAAAATTACCGTTACTGCAAAGATGGAGAAGCAAGTACTTTTTATTGCGGAAGTTGAGCAAGCAGGGTTATTTGTTTTAGCAGGATTTACCGAAGAGCAGAGAAATCATCTTAAAGGTGCTTACTGTCCTAATATTCTTTACCCTTATGTTCGTAAAGCGTTAGATGACCTTATTACTAGCGCAGGATTCCCACCTGTGGTATTAGCACCGTTAAACTTTGAAGCGATCTATGCAGAGCGTCAAGCGCAGATTGCCGCTAACCAAGAAGGTGATGATAAGGCGAAAAAAGAGGATAAAAAGGATACTAAAAAGAGTGAGAAAAAGAAGAAGGTAGATGCATAAACTAATCCTCTTTTATCACTATTTAAAGCCGCTACATATAAGTTTAGCGGCTTTTTTATTATCTAAAGAAAGGGATTAGATCTGATTAAAAGGCTATAAAAAAACGCCGATAGGTTGATCTACCGGCGTTAGTTAGCATTATTGTAAAGATGCTTTATTAAGTTTTATCTTCCTCTATTCTTTATTTATCGGCGAGCGCTTAAGGTATTAAATCCTAAAATCCCCCCTACAATTGCGATTCCGATAATATCTGTTTTAAGTTCTGGAGCAATCAAGAGTAGAGCTCCCGCGGCTAAAATGAGGCGCATTAGAGGATTAATTTTTGCTTTAAAATAACCTTCAACCGATGCACTTAGCGCGATAATGCCCACGACAGAGGTGATGATGATAGAGACAATCGTCATCAGAGGGGGCAACGGAAACTCCCGTGCTGTAGTGGCGAGCCCAGTTACATCAATCATTAGCATAGCGGGATTATAGACGAACATATAGGGGACAATAAAACCCGCAAGAGCAAGTTTAAGTGATTGCCAGCCTGTTTTCATCGGATCGCCTCCCGCTATTCCAGCGCCAGCAAATGCAGCGAGCGCAACTGGAGGCGTGATATTTGCAAAGAGCCCAAAATAGAAGACAAACATATGTGCCACTAAAATGGGAATATCAAATAGCGCGAGAGCAGGTGCGGCCATTGTCGCGGTAATAATATATGCCGGGATAGAAGGAAGCCCCATACCTAAGATCATCGATGCGATCATGGTAAAGAAGAGGGTTAAAAAGAGTGATCCTGCTCCAACACTCATAATGGAGGCCACCATCACCGTTCCAAAGCTTGTAAGGCTCACGACACCGATAATAATCCCCACTACCGCACAGGCAGCCATAACAGATAGGGATTGTTTTGCCCCATCAATCATTGCGCCGACAATATCACTTAGACTCATACGGGTGGATTTGCGGAGCATACTGACCAAAATTGAGATAATGATGGTATAAAATGCCGCAAAGCTTACCGGCACCGATACCGAAAGAAAATAGATCAGTGCAAAGATAGGAAGAAGAAGGTGTCCACGCTCTTTTAAGACCTCTTTAACACGGGGGAGATCCGCTTTAGGGATACCTTTTAGATTATCTTTCCCCGCTCTAAAATGAACTTGAGCAATAACCCCCAAATAGTAAAGCAGGGCAGGAAGAGCCGCTCCAAGGGCGATCGTGGCATAACTTACCCCGGTGGTTTCGGCCATAATAAAGGCGCTTGCACCCATAATCGGGGGAAGAATCTGCCCGCCTACAGAGGCGCTTGCTTCAACGGCACCAGCAAAGTTTTTACCATAACCGATCCGCTTCATAAGGGGGATGGTGAATGTTCCTGTCCCCACAACGTTTGCAACGGCTGTTCCATTAATGCTTCCCATAAATCCACTTGAGATCACTGCAACTTTAGCCGGTCCTCCTTGCTTATGTCCTGCAAGGGCGAGAGCAAGATCATTAAAGAGCTGCCCCATGCCGGATCGAGCTAAAAAAGCACCGAAGAGGATAAAGAGAAAGATGAAAGAGACCGAAGCCCCGATAGCGGTGGAGTATAGTCCTTCCGTTTTTAGATACATTTGGCCAAAGATATCGCCAATATCAAAGGGGCGCGTAGCCAAGCGGTTAGGCATAAAATCAAACCCGCTGATAAAGGGATAGAGCAGGAAAAGAAGCGCAAGTCCAGGAAGAATCCATCCCATCACTCGGCGTGTTGCTTCAATAACCAATACAACGGTAAGGATTGCAAAAGCAATATCAAGTTCATTGGGAATGCCTCCCCGAGTCGTCATAATCGCGTCATATTCTAAGGCTAGATAACCAAAGGTAGCCATCGATAGAGCGGCTAAAATCCAGTCATACCAAACCACTCTCCCCCGATCTTCATTCTTTCGTGAAGGATAGATAAAGAAGATTAAAGTGATTCCGATTGCCACGTGAGCTGCCCGATGAAGGAGCGTAGGCATCGGATAGAAAGTGGTATAGAGGTGAAAGATAGAATAGAAAAAGGCAAGGGCTGCGATTAATAGCGCGACTTGCCGATTTCGGGGCTGTCGAGTGACAGACTCTCGGTCAAATTTTTCAAGCAATTCCTGCTCATTATGAGCCTGAGTTTGCGTCATAACATTGATCCTTTATTAATGAAACAAGATAAGGAACTCGCCTTGGTTGAATCAAAACTTCGGAGTAATCCTCCTGTTCAAGATAGATCAGCCAAGGGATTTCCTCATGGTTATAGAGGGTAGACCGGGCATTTCTGGAGGTAATCCAGCGGAGCTCTGGGAGGGATTGTTCGGTTTTAAAGGAGATATATCCCCCTTCTTTTTTTAACACTTTCCCCTCATTTGGCGTCCCTGCACCGAAGGTTTTAAAGTCTGTTTGATAAAGAAATAACCTCCCATCTTGTAAACGATAGAACTCTCGCCAAGGCTGATGCTCTACCGAATGAATCCACTCTAATGAGAAGTGGGGCTCTATCAAACAGTGTTGATCGCTCTCCATTAAGGTAATTTCAATACGATCAACGGGATAAAAAAAGCACAAAAAAGGGGCGACAATGGCCACCCCCGTAAGCCAGAAAGGCTTACTTTTGTTCGTCATAATATTGCTGTGCGCCAGGATGAAGCGGAGCAACTAAACCTTTTTGTGCATTCTCTAAGGAGATATCCTTCACTGCTTGATGTGAGTTCTCGAGCTTAGAGAGGTTCTCAAAGAAGGTTTTTGTAAGTTTATATACATCTTCTTTGCTCATATCCGCTCGAACGGCAAGGGCATTCATAATGGCAGCTGTAGGAATAGGCTCTTCATTTCCGTAAGTTCCTGCGGGGATCTCTAAGGAGACAAAGTAGGATTTATCTTCGGCAATGCGAGCAACATCTTCCGGTAGGATGCTTACAAGTTGAAGATCAAATCCTTGTTCAAGCTCCATCAGTGAGGAGTTAGGTAACCCGCTGGTTAAAAAAGCAACATCAATACGACCTGCTTTAAGCGCATCGGCAGCTTCTGCATAACCAAGATAATCGACACGAATATCATCATAGGTAATTCCATGTCCATTAAGAAGTGTACGGGCATTTACCTCAACACCTGAGTTTTGATCCCCCACAGCGACCCGCTTACCCCGTACATCAGCTAGTGTTTTGATACCGCTCCGTTTTGAGGTAACGATCTGTACAAAGTTAGGGTAGAGCGCTGCAATCTGTTTTACATTATCGATTTTATTTGCAAAAGCGCCTTCACCATTTACTGCTTGACTTAAGACATCGCTCATTAAAAAAGCCATTTCAGCTTTGCCTTGGTGAAGAAGATTAATATTTTCTACCGAAGCTCCGGTTGTTTGGGTTTTAGAGTTTACGCCATAATCTTGTACATAGAGCTCCGCTAAGGTGGTGGCAATAATATTATATGGCCCAGAAGCGCCTCCCGTTGCGATAGTCACAAAGCGGGAATCGAAAGTTTTATCTGATGACGTTACATTAGGAGCATCATCATTGCCACAAGCGATCAGCAATGAAGAGAGTGCTGTAACGGCCAGTAATTTTCTAAGGGTAAAACGTTTTTGCATCAGAAACCTCCTATTTGATGCGGCCATCATGGCGCGTCTATTAAAATGAGTATTAAAACTCTTTAAGGAAAGAGATTTAATCGTATCTCTTATTAAATATGATTAATATTTTAAAAGGTATCATAACCTATTTAAAATAGATCTACCTCTTTCTAAAGCATAGCTTATAAACTTTAAAGAGGTCTCCTTTTTCGAGGTAGAGAGCGGAAAAAAGGGGAGGAATAGATAAGGTTTTCCGAGGAATGCGTGTATAATACAGAAAGAATCTTGCCCCACTTTGGTGGGGCTTAATCTTATATAGGGATGAGAGAAAGGTAAGTTTTATGCGTTTAACGCCCGATCAGTTTCTGCGGCAATTGTCTTCAAAGCCCAATTGGCCTCTGTTGCTAATCGCTGGGGATGAGCCTTTTTTGACTTTAGAATTGCTCGATCAAACACGAGCTTTTTTGCGTAAGGAAGGGTTTGAGGAGCGAACATTGTTTGAGGTAGATGGTCGTTTTGATTGGTCCCAATTTACAGCAGAGGCTCAAGCTCTCTCTCTCTTTTCTACATTAAAAATTATTGAACTTCGATTTAAAAATAGTCCCGACCGTAAAGCGCAGCAAGCGATAACGAGCTATTTAGAGTCCCCTTCTCCGGATCTTTTTATCCTAATAAGCACCCCGCAACTAAAAGGGGCTACGCTTAATGCGAAATGGGTAAAAAATATAGAATCCCGAGGAGCTGTTGTGCCGGTATATTCTTTGAGAAATTATGAATATCCTCAATGGATTGCCGCACGGGCTGCCTTAAAAGGGCTTAAACTCTCTCGTGAGGCGATTTCATTATTAGCTGAGAATAATGAGGGCAACCTCTTTTCTGTGGCTCAAGAGCTTGATTATCTTGCACTCTATTATGGGGATGCAGAGATAGATCTTGAGGCACTCCGTTCGGCTTTAACGCAGAGTTCCCGTTTTATTGCGTTTGATTTAGGGGATGCCATGTTGCTTGGGGATGTTGATCGAGTTTTTCGAATTATCGAAGGATTAGAAGCCGAAGGTGAGGCGCCGACGTTAGTAAATTGGGTGCTGCAAAAAGAGATCTCACAGATCGGTCAGATGTTGCAAAAACAGGCTGCAGGCGCGCCACCTAATCAGGTTTTTTCTGGAGTTTGGCAGAGTAAGCGCCCCCTCTATCAAGCGGCGTTATCCCGTATAGATCAGCGCTTATGGGTTAATTTAACGCGCATGGTAGTTCAGATCGATCATGCGATTAAAGGGCAACTACAGGAAAACCCATGGAATGCGATTCGCCGAGTGGCTTTTGCGTTTGCAGGTCAACGGCTTCTCTCCTTAAGTGCAAAGGTTTAACATAGATATGACGATAGATAATATCGCGTTAATAGAGGCGATTTTAATGGCCGCAGATGAGCCATTAACGCTTGATGAGATATATAGCGTGGTGTCGGGAGATGGGCTTAAAAAAGCAGATATTCTCGATGCCCTAAAAGCTCTGCGAGTGATGCTCGAAGAGGATCAAGGGGGAGTAGAACTTGTGGAGGTAGCCTCAGGTTGGCGTCTACAAGTGCCTGCTCGATTTGCAAAATGGGTAGGAAAGCTCTACGAAGAGAAACAAAACCGCTATAGTACCGCTCTTTTTGAGACGATCGCTCTTATTGCTTATCAGCAACCGGTAACCCGTGGAGATATAGAAGCTGTTCGCGGAGTTACGGTGAGCAGTAATATTATTAAGACGTTAGAAGAGCGGGAGTGGATAAAGGTAATAGGGCGAAGAGAAACTCCGGGAAGACCGATGCTTTATGCCACGACGGAGCAGTTTTTAGATGATTTTAATTTAAAGTCGATCGAAGAGCTCCCTCTTCTTCCTGAGCTTGAAGAACTCTTAGAAAATGGGGGAGAAGAGGACTCCCCAGAATTACCTAACGGGGATGAGTCATCTTCAAAAGAGAAGAAGGAGGCGAAGAAGAGCACTCCTAAAGAGCGTAAAAAAGCTTCTCCCCCTAAGGCAGAGCAGCGCGAGATTGACCTTGATCTTCAAGAGGAGCGGGAGAATAGAGAGATTTCCCCTTCTCAAGAAGCGGAAAAGGAGGAATAATCCGTGCGGATCTTTTATACTCAAACTCCCTTTTTATTTAACCCGTTGAAAGTAGGTATTTATGTTTAGACCGCTCCCACTCTTTATCGGCCTGCGTTATACCGCAGCAAAACGGCAGAACAATTTTATTTCCTTTATCTCCTTTGTCTCCATCGGCGGGATCGCCCTGGGTGTGATGACGATGATTGTTGTGCTCTCTGTGATGAATGGTTTTCAAAAAGAGGTTGCTGAGCGCAGCATCGATATGGCCTTTCACAATCAGATTATCAATGAGCAGACCGGAGTGGTGGAAGATTGGGAGCCTCTTTTAACAAAACCAAAGGCGCACCCTAATGTGGTGGGCAGTGCCCCCTTTATTCAGGGGCAAGGGCTTCTTAATGCTGAAGGAACGATGGCGCCGGTACAGGTTTATGGAGTAGATCCTCAATATGAGGATGAGGTCGCCTTTATTAAGGATGATATTGCAACGGTGAATCCCGAAGGGGGCTTTTTAGAGCCTGCTGATTTTTCACTCTTAAAGGATCGAGAATTTGGCATTATTATCGGAAGCGAGCTTGCCTTGCAACTTGGCGTTAATGTTGGGGAGTATCTCTCTTTAGTCACCTCCGATATGAATGTAACAGTTGCGGGAGTCTCCCCTCGGGTGAAGAGGTTAAAGATCGTCGGTGTTTTTCGTGCTGGGGTTTATGAATATGATATTGCCAATGCCTTTGTACATATTAAGGATGCTGCAAGGCTCTATCGTCTACCTGAAGGGGGAGTAACAGGCATTCGCTTAAAATTGGAAGACCCGATGAAAGCCAGGGAGACAGCTTACGATCTGCAGATGAATTACCATCTCGGGCAGGATTTAGCGGTTTATACTTGGGTGAATCAATTTGCGGCACTCTTTAAGATGATCGAGATCGAAAAGATCTCTATGTTCTTAATCATGAGCCTTATTGTGGCAGTTGCTGTCTTTAATGTGGTCTCAATGTTGGTGATGGTGGTGACGGAAAAACGTTCTGAGATCGCTATTTTACGCACCTTGGGAATGCCGCCTCGCCATATTATGGCGATCTTTATGGTGCAAGGGACTTTTATCGGCTTCTTTGGCGCGATTATTGGGATTATTTTAGGGCTTCTGATCGCCTTTAATGTAGATAGTATCGTTAAATGGATTGAAGGCTTTTTTGGAAAAACACTCTTTGAGCCTAGTATCTATCCAGTATCGGATATCCCCTCTTTAGTTCTTTTCTCGGATGTGGCAACCGTTTCCGGCATCGCCTTTTTATTGGCAAGCTTAGCGACACTCTATCCTGCGTGGAAGGCTTCACGCACTCAACCTGCGGAGGCGTTACGTTATGAATAATCGTATCGATCAAGAACTGCAAAACTCCCCCGTATTGCAAGCGGTGAAGATCTCAAAATCCTATTTTGATCAAAAGCATGAGGTAAAAATATTTGAAAACCTCTCCTTTGAGATTCCAAAACGTGCGCGAATAGCTATTGTAGGGGCATCGGGTGCAGGAAAGAGTACCTTAATGCATGTCTTATCAGGCTTAGATAAACCCACGAGCGGGGAGATCTACCTTAATGGACATCACTTTAATGCCGCTTCTGAGGCAGAACGAGGTTACTTGCGTAATCAGTATTTAGGGTTTATTTACCAATTTCATCATCTATTACCTGAATTTACTGCACTCGATAATGTGGCACTCCCCCTTGTTATTGGAGGAAGTGAGATCAGTTATGCCCGAAGTGAAGCTGAAAAACTCTTAAAACGGGTGGGATTATCCCATCGATTATCTCATCGTCCCGGGGCTCTTTCTGGGGGAGAGCGGCAACGAGTGGCGATTGCCCGAGCTTTAGTGACTAAGCCGTCCGCTGTTTTAGCAGATGAACCTACAGGGAATTTAGATGAAGAGAACGCCCATGGGATTTTCGATTTAATGTGTGAAATTAATGATGAAGTGGGAACTGCGTTAATTGTTGTTACTCACGATAATAGCCTTGCGAAAAAGATGAATGAGTGCTGGCGTTTACATGATTCAACCCTATATAGAGAGTAATTGAGAGATGGAATGGCTTTCCCACGCGGTGGATATTTTTTTACATATTGATCAATATCTTGAGCTTTTAGTTAATCAATATGGTGTTTGGCTCTACCTTATTTTAATTATTATTGTTTTTTGTGAAACGGGATTAGTGATCACCCCTTTTCTCCCGGGAGACTCGTTACTCTTTGCCGCAGGCGCTCTTGCTGCAATGGGGCTTCTCAATATCTGGGTGCTCTTCTTTTCGCTTTTAATTGCCGCTATTGTGGGGGATGCGGTTAATTACCAGGTGGGCAAGCATTTAGGAACAAAACCCTTTAAGCCCGATGCGAAGATCTTTAAATTAAAGTACCTACAGAAGACAGAAGAGTTTTATGAGCGGCACGGAGGGAAAACCATTATCCTTGCACGTTTTATCCCTATTGTACGAACCTTCGCCCCCTTTGTCGCAGGGGCAAGTGCTATGTGCTATCGTCGTTTTGGCTTTTTTAATATTGCCGGCGCGCTTCTGTGGACATCAACAATGCTCGGAGCGGGCTTTTTCTTCGGTACGATCCCTTGGGTTCGGGAGAACTTTTCGGTGATCGTTTTAGGGATTGTTTTTGTCTCTTGCCTACCGATTTTGTTTGAGGTGGGGAAGGCTTATCTAGCAAAAGGGCGGGATAAACATCAACAATCGTTAAAATAAAGTTGCAGGAAAGAGCAATAGAGCATAGAATTGCGCAATATTTCCAATCGATAACCACCCTTCCTCTCAGAATAAAATGGCTATAAGACGAAAATTTATAGCAATAAGAAGTGGGGAAATGCAGTGGTAACGCCTTGTAAAGTGCGTTCAATAGTTCTAGATAGATAATTTATATAACTAATTTTCTAACAGAGACTTTTCAATAACGATCATCCACAACTCTATAAACTTAAAAGCAGTGGTGGCTAAAAAAGAGTTCAATAGCAAGGTTTGTGCTTTGCGGGCTCGATCTAATGGCTACCTGAGCAGGGCACTCTGCATTTTAGAGGCTTTTAAGATTCTTTTTTAATCTACCTATAGATATTTATGAATTTAACAGAATTAAAACAGAAGTCAGCGCAAGAGCTGATTGAAATCGCAGAAGAGATGAATATTCAGGGCTCTATGCGTGCTAAAAAACATGACCTTATCTTCTCTATCCTTCAGGCGCAGGCTGAAAAGGGAGAGGAGATTATGGGTGATGGGGTGCTTGAGGTTTTAAATGATGGCTATGGTTTCTTAAGAGGAGTAGATAGCTCCTTTTTAGCAGGGCCTGATGATGTTTATATTAGCCCCTCTCAGATTCGCCGCTTTAATCTGCGTACCGGGGATACCGTTTTAGGAAAGATTCGCCCCCCTAAAGATAATGAGAAATATTTTGCTCTCGTTAAGATTAAAGAGATTAACTACGAGCCTATTGAAAATAGTCGTCGGAAAATTGCGTTTGAAAACTTAACCCCTATCCATCCTGATGAGCCTCTTAAGATGGAGTTAGGGAATGGATCGAGCGAAGATATCACTGCGCGTTTAATCGATATTGTCGCTCCCATCGGAAAAGGGCAACGAAGCATGATTGTGGCTCCCCCGAAAGCGGGTAAAACCATTATGATGCAAAATATTGCTCAATCGATTGCGATTAATCATCCTGAAGCTTACCTGATGGTTCTGCTTATTGATGAGCGCCCGGAAGAGGTAACAGAGATGCAGCGCTTAGTGAAAGGGGATGTGGTGGCTTCAACCTTTGATGAACCTGCTATTCGTCACGTACAAGTGGCAGAGATGGTGATTGAAAAAGCTCGTCGCCTAGTGGAGCATGGTCGAGATGTGGTGATTCTCCTTGACTCTATGACCCGTTTAGCTCGGGCGTATAACACTGTTGTGCCTTCATCGGGTAAGGTTTTATCGGGCGGAGTGGATGCTAATGCCCTTCATCGACCTAAGCGTTTCTTTGGTGCGGCGCGTAATATTGAATATGGGGGCAGCTTAACGATTATTGCAACAGCGATGGTGGATACTGGCTCGAAGATGGATGAGGTGATCTTTGAAGAGTTTAAGGGAACGGGTAACTCCGAAATCCAGCTTGATCGCCGTATTGCGGAGAAACGTGTTTTCCCGGCGATCAATGTTAATCGTTCGGGGACTCGCCGCGAAGAGCTCTTGATGGATCCTGATGAATTACAGAAGATTTGGATTTTACGCAAAGTTCTTCATTCAATGGATGAAGTGGAGGCGATGGAGATGATGCTCGAGCGTATGAAAGAGAGTAAAACCAACGCCGAATTCTTTGAGATGATGAAAGGCTAAGGGTTGCAAAACTTGCGGGTTTTGAGTAAACTCCCTATCTTGATTATTTTTAAGTGCAGCTGTCTGAGATGTTGACGAACCTTTCAGGGCATTTAAAAGTAAACCGGTGAATACATTAATTAATGGAAAAAATTATGGCAAAAGATAATAACTTAAACTATCGCCCAGTCGTGTTCCAAGACGCATCGAGCGATTTCGCAATTTTAACCCGTTCAACCATTCAAACAAACGAAACTGTTAAATGGGAAGATGGGAATGAGTACCCCATGGTACGTGTAGATGTGACATCTGCATCACACCCCTTCTTTACAGGTCAACAGAATATTCTTGACTCTGAAGGTCGTGTTGACCGCTTCCGTAAGAAGTACGGTCGTTAATTTTTGCGATAAGTATGAGTTTAAAAGAGCATCTTTCAGAAATGATCGATGCTTTTTTTTCGTCTAAAAAATAGAGAATAACCCCTAAATGTTAAAAAAGATTATTCAGAAAACTCTTTTCAAATTCGATCCTGAGGTGGCTCATAATCTCTCTTTTAAAGCGATAAAATTGCTTGATCGATGTCCAACTCTCCGTAAAGTATTGCTCGCGGAGAAGAGAAGTCTATCGAATGATCCCCGTTTAGAGCGAGAGGTTTTTGGGCTTAAATTTAAACATCCTGTGGGATTAGCGGCAGGTTTTGATAAGGATGCCAAGCTCTTTAATGAATTGGGGAATTTAGGCTTTGCGTTTGTCGAGATCGGCACAGTAACCCCTAAAGCACAGCCAGGGAATCCCAAAAAGCGTCTCTTTCGTCTTGAAGAGGATGAAGCGATTATTAACCGTATGGGATTTAATAATGATGGAGTTGAAGCAGCGAAAAAGCGCTTAATAGAGGGGCGGGGAAAGGTTCCTGGATTAATTATTGGGGGGAATATTGGGAAGAATAAATCGACATCTAATGATCGGGCGCTAGAGGATTATCTGATCGCATTTAATGCTCTTTTTGAGGTGGTGGATTATTTTGTGATTAATGTAAGCTCGCCTAATACCCCTAATTTGCGAGCTCTACAAGATCGTGAGCCATTGCTCCATCTTCTTACAGAATTGCAGCGAGAAAATTTGGCTAAAACCAGTCCCAAACCGATCCTATTAAAGATTGCGCCCGATCTAAATGAGGGCCAATTACGCGATATTATCGCCATTATAGAGGAGTCTGGTATCGCTGGGGTTATTGCGACTAATACAACGCTCGATCGAGACAACTTACGTTCAAAGCATCAGGGGGAAGCTGGGGGCTTAAGTGGTAAGCCATTAACGCAAAAATCGTTAGAGGTTATTCGCTTTTTGCATCGAGAGAGTGGGGGAGCTTTTCCCATTATTGCGGTGGGGGGGATCCATTCTGCTGAGGATGCTTTAGCAAAATTAGAGGCGGGCGCATCCTTATTACAACTCTATACCGGCTTCATTTATGAGGGGCCGGAATTAATCGAAAAGATCAATCGAGCCCTTTTAAGTACGCAAAATTTGCGGGAAGATTAATCTTGCAAAATATTAGTAATTTGCGGTACATGTTTATATACTACAATGAATCAAAATATTAAATTTAAGGTAATTTAATTTTTTAAAATTGACTTTTGTGATCCCCTAAAAGGGTTAAGCAGAAGACGTCAGGAGGATTAAAATGACTAAAGATACAGTCACACTAATTAATAACCGCACCGGCGAAAAAGCCGATCTCCCCATTCTTGATTCAGTCTACGGAAATTCAGTAATTGATATTGCAAAACTGAACAATGAGATGTCGATGTTCAGCTACGATCCCGGTTATGTTTCCACCGCCAGCTGTGAGAGTGCGATCACCTATCTTGATGGTGAAAAGGGCGAACTTCTCTATCGGGGTTATCCTATTGAGCAGTTAGCAGAGAAGAAAGATTATCTCGATGTTGCCTATCTCTTATGGAATGGTGAACTTCCTGATGAAGCGCAATCTAAAGAGTTTAAAGAGATCATCATGACTCACTCATTAATGCATGAGAACATGAAAGATTTCCTTGGTGGTTTCCGTTATGACTCCCATCCTATGGCGATGTTAACAGGTGCGGTAGCCTCTATGGCGGGCTTCTATCACGATAAGATGAATATCTTCGATCCTGAGCATCGTATGATCATCGCTCACCGCTTAATCTCTAAGATGCCCACGATTGCAGCAGCATGTTATAAGCATGGTAAAGGGCAGCCTTTCCGTTATCCCCGTAATGATCTTAGCTATGCGGGTAACTTCTTGCAGATGATGTTCTCAACACCATGTGCTGATTATGAAGTTGACCCTGTGGCAGAAAAAGCGATCGATGTTCTCTTTACTCTCCACGCAGACCACGAGCAGAACGCTTCAACCTCAACGGTACGTTTAGCTGGTTCTTCCGGTGCAGATCCCTTTACCGCAATTGCTTCAGGTATTGCCTCGCTCTGGGGACCTTCACATGGTGGAGCAAACGAAGCGGTATTGGTTATGCTTGAAGAGATTGGTGATGTTAGCAATATTGATAAATATATCGCTAAAGCTAAAGATCGTAATGATCCATTCCGTCTTATGGGCTTTGGTCACCGTGTTTATAAGAACTTCGACCCCCGTGCGCGTATTATTAAAGGCATTGCGGCAGATGTTCTTGCGAAATATGGGGATGATCCATTAATGGAGATCGCAATGAAGCTTGAAGAGATTGCACTGAATGATGAGTACTTTATCGAGCGCAAACTCTATCCGAACGTGGACTTCTACTCCGGTATTATCTATAAAGCATTAGGTATTCCTGTAGAGATGTTTACGCCGATGTTCGCCATTGCACGTACAAGTGGATGGATTAGCCACTGGGCGGAGATGATTTCAGATCCGAAGATGAAGATCGGTCGTCCACGTCAACGTTATATCGGTCCTAAGGTTCGTGACGTTAAGTAGTTAACGTTGAGACCTTGGTTGATATTTCAGTGGTAAAGATAAATAATAAGATGGCGCAGCAATAGCTGCGCCATCTGCATTTTAGAACGCTTATTTGGAGAATTTTATGTCAGCAATTAAGGCTCTTGTAGCTAGAGAAGTTATCGATTCACGCGGAAACCCTACCGTTTGGGTGAAAGCAACTTTAGAGTCAGGCGTATCGGGCGAAGCAGCGGTACCAAGTGGTGCATCTACCGGCGCAAAAGAGGCGGTAGAGCTTCGGGATGGCGATAAAAAACGTTACGGTGGAAAGGGGGTTTTAAAAGCGTGCGAGAATGTAAACAATGAGATTCTTAATGCACTTAAAGGGGTTAATGCCCTCGATCAGCGCGCAATTGATGAGCTTCTTATTAAGCTTGATGGCACAGAGAATAAGAGCAATCTCGGGGCGAATGCGCTTTTAGGTGTCTCTTTAGCGGTGGCTCATGCAGCGGCTAATGAGAAAGGCTTGCCTCTCTATGCTTATCTACAAGAGCAGGAGAAATATACGCTCCCTGTACCGATGATGAATATTCTTAACGGTGGAGCACATGCGGATAACTCGGTGGATGTGCAGGAGTTTATGATTCTTCCTGTAGGTGCGCCTACCTTTGCAGAGGCGATCCGTTATGGAGCAGAGATCTTCCATGAGCTTCGCGCTGTATTAACGGAGAAGGGTTTAGCCACTGGTGTGGGCGATGAGGGTGGTTTTGCTCCGAACTTAGGCTCAAACGAGGAGGCGCTCGAAGTGATTATGACAGCTATTGAGCGTGCAGGTTATGAGGCGGGTAAAGATGTCTATTTAGGTTTAGATATTGCGGCATCTGAGTTCTACAAAGATGGAAAATATGTTTTAGAGTCGGAGGGTAAATCCTTCACTTCTGCTGAATTTGCAAAGTTCCTCGAAGATTGGGTGGATCGTTACCCGATTATTACCATTGAAGATGGTATGGATGAAGATGATTGGGAAGGATGGGATGCCTTGACTAAGTTAATTGGGGATCGTGTCCAGATTGTTGGCGATGACCTTTTTGTAACAAATACGAAGATCCTTAAAGAGGGGATTGAGCGTAACATTGCTAACTCTATTTTAATTAAGCCAAACCAGATCGGTACGTTAACAGAGACTATTGATGCTATTAACATGGCAGATGAGGGGAATTACACCTCTGTGGTTTCCCATCGCTCTGGAGAGACAGAAGATGTTACCATCGCGGATTTAGCGGTAGCAACAGTGAGCACTCAGATCAAAACAGGATCACTCTGCCGTTCAGACCGTGTAGCTAAGTATAATCGCCTGATCTGTATTGAAGCAGAGCTGGGTGATAGAGCGGTTTACGCTGGAAAGAATGCATTTAAATCTGTGAAGTTTTAAGCTCTAAATAGAATATTTTTAGATCTTATATCGATAAAAGTATAGAGCGGTTTCGGGGGTGAAAATCTCTGGAATCGCTCTTTTTATAAGGCATATAAGTAAAATATATTTGAATCAGGACTAATATGGTACTATATTAGTCCTATATTTATTTTTAGAGAGTTATCCATTGAGAATCACACGGGAAACAGATTACGCAATTATCGTTTTAACGGAGCTGGCTGAGCGGGATAAAAAGCTTAGTGCCTCTGCGTTAGCGGAAAAGTGTGCGCTGAATCTTTCTCTTGTGAGCAAGGTGTTAAAACTTCTGGTAAAGGCGGAGCTACTTCGTTCAACGCGGGGGGTTTATGGAGGTTATGAGCTTATTAAATCACCTGAAGAGGTTACTCTTTTAGATGTGATTGTCGCTATTGAAGGCCCTGTAGCTGTAAATGCCTGTAATGATGAAGATAACCCCTGCGATAAAGCGGCAGATTGTACGCTTGCCCCCCATTGGCGGGTGATTAATCAGAAGATCTACCGGAGTTTTGCAGAAGTGACGTTGCAATCTCTGTTAGAAGCGCCGGGGAAACTAAAGCATCAATTTAATCTCAATACTCCCTAAAGAGAATTTCCAGTTTTATACAGATACTTATAAACAGACCGATTCCCTTACAAGATAAGTGATTACTATGACAGCAGAAATCAGTGAAAAAGAGAGAATAGAACAGCTTGCAAGTGAAGAGTATAAGTTCGGTTTCGTAACCGATATTGAACAAGAGACTCTTCCCCCAGGCTTAGATGAAGATGTTATTCGTCATATCTCTAAAATTAAGAATGAGCCCCAGTGGCTTCTCGATTATCGCCTAAAAGCGTATGCCGCTTGGCTTGAGATGGAAGAACCCGATTGGGCTTACCTTCAGATCGATCCTATCGATTATCAAGCGATCTCTTACTACTCAGCTCCAAAATCGATGGCTGATGGTCCTAAAAGTTTAGATGAGGTGGATCCAGAGCTCCTCTACACTTATGAGCGTTTAGGTATTCCACTTGAAGAGCAGAAGGTTTTAGCCGGCGTTGCGGTAGATGCGGTATTCGACTCCGTTTCTGTAGCCACAAGTTATAAAGAGCGTTTACTTGAGCAGGGCATCATCTTCTGTTCGTTTAGTGAAGCAGTTCAAGAGTATCCTGAGCTTGTAAAAGAGTATCTCGGGACGGTAGTTCCTCACGATGATAACTATTTTGCAGCCCTTAACGCAGCGGTATTTACAGATGGTTCATTTGTCTATATCCCGAAAGGTACACGTTGCCCGATGGAGCTCTCCACCTATTTCCGTATTAACGCCTCAAATACAGGGCAGTTTGAGCGGACCTTAATTATCGCTGAAGATGAGAGCTATGTCTCTTACTTAGAAGGATGTACAGCCCCTCAGCGTGATGAAAATCAGCTCCACGCAGCTGTGGTTGAGTTGGTGGCAAAAGAGAAAGCCTTTATTAAATACTCCACTGTACAGAACTGGTATCCCGGTGATGAGAATGGTGAAGGGGGAATCTATAACTTCGTAACTAAGCGAGGTTTATGTGAAGGTTTCCAATCTAAAATCTCCTGGACACAGGTTGAGACCGGCTCTTCAATTACCTGGAAATATCCAAGCTGCGTTCTAAAAGGGGATGAATCTGTGGGTGAGTTCTACTCTGTAGCTCTGGTGAAAGATCGCCAGCAAGCAGACACCGGAACGAAGATGATCCACTTAGGTAAGAATACAAAATCCACGATTATCTCTAAAGGAATCTCCGCAGGGCATTCTGAGAACTCATACCGTGGTTTAGTTCGTATTGGGCCTAACGCAACAGGGGCACACAACTATTCACAATGTGACTCTCTGTTAATGGGTGATAAGTGCGGTGCACACACCTTCCCTTATATTGATGTGCGTAACTCAAGCTCGGTGGTAGAGCATGAAGCTTCCACCTCTAAGATCTCAGAAGAGCAGCTCTTCTACTGTCAGCAGCGAGGACTTTCAGAAGATGATGCGATTAACCTTATTGTTAATGGTTACTGTAAAGAGATTTTTGATGAGTTACCGATGGAGTTTGCGGTTGAAGCACAGAAATTAATCGAGCTCCGTTTAGAGGGTAGCGTAGGCTAAGCCAATCAAATTTAGAGATTAATAGGGCGGTGTCAGTCTATTCCCGCCTTTACCAGATTCAATTTATTTAGAGAATAAGAGATATGTTAAGCATTAAAGATTTACATGTAGAAGTAGATGGTAACGAGATTCTTAAAGGGGTAACACTTGAGCTTGAAGCGGGCAAAGTGCATGCAATTATGGGGCCAAACGGCTCTGGTAAAAGTACCCTAGCTAACGTTATTGTCGGGATGGATGATTACGAGATCACAAAGGGAGATATCCTTTTTGAAGGTAAGAGTATTTTAGAGATGGATCCCGATGAGCGTGCTCAGCTCGGTATCTTCTTAGGTTTCCAATATCCAGCAGAGCTTCCAGGCGTAAATAACCATTACTTTTTACGTAGTGCATTGAACTCTATTCGCCGCTCACGGGGTGAAGAAGAGATGGATGCTCTTGAATTCTATGAGCTTCTTCAAGAGAAGATGAAGACCGTTAAGATGGATCCCTCCTTCTTAAAACGCGCTGTGAATGATGGTTTCTCTGGTGGTGAGAAGAAGCGTAATGAGATTTTACAGATGTTAGTACTTGAACCTAAATTTGCGGTACTTGATGAGACAGACTCAGGTTTAGATATCGATGCGCTTCGAGTGATCTCAGAAGGGATTAATACACTTCGTGATGAGAATCGTGGATTCCTCTTAATCACTCACTATCAGCGTCTTTTAAACTATGTACAGCCGGATATGGTTCATGTGATGACCGACGGTAAGATCGTAAAATCAGGTGGTAAAGAGTTAGCATTAGAGCTCGAAAAAGATGGTTACGTTGCATACCGCGGTGAGAACGCAGGTGGCACACGAGTGAATCAATAAGGAGAAGCAATGCTCACAAAATTTAAAGAAAATCAGCGTAAAGAACGCTGGAAAGATACCCCCTTTCGCAAGCTACTCTCTGTAGAGTGGCAAGCACCGGCGGTTACCGAGAGCGCAGCACCCATTAATGAGACACTCCCTGAAAATGCAGTGATCTTGCCGATTTTTAATGGCGTAGTTAATGCACGCTGGATTAGTGATCTACAGCTTCCCGAGGGGCTTCTTGTGCGCGCCGAGGGGCATCAGCTCGATCTACATTTAGTTGAGGGTGCGGAGCTTTCCCGCCCGGTGGTTATCTATCACTACTCAGAAGCAGGAGATGCACCTATTCAAGTCTCTGCTAAGATCAGCTTAAAAGCAGATGCCGGCAGTAAGGGGTCCTTCTTGATGCATGAAACAGGCAAGGGGAAATACCTCAATACAGCCAAAGTGAATGTAGAGATCGCT
Source organism: Ignatzschineria sp. (assembly GCA_030150405.1). Lineage (GTDB taxonomy): Bacteria > Pseudomonadota > Gammaproteobacteria > Cardiobacteriales > Wohlfahrtiimonadaceae > Ignatzschineria. The sequence continues at coordinate 50,937 of JASLFU010000006.1, forward strand.
AAGAGTGCCCATATTGAGTGGATTCGTTCGGCTGAGAATGATATGGCCGCTTCGACTGTGCTCGACTTTACCTCTCAGCAGCAAGAAGAGAGTGCCTTTCATTATGTTAGTTACCAAGCAAGTGGCGATTTAAGCCGTTCAGATGTGGCGATTCGTATGGAAGGGGAAGATGCCTATGGCCAATTTTATGCTTTAAATATTGGTGAAGAGCGTCAGCACATCGCGCATGTGATCGATATGGACCACGCTGTACCGAACTGTGAAAGTAATCAGCAGGTGAAGAATATCCTTAAAAACCGCGCTGAGTCTATCTTTGACGCACAGATCCATGTCTATAAAGATGCACAGAAGATCAATGCCGATCAGATGACTCGCTCTTTAATTTTAGATGATGGGGCACGGGCTTTAACGATTCCTCGTCTTCTTATCTATGCCGATGATGTGCGTTGTACACACGGAGCGACTGTAGGATTTTTAGAGCCTGAACATATGTTCTATCTTCGCTCACGAGGAATTTCGGAAGCAGAAGCGCGAGCTATGTTGATGCGGGGTTACGGCGCTGAAATTTTAGAAGGTGTAGAGAATCTCGCAATCCGTGAGTGGCTCATGCATCTTTTAGAGAAAGATATCGCCAAATTAGTTTAATGGGAGAATAAAAATGATAGCGTTACCCGAGATTCGTAAGCAATTTCCGATCTTTAAGCAGGAGGTCAACGGACATCCTGTGGCGTTTTTAGATACGGGAGCTTCGGCACAAAAACCGCAAGTGGTTATCGATGCAGAGCGAGCAGTTTATGAAGAGTATTACGCCAATATTCATCGGGGCGTTTATCATTTTAGTGAGAAATCTACCGCCGAGTATGAAAAAGTGCGCGATATTGTGCGCGATTTTATTAAGGCGGAAGATTCTCGAGAAATTATCTTCACAAAAGGCACTACAGAGAGCATCAATCTCGTGGCCGAAAGTTATGGGCGAAGCAATCTTAAGGCAGGGGATAAGGTGATTATCTCCACTATGGAGCATCACGCCAATATTGTTCCTTGGCAGATGGTCTGTAATGCCACAGGGGCTGAACTTTTAGTGATCCCGATTAACGATGAAGGTGAGCTTCTTTACGATGAGTACGAAAAGATGCTCGATGATTCCGTTAAGATCGTAGCGGTAACTCAAGTCTCTAACGTTTTAGGGACGATAAATGATATTGAGCGGATCATTACTAAAGCCCATGAAGTCGGGGCAAAAGTGCTGATCGATGGGGCTCAAGGTGCTGTGCATCAGCCTTTAGATGTGAAGGCCCTCAACGTGGATTTCTACACCTTTTCTGCCCATAAACTTTATGGCCCTTCTGGAGTGGGTGTGCTCTATGGAAAACGAGAGCTTTTAGAGGCGATGCCGCCTTATCAAACAGGTGGGGATATGATTGATGTCGTCACCTTTGAGAAGACCACTTTTGCGCCTTTGCCAAATAAGTTTGAGGCAGGCACTCCTAATATTGCCGGGGTTATCGGCATGGGAGCGGCTCTAAAGTGGATCGAATCTGTTGGTTTTGAGACTATTATCGAGCATGAAGAAGCGCTCTTAAAATATGCCACAGAGCAGTTATCGATGATTCCTGAGCTTAGGATTATTGGAACTGCGGAGCGTAAGAGTGGGGTGATCTCTTTTGTAATTCAGGGGATTCATCCTCACGATATCGGCACACTTTTAGATCATGAAGGAGTTGCTATTCGTGTAGGGCATCATTGCGCTCAGCCTCTAATGCAACGGATGAAAGTTCCCGCAACAGCAAGGATGTCGCTTGGCGTATACAACACCAGTGAAGAGATCGATCGTTTAGTGGCAGGTTTAAAGAAGATTATTGATCTTTTTGCTTAAAAATCGCATCTATTAACGTCAATTTCAAAGGTCAAAATGAGCCCCGCTTTTAAGTGGGGCTTTTTTAATAGACGTTTTTTATAGGGTTGTGAGAAAACGCTTGATATCTCAAAGGATCACTTTTTTAGCGCCCAATTATGAGTATAATGAAATTTATCTCACTTAAAAAAATGATTATAAAAAGAGTCGATAACCATAGATAAAGTTGGAGGAATAATGGAGATACAGAATATTGTTATTATCGGTGGGGGGCAGGCGGCAGCTTATGGGGCGAACACTTTGCGTGCACAAGGATATCAGGGGCGGCTCTATGTTGTGTCTGATGAGGAGAAGGTTTTTTATGAAAGACCTCCTCTCTCGAAAGAGGTGTTAGCAGGAAAGCAAGATCCCAAAGAGCTGCATTTCTTCTCAGAAGAGCAGATTGACGCCATGAATATCGATTGGCATAAACCAGATCGGGCGCTTAAGATCGATCGCATTAATAAAACCGTTACATTAGAAAGTGGCACGATTCTACCTTACGATAAATTATTAATTGCCACCGGTAGTCGCCCTCGCATACCGGTTCCTGCTTGGCGAGAGATCCCTCATGTCCATACGCTACGTACTATCGAAGATTCTGCAAATTTAAGCGGATATCTTCATAAAGGGAGTAAGCTAGCCATTATTGGGGGAGGTTGGATTGGGCTTGAAGTGGCAGCAACGGCCAATCAGGCAGGATTAGAGGTGGAGGTTTTTGAACTTGCCCCCAGACTTTGCCAACGCTCGGTGACGGAAGAGGTTTCTGATTTCCTCTATAAGATGCATGAGGCCAAGGGGACAAAGATTCACCTTAATTGTGGGCCTATCGATATTGAGGAGCGTGATGGTAAGCCGATTTTAATTGTTGATGGCAAAGAGTTTCCCGCAGATGCTGTAGTGGTCGGCGCGGGGGCAGAGATCGCAACAGAGCTGGCAAGTGATGCCGATTTAGAGGTGAATGTAGGAGTTGTTGTCGATGGAACGGGGCAGACGTCGGATCCCGATATTTTTGCTGCCGGCGATGTGGCTATTCACCCGGTCGTAGGTTTTTGTACTCAATCTTGGGCTAATGCTCAGCAACAAGCTACCATCGCCGCAAAACATATGTTGGGCATAGAGGATGCAGAAGAGTATGCGGAAGCGCCCTGGATCTGGTCAGATCAATATAACTTTAATATTCAGATTTTAGGCTACCCTGTGGATGAGGAGTGTGAGCTTATTGTTCGAGAGACCTCTCCAGAACAAGTCTCGTTTATCCATTTAGATAGAGAGGGTAAGCTGCGCTCTTTAGTGGCGATTAATGATGCCCGATTAATTGCTGCAGGTCGTCGCTGGATTCGGGCGGGAATGAGTCTTCCTAAGGAGGATTTAGCGAATCCAGAGTTCAATGTGATGAGCTTGCGTCCACCCCGTAATTAAGTGTGTTAGCTAAAATATTGGCAAGCTGATTAAATCTTAGAAAGAGCGGCTAAAATAGAGCCCAGGCATTTATCTATCGATCTATGGCTTGGGCTTTTTTGTGGTTTAATGGTTTATCACAGCGAAATAAAGGGATAAATAGGAGAGCAACATGCATAAAGCATGGCTACAATCGGGGACAAAGGGGGCGCTTCGAAAGGCCTATCAGCAGGCTCGGCAGGCGATTTCAGAAAAGGAGCGGAAATTGAGCTCTTTGGCGATTTGTGAGCAAGTTCTTCACTCTATTTTAAAGGAGCCAACAATTCAGAGGGTTCATCTCTTTCTTCCTTTAAAAAGGGCTCAAGAGGTGGATTTAACCCCCTTAATTCCAAAGTTATGGGCGAAAGGAAAGAGGGTCATTCTCCCTCGGGTGGAGGGTAGAGAGATGCGACATGCTGACTATCGAGAAGGTATGCCTCTTGAGCGAAATCGTTGGGGGATTTTAGAGCCTACTGATCAAGCCGAATTTTTAGATTCAAAGGCGATAGCGGAGATCGATCTCATCTTAACTCCGCTCTTTATTAGTGATTCTGCCGGGCACCGTGTGGGCTTTGGAGGCGGTTATTACGATCGTTTTTTCAAAGAGGCAAGTCATGCTAAACGAGTAGGGGTTAATTTCTTTCCCCCTATTTCTGGAGAGATTTTCGATCTTCACACGGGAGATCTTCCCCTCGATCTTTTGGTCACCCCTCATAAAGTGTACCCATCCATATTTAAAAGAGAGAAGAAATAAGCGGTCATGCAACCATTTTCCAATTTTAGACGAACACTCTATAACAACTATCTGCTCTACGGATTAAAGATGTTTATTGTTTTATCTGGGGCGGTGATCTTTCCGATGGTTTTAACAGGGCAGATGTTGCTCCCGCCGATGTTGGGAGCTGTTGCCGCAGGGCTTACCGATCTCGATGATCATTTTCGGGGGCGCGTTAAAAATAGCCTACTGATTGTGGGGATCTTCTTTTTAGCTGCACTTTTGGTGGAATTACTCTTCCTGCAGACTATTCCTTTCTGGTTCTCGCTTGTGGTGGGGACAGCGGGACTCATTATGCTGGGAGCTTTAGGGCAACGTTTTGCGACGATCGCTTTTGGGACTTTGGTTCTAATTGTTTATGCGATGCTCACTTTTGATCCTGAGAGAAGCTGGTATGCCCAACCTTTGATGCTTGTCTTGGGAGCACTTTGGTATAACGTGATCTCCCTCTTTTTTAATGCAATCTGGCCAACAAGACCTTTAGCCGAGGCACTTTCGGAGTGTTATCGCCACTTAGCGACCTTTTTAGAAGTGAAATCTCAATTTTTTGATCCCGATGAGGCGGAGAGTTTTCAGGCGCAAAAACTTAAGCTCTCCCAGGCAAGCCAGCAGCTCTCCAGCAGTTTAGATAATACTCGAAACGCCATCATGCGCCGTCTACGCAACGAGCGTGGGAAGAAGCGTCATAGCGAGATTTTAAGTTATTATCTTGTTGCGCAAGAGGTTTATGAGCGAGCAGCTTCTGCTCATGTGGAGTATGAAGCTCTCCATGATACCTTTCTCTATTCGGATGTTCTTTTCCGTTTTCAGCGTTTAATGATGCAGCAGGGAAGAGCGGCTCAAAAGATCTCTGAGGCATTACTTCATCAAGATTTTTACAGCCATTCCGATTATTTTGAGCGCCTTTTTAACCGTCTTGAAGAGACTTTAAATCGTCTACGTAAAGAGTACCCAGAGGCTCGAGATTTAATCGACTCTATGGGCAATCTCTACCGAAACCTTCAGGAGCTTGATACCCTTTTTATTAAATTAGAAGCGGACTCCCTTGCGGAAATATCTGCCGATTATATCGCTCAATTTACGCCAGAGAAGCTCTCATGGCAGGAGAGTTTTTCGGAGATTGTGCGTAAATTTAAATTGCATTTAACCCCGGAATCGGAAGTCTTTCGCCATGCGATACGGATGAGCTTTGTGATGGGGGTGGGATATATTTTAGTCTGGTTGGTTAATCAGACGTTAGCTCCACTTCTTGGTGAGCCGGAGATATTACCCCGCACCTACTGGATCGTTTTAACGGCTATTTTTGTCTGTCAACCAAACTATAGTGCCACTAAAAACCGAGTGTTTACCCGTATTTGGGGAACGTTACTAGGCGTTTTGGTGACGCTCCTCTTTTTAAAACTGGCTCCTTCAATTCCAATGCAAACCTTTGTGGTTATCCTAACCGGAACGCTCTTTTTTGCCCTAAGAATGGCGCGTTACGCATTTGCCACCGCATTGATTACCGTGATGATTTTGGTGAGCTTTAGTTTAAATGATGTGGATTTTGTCGCCCCGGAGCGAATGTTTGATACGGTAATAGGAGCGCTTCTAGCCTGGTTTGCGGTGAGTTTTATTCTTCCAGATTGGCATTATCGTAATATTGAAGCTCGATATGAGAAGGTCGCTAAGATGAATATTGCTTACCTTAAAGAGGTGCAACAGCAATATCATGCGGGGCGAGAGGATCATCTCAACTATCTTATGGCTAGGGAGCGAGCAAACAGTGCAGATGGGGAGCTTTCGGCGCTCTTTTCAGCGCTCTCAGTGGAGAAAAATCGTAGTAAGAAAGCGCAGGAGCAACTCTTTAATAATCTCTGTCTCAATAATAACTTTTTGGGTTATATCACGGCTCTCGGAGCTCATCGAGCAAAGATTGAGGAGCCTGAGGTTTTAGCGCTCTTTGATGATATTGTGGATTTTATCACCACAACATTAGAGCAAAGGATTTTTGATCAGCCCTATTATAGTGCGTTAAAGACGCGGATCTTTAAAATGCAGAAAGAGGAGGGGCATGATGAGCTCTCTCAGGTTGTGTTGCAGCAATCGGTATTGCTGTTACGTACGCTGCCCCGTTATTTACGGGCGCTCTTTGACGTTTAAAAGGAAATATTGCGCTCTATCAAACTATATAGATGGGGTATTTGGAGAGGATTTATAACTCTCTCTCTGCTCGAAATCGAAGCCATAATTGATATCGAATAGCATCGTAACACCAGTTAAAGAGTACAGTATAGGGGAGAAAGAAGAGCAATATCCCAATATCCAGATAGAGCGCCTGCAAGAGCGTGATTTTTAACCAGACCGCGGTTAAGGGAACTGTGACCAAAATTAACCCAAGCTCGAAGATAACAGCATGAATAAGTCGTACCCGAAAGGTGCGCTTAGTAATAAAGGAGCGGGTTAAGCGATCAAAAAGTAGGTTGTAGAGATAGTTCCAGATCACCGCGATGATCGCCACCATTGTTGTTAGCGCCCCCATCTCTAAAAGATCTCGCCCCATAATAAAGGCAAAAAGAGGGGTGGAGAGAATAATCGCGATAATCTCAAAAAGTAGAGCATGTAATACTCGTTCTTGAGGTTTGCGGGCGGTAGAATCGTAGTGAGGATGCTGTTCTGCAGAGGCTTTGCGTATCATAACTCTATTTCTGGGCTATCTTAAAGGGATGCGATGATAAAAAGGGAGCTCCGTACCATTTAGCAGAGCTCCCATTCTTTCTATTTAAAGGGCTTTTAGATGAAATGTCCATCTAAAACGCTCTCTTTTCGAGGGCTAAATACTCTGATATTCCCCCATAGATGCAGAGTAATTATAAAAAAGCCCCGAGCTTTAAGGCTCGAGGCTTTAAAACAATCTCCCCTAGAGATTTGGAAAGAGAGGAGATCGTCTATGGATGATCTAAAAGATCATGGCTTTTTGGGGGAATTACATCATTCCTGGCATGCCGCCCATTCCACCCATTCCGCCCATGTCAGGCATTCCACCCTCTTTTGCGGGGAGATCTGCAACCATGCACTCTGTTGTAATAATGAGTGATGCTACAGATGCCGCATTTTGGATTGCTGAACGGGTGACTTTAGTGGGATCTAAAATACCCATCTCAACCATATCACCATATTCGCCCGTTGCTGCGTTGTAACCGAAGGAGTCGTTTCCTTCTTTTACTGCGTTAAGTACAACATCTGCAGCTTCTCCAGCGTTTGTAACGATCTGGCGTAAAGGCTCTTCCATTGCGCGAAGAGCAACACGGATACCCGCATCTTGCTCATCATTTTCGCCTTTGATTTCGCCAATACGGCTAAGTGCGCGAACAAGTGCAACACCACCACCAGGGACAACACCCTCTTCAACTGCTGCGCGAGTTGCGTGGAGCGCATCTTCGACACGTACTTTCTTCTCTTTCATCTCAACTTCTGTAGCAGCACCTACTTGGATAACAGCAACACCGCCAGCAAGTTTCGCTACACGCTCTTGAAGCTTCTCTTTGTCATACTCAGAGGTTGCTTCTTCGATCTGCTGCTGAATCTGCTTAACACGAGCATCAATATCCACAGCTTCACCAGCGCCATCAACGATTGTAGTGTTATCCTTATCCACAACAACACGTTTAGCTACACCGAGCATATCGATCGATGCTTTCTCAAGGCTCATGCCGAGTTCTTCAGAGATCACCGTACCCCCTGTGAGGATTGCGATATCTTCGAGCATCGCTTTACGGCGATCACCAAAACCAGGCGCTTTAACAGCCGCTACCTTAACAATACCGCGCATGTTGTTAATCACTAATGTCGCAAGGGCTTCCCCTTCAACATCTTCAGCGATGATTAAGAGAGGACGACCCGCTTTTGCTACTTCTTCTAAGATGGTGAGCATCTCACGGATGTTTGAGATCTTCTTATCGCAAAGAAGGATGAAGGGCTCATCAAGCTCTGCTGCCATCGACTCTTGATTGTTGATGAAGTAGGGGGAGAGGTAACCGCGATCAAACTGCATTCCTTCAACCGTTTCAAGAGCATTCTCTAAACCAGAACCCTCTTCAACAGTGATCACACCCTCTTTACCTACTTTTTTCATCGCTTCAGCAATGATTTCACCAATTTCTTTATCGGAGTTAGCGGAGATTGTCCCTACTTGTGCAATCGATTTGTGATCTTCACAGGGTTTAGAGATTTTGCGGAGCTCTTCAACAGCTGCTGCAACTGCTTGGTCGATACCACGCTTAACATCCATAGGATTCATACCCGCAGAAACGGCTTTCATCCCTTCGCGAACAATCGCCTGAGCTAAAACAGTGGCCGTTGTTGTACCATCACCCGCAGTATCTGCAGTTTTTGAGGATACTTCACGCACCATCTGTGCACCCATATTTTCGAACTTATCTTCAAGCTCAATTTCGCGTGCAACGGATACACCATCTTTAGTCACGACAGGTGCACCAAAGCTCTTATCTAAAACTACGTTACGACCCTTAGGGCCTAAGGTTACTTTTACTGCGTTTGCAAGGATGTTGATCCCTTCAACCATGCGCTTACGCGCGTCTTCACCAAAGCGTACTTCTTTAGCCATATCTATTATTCCTCGTTAATTCTTTAAATGATCTGTTTAAATATTGGTTGCATAAAGAGCGAAGGTTAACCTTCGATCACTGCCATAATTTCGTCTTCACGCATTACTAAGTACTCTTCGCCATCAACTTCTACTTCTGAACCAGAGAATTTACCAAAAAGTACTTTATCGCCTACCTTAACGTCGAGCGCTTTTACATCGCCGCTATTTAATACCTTGCCATTTCCTACAGCAACAACTTCACCGCGTGAAGGTTTTTCTGTAGCTGTTCCGGGGAGAACAATGCCCCCAGCTGTTTTTTGTTCTTCAGCTTCACGCTTGATGATTACGCGATCGTGTAAAGGACGTAATTTCATATTTAATTTCCTCATTTAAAAAAATAGTTAATGTCAGTTTGGATACTTATTTAATCGTTTAAAATTAGTGGTTACATCGCCACTTTAGAGAGAGATTCTATTATTCCTCTCAAAAGTGAAAATATATTCACCAAGCAAGATGGAGTCGCCCTTTTTTATTTCAAGGGTAGAGAGTGAAAAAAGTATGGTTTGATTACAAAATATTCAATTTTTGTAGTGTTGCCCGCTTTTTGGCACACTGTCTGCCCAGAATTTAAGTTTCCGCAGCTTCTCATCGCATAAAAATTAAAAGGAGATTCATGAATATATTGACCCGCCTTCGTACGGCTTGGCGCAACCTTACCACCCACCAGATGGTGTGGGCATTAACATTGCCGATGGTTTTATCAAATATCTCTGTGCCACTTGTGGGAACAGTAGATACTATGGTGGTTGGTCGCCTAGAAGATGCGAGTAGCATGGCGGCCGTAGGGGTGGGAAGTAGTATCTACGTGCTGTTGGTGGCGACCTTAAATTTTTTACGAATGGGAACGACAGGCTTTACAGCCCAGGCATCGGGGCAAAATAATGGGAAGAAGTTGCGGCAGATCCTCTTTCAGGGGGTTGTTTTATCCCTTGCCCTTGCGGCGATCTTATCTCTCTTTGCTACCCCTTTCTCTCAGTTAGCCTTTGCGATTATGAAGCCAAGCCCAGAGTTACTCTCGGGGGCAACTTCTTTCTTTTATTGGCGGCTTTGGGGTTTGCCGGCGGCTCTACTTAACTTTACGTTGGTAGGGTGGTTTTTAGGAGTGCAAAATGCACGGGTGCCGCTCTATATTTTGCTGGCCACCAATGTAATGAATATGCTTTTAACCCTTCTTTTTGTTTTGCATTGGCAGTGGGGCGTGGTGGGGGCAGCGCAGGCAGCGATCATCTCTGAATGGATCGGAGCGGGAGTGGGGCTCTTTTTCCTGCCCAAAGTACTAAGAAAAATCCCAGGTCAATGGTGTTTATCTCCCTTAAAGCGATGGAAGGAGTGGAAGCCTCTTCTCTTTGTAAATCGAGATATCTTCATCCGTAGTTTAACGCTCCATATTGCCTTCTTTTTGGTGACCGTGCAGGGAACACGATTAGGGGATAATACGGTGGCTGCGAATATGATTATTCTGAACGGTCTTCTTTTAATGTCTCATCTTTTAGATGGTTTTGCCCATGCGATTGAATCTCTTTGTGGGCGTGCCATAGGACGGCAGGATCGGGATGAGCTCTTTAATACTCTTGTGGTTGCAGGGGGGTGGGGGCTTTTGATTAGCCTTGGATTTAGTCTGCTTTTTATCGTGGGTGGGCGTGGATTTATCGATCTTCTTTCCCAGATCGAAAGTGTTCGTAAAGCGGCTTATCCGCTCATTCCGTTTTTAGTGGTGCTGCCTATTGTGAGTGTTTGGAGCTATCTTTTGGATGGGCTCTTTATTGGGGCGACACGGGCAAAAGAGATGCGAGATGCGATGCTACTCTCTTTTATCATAGCGCTTCCCTTAGGATATCTTTTAACCCCTCTTGGCAATGCGGGACTCTGGATTGCCTTTCTTACCTTTATGGCGTGTAGAGGAGTGATTATGGGCTGGATAACTTACCGCATCGATAAAGGTCATGGATGGATTGCCCAGAGCTAATTGAGATAAAGTTTTGGCCATTTTTTTAGAATAAGAAAACGCCCTTAAGAGAGATTTTAAGGGCGTTTATTTTATTGTGAATAATTAATGAGAGCTCTGCGCTTTTACTTTAGGTTTAGAAAAGCGTCTTCGTGAGCGCATCCTATAGAGGGAGTGACGCCGACGAGGTTTTGCCCGCTTTGGCTTCGGGGGAATCTCCCCGGGGAAGACGAGCGGCGCAAGCTCTGTAAGTGCTCGATCATATACTTCGCGTTTAAAGTGAATCACATCACGAAGGGGTAACCAGTAATCAACCCATTTATAGCTATCAAATTCTGGGGTGCCGATGGCATCGAGATTAAAATCGCTCTCTTTGCCGATAAATTCCAGCATAAACCAGACTTGCTTTTGGCCGATACAGGTACGTCTATTGGAGTGGTTTCGGCGAATTAAATTGTGCGGAAGTCGATAATATAACCACCGCTCTGTTCTGCCTAATACCTTGATATGTTCGGGTTTTAAGCCGACTTCTTCATAGAGTTCTCGATACATCGCTTCTTCTGGAGTCTCATCTTCATCGATTCCTCCTTGAGGAAATTGCCAAGCATTTGCCTGGCCGATCCGCTGTCCCCAAAAAAGCTGTTGATCCTGGTTACACAATATGATCCCAACGTTTGCTCTAAAGCCATCATTGTCTATCATTTTGTGCCTTTATATTTTAATGAATAATTCAAATCTATTGTTCCACAAGGGAGCAATAAAACCAAATCTTATTTCTTAAGGGGTTGAGTTGAAAGCACCTTATATCCGCTATTTTGCAAGGCTTAAGAGGGTGTAAAATAAAGGCAAAAAGGGTGAAAGCAAAAAGTTGAGGAGGAGAGATAAAAGGGGCAAAGTGCTCTTTAAAACATTATAGATAAAGTTTAATGGGATAAAAAAAGAGCCTCCCGAAGGAGACTCTACTAAAAATTGCCAAAGAATATTTATAGCTAGGGAGCTTAAATATATGCTTTGAGACTCTTTTTGCCGAGGTAGAGACTTAAAAAGAGGCCCTGAGCGCAAAGAAATAGAATGTAGTAGGCAATAAACATCGGATGATAATGTTCAGCAATGATGGGGACTAAAAGAGTGGTGAGCCCCGCAAAAAGAGCATTGCCCACATTGTAGGAAAAGCCTATGCCCGAAAGGCGAATTTCCGCAGGAAAGAGACGGATAATAATGATCGGCACACAAGCGACAATCCCTAAAAAGAAGGCGGCAAACGCATAGAGAAGCCCTAAGGTGGAGAGCTCTGTATTCCCGATAGCATTAAAGAAGAGGAAACTTGAGCCAGCAAGGAAGATTGCGTAAAGCGCTACTGTTTTTCGAATACCGATGCGATCGGCAATAAAGCCTGCGGCGATGGAGCCGATAATATTCATCATAGTGGCCACAAGGGCAGCACGATTGACAAATCCAGGGTCGATCTTAAAGACATCCGACTTCATTAAATTGGGAGCAAGAAGAACAAGCACAACGCCAGTGATCAAGAGCCAAGTGCTTAAAGTTGCGATAAAGGTGGGTTCTTTAAAATCTTTTAAGACAGTTTTAATAGGCAGATCTGCGTGGATCTTTTTCTTCTCCTTCATCTTTAAAAAGACGGGAGTCTCCTCGAGATGGCGGCGAAGATAGACGGCAAAGAGCCCTAAAACGCCCCCTAAAATAAAGGGAAAGCGCCAAGCATAGGCCAGGGTCTCTTCCGGGGTGAAGGCAATATTCATCATTGAAGAGACAAAATGGCCAATCAATACGCCAAAGGTTAAGCCGCTTGCGATCATGCTATTGGCGATCCCGATGCGATTGGGGGGCACATGCTCGGTTACAAAAACATGGGCACTTGGAACTTCTCCCCCTAACGCAATGCCCTGTAATAGACGCATAAGTAACAATAGAAGCGGAGCGAAATAGCCGATCTGCTCGAAGGTGGGGAGTAGGCCGATAATTAATGTAGGAATCGCCATCATAAAGAGCGAGAACATAAACATCTTTTTGCGTCCGATAAGATCCCCAAAATGGGCTATCACCACTCCGCTTAAAGGGCGAACAAAGTAGGCAACAGCATAGGTGAGATAGGTCATAATGCTCGACACAAGGGCAGAATCGCTGGGGAAGAAGAGCACCTGCAGTGTGGAGGCAAAGGTAAGAAAAACGATAAAGTCATAAAACTCTAGCGCTCCCCCTAGAGAGGCTAATGTTAACGTTTTGGTATCTCTGAGCGTTAACCGATTTTGCATGGATAGCGTTCCTTATAAAGAATCAACAATAGAAAGATTTAGGGCGTATCGGGCAGAAGTAGCATGCTATCGCCATAACTAAAAAAGCGATAGCGCTCTTTTACTGCATGTTGATAGATCTCCTCAATACGGCGTTTGCCCATAAAGGTGGAGACCAATACAAGAAGGGTCGATTTTGGGAGGTGGAAGTTAGTTACTAAGCCATCGATCACCTTAAAGGTAAACCCGGGGCGAATAAAGATATCGGTGTCGCCGCAAAAAGGTTTGAGTTCCCTCGAAAGGGCGGCTGATTCGAGGGCGCGGACTACAGTTGTCCCAATGGCGATGACCCGTCCTCCCGCTTCTTTTGTGGCCTTAATGGCATTAACCGCTTGTTCAGGAACCTCAATCCACTCCTTATGCATGGTGTGTTCGTCGAGATTCTCTGCGCGAATAGGTTGGAATGTCCCCGCTCCTACATGGAGGGTGATCTCTGTAATCTCAACGCCTTTATTGCGAATTTTATCGAGAAAAGCTTCGGTAAAGTGTAGACCAGCGGTTGGTGCGGCTACAGCCCCCTCCTCTTTATTGAACACGGTCTGATAGCGGGATCGATCTTCATCGCCATCTTCCCGCGTAATATAGGGGGGAAGTGGGAGATGTCCGTAGGTTTCTAAGAGTCGTGCTAAGGGTGCGTCATTGAGAGTTTTGAGGAGAAAGAAAGCTTCATCCCGCGAGGCCATTTTGAGCATCGGTTCGCCGTCAATGAGCACAAGTTGTCCAGGCTTGAGTGCTTTGCTGGCTTTGATCTGAGTGAGAGCTTCGGTACTGCTTAAAACCCGTTCAATCATTATTTCTACCTTACCTCCCGTCTCTTTATGTCCATAGAGGCGGGCGGGGAGAACACGGGTGTTGTTGATCACAATACGATCGCCAGGATTGAGATACTCGATCAGATCCTCGAAGGTGTGATCATGGATCTTCCCCTCAACGGCAGCAAGAAGGCGGGAAGTTCCCCGTACTTTTGGAGGGAATTGAGCAATCAGCTCTTCAGGAAGATGATAATCGTAATCGGAAAGTTTCAACATAAAATAGGCTCTATAGAAAAGAGAGCGCTCCATTTTTAAGATGGGCGCTCTAATATTTCAATCAATTTATAATCAGTTCACTAAATTTAGCGTTTAGAGTAAAGAGAGCTCTAGGGCATAGAGCGACTCTTCCGACTCTCGCTGACGAATAAGACGGGCATCCTCCCCCTCTAATAGAACTTCAGCTGCACGGCCCCGAGAATTATAGTTTGAGGCCATGGTAAAGCCATAAGCACCTGCATGGGTTACGGCAAGAAGATCCCCAGCGGTTAGGGAGAGCTCTCGATCTTTGCCGAGGAAATCTCCCGTCTCACAGATTGGCCCTACAATGTCGTAGAGTTTAGGCGCTTCGGGGGAGTCTTCATCGAGATTGAGAATATTCATCCACGAATCATAAAGAGCAGGGCGGATAAGATCGTTCATCGCGGCATCGACCACCGCAAAATGTTTGCCCTCATTCTCTTTTGTGAGGATGACTTCAGTTAGAAGCACCCCGGCATCCCCCACAATAGAGCGACCTGGTTCGATGAGAAGTTTAAGCTCCCGATCGCCAATTTTGGCAATAGCTAATTGTAACCATTCAGCGGGGTCGATCAATTCTTCATCTTCATATTTAATACCTAATCCGCCCCCCATATCGAGATGGGTCAGGTGAATGCCCTCCTCTTCGAGTTGATCGATAAGCTCGAGGGTAAGATCGAGCGCTTCGGCATAGGGTTCGATCTCCGTGAGTTGTGAGCCGATATGAAAGTCAATGCCTTGAATATCGAGCATCGGCATACGGGCCATCTCTCGATACATCGGCAATGCATCTTCCATGCTGATGCCAAATTTATTCTCTTTTAAACCGGTGGAGATATAAGGGTGTGTCTTTGCATCGACATTTGGGTTTATGCGAAGAGAGACAGGGGCGCGTTTTTTTAGCTTTTTAGCCACCTTTTCGAGCATATAGACTTCCGCAACGGACTCAATGTTAAAGCAGCCAATGCCCGCTTTAAGAGCAAACTCAAGATCCTCTTCTCGCTTGCCCACTCCAGAGTAGACAACTTTTTGCGGATCGCCTCCGGCGGCTAATACCCGCTTTAGCTCCCCCCGAGAGACAATATCAAAGCCTGATCCTGCCTCTGCAAGAAGCTTTAGAATCGAGAGGTTGGAGTTAGCCTTTACGGCATAACAGATAAGGTGCGGGTGCTCTCCAAAGCCCTTTCGATAGGCGTTATAGTTCGCAAGGATCTGCTCTTTAGAGTAGACATAGGTGGGAGTTTTAAATTGCTCAGCAACCTCAATGAGGCGCGCGTTATCTATCTTCATATCTCTTTGTATTTAGTCATAAAGTGGCCTTGGTTGTGCTCTTCCTCACTCTCGGCGATAAAGAGTGCCCCTTTTTGGCCACAGCTCGTTAGGAGAAGGGTAACAATGCTCATTAAAAGGAGCTTTTTTAGATCAATTTTCATGGCAAATTTTGCGCCGAAACGCTTCGTCTAAAAGGTAAAGTGAGGATCATTGTATTATATGTTTCGCTCTTTCGCATTAGAGATTGCAAAGGGCTCATAAAATCGAGTGTTTGGAAAGATTTTAAGAAGGTTTAAAAGGGGGATGGATTTCGGCAAAAGTGGGGAAAATAGAGGCTCTTTGTGTTATAATTATCGTTTGATTATTTAAGTTTACAACAAAGGTTAGTGAATGAGTGATTTTGCTAAAGAGATTGTACCCGTTAGTTTAGAAGATGAGATGCGAAACTCCTACCTCGATTACGCAATGAGCGTAATTATAGGTCGTGCGTTGCCCGATGTGCGCGATGGCTTAAAGCCTGTGCACCGTAGGATTTTGCACTCAATGAATCAAACGAACAATCATTGGAATAAGCCCTATAAAAAATCGGCGCGTATTGTGGGGGATGTGATGGGTAAATATCACCCACACGGAGATTTTGCAATTTATGCTTCCGTTGTCCGAATGGCGCAAGATTTCTCACTTCGCTACATGTTAGTGGATGGTCAGGGGAACTTTGGTTCAATTGATGGAGATTCCCCCGCGGCGATGCGTTATACCGAAGTCCGTATGAGTAAGATCGCAGAAACTCTGCTTCAAGATATTGAAAAGGAGACCGTTGATTTTACGCCGAACTACGATGAATCGGAAGTTGAGCCTTCAGTATTACCAACCCGAATTCCTACGCTTCTGGTCAACGGATCTTCCGGTATTGCGGTGGGGATGGCTACCAATATTCCACCCCATAACTTAACTGAAACGATTAACGCCTCTTTAGCATTACTCAATAATAGCGATTTAACCATTGATGAGTTGATGGAGCATATCCCTGCGCCTGATTTCCCAACGGCAGGTATTATTAATGGTACTCGGGGCATTCGTGAGGCTTATCATACCGGTCGGGGTCGTGTTGTAATTCGTGCAAGAGCTGAAATTGAGCGAGATGAGAAGCGGGATCGTGATGTAATTGTGATCACCGAGCTTCCCTATCAGGTGAATAAAGCGCGCTTAATTGAGCGTATCGTTGAGCTCTATCGGGAGAAGATTATTGAAGGCATTGCGCCTGATGGCTTACGAGATGAGTCCGATAAGGATGGAATGCGCATTGTTATCGAGCTTCGCCGAGGCGAGATGGGAGAGGTGATTCTCAATCAGCTCTATAAACATACGGCATTACAATCGAGCTTTGGGATCAATATGGTGGCGATCGATCGTGGTCAGCCCAAGTTGCTTAATCTTAAAGAGGTCTTAGAGGCCTTTATTACGCACCGCCGAGAAGTTGTTACTCGCCGTACTATTTTTGATCTTCGTCGTGCGCGCTCCCGTGCTCATCTCTTAGAGGGCTTAACCGTTGCGCTTGCGAATATCGACGAGATGATTCAGCTTATCCGTACATCAGCTACAGGCGCGGAAGCAAAAGAGCGGATGCTGGCGCAAAACTGGAATCCTGGCGATGTAGGCGCGATGCTTGAGCGAGCGATGGAGCTTAAAACTACTCCCGATGGTTTAGAAGGATTTGGGCTGGTAGGTGATCAATATAAGCTTTCAGAAGAGCAGGCTCAGGCGATTCTCGATATGCGTCTTCAGCGCTTAACGGGGCTTGAGCAGGATAAGATTCTCGAAGAGTATAAAGGTTTACTCGATACCATTCGGGAGCTGATTGAGATTTTAGTCAATCCAGAGCGTTTAAAAGAGGTGATCGAAGAAGAGCTTATCGCTGTGCGTGATGAGTTTGGGGATGAGCGTCGTACAGAGATCCGTGAGGCGGCAGAAGATATTAGCCTTGAGGATCTGATTGCGGAAGAGGATGTGGTTGTCACACTTTCTCGCCGAGGTTATGCAAAATATCAAAAGCTCGATGAGTACCGTGCTCAGCGCCGTGGTGGTCGGGGTAAATCGGCTGCTCGAGTCGTGGATGAGGATGATGTTGAGCACCTGATGGTGGTGAGCACCCATGCTCAGTTAATGTGCTTCTCCTCCTACGGCAAGGTCTATTGGATTCGTGCTTTTGAGCTTCCCGAAGCAGGGCGTGGTTCGAGTGGTCGCCCCATTATCAATCTCCTTCCTCTTGAGGAGGATGAACGGATCACCTCAATGTTGCCTGTAGATGAATATTCTGATGATCGTTATATCTTTATGGCGACTAAATATGGGGTTGTGAAGAAAACGGTTCTCTCTAGCTTCTCGAGCGAGCGCTCAAGTGGATTGATTGCGGTTAATCTCGATGAGGGGGATGAACTTATCGGAACACAGATCACCGAAGGGGATAATGACATTATGCTCTTTACCAATACGGGGCAGGTGAATCGCTTTAATGAGGAAGATGTGCGTGCAACCGGTCGAGGATCTCGCGGGGTGAAAGGAATTAATCTCGATGAGGATCAGGTGGTGATTTCAATGATGGTGCCTCAAGAGGATGATGTCGTGCTTATCGCTACAGAAAATGGTTATGGTAAACGAACCCGTGTTGAGGAGTTTACTAAACATAATCGGGGCGGAAAGGGTGTTATCGGTATCCAAACCTCAGAACGCAATGGCCAGGTGGTTGGCGCAAGCTTAGTGGAGGAAGAGGATGAAGTCATGTTGATCTCTAGTGGTGGTGTTTTAGTACGAACCCGTGTGGATGAGGTCTCTATTCTCGGCCGTAATACTCAAGGTGTCCGCCTCATTCGTCTTGATGAGGGAGATACCCTCGTCGGCATGACGCGTATTGAAGAGTCTGATGATCTTGATGAAGAAGAGCAAGAGCTTGATGAAGTCACTTCAGATGAAGTAAGTGAGTAAATTCTTGTTCTAGACAAAGCACTTTAATAAGCGGAAAGCCTGAATAGTCTCTATTATTCAGGCTTTTTTTGTAGTGAGAAATAGGGGGTGAAAGTTATACAGTGATATAGTTATATAGGTTTTATGAGGCTTTAATCTTCGCAATAAAAAAGCCCCAGTGGAGTTAGGGGCTTTTGAATTATACAGATATTTAATGATGATTTAGAAGGGAATATCATCATCAAATGTATCAAAATCAGGCATCTCATCTTCTGCAGCGGCAGGCTTATTCTGGAAGCCACCTCCCTGAGGTTGCGAAGGCGTAGATTGTGCCGCTGCTCCCCAGTTTTGACCGCCTTGATTTTGTTGTCCACCATAAGCAGGAGCGCTCTGATCATAGGGATCGTTATTAAATCCTTGAGCATTACCGGGGGCGTTAGATTGCCAGTTTCCGCCTCCACCACCACCGCCGCCAAGCATCTGCAACTCATTAGCGTTGATATCTGTGCTATAGCGCTCGATGCCGTTTCGATCAGTATATTTATTGGTACGTAAGGAGCCTTCGACATATACCTGGCTACCTTTGCGGAGGTATTGACCTGCGATCTCAGCTAAGCGACCAAAAAAGACAACACGATGCCACTCTGTGCGCTCCTGCTGCTGACCGGTGTTGCGATCCTTCCATGACTCCGTTGTTGCCACGGAGATATTGGTGACTTGTGAGCCGCTTGCGGTATAGCGCACATCAGGATCATTTCCTAAACGACCGACAAGGATAACTTTGTTAATTCCACGGGACATAATTCTTACCTAACTCTTTAATTGTTGTCTATAAATTGAATGAAGAGATCCATTTGCGTGATCTTTGCATTAAGATTTCTTCCTTACTATACGCTAAATTTTAGGCGAATTCATTTGCCAAAAATAGGGGGTGAGACTCTCTTTTAAATCTCCTAATAATGAGTCTAAGATTGGGGGCGTACTTCGATATATTCTAATTGTTGCTCCTCAAGATGTCGCTTAATCTGTGCAAGCTCATTTGGCGCAAAGGGACCGATCTGCACACGATAGACGGTGCGGCCTCTCACTTCAGCGTGCACGATTTGGGGCGTATATCCAAGTGCTTCCAGTTGTTTGTGATGGATCTTGGCCTCAAATGAGGAGGAGAAGCTCCCAGTCTGTAGTCGTTTAAACACCGGTTTCTTCGGGGGCTCTGGCTCTACTTTTACCGGTTTTTTAGGCGGTTGAAGTGCCGCTACTTCGGCTTTAATTTGGGCATCAACTTCCGCATAACCTGTAGGCTCACTAATCAGCTCAAATTTAGGTTTTTCTGGAGGTTCTACAAACTGCATTCCCCCATGCTCTTCTTCACCAGAGATATGGAATGAGCGATTTTCAAGTTGAGCATAGAAGGAGTATTCCGGCTCGGGAATGACAATATCATCGGGCGAGAAGGGGCGATTTTTTTTCGCCTCAAGGGCGGCCTCTTTCTTCGCTTTAAGCGCCGCTAAGCGCTCCTCTTTCTCGATTTTCTTCTGCTCAAAACGATTAACCATAAAGATGGTTAGTGCAATGATGACCACTAAAGCGGTAACAATCGTAATAATTTGGCGCTTACTCATCGGGCGGCGGAGATAGCGGATAATATCCTTGAGCAATCCCCAGCGCTCTTTCCGTTGAATCTGATTGAGACGTGGCATAAATTACATTCGCTCCGGCGCTGATAAACCTAAAAGATCTAAACCATTGGCTAATACTTGTCGGGCGGCATCTAAAAGATAGAGTTTTGCCTCTTGTAGTGGGCGTTGATCTTCCTCTTCCGTTAAGATGCGAATGGCGTTGCCAGAAGCATCTTTAGCGTTGTAGTAGCTGTGCACATCTGCCGCGAGCTCCTGAAGATAGTTCGCCACTAAGTGGGGCGCATTATTATTTCCTGCACTGATAATGATCTCGCCAAAGGCGCTCATGGTACGCATGAGCTTATACTCCGCTGTAGCCGTCAGGAGGGGAAGATGTTGTTTTGCTGCTACTGGATCAAAACTTGGTGTCTGCTTGTTGCGCTCATTTAAGATAGAGCAGATTCGCGCATGGGCATATTGAATATAGTAAACAGGGTTCTCGTTCGATTTAGAGAGGGCTAAATCGATATCAAATTGTAATTGTGAGTCGGGATTTCGGGCCGCAAGGAAGTAGCGAGTCGCATCTTTCCCCACCTCATCAATAAGATCCCGCAGCGTTACATAAGAGCCCGCCCGTTTAGAGATCTTGACCTCCTGCCCATCTTTCATCACCATCACCATCTGGTGAAGCACATAGGAGGGCCAGCCTTCGGGAATGCCCACATTGAGCGCTTGTAGACCTGCACGAACACGGGAGATAGTACCGTGATGGTCTGCGCCTTGTTCATTAATAACGCGCTTAAATCCCCGCTCCCATTTTTTCTCATGATAGGCGACGTCAGGAACAAAGTAGGTGTAGCCCCCCTCTTTTTTCCGCATAACCCGATCTTTATCATCGCCATACTCGGTGGTTTTTAACCAAAGAGCGCCCCCTTCTTCGTAGGTGACCCCCTGCTCAATAAGGCGATTGACCACACTCTCTACAGAACCATCCTCATAAAGCGAGGATTCTAAGTAATAGACATCAAAATCAATATCAAATGCTTTAAGATCTAAATCTTGTTCGCGGCGTAGATAAGCTACTGCAAACTCGCGGATATCGGCGAGGTTCTCTGCATCGCCTGAGGCTGTGATCTCCCGGTCATCCGCAGTAACGCTCTCTTTTGCTAAAAAGCTTTTAGCAATATCGATAATATACTCACCCCGGTAGCCATCTTCTGGCCACGCCTCGGAATCAGGTTCAATCCCATCAATTCTTGCCTTTACAGAGGCAGCAAGATTATCGATCTGTGCACCGGCGTCGTTATAGTAAAACTCTCGGGTGACATCAAAGCCGTTGGCTTCAAGTACACGGGCTAAGGAGTCTCCAACCGCAGCGCCCCGGCCATGGCCGACATGAAGAGGGCCCGTAGGATTGGCAGAAACAAACTCGATCTGAACCTTTTCCCCTTTTCCTGAATCGTTATGCCCATACTTTTCTCCCCGTTCAATAATGTTTTCGAGCTCAGCATGATAGAGATCGGGCTTAAAGGTAAAGTTTAAAAATCCAGGGCCGGCGATTTCGATCTTTTCGATCTCCGGCTGCTCCCCAATGGCGGCGATGATTTTTTCTGCAATCGCTCGGGGATTTGATTTAAATTGACGGGCGGTCATCATGGCAATATTACTAGCAAAATCACCATGGCTTAGCTCCCGAGTGCGTTCAACACTCTTTTCAGCAAGGGAGAGGTCGATCTCTACATTTTCAGCAGCAGCGACCTTTTCAAGGGCGGATTTTAAGAGGCGAATAGGAATTTGTTTCATAAGTTATGCGAATTTATTGATTAAATTTATCGAGAAGGGATTGCATCTTTTCATCAAGCGAGCGAGTATCTTTCACCTCTTTTTTAGCAGCAGGTTTCGCTGTTTTTGGGCGATTGTTTTTGCGCGCCTTGCGGGGACGATCATTCTCTTTCTTCGCTTTTTGTGGGCGCTTTTTGGCTAAAATTGCTTGAATACGTTCCACATTCTCTTTTGCAAGAGTACGATGCTCTTCTTCGATGCTCTCTGCCGGCGTGCCATCTAAATTTAAACGGTTTTCTGCATGGACAATCGCTTGTTGATATCGGAGCTGTTTGGTATACCAAGAGAGCGCTGAGCGAAGGTTTACAGCACTAAAACCCCACTCGGTGACCACAGGAATAAGCTGTTTATGGATTCCAATGGCTAAAGGTACAGGGCGACCATCTTTAGGGTGAGGGAAGATCGCGGGATACTCCTCAGAGAGTTTAGCCAGGAGATTACGGGATGCTTCCACTCTTTTTTGACGAGCCTCTTGAGCAATTTTTGCTGTTTCATCTTGAGCGGGGGTTACATCTTTTTGTGTATTGTTTTCTTGTGTCATTATAGTTAAAAACCTAGTTCCGATAAATTTCGATAGAGCGATTTTATTATATCTTAGCGAGAATTGCATTAAGGTGGTAAAATTCATTACCATTACCCTAAAAAAGGTGTGCGTTTCGGCGTTCTACCGTTAGCAATTAAGAGATTTGAATAGTATGAGATTACGAATTTTATCTTTGCTCTCTATTTTACTTCTAAGTACTCCAGCCGTGGCCAAAATTGGGACTGTTGATGGGGTGGCCTTCGTGGTAAATAATGAGGTGATAACCTTAAGTGAGTGGCAAAAAGCGATCGAACAAGCTCAGTTAGAGATGTCCTATCTCCCCCCTTCTGCAAGAATTAGCGATGCTCAGCTTAAAAAGCAGGTGTCGGATTATCTCATTGCGTTTAAGTTTCAACAGCAATTTGCACGGAAGATGGGCATAGAAGTGAGCGACTATGAGGTGACGGCGGCGATTAATGATATTGCAGCCCGCAATGAGAGTAGTGCCCAAGAGCTTTTAGAGTTCTTGCGTTATCAGGGGATTACGTATGATGAGTATCATGAGGATATTCGAGGGCAGATGTTAGCGGCCCGCCTTCAAAATGAGGTGGCTCGAACAGTACAGATCTCTGATCAGGAGCTCGATATGTATATGCGTACAGCAGAGTTTCAGAAGATTAAAGAGCAGATGTTAAAAGAGCAGGTGACGCAACATAAGGTGAGCCATATTCTGATCGCTGTTTCAAAAGATAAATCAGAAGAGGCGGCGCTTAATGAGGCAAAGCGTCTCTATCAACGCTTACAAGCAGGCGAGAACTTTGCAGATCTTGCACGAGCACAATCGCAAGATCCTGTATCTGCTGCGGATAATGGTCTGATCGGCTGGGTTGGGCCGGGGCAGTTAGCTGCTGAATTTGAGCAAGTGATGAATCGTCTTGGGGAAGGGGAGCTGAGCGAGCCTGTACGTACTCCTTATGGTTATCACCTTATTCTGGTGGAAAAACGCCGTGTCGGAGTTTCTGATGAGGAGATGGTGCGTGATATTGCTCGGGAGTACCTCTTTAGAAATAAATCGGCTGAGCACTTTAATCAATGGTTAACCGATATGATGTCGGAAGTGCATATTGAGCGCCGTATTTAAGGACTAACGATTTAAATAGTTGAGGATGGGTAAGAGCCAATATTCAACTTGCAAATTGAAATTAAATATCCGATCCGTAAGAGATAAGAAAAAGCTTCGAGTAACGAATATCAAGGTTCTCGGAGCTTTTTTGTTTTATACTAGCGGGCAATAGGATTGTAAGGTAAGAGTCATTTATGAGTAAACCACATCGCGCCCGTAAGCGTTTTGGGCAGAACTTCTTAGTGGATGAGAGTGTCATCTTTCAGATTGTGCATAGCATTATGCCTTCACCCCACGATAATATTATTGAGATTGGCCCGGGGCTTGGAGCAATGACAAAGCCTGTGCTCGATATTGCTAAAGAGATGACAGCGATCGAGCTTGATCGTGATCTGATCGAATATCTACAAACGCTCCCGGGGCTTACAGTGATTAATCAAGATATCTTGAAGGTAGATCTTGCTAAGCTGAAAAAAGATGAGCGCCCTTTAAGAATTATCGGCAACTTACCCTATAACATCTCCACGCCCATTATCTTTCATCTTCTTCAAAAAGCAGAGCTTATTGAGGATATGCACTTTATGTTGCAAAGAGAGGTTATTGAGCGCATGGCGGCCTCTTCTGGGGATTCTGAGTTTGGCCGCTTATCCATTATGGTGCAGCGTTATTGTGAGGTGATTCCTCTTTTAGAGATTCCCCCAGAAGCTTTTGATCCTGCCCCTAAGGTGATGAGCCAATTTGTCCGTTTAGTTCCCTATGAGGGGAATCCTTTTGGAATTGAGGATGATAAAATATTCTTCGAAGTTGTGAGAGATGCCTTTGCCATGAAGCGGAAGATGCTGCGGAATAATCTTAAAGCGTGGCTCACAGAAGGGGAGATTGTTGAGCTGGGTATTGACGCTAAAGCTCGGGCAGAAAACCTCACCATTGAAGATTTTGTAAAACTTGCCAATTATCTAGCAGCGAAGAGGGAGTAGTTCATGGATAATCGCCAGCTCTATGCCGTGATTGATCTCGGCTCAAACAGTTTTCATATGGCCGTTATGCAGGAAGATAATGGTCGCATTATGGTGGTGGATCGAGTAAAAGAGATGGTGCAGCTCGGCTACGGCCTTAAATCTGGCGGTAAAGTGGATGCTGTGGTGAAAGAGCGGGCGCTCCATTGCTTGCGTAAATTTCGGGAGCGATTGGTCAATATCCCCCCTGAAAATAGTCGAGCGGTGGGTACATTAACCTTGCGGAAGATGAAAGACCCTGAGTTTATTCGGGAGGCGGAAGCCGCTTTAGGGTTACCCATCGATATTATCTCTGGGCGAGAAGAGGCAAGACTGATCTATCTAGGGGTATCGCAATATGTGCATGAGGAGAATGAAGAGCTCTTTGTGATCGATATTGGGGGCGGCAGTACTGAGTTTATTCTCGGGGTCAATGATGAGATAAAAGCGGCCTATAGCCGGGAAGTAGGTTGCGTAAATATGACGCGAAAATTCTTCCCCGATGGAGAGTTTACCCAAAAGGGTTATAACAAGGCCATTATCTGGATTGAGTCTGAGTTGCAATCTTTGCGCTATCTGATGCCCTATCGGGATGCCTATTTTGTGGGTGCGTCGGGGACGATTAAAACCATCAACGTCTTAACGGAGTATCTCGGTATGCAGGATGAAGAGGTAACCTTTGAGGCGATTAAGCGTCTTATCCGTAAATTTATTGCCTTAGGGAGCACAAAGCGGATCGCTAAGTTTTTTGATATTAGTGATGAGCGGGCGAATGTTGTGGGGGCAGGATTGGTGATCTTGCAGGCGATCTTTAAAGTGCTCGATATTAAGCAGATGGGAGTCACCAGCGTCTCTTTGCGAGAAGGTATGCTCTTTGATCTCTTGGGTCGTGTTCAGCAGAAAGATCGCCGAGATGAGACCATTCAGAGTGTGGTGAAGCGTTTTGGAGCCGATGAGAATCAGGCGCGGCGCGTAGCGATTACGAGTGCGAAAATCGCTAAAATTGTGGAGCAAGAGACGGGGCAGGCGCTCTCTGAGGCAGCATTACGTTACTTAAAGTGGGCTTCTCTCTTACATGAGATAGGGCTTGCCGTTTCCCACCATAGACATTACCGCCACTCCGCATACTTAATTGAGCATGCCGATCTTGATGGATTTAGTAAACAGGATCAAAAGATCTTGGCCACCATTATTCATAATCATCAGCGCAAGATCGATCTTGAGGATTTTGAAAATCTACCTCCTTATACTTTGATGATTACGCTTATCCTCCGTTTTGCGGTGCTCTTTAATCGGGGGCGATATCTCCAGAAAGCGCCCAACTTTAAGATCGCCATTCAAGGCACGGAGATTGATGTGAGTTTTGAGGAGGGGTGGCTGCGGGATCATCCTCTCTTTAGAGAAGATCTAAAGAGCGAAAAGAAGATTTTAAAACGGGCGGGAATTGCTTTAACTTGGTGAGTTAAGAATAGATGAGAGCAGAAGAAAAGGGCGTTACTCTATGATCTTTAAGATCGTTTAGTAACGCCCTTTTGGATTTCTTGTTGATTAATCTTGAGATTAACGGGTTTTGTTGCTGATTAAAAAATCAGGCGTAATTCCGCTCTTTTGAATAAATTTTAAGGGATCATGATTGCGGAGAAAGCCCCAATCAGCCTTTAGGAGGGTTTTGCAGCCCGCCTCATTACCGCCACAGATATCGGTGTGAAGGGTATCTCCCACCATTAAAACACGGGAAGGTTCAAATTTGCCCACAACAGATTCAATCCGTTTAAAAGAGGCTTCATAGGCATTCTGGAAAGGCTTGCCACAGAAGGTGATCTCTAATTGCGGGATCGCTTTTAAGAGCTCAAAGGCATAGTAGCCAGGCTCAACAGAGAAGCTATTTTCTAAAGGCGCACTCACATCGGGATTGCCAATAATGAGTGGCCGGGGGTGAGCTTTTAATGAGGTGAGTAATTTCTCTTGCCAAGTCTCATCCCAGTAGGAGGTGGCCAAAAAGATAAAGCCCTCTACGGTATCGATATTCTCCTCAGAAAGGAGCACGGTATTGGCGGGCATCTCATCAATATGGGCGTTTGGGCCAACAATAACCGCCCAAGTTCCCCCACTTTGAGTGATAGGATGATCGGGCAACATGGCTTCGACGGCATCTCGGGAGGAGATAATATGGGTTTTGGGAATCTCATATCCTAAAGTGGGGTAGATCTTTGCTCGAATATGGGTGGGATAAGAAGCCCCGTTAGTAAGTACAAACGCCTCTTTCCCCCGAGTTTGTAATGTCTTAATCACTTCCGGCATATGGGGAACACTTGAACCCCCGATATTGAGCACCCCAAAACCATCGAGTAGCAAGATATCGAATTGATCTTCTATCTCTAAAAGGGAGCGAACCACTTGCGTCTCCTTTTTAGGCGCAGGGTGATGGGGGAAAATATGGGTGGGATGATACTGTTTTTGGTAGAGATCCCAAACTTTTTCAAAACTGAGCATAATTCTCTCTTCTCTTATTTAGCAAACTAGGGGGATATCCCTTCGATAGGCTCGATTATAGCGCAATCGTTTGCAGCAATAAAAAAGCTATACCGAAGTATAGCTTCTCTACTTTGCGTTAGAGGGGATTTTAAAGAGCTTTCTCTTAAACCTTTAGGGCTAAGAGTTACTCTAAAGTCACACCTGTTGCAAGTTCTCGATCGATATAGTAATTGGCGCTAGGGTCCTCTTTTAAGATCTCAAAGCGATCAAGAATCGTTCTAAATTGATCCTCTTCTTCCCGTTGTTCGATAATAAACCACTGAATAAATTCAAAGGTTGAGTAATCTTGCGTTGTGAGAGCTTTATGTGCAATGTGGTGAATCTTCTCGGTAACCTCTTTCTCCCCTTCATAAGCGCGTTCGAAGGTGGATTTTAAGCTCTCAAAGTCGGTTTTAATATTGCTAATATCGCCTAACTCCGGCATATGGCCGGTAAGTAGAATATAATCAAAAAACTTTTGCATATGTTCGCGCTCTTCTGCAGCTTGAGCATTATAGAAGCTGGCTGCTCCTGTATAGCCATTAAAGTCGGCCCATGCCGCCATCTGCTGATAAACATGCGCGGTTACAAGCTCCATATTGATCTGCTCATTGAGAAGATCCGCCATCTCTTTAGAAATCATAGCCATCTGTTATCTCCTTTCCCGATTTTGGGGTTGATAGGATAGATAGAGAATGCATTTATCTCATTCTCTCTATTTTTAAGTATAGAGTAAGTATAGCGCACCCCCTGTTTATATCACTTTGAATTATTGTGTAAAGAGGCGATAAAAAACTTCCCACAGGGCAAGAAAGGGGAGTAGAATAGCTCATCTTTTTAACTTTGAGGTTTGCGTGAATCGTCTTCAGCTTCTCTTAATTAGGCTCTTTGCGAGCTATGTTCTCCCTACTGTGATCGCTATGTTTATTAGCGGAACATATCAGATTGTAGATGGTTTCTTTATTGGCCATTTTGTGGGCGTAGATGGTTTAGCCGCAGTGAATATCGGTTGGGCCTATATTACGATTCTCTTGGGCTTTGGGTTTTTAACAGGGGTTGGGGTGGGAAGTCTCTACTCCATTGCAAAAGGGGAAGAGAATGAGGAGCGTGCCCTGCAGATTTTAGGGCAATCGGGATTTTTACTTCTGGCGCCAGGGCTCTTAATCGGAATTTTTCTCTACTTTAGCGCCCCATGGCTTGTGGAGATTTTAGGGGCTGATGCTAATACAAATCGCATGGCGGTGCAGTTTGTACGTGCTTTTGCCTTTGCTGCTCCTTTTGTAATTGGCAGTTTATCGATGCCTTTTGTGGTGCGCAATGTGGGTTCACCTCTGCGCTCAACCCTCTATATGGCGATCGGCGTTAGCTTTAATATAGTCTTCTCTTATATCTATATTGTGCAGCTTGAGCTGGGGATTTTAGGGGCAGCCTTTGCCAGTATTACAGGGGAGATGGTTGCGATGATTTTAGGCGCTCACTATCTTCTTCGCAAAAGTGGCGAGCCACTTAAACTTCGTCATTTTATCCCCCGCTTTCGGTTGATTGGGGCGATTTTGTTAAATGGTAGCGCTGCCTTTTTTACCTTTATCTATGTCGGTTTTATTATGACGCTCCATCATCGGCAATTGGTGGTCTATGGGGGAACGGTGGCCGTTTCTGCTTATACGATAGCGGGATATTTGTTAACCATCTACTACTTCGCAGTGGAAGGGGTTGCCAATGGAGCGCAGCCCTTAATTAGCCGTTTTTATGGGGAAGAGCGTGCAAGATCGACCCGCTTTATTATCCGCTTAATGTTGATTGTAGGTTTAGGCTTAGGGGGCGTTATCACTGCATTATTGTTGATCTTCCCTGGATTTTTTACGAGCTGGTTTACAGATGATCCTATTTTAAAAGCTGCAACGGTTCATGCCCTTCGCTTACATCTTGCCCTTCTTTTTTTAGAGGGATTATTTGTGATTACGGCTATTTTCTTCCAAGCGATTGGTGAGGGGCAGAAAGCGCTCTGGATCTCACTTGGAAATCTCTTTATCCAAGTGCCTTTCCTCTTTATCTTACCTAAGTTTTTTGGTTTAAATGGGGTTTGGATTACAGCCCCCATCGCCGCGTTGGTTCTGGCGATCCCCATCTCTATCATCTTTTATCGACGCTACCAAAAGATCACCGACGAAGAGTTTTTAGAGCTTAAATAAGGTCTAATCGTCGAACAATTTTTAGCGCAAAGGACTATGTAGTTTCATATGTAGTTTTAGTGATCTTTAGAAAAAAGCGCATAGAAAGGGGCCACTTAATTTAAAAATAAGCGGTTGCCTAGGTTGATTTTTCCCTTTAAAAGATACAGATCTGTATCTGATTTGGTAGATAGAGTTTCTCGTTTCGAGCTAAACATCGGCTTTTTCAGAATATTGAATATATTTTGATCATTTTGAGTTTGATATAAATCAAGCCGAGCATAGGCAGTTGCTTGTTCCTCATCCATTTTAAGCTACATAAACGCTACAAAGCTTCTTGGGTTTAATTTGCCAATCTTTGAAAAGGCGCTAATATAGCCGGGAATCAAACAATATGTATAAGCTTTCCGGCAGGAGAGTTTTAAAAGAGAGATGAGTAAACATATGAGTAGTGAAAAACGATTATCGGAGCTAAAGGATCACGAGGTGGGGAGAATTCTCCATATCGGTTCTGATGTGGTGTCAGAAGAGCGCCGAAGGTTGCTCGATCTAGGGTTTATCCCAGGCGCCTTGATTGAGGTGGAGAATCGCAGCCCCTCGGGGAACCCTGTAGCGTATCGCATTAAAGGTGCAGTTATTGCTCTGCGAACGCAGCAGACCGATCAGATCTATATCACAACGGAGGGGCAGGATCGTTTATGAGTAACTGTTCAACATGCCATTTAGCGCATAAAGATCTCAAAAGCCTTAAAAAGCTTGGAGAGGGGGATGGTA
>JASLFU010000021.1 GCA_030150405.1 Ignatzschineria sp.
TTGCTTGCAACGCGTTCAATCACTGATTCATCATCGATATTATCTAAAACATCACAGATCCAGTTTGCAAGAAGATCACACTCTGCCTCTTTAAACCCGCGGGTGGTGATGGCAGGCGTTCCAATACGGATGCCTGAGGTGACAAAGGGGGATTGTGGATCATTCGGTACAGAGTTTTTATTTACGGTAATATTTGCACGGCCTAGCGCTTCGTCTGCCGCTTTTCCTGTGATGCCGCGATCGATAAGATCTACCAGCATAAGGTGATTATCTGTTCCCTTAGAGACAATGTTATAGCCTCGAGATTGGAAGATCATCGCCATCTTTTTAGCATTAGCAATTACCTGTTTTTGGTACTCTTTAAATTCAGGTTGAAGCGCCTCTTTAAAGGCTACCGCTTTAGCTGCAATTACATGCATCAACGGGCCACCTTGAATACCGGGGAAGATCGCTGAGTTAAGCTTTTTCTCAATTTCAGGATTTGCTTTTGCAAGGATAAGCCCACCCCGAGGGCCACGGAGGGTTTTGTGAGTTGTTGTTGTCACAACATCTGCATAAGGAACTGGGTTTGGATATAAACCAGCAGCGATTAACCCTGCAACGTGCGCCATATCCACAAAGAGATAAGCGCCTACTTTATCGGCAATTTCACGGAATTTTGCAAAATCTAAGGTTTTTGAGTAAGCGGAAAAGCCTGCAATAATCATCTTAGGTTTATGCTCAATCGCTAAAGCTTCCACTTCATCATAATCGATTAAACCTTCATCATTGACGCCATAATGAACCGCATTATAGGTACGCCCCGAGAAGTTTACTTTCGCACCATGGGTTAAGTGGCCCCCATGATCGAGGCTCATCCCTAAAACAGTATCCCCTGCATTAAGTAGAGCGAGATAAACAGCGCCATTTGCTTGAGATCCCGAGTGGGGTTGAACGTTGGCGTAGTCTGCGCCAAAAAGCTCTTTTGCGCGCTCTATGGCTAAATCTTCAGCGATATCCACAAATTCACAGCCACCATAATAGCGTTTGCCAGGGTAACCTTCGGCATATTTATTGGTGAGCTGAGAGCCTTGAAGCTCCATCACTAAGGGGGAGCAGTAGTTTTCAGAAGCGATTAATTCCACATGCTCTTCTTGGCGTTGGTTTTCATTTTCAACCGCTTCAAAAAGGGCGGGATCAAAATCTTTAAGCGAGGTCTGTTTAAACATAGTTATTCCTTAAGTTTAAGAACATTCTAAGAGGGTGTGCTTGCGCCCATTTAGTGTAGATATTCGCCATGGGTCTTGCAAGTATTGTATCTTAATAATTATTGTGATTTTAGATAAAATGGTATGATGTCTTAAAATTTAAAATGTTTACGATTTAAGCAGCGTATAAAAGGTGGAAAAATGGTAGAGAACGAACTCAACACGCAACAAGCTCGCTACAATATGATTCAGCAGATGTTAAGACCTTGGAAAATCTTAAACCAACGTGTTTTAGATGTGTTTGAGACGGTTTCAAGAGATCAATTCGTCCCTAAAGAGTATGTGGGCGTTGCTTTTTCGGAGATTCGTATCCCCTTAAATGAAGAGGTGAGCATGCTCTCGCCGATTTTAGAAGGTCGCTTCTTGCAGGAGTTGCGCGTTGAAAAAGAGGAGCGTGTTCTCTTAGTCGGGACAGGCAGTGGCTTTTTAGCAGCGCTTCTCTCCCGCTTAGGGAAAGAGGTGGTCAGTATCGATATCGATCCTGAACTCAATCGGGAAGCAGAGGCGATCACCCAAGGTTTAGGATTTAATAATATCGAATATAAGACACACGATATTGCAGAGGGTGTTGAGAGCTTAGGTAAGTTTGATGCAGTTCTCTTTACAGGTTCCGTAAAGAACGTTCCTGAGCACTTTTTCACGCTCTTAAATGAGAATGGGCGCCTTTTAATTGTTGAGGGGCAAAAACCGGCAATGAGCGCGAAAGTCTTTTATAAATATGCAGGAGAGATTCGCGAAGACTCCGTTTTTGAAACAGAGCTTGAGCGCTTAAAAGGCTTTGAAGATAAACCTGAGTTTGTCTTTTAATTAGAGTTCTTTTACCTTCTCATAAACGAAAAGGATTGAAGTTTAGCTGCCTAAAGAGGTCTCCCTAGGCAGTTAATGAAAAATTGGTGAAAACCCATCTATCAGTCGGATGGGTTTTTTATTTAAAGCGATTTTAAAATAGATGGGATGATAGAGATTGTGAATGTTTAAGTCGGCAGAGCGATAATTTAAACATCGAGATCTTGCCTAGATTCCCACTATTTATGAATAACGGATCAGATAAGAGATAGATATGAGTACGTTAGCAAATCAAAATTTTGAAGTACGCTCAATGGCAGATTTTGCCGAAGAGGCGTATCTCAACTACTCAATGTACGTCATTATGGATCGTGCATTACCCTATATTGGGGATGGTTTAAAGCCTGTTCAGCGCCGCATTATCTATGCGATGAGCGAGCTAGGTCTAAATGCGGCATCAAAGCATAAAAAATCGGCTCGAACAGTCGGGGATGTGTTAGGAAAATATCATCCTCACGGAGATATTGCCTGTTATAAGGCGATGGTACTCATGGCGCAGCCTTTCTCTTATCGTTATCCGTTAGTCGATGGGCAGGGGAACTTTGGTTCGCTCGATAATCCTAAATCTTTCGCAGCGATGCGTTATACCGAGTCTAAACTCTCTAAATATGCTGAAGTTTTATTAAAAGAGCTTGGAGAAGGTACTGTTGATTGGATGCCCAATTTCGATGGTTCAATGGATGAGCCTTCACTACTGCCGGCGCGTCTCCCCAATATTCTATTAAATGGGGGAACGGGGATCGCTGTGGGAATGGCTACCGATATTCCGCCCCATAACTTAAAAGAGGTGGCTAAAGGGGTCTGTGCGTTACTCGATACACCAGAGATGTCGCTTAAAGCGTTAACCAAAATTATCCCTGCACCGGATTATCCCACCGGCGGCGAGATTATTACGCCCAAAGAAGAGCTCTTAAAAATTTATGAAAAGGGGCGGGGTTCGATTCGTGTTCGTGCCCGTTACCATGTGGAAAATGGGGAGATTGTGATCCATGAGCTTCCTTACCAAGTCTCAGGTGAGAAGATTCAGCTCGATATCGCTAATCAGATGCAGGCGAAAAAGCTACCAATGATTGAGGATATTCGCGATGAATCCGATCACGATGAGCCGGTACGAATTGTGCTTATTCCCCGTTCAAATCGAGTGGATGTAGAGATGGTGATGAATCATCTCTTTGCGACGACCGATTTAGAGAAATCGTTCCGCGTTAATTTAAATATGATCGGGCTCGATCTTAAACCGAAAGTAAAATCGCTCCTAGAGATTCTTATGGAGTGGATCGAGTTTCGCCGTAATACCGTTATTAAGCGCTTAACCTTCCATAAAAATCGTATTGAAAAGCGTCTTCATCTCTTAGAGGGGCTTTTAATCGCCTTTTTAAATCTGGATGAAGTGATCCGTATTATCCGTTTTGAAGAGGCCCCGAAAGAGACCTTAATGGAGGCTTTTGAGCTTACCGAAACGCAAGCAGAATATATTTTAGAGACGCGTTTACGTCAGCTTGCGCGGCTTGAGGAGATGAAACTTAAAGGGGAGGAGGCAGAATTAAGAGCAAAGCTTAATGATATTCTTGATCATCTTAATGATCCTGAAAAGATCAACGCCCTCATTAAAAAGGAAGTCACTGAAGATGCTGAAAAGTATGGGGATGAGCGCCGCTCGCAAATTGTGGAGCGAGAAGCTGCGGAAGCGATTGATGAGTCCGCTTTAGTTTCGAGCGAGCCGGTGATGGTGGTCCTTTCGAAGATGGGATGGATTCGTGCAGCGAAAAGCTTAGATATTGATCCAGAAGGCTTAAATTATAAGACGGGGGATAGTTATTTAACTTCCTGTATCGGGCGTAATAATCAGCAGCTTGTGCTTTTTGATAATACCGGCAGAAGTTTTAGCACCACCACTCACACGCTCCCCACAGCTCGCAGTACCGGAGAGCCTATTACCACACGCATTACATTGGAAGATAAAGCCCGTATCGAGCAGTTAATTTTAGATAAAGAGGAGAGTCACTATCTTCTCTCTGCTACCAATGGGTATGGCTTTGTTGTGAAATATAGCGACCTTCTTACACGCCAAAAGGCGGGTAAATCTGTGGTGAATCTCAATGATGGGGGTAAGTTATTGTCCCCGAGAAAAGTGGAGGATCTTGAGCATCAATATGTGATGGCGATCAGTGAAACGGGGCGTGTGTTAGTGGTGAAAATCAGTGAAATTCCGCTACTAGCGCGTGGTAAAGGAAATCAGATTATCAATATGCCGGGTGCCGATTTTAAAGGGGGGAAAGATGCTCTTAATTCCACCATTGTCCTTAGTGAAGAGGATACGGTCGTGATTGAGTATGGTCGCCGAAAAATGCAGTTAAAACCGGCAGAATGGAGAGAATTGATCGATGAGCGCGGAAAACGAGGCAAAGAGATTCGTGTAAACCTTAAGGTGAAGTCGATATCGATTGCAAACGCTGAGGAATAAACCTATAATAACGTGCTTGATCGTAAGGGCTGGTCGCGGCACTTACGGATTTTAAAACTATATTTGGAGTATTAATCAATGGCTGATTACTTTTTTGAAGGAACCGTTCGTAAAGATATGGGTAAAGGTGCGAGCCGCCGCCTACGTCGCGAAGGGAACATTCCTGCAATTGTTTACGGTGCAGGTAAAGATGCAGTAAGCATCGTTTTAAATCATAACGAAGTATTAAAACGCTTCCGTCATGAAGATATCTACACAAGTATCGTTACGCTTAAGGTAGATGGCGAAGAAGATGTGGCGATTTTACGTGATGTACAACGTCACCCTTACAAACCGCTTATCACTCACTTAGACTTCATGCGCGTTCGTGCAGACGAAGCGATCATTGTTGATATTCCTGTTGAGCTTATCAATGAAGAGAAAGCGCACGGTGTTGTTCATGGTGGTGGTCAAGTTACCCTTCACATGGCGTCACTTCCTGTTTCATGTTTACCGAAAGATCTTCCCAATGTTATCCAAGTGGATATTTCCGATCTCGAGCTTGGCGAAAACCTCATGATCTCCGATATCCCAGCGATTCCAAATGTGGATTTCGTAGACCTTATGAACGAAGAAGAGCTTAACGACCAGCCGGTTGTGAGCATCATCGAAGCACGTGAGTTCCAAGAGCCAGAAGAAGATAGCGAAGATTCTGGAGTAGAGCTCGGTGAAGAGGGTGCGCCAGAAGAAGCTGCAGAAGAAGCTGACTCAGAAGAGTAATCTTCCTCTATGATTAAGATGATTGTTGGCCTCGGAAACCCCGGGGCTCAATATACGAAAACCCGCCATAATGCGGGTTTTTGGCTTATTGATGCTATTAGAAATAGTGAGTTAACCCCGAATAACCGTTTTAAAGGTTTAGTGGGGGAGATGCTTTTTGGTACGCAAAAGGTCTATCTTTTGATGCCGGAAACCTATATGAATAAGAGTGGTGAATCTGTTTTAGCCTTGGCTCACTTTTATAAAATATTGCCCCAAGAGATCTTGGTGGTCCATGATGAGCTCGATTTGCCACCGGGCACCGCACGTTTTAAACGGGGTGGAGGTCATGGGGGGCATAATGGCTTACGCAGTATTATTACGCATTTAGGTTCTAAAGATTTTATGCGCCTTCGGATCGGTATTGGCCATCCGGGGCATTCATCACAAGTTGCTAGTTATGTCTTAACAAAAGCCCCACAGGCGGAGGAGACGGCAATTTTTGATGCTATCTATAACGCAAGACACGCATTGCCCGACTTTGTGGCAGGCGAGTATGAAAAAGCGATGAATGATCTTCATCGCCGCTAATTAAAAGGAAAATATATGGCTATTCAATGTGGAATTGTTGGGCTTCCGAACGTAGGTAAATCAACGCTTTTTAATGCTTTAACGAATGCCGGTATCGATGCGGAAAACTATCCTTTCTGTACGATTGAGCCTAATGTTGGGCGTGTACATGTTCCTGATCCTCGTTTAGACCCTTTAGTGGAGATTGTAAAACCGGAGCGTGTTCAGCAAACTTTTATTGATTTTGTGGATATTGCAGGTTTAGTGGCGGGAGCTTCCGAAGGAGAGGGTTTAGGTAACCAATTCCTCGCCAATATTCGGGAGACACATGCGATTGCCCATGTGGTGCGTTGCTTTGAAAATGACGATATCGTCCACGTTTCCGGTAAGGTGAATCCCATTGATGATATTGAGGTGATCAATACCGAGCTTGCGCTGGCTGATTTAGCAAGTGCAGAGCGGGCTGTTCAGCGTTTAGAGCGGGTTGCCAAGGGCGGCGATAAAACAGCAGTTGCACAGGTTGCGCTGTTAAAAGAGAAGATTGTCCCCACTTTAAATGAGAGTAAAAGCCTCCGCTCTTTAGGCTTAAATGAAGATGAACGCCTTCTTGTGCGAGATTTTCAGTTCTTAACCATTAAGCCGGTGATGTATATCGCTAACGTGAATGAAGATGGTTTTGAGAATAATCCGCTTCTTGAAGAAGTTGAGAAATATGCAGCAGCAGAGAACTCATTTGTTGTTCCGATCTGTGCTTCAATGGAGGCCGAGATCTCTCAGCTTGATGAAGAAGATAAAGCGATGTTCCTTGATGATATGGGCTTTGAAGAGCCCGGTTTAAACCGCGTGATTCGTGCTGGATATGAGCTCTTAAATTTAGAGACCTATTTTACTGCTGGGGTTAAAGAGGTGCGGGCTTGGACCATTAAAGCAGGCTCTACAGCTCCTCAAGCTGCAGGTGTTATTCATACCGATTTTGAGCGGGGTTTTATCCGCGCTGAAGTGATTGCTTATGATGATTTTGTGGCCTATGGCGGAGAAAATGGAGCTAAAGAGAAGGGCAAGATGCGTTTAGAAGGGAAAGATTATATCGTGCAAGATGGCGATGTGATCCACTTCCGTTTTAATGTGTAGATCCATTAAATGCGATTAGATTGTAAATAGAGCCCCGTAAGTTGAATACTTGCGGGGCTCTTTTGTTTTTAGCGATTTCATTTATCGGTGACTTTGCGTTATTCTTAATTCTATTTTTAAATTAGGAGAAAACGGATGAAGCGTCCCATTATAATCACACTGGCTCTTTTATTATTAACCGCTTGTGGAACTTTAGAGAAGGGTGCCGAGCGAAAATCAAACCTTGCAATGATGAAGGCTGTTGCCCATTATCAGCAAGAAGCAAAAACACCGATGCTCTACTGGATCTCATCGAGCAATATGTTAACAAGAGCCACCCTCAATCAGGATTCATTAATGGTAAGAGAATTACGGGATTACCTAAGAATTGCGAATAAAGAGGGGAATATTATCGTTATTGCGGGAGATAATGATGATTTCTCAGCTTTAGTTGCCATTAATGCGTTGCGTTCTATGGTGGGGCATTTAGAAAACCTAACGTTGAGTTATTCAGGAGACTCCAAGTATCTTACAGAGCTCCGTAATCTTGCTCTTGGTAAAGGAATAGCCTTTAGTGCGCTTTAGTTCTCTATATTTAAAATTAAGGATAACGGAATAGATGATGGAGAGAGAGATGGGATGGAGTAGAGAAACGCCACTCTTTTCTAGAGATATTCAGCAACTTGGGATCGACTCCAGCTGGGAGAAGTTTTTTCTTCAGGAGTTTTCTCAACCCTATTTTGCAAAGTTAGAGGCTTTTTTAGAGCAAGCGATTATAGATGGGAAAGAGATCTATCCCCCCCAAAGGGATGTTTTTGCGCTCTTTAAGCTCCCCTTTGAATCGATTAAAGTAGTAATTTTAGGGCAAGATCCCTATCACGGCCCAGGGCAAGCCAATGGTTTAGCTTTTTCAGTACAGCCTGGGGTAAAAATCCCTCCATCACTGCGTAATATCTACCAGGAGTTGCTTGAGGATATTCCAGGAGTCTGGGCGCCTCAGGATGGCGATTTAACGCATTGGGTAGAACAAGGCGTATTTCTACTTAATACAGCTCTAACCGTAGAGGCTCGGCAGGCAAACTCCCATGCAGAGATCGGCTGGCAATACTTCACCGACCATCTGATTCAAAAGATTAATGGGGAGTTAGAAGGGGTTGTTTTTCTGCTTTGGGGCGCGCATGCTCAGAAAAAAGGGGCAAAGATAGATCGAACCAAACATAAGATTCTTACCGCTCCCCATCCTTCTCCACTTTCTGCATATCGAGGTTTTTTTGGTTCAAAACCCTTTTCAAAAATTAATCACTATTTAATCACGCAACAAAAAAGCCCAATCGAGTGGTAAATATCTAGGCTCGATGGGCTCTCTTTTTATAAAAATTACTGTTTGGCTTTAAAAGTCGATTACGAAACAGTTAGTATTGTGCGACTTTAATTGATTACAGACATTTTGCGCCTCTGATTTACTAAAGCCTGCAATCAGTGCTCGGTAATATTCGCCTGTATTAAAGACCTGAATATTCCCACGGCGAACCTTCTCATAGGCAAGGCGAGCCTGATCCCGAGCCGCATTATAATCCTTAAAGGCGCCTACTTGTACGGCTGCCTGAGATTGAGCGCTAACAATAGGGCCACTAATGGGTGCATTAGGGGAATTAAAGTTGGGCGCTACCGGGGGCGCATTCTGAATCGGTTGTAGTGGCTGCGATTCTAAGCGGGGAGGAGGAATCGCTACCGGGGCCTTCTTAGGTGAAGGCGGGGGAACAATCTCTACCTTTTTAGGGGGCGCTTTAGGTGCAGGTTTTGTTGCCGTTTTGGTAATTGTCTGTTGCACAGGGGCAGGGCGTTGACGACTATCGGTTAAAATCGTTTTATCAAAAGGTTTCTCTTTTGTAGGAGTGAAGAGAACCGTCATATCCCGGGTGATGGTTGGATGAATCTTCTTTACGGTACGGCCGCGAATATTATTAAAGGAATCATCGATAAGGGTCATCATAAGATCGTCCCGAAGCTTGGTGGTTCTTCCTCCTAAAACTACGGCAAAAATGCGGCGTTTATTTCGCTCGGCACTGGTTAGGAGGTTAAAGCCCGATTTGCGGATATAGCCTGTCTTAATTCCATCGGCACCGAGAGAGTTTTTATTTACTCGGTTATGGGAGGTAAAAGTCACATTGTTATAGACAAAAGAGGGCGTTTTAAAGAGATGATAATATTGTGGAAATTTATCGTAAATCGCGATTCCCAATTTAATCATGTCGTTTGCCGTAGTGACTTGAGAGGGATGAAATAATCCATGGGGATTGGCAAAGTTTGTAGAGTGCATCCCCAGTTTTTTAGCCGTCTGATTCATGCGATTTACAAAAGCGGCTTCACTACCGGCGATGGTTTCTGCAACCGCTGAGGCAACATCATTTGCTGATTTTACAATAAGCGCTTTAATAGCGAGATCGAAAGAGATCGATTGTCCCGCCGGTACTCCAATCTTAGAGGGAGGCTGCGCCGCTGCGCGGGGAGAGAAGCGTACGCGATCATTTAAAGAGATACGCTTTCGTTCAAGATCCTCAAAGACAATATAGAGCGTCATCACTTTAGTAAGTGATGCGGGGTAGCGCTTTGCATGAATATCATGCTCATAGAGCGATTTGCCTGTGCGGTAATCCACCACATAAGAGGAGAACCCCGTTTCAGCAAAAGCAAAAGAGAGGAGCGCGAAGAGGGCAATAAGGCTTGCCATTAGATAATGATTGATCGTCTTCATGGTCTCATTCGGTATTAAATAAATAGTTATCGTATCATCAAAACTCTGAATTTAACGAAAATACTCAAGCATTTATAGATTGTTTTGTATCTTAAATGTCGTGAGCTCTGTTCTGGTTAAAGATTAAAATGTTGTTTAATGGCAGAAAATGCGGCACGAAGTCCCATCGCCTCTCCCCCTTCTGGGCGCCCGGGCCGATTGCGAATATTCCAGGCCATCACATCAATATGGGCAAAGGGAAATTTCGCTTGGCCGATAAAATGTTTTAAAAAGAGCGCTGCTGTAATGGCGCCTCCTGTTGGAACTGTTGCCGAGTTAGCAATATCAGCTACGGAAGGCTCAATCCAAGCTTGATAGGGCTGATGAAGCGGTAAGGGCCAGACGAGGTCATTTTCTGTTTGAGAGGCGGTAAATATCGTCTGGGTGAAGTTCTCATCATTTGAGAAGAGCGCTGGAATCTCCGGTCCTAAAGCAACGCGGGCAGCTCCCGTTAGCGTAGCAAAGTTAAGGAGCAGATCGCAGGGCTTCTCGGCAGCATAAGTTAAGGCGTCCGCTAAAATAAGGCGACCTTCTGCATCGGTATTATCGATCTCAACTGTTGAGCCATTACGCGTCTTGACAATATCTCCCGGGCGCATTGAGCCATCGGAGACACTATTTTCCACAATAGGGAGCAGTAGCCGAAGGGAGAGAGGGAGCTCTTCATCTAAGATCCACTTTGCTAAAGCCACCATATGTGCAGCGCCCCCCATATCTTTTTTCATTAAGCGCATGCCGGAAGAGGGTTTAATATCAAGTCCCCCTGTATCGAAGGTAACCCCTTTGCCCACTAAGGTAAGAGCTGGATGCTCGGGATTGCCAGCTGTAATCTCAATAAGACGGGGGTTATATTTGCTTCCTGCTCCAACGGTATAGATCAGCGGAAAGTTTTGCTTAAGTAGATCGCTCCCGACAATTTCGGAAATTTCCACATTAAAGCGAGCATCATAGTTGCGAAACTCAGCTCGAATAGCGGTCGCTAAATTATCTGGCGTCATTACATTAGGGGGTTCATTAATGAGATCACGAACCAGATAATGGGCATGGAGTGCATGCTTTAAACGCTTAAAGAGTTGCTCGCTCACCACAAACTGAATCTCTTTTTTAGGGGACTTTTTATATTTATCAAATTGATAAGCTCCTAAACCAAAGGCAAATAGATGCTGAAAAAGAGTCTCATTGGCAAAATCTCCGGTGAGTTTATAGCGGCCCTCAGGTAATTTCTTATAGGCCTCGCCAAGCGTGAAGAAAGGTTCCTCATTATTGAATCCAACCGCAGCAAGAGCGATATT
Organism: Ignatzschineria sp.; assembly: GCA_030150405.1. Taxonomy (GTDB): domain Bacteria; phylum Pseudomonadota; class Gammaproteobacteria; order Cardiobacteriales; family Wohlfahrtiimonadaceae; genus Ignatzschineria. The sequence continues at coordinate 11,062 of JASLFU010000021.1, forward strand.
ACCCCGACCATTGGGCAGTGTGAAAAACTGATTTTTAGTCAAGTTTTGAGAAATTTTTGTGCCAAGCATATTTTTTTGTAGCTCGGTAAGCTCAATCTCATCCCATTTTTGAATAATATGGAGAGGAGTGGCAGATGCCGATTTTACAGTGAAAAGTGAATCAATAGTGCGTGACATAAAATATTCCTTTTATATATATTTGCGAGCAGAGGATACTCTCTACACGCCTTTAAACTTTAGGCCTTAAAAAAGAGAGGGGAGTATTCCCCTCTGCTGATTTGATACGTTGCGTTTAAGGCAATGATCTATTTGAGCCTGAATGCGAATTACTTAATTAAGATCTCGCGGTTGCCGTTACCTTCAGGAGCAGAGATAAACCCTTGCTCTTCCATTGCCTCAATTAAGCGTGCCGCCCGCTGATAACCGATGCGTAATTTACGCTGAAGATAGGAGATACTCGCTCGCTGATCTTCCACTACAATTCGTACAGCTTCATCAAAGAGAACATCTTCGGTATCGTCAGGAGCAGCGGCATAACCTGCGGCTTCTTCAGAGAGCCCTGGGATCTCCTCTGTGGGATCGCGAAGGATCTCCTCCACATAATTAGGGGGACCTGTTAGGCGGAGGAAGTCTGCCACATGGTTGACCTCATTATCATTCACAAATGCACCGTGAACACGGATCGGAATAGAGGTTCCAATGGGAAGATAGAGCATATCCCCACGGCCAAGAAGATTCTCCGCTCCTTGCTGATCTAAAACTGTGCGGGAATCGATGCGGCTCGAAACCTGGAAAGCAATTCTTGAGGGAATATTAGCTTTAATCAGTCCGGTAATAACATCTACTGAAGGTCTTTGAGTCGCCACTACTAAATGAATTCCCGCAGCTCGCGCTTTTTGTGTTAAGCGAGCGATCAGCTCTTCTACCGCTTTACCCACAGACATCATCATATCGGCAAGTTCATCGATAACGATGACGATATAGGGTAGGGGCTCAAGTACAGGAGCCGTTGCGTGGTCGGAGACTTCATTTGCGGCATTCCATAAAGGATCGAGATGGGGAGTGCCTTCTTCAATACCTTTGCGAATGAGCTCATTAAAACCATCAATATTTCGTACCTTAAATTTACTCATCAGAAGATAACGGCGCTCCATTTCAGCAACAGCCCAGCGAAGGGCGTTAGCCGATTCTTTCATATCGGTAACTACTGGTGCTAAGAGATGGGGAATATCTTCATATACCGAAAGCTCAAGCATTTTCGGGTCAATTAAAATAAGGCGTAACTCTTCCGGGCGCGCTTTATAAAGAAGGCTGAGAAGAATAGTGTTAATGCCCACCGATTTTCCTGAGCCAGTCGTTCCAGCTATGAGGAGGTGAGGCATCTTTTCAAGGTTTGCGACCACCTGATTCCCCGCCACATCTTTACCTAGAAGAATCGTTAGTGGATGGGTACTTGAGCGGTATTCTTCACAATAGAGCCCCTCTTTAAAGTAGACGGTCTCTCGGTGTTTATTGGGGATCTCAAGCCCAACGTAAGGTTTTCCTGGGATAATATCCACAATGCGCACGCTTGTAACTGCAAGTGCGCGAGCTAAGTCTTTGGCAAGGTTGTTGATTTGAGCAATCTTTACGCCGGGAGCAAGATCGAGCTCAAAGCGGGTGATCACCGGGCCTGGCTCAATATTGGCAACTTCTACCTGAATATTAAAGTGTTGCAGCTGCTCCTCAATTTTCGCGGAGAGCTCTTGAAGCTCCTCTTCATCATAGTTTTTGGCCGGCGGAAGAGGATTGGCTAAGAGATCAAGGCTCGGGAGCTGACCTGCCATGGGGTACTCTTTTTCTGCTTTTTTAGGAATCGGCATGCCTGAACGAGGGTCAATATCATGGCCGATATAACGCTCTTCGCTCGCTTGTTGAGCAGCTTTTGCTGCCTCTAAATTAAGAGATGTAGTGTTCTCTTCAAGATGAGCTGCGGCGGGATTCTCCGTTACAGTTCTTTGTGGCGTGTGAGTTGCCATTTCTGAGGGAGCGCTCACTTCTACCGGTGTAGAATCCGCCATCTGATATCGTTGTGGATTATCAGAGATGGGCATCATCTCTGGAGATTGAGCGACAGGAATCTCCTCAATCGCAACAAAGGGCGAGTCCTCTCCATTATCTGCTGGGGCAGGGGAGGGGGCTTGAGGGATAGGTTGTTCATGGAACACCTGCTCAAAGCGCTCCTCTAAGGTATGCGGTTGAGTAAATTCTTCTTCCGGAATCTCAACAGTTAGATCCTCTGCCTGAATAAGGGGATCGATCTCTAAAGAGGGTTCTGCCTTTTTGGGCACCTCTTCCCGGTTTTTGGGTTTAAAGATATTTTTAAAGATGGAGGGAATGCCTCGGGGCTCTACTTTTACATGGGGCTCGGGCTCTTTAACTTCTTCGCTTCCATCATGGCGAATAAAATCTTGCCAGCTTTCTGGGGCGTTATTAAAGCCTAAATCATCAAAGGAGAGCGTACTCTTCTCTTCATTTTCATTGGCAATTGCCCAGGCAGAGATGTTTTGAGCATTCGCTTGAGCAGGCTGTGCTGTTGTTTCTTCTCCCTTGATAGAAGAGGCAGTAACATTTTCGGTTACTCTTTCTGGAGTATTATTCTCCTGCTGTTTACGCGCTCCCCGGAAGATGGAAGGGATCGGTTTTTTGCTATTGTGGTAAGGCTCTTCATCCTCATTCATCTCTTCTATCTCTTCATCATTCAGTTCTGTTTTATGGGGAGCATAGCTAAAGCTTAATTCGTTGTGGGGATCCTGCTGAGGGGACATTCTAGGTTCATCACGGCTGATAGCTTCGGTTATATCAAGCATTTCATCCGATTTTTGAGGTTGTTGGCTCTCCTCTTTTTTGCTAAATAATCTTGCGAAAAAGCCAGGTTTTTCTTTGGTTTCGGGGTTGATGATCCGCTCAATAGCGTTCTGCTCCTCCTCTTGTGAGAGCTTTTTAAGATGGATTGAAGGATCTACTTTGGGGGTTGCGGTCTCTGGGGAGGTGGCCATTTCTCGCGGCGAAAAATCAAAAAAAATGGAGAGAAAAGCCAATAATCGAGCCCCCACCCATTCTGCCCAACGGATAGGCGTTGAGCCGGTAAGTAGCATTAAACCTACCAAGAGGATAAGAGAGAGAAAAATTGTAATATAGAGTAAAGCACTATCGACACTTAAAGAGAGAATATTAGTGGTAAAACTGGTTAACTCTGTGCCGATAAAGCGCCCCATAATACCGCCCGAACCACTCTGGATATCTAATAGGGAGGCAAGCGCAAAGATCGTCACTAATGCGCCGATCAGCTTAAATACTATCTTCTCAAATGAGATGGTGAGAATTTTTCGCTCCATAAAGAGCTGATAACCAATGCCCACTAAAAGTAGGGGAAATAGCCAAGTCGCTTTACCAATTGCAGAGAGAAAGATATCCGCAAAATAAGCGCCTCGCGCGCCCATAAGATTATGGATAGTGTTGTTAAGTGTTTCACTCTCTACCGCACGGCTCCAAGCGGAATCTTCCGGATGATAGCTATAGATACTGAGCGCAATCGCAAGCGCAATAATGACAAAAATGCCAAATAATATTAGCCGTGTAAAGCGGGAGAAAAACTCCAAAACCTTAGGAGCTTGTTTCGTTTTTTTAGGAACAGCTTGCCGCAAAATAGGTCTCTCTTATGACAAATAAAATAAAAGGATAAACATGACGATAGCCCCCTATTTTAGCAAAAAGGAGCGAATAACAAAAACCTTTACCCCCTTTTTGGAGGTAAAGGTTTAATTTTTTACATAATTATTATCAGTGCCCGTTTTATCGGGCTTTTGAAGAGGCGTTAATAGCCACCTTCTTCATAGTTTTCACCCTCTTTTTGGATCACAGGGGGCATAAGGTCCTCCCGTTTTAAACCTAAAAGGAGTGCGCCTGCCGCTGCAATAAAGATGGAGGAGTAGGTCGCGATAACAATCCCGATAAGCATAATCAAGGAGAAGGAGTGAATTACCTGTCCACCAAAGAGCAGTAGGGCAAGTACCGCTAAGAAGGTCGTTACAGAGGTCATGATCGTACGTGAGAGCGTCTGATTGATCGACATGTTAATGATCTCATAGGGTGTGCCCGAACGAAGCGCTTTAAAGTTTTCGCGAATACGGTCAAGAACAACAACAGTATCGTTCACCGAGTATCCGATAACCGCCAAGATTGCAGCTAAAGAGGTGAGGTCAAACTCAAGCCGCAAAATAGAGAAGGCAGCGACGACAAAGAGCGCATCATGCACGGTAGAGAGTATCGAGCCTAAGGCGAGCTTCCATTCAAATCTAAACCAGATATAGACAAGAATTAGGAATACCGCTAAGGCAGAAGCCATGACGCCATCGGTTACCAGCTCACTCCCCACTTTTGCGCCGATAAAGTCGATACGTTTAATCTCCACGGGATTATCTGCTGTATTTAAGGCGCTTGTTAGCTCTTCATTGATGGTGCTGCTATCTGCTCCCTCTTCTGTGGGGATGCTGATGAGCACATCTCGGGTTGAGCCAAAGTGTTGCGCTACCGCAGAATCTACGCCGGCAGCTTCTAAGTTTGTACGTACGGTATCGATCTCAATACCCTTCTCATAAGTGACCTCTATCTCTGTTCCTCCAGTAAAGTCGAGGCCTAGCTTAAAGCCGTTAAAGATAGAGACACCAAGGGCAAGGATACAGATCGCAATACAGGAGCCGACCCAAAGTTTGGCGTGCTTCATAAAATCAAAGGTAGTTTCGCCCGAGAAGATCTTCAAGCGCTCACGTCCTCCAATGGGAAGCTTCTCTAAACGGCGGCCACCCCAGATAAAGTTCACAATGGCGCGGTTAAAATAGACTGCCGTAAAGACAGAGGTGATAATTCCCACAGAGAGCGTAACAGCAAAGCCTTTAATCGGGCCAGAGCCGATGAAAAAGAGGGCAAAGGCTGCAAAAAGGCTGGTAAGGTTCGCATCCATAATAGTGCCAAACGCTTTGCCGAAACCATTTTCAATAGCATTTTGAGGGCTGCTGCCTTTACGAATATCTTCGCGGATACGCTCATTAATTAGAACATTCGCATCCACACTCATTCCGAGTGAGAGCACGATTCCCGCAATTCCGGGAAGGGTTAAGGTAGCCTGTAGAAGGGATAATACCGCTAAAATAAGGATCAGGTTAGCTACTAGGGCAACATCGGCCACAATACCGAAACCGCCATAACGGAAGGCCATAAAGAGCATCACCATAATGAGCCCATAAAGTGCCGCATCCATACCGCGTTTAATATTATCTTTACCTGCGCTAGGGCCTACGGTGCGCTCTTCAATAATATGAATAGGCGCTGCTAAAGCTCCTGAGCTTAAGGTAATGGCAAGGTTGTTGGCTTCCTGTAGAGAGCTAATACCTGTGATAGAGAAGTTAGAGAAGAGCTGTGACTGAATAGTGGCAACGTTGGCGATCTCCTCAGTGGTGATGCTTTCTCGAATTTCATTTCCCTCATCATCGAGGCGGGTTTGGATCTTATTTTCAATAAAGACGGTGGCCATCGGTTTATGGATATTGGCTTTAGTGGCCACACCGAAACGATCTGCCCCTTTAGAGTCGAGCGTGATATAGACTTCTGGCATATTGGTATCGGGATTAAGGCCAGCGCTCGCTTTCACAATCGACTCCCCCGTTAAAATGACTTGTCTCTTTAAGAGGTAGGGAGTTCCATCGCGCATTTTGTAGAGTTTTGTGCCAAGGGGCGCACGGCCAGTCTGCGCTGCTGTATATGCCTCTGTGCGTGAGCGATCATCTACAATTCTAAACTCAAGAGTGGCTGTTGTACCTAAAATCTCTTTTGCGCGGGTAGTATCTTGAATTCCAGGGAGTTGAACAACAATTCGATCTAGCCCCTGTTGTTGGATAATGGGTTCAGCGACGCCAAGCTCATTTACACGATTGCGAAGCGTTGTAATGTTTTGGGTAACGGCGCTTGCTTTACGTTCGTTAATCTCTTGGTTGCTGATGCGAGCTAATACTCGATTGCCTGAAAGATCGAAAGAGAGCGAGTGAAATGCTTGATTACTGCTTAAGACCTGGCGCGCGCGGTTAGCATCGGCACTGTTGCCAAATGTTGCGGTAATTGTCTGGTTATCTGTGGTTTCGATCAGAGCATTTAAATCTTTTGCAGAGAGCGCATCTCGCATGCTATCGCCGTAACTGTCTGTCAATTGCTTGATAAGCCCATCCATGTCGATCTCCAGAAGGAAGTGCACCCCTCCCCGAAGATCAAGACCTAAATACATGGGTTGCAATCCAAACATGGAGAGCCAAGAGGGCATATCTGGAGCCAAGTTCAATGCAGTTAGATACTCATCTTGCAATTCGTTAGCGAGAAGATCCTTTGCACGGAGCTGCTCCTCTGTATCGCGGAATCGAATTAAGAGTTGATCATCGCTCTCATCAATACGTTTTACATCAAATTGATGTCTATTGAGCACCTGCTCAACACGCTCGGTGAGATGGCTATTGATTTGAGTATCACGGGTTGCTGAGATCTGTACGGAAGGATCTTCTCCAAAGAGATTGGGCAGTGCCAAAATTGTGGAGAGAATCACAATGCCGAAGATCAGCAGGTTTTTCCAAAGAGGATAACGGTTAAGCATAATGGATCGCTTTTCTGTCTAAGTAAATCGTAAGAGTTTAAACCTAATGTTAGGTAAAAAGGCTCCCGAAAGAGCCTTATAAATCCATTGAGTAAAGTGTAAATAGTCGGCCTTTATTATTGAAAAAGAGCGGTTTAACCTATCTACACTTTAAAAGAGAAAATGCAAACTTCACACATCAGTGAATTTAAAGTTTAGTCTACTTTCTCTTTATAAGTTCCTTTAGGAAGGAGTGAAGCGATCGCTTGGCGCTGAACTTTAACTTCAACATTGTTGGCGATCTCTGCACTTACGTAGTTCTCATCCATCCCTTTAATGCGGCCTACAAAACCAGAGGCTAAGAGAATCTCATCCCCTACTTTAAGGGAATCAACGAGGTTTTTATGCTCTTTTGCACGTTTCTGTTGTGGGCGGATAATTAAGAAATACATAATGACAAACATCCCGCCAAACATAATTAATGTGGGGACGATGCTTTGTGGCTCTTGCGCCTGGGCAAATGCCGGAGAAATTAAAGCTGAAAGGGCTAAAACTAAGCGTTTCATAAATGCTCCCATAGTTGTGTGAAAAATTAGGTGAAATTTTTATTTCAATAACCCCATATATTAACACTTAATTGATAGGGAGGCATAAAAGTTCATAGATCAGGTTAGTGGGAAGAGGCCTTAAAGGGGAAGAGCGTTTAGCTTAGTGGCAGAGCGAAATAGGGGAGGGCTTAATAAATGGACGTTTTATTGATGGAAGATATTGGGGGCTTTAAAAGCAGGGATAAAAAAAGCCCCGCAGAATTCTACGGGGCCTGAAGATCGAGAGGATCTCAATGTAGGTTTAAGCGAAGAGAATAAAGATCTCCGCTATTTTCTATTTTAAAAGCTTTTTAGCCTCTTCGATGACATTTTCTGTGGTAAAACCAAAGTGCTTAAAGAGATCACCAGCGGGGGCAGAAGCTCCGAAAGTGTTGATGCCTACAGCAGCATCGGCAAACTCATACCAGCCTCGGGTTGTCCCTGCTTCGATAGCTAAAATCTTTTTATCCCCTAATACTGCAGCTTTATACGCCTCATCTTGTGCTCTAAAGATCTCAACACAAGGCATAGAGACTACGCGAGCATTGAGGCTCTTTGCAGCGCTCATAGCTAACTCTACCTCAGATCCCGTTGCTAAAAGAGTGATCTTTGCTTGCGGATTTTCATGGAGAACATATCCCCCCTTTTCAATATTTGCTAAAGCTTGAGCATCCCGCTTTTGATGGGGCAAACCTTGACGAGAGAGCGCAAGGAGTGTGGGGGTGGATTCAGCTTTTAAACCTGAGCCCCAGGCCACTAAGGTCTCAACTGCATCACAGGGGCGCCATACATTTAAATTAGGAATAAGACGTAAGGACTCCACATGTTCAACAGGTTGGTGGGTAGGGCCATCTTCCCCTAGGCCGATAGAGTCATGAGTCATTACATAGATTACCCGTTGCTCCATCAAGGCGCTCATGCGGATAGCATTTCGCGCATAGTCCGAGAAGACTAAGAAGGTTGCCCCATAAGGAATAAAGCCTCCATAAAGTGCAAGACCATTCATAATCGCTGCCATACCAAATTCGCGAACACCAAAGCGAACGTAGTTCCCCTCACCGCTTGTAAGGTCTAAATCACGGCTACCTTTAAAGAAGGTGTTGTTTGAGGGGGTTAAGTCTGCAGAGCCGCCCACAATTTCGGCTAAGTTGGTTGCTAAAAGATCGAGCGCATTTTTGCTCGCTACGCGAGTGGCAATATTCTCTTCTTTCGCATTGACCGCTTCGATAGCCGCCTTAAAGGTCTCTTCAAAATTCGCAGGTAATTCACCGCTAACACGGCGTAAGAACTCTTCCGCTTTTTCGGGATTCTCTTTGCGGTACTCTTCAAAAAGAGCATTCCAAGCAGCTTCCCGTTTTTCGCCAGCCTCTTTTGCATCCCATGCGTTGTATACATTTTCGGGGATCTCAAAAGGCCCATAATTCCAGCCCATCGCTGCTTTAGTTGCGGCAATTTCGTCATCTCCAAGGGGGGCACCGTGAGTAGCTTCAGAGCCCTCTTTATTAGGTGAGCCTTTACCGATCAACGTTTTACACATAATCAGTGTGGGTTTATCGGACTTTTTCGCCTCTTCGATAGCGGCATTCACGGCATCGATATCATTCCCATCTACATTGGGAATCACATTCCACTGATAGCTTAAGAAGCGTTGTTCGGTGTTATCTGTAAACCAACCGCTAATATCTCCATCGATGGAGATGCCATTATCATCATAAAGGGCGATCAATTTATTAAGCTTTAAAGTACCTGCAAGGGAGCAGACCTCATGGGAGATCCCTTCCATCATGCAACCATCCCCTAAAAAGACGTAGGTGTAATGATCAATAATTTTATGTTTATCACTGTTATAGGTGGCTGCCATCATCTTTTCAGCCAGAGCAAAACCTACGGCGTTGGCAATGCCTTGACCAAGAGGGCCTGTGGTTGTCTCAATACCATCTGCGTAGCCATATTCAGGGTGGCCCGCTGTTTTTGCGCCTAATTGACGGAAATCTTTAAGATCATCTAGAGAGAGCGCATAGCCTGTTAAATGAAGAAGTGAGTAGAGCAACATTGAGGCATGGCCATTAGAGAGCACAAAGCGATCCCGATTTGGCCAGTAAGGGTTGTTAGGATTGTGCTGAAGGTGGTTGCCCCAGAGTGCAGTGGCCATCTCTGCCATTCCCATCGGAGCCCCAGGATGACCAGAGTTTGCCTTTTGTACAGCATCCATGCTGAGTGCGCGAATTGCATTTGCGCATTGTTCATTCATCTTCGACATAGTGTTGTTGAGACCTTTTTAAAGCTAAAAAATAGGAGTCTTAATTATAGTGAATTACAAAGAAAAAATCTTCCTTGAGGAGAAAAGAAAAGGGTGCTCGATTGGAAAAATGAATTGTAATTGTTATCGAATTTTTATAGCGTTTAGATTAGAATGTGATCCCTGATACACGTTTTTTTACTACTCAAATTCAGGAAGGGTTCATGACGACGCGTTTTATATTTGTCACAGGTGGTGTTGTTTCATCATTAGGTAAGGGGATTGCGGCGGCATCGCTTGGCGCAATTTTAGAAGCACGAGGCTTAAATATCACAATGATGAAGCTAGATCCTTACATCAATGTGGACCCAGGAACCATGAGCCCTTTTCAGCATGGTGAGGTTTTTGTTACCGATGATGGTGCCGAAACGGATCTCGATTTAGGGCATTATGAGCGCTTTATCCGTATGACTGCTTCGCGCAAAAATAGCGTAAGTGCCGGGCGCGTCTATAAAACTGTAATCGAGCGGGAGCGTGAAGGCGGGTATGATGGTAATACGGTTCAGGTGATTCCGCATATTACCGATGAGATTAAGCGTCGTATTAAATTAGTGGCAGCAGGTTCAGATATCGCGCTTATTGAGATTGGGGGAACTGTAGGAGATATTGAGTCTCTCCCATTTCTAGAGGCGATTCGCCAGCTGCGTACAGAGCTTGGGCCTCGAAATACCCTCTTTTTGCACTTAACGCTTGTGCCTTATCTCCGGGCTTCGGGTGAGCTTAAAACTAAGCCGACACAGCACTCTGTAAAAGAGCTTCGTTCTATCGGTATTCAGCCTGATATCTTAATTTGTCGTACAGAAGAGCCTCTCCCTAAAGATGAGTGCCGTAAGATCGCACTCTTTACCTCGGTGCAAGAGGAGGCGGTGATCTCCTGTGTAGATGCAGACTCTATCTATAAAATTCCTCGTCTTCTTCATGAGCAAAAGCTCGATAAGATCGTGCTTGAGCATTTCAATATTGAGGCGAAAGAGGCAGATCTTAGTGAGTGGGATCGAGTGTTAGCCAATATCCAATCGGCAGATTCTGCTGTAGATATTCTTATCGTAGGTAAGTATGTTGAGCTCACCGATACCTATAAATCCATTAATGAAGCGCTTCTTCACGCCGGCATTAAGACGAAAACAAAGGTTAATATCCATTATCTTGATGCTACAGGTTTAGAAGATGAGAGCACCGAGCAGCTTGCTGCTCATTTTAAAGGGATGGATGCTGTCTTGATTCCCGGTGGTTTTGGTGAGCGGGGAATCGAAGGGAAGATTCGCGCGATTCAATATATTCGTGAAAATAAGATCCCTTATCTTGGCGTCTGTTTGGGAATGCAGCTGGCAGTGGTCGAGTATGCGCGAAATGTTCTGAATCTTGAGGGGGCGAATACTAAAGAGGTAGAATCTCCCGTAGCTCACCCTGTAATTGAGCTTGTACACAAGGTGACTCATCCTGTTACAGGTGCGATTTATGGAGAGATGTGTTTAGGTTCAAAATCTGCCACCTTAGTGGAAGGAACAAAAGCAGCCGAAGCTTACGGGGCTTTAGAGGTGGAAGAGCGCCATCGCCATCGTTATGGAGTAAATCCCGATTATGTGGAGCAGTTTAATGATGGGAACTTTACCGTCTCTGGTCGAACGGGTGAGGGTGCAACAATAGAGTTTATCGAACTTAAGGATCACCCTTGGTTTGTTGCAACGCAGGCGCATCCAGAGTTTAAATCTACCCCCCGGGATGCTCATCCACTCTTTGTGGCTTTTGTGGAAGCGGCAAAGGCGAATAAAGCTTAAATCTTTTTACCCTTAAATCGGGTGAGCAAAATATTTAAGATCCTCCGGCACTGTTCGGGGGATTTTTATTTGGAGCTCATTTTGCTTTGTAAAGCTCTCCCATAGAGGTGGGTGAGGTATTACTCACCATTTTTAACATGTAAAGGTATAGATCAGCGATGAAAGAGCGTCTCCATATTATTCTCTATGAACCTGAAATCCCGCCCAATACAGGAAATATTATCCGTCTCTGTGCAAATACAGGGGCGCGGCTGCATCTTATTGAGCCTTTAGGTTTTACGTTGGAAGATAAGTTGTTAAAGCGGGCAGGGCTCGATTATGAGGAGTGGGCAGAGATGCAGATCTGGAGCTCTTTGGAGATCTGTTTAGAGGAGATCTCCCCAGCAAATATCTATGCAATGACAACAAAGGGAAGTCGTAATTTTTTCGAGGCCTCTTTTAAGGATAATGATGCCTTAATTTTTGGGCCCGAGACCCGCGGATTGCCTGAAAGCTTTATCTATAATCTTGATCCTCAGTTTCGTCTTCGCTTACCGATGGCGAATAATGCAGGGCGAAGCCTGAATCTATCCAATAGTGTGGCGATCTCTGTTTATGAAGTGTGGCGCCAATTTGGTTTTCGTGAGTAGTCGGGTTTTTAAGAAAAGAATAAACTAGGCGTTATTTCAAAGTTGGCTCATAAGCTTTTTGAGTGAGATATTTACTCCGCCTTTTTAGCTAAGCGAGCGGCGATTCTTGCTTGCTCTGCTCGTTTTGCTTCCCGTTCGGCGCGTATACGCCGGGCTTGTTTGGGATCAATAATAAGGGGGCGATAAACTTCTATACGATCCCCATCTTTAAGGCGATAATCCTCCTTCACAATCTGGTTGAAGATCCCAAACTTAGGGTTTTCGATGCGCTTAATCGCCTCATGATAGAGGGAGAAGAAGGGGAGAGCCTCCTTTAAGGTGATGCCCTCTTGAAACTTTTGAGTCTCAATTTTTTGCGATTCGGGTAGCGCTAAGACAAATTCGAGGGTGATAAAGAGCTTACTCACCGCGGGGTGCTCCATACCGCACTTTTGCTTGGGCACTAAAGGCAGAGACCATAGTGGCGGCGATATTTTCGAAAATAGGGGTTAAAAGTAGGCGAGCAGGGCCGAAAGAGAAATCAAAATCGATCATAAGATGGACCTGACACCCTCCATTAGGTTGCTCTGTAAAGCGCCATTCTCCCCGAAGATGCTTAAATGGCCCGCGCACAAGGTTAAGGGTAATGCGCTCATTTTCGGTGAGTTCATTTCGGGTTGTAAACCATTTATTTAAGGGTCCCTTAGCCGTTAAGATGGAGGCTTCCATCATGGAGGGGGTCTGTCGGATGATCTTAGAGTCGCGACACCAGGGCAGAAATTGGGGGTAGCTCTCTACATCATTAACAAGATCATACATCTGTTTGGCGGAGTAAGGCTCTACTTGCGAACGTCGAATAACTGGCACAATAATCCTCTATCTCTAATCTGTCAGTGCAAATGAGGTTTATTATAATTCTTTTTGCCAAGATTTTTTGCACTATCTTTAGAACTTTTGGTGCTTTTAAGTTTACGGGGTCAAACTTTAAAAGAGAAAGAAAAGGCCTAGGTGAGTTTGGTGACCTAGGCCTCTATAAAGATATAGCTATTTAGGCTCTAATATTTAAGCTCTAATATTTAAGCATTCGAGCTTTTGTCCCCTTGAATTGCGGTAATGGCAATCGTATAGACGATATCATCCACTAACGCCCCTCGGGAAAGGTCATTCACCGGTTTAGCTAAACCTTGCAACATAGGGCCGATGCAGACCACATTTGCACTTCTCTGAACCGCCTTATAGGTAATATTCCCGGTATTGAGATCAGGGAAGATAAAGACAGTTGCTTGACCTGCCACCGGGCTCTCGGGGGCTTTCTGTTTACCCACGCTCGGTACACTAGCGGCATCAAATTGTAAGGGGCCATCAATTAGCAAGGTAGGTGCTTTATCCTTCGCAAGTTGTGTAGCTTGCGCTACCTTTTCCACGGCTTCACCCGCGCCTGAGTGACCGGTAGAGTAGGAGAGCATCGCAACACGTGGATCGACGCCAAAGGTTTTGGCTGATTCCGCAGATTGAATTGCAATATCTGCCAGCTGCTCGGGCGTAGGCTCGGGGTTAACGGCGCAATCTCCGTATACATGTACTTGATCTTTCATCAACATAAAAAAGATACTCGAGACTATGCTTGAATTTTTATCAGTACCCAGAAGCTGAAGAGCGGGGCGAATTGTGTCTGCAGTGGTATGTACAGCGCCGGAGACTAAACCATCGACATCGCCTTCCGCTAACATCATGGTTCCTACCACGACACTATTTTTAAGAGCCTCGCGGGCACTTTCTGGGGTTGCACCTCGATGTTTTCTGCGCTCTACAAACCCTTCAACATACTGCTCTGCAATGGTTGCGGGATCGATAATTTCGATGCCTTTGAGTCGTTCTCCTGTTTGGGGGAGCTCAATGTCATGTTTTTTAGCGACTTCAAGAATCTCGGCCTCATCTCCTAAAAGTACGCAGCGGGCAATACCTCGTTCAGCGCAGATTGCAGCCGCTTTGAGTGTTCTAGGCTCATTGCCCTCGGGAAGCACAATGCGGCGATTGGCAACTCTTGCAGCTTGAATTAATTGGTAGCGAAAGGCCGATGGGGGCATGCGCTTTATGCGGGGCAATTTAAGCTCTTCTAATAGCGCATTGATGGTTAAATGATCGGCAATGTAATGAATGATTTCAGACTCATTGGCGATCTCATGATTTTCAGGGATAGCGCCAATGCAATTGAGCGTTTTACAGAAATCGGTTTCGCAATATTGCGCGGTTTTCGCAATGGCTTGCGGGTCGGTCACATGATTGACCATGTAACCTGCTAACCAGGTGTGTGATTCATTATAGAGATGGGCATAAAGATCGAGATGGGTTGCAACTTCATCGGGGGAGTTGGTCTGCATATTTCCGGCAAAGATAAGACCGGCGCAGAGCGTGCGGGCAATATCGGCGTTAAGATCATGGCTATAGGGCTGTTGGCTGTTGTAGATTAACCCTTCTACCACCACGACATCTTTTCCTTCTCCTGCTCGATTTACAAGATCGATAATCTCTTCCAATAGGGTGGAGTATTCATCTTCGCGGATCGCTTTTGCTACTGACTTTTCTGCAATAGGGGCAGGGGCTGTGCGTTTAAAATGGGTTTGATAAAGCTCGTGGGAGCGCCCATTTTTATCACCAATAGGTTTAACAAATCCAACCTTTAGCCCCGCACGCTCTAAAGCTTCGATGACTGAGAGCGAAAGGGAGGAGAGACTAGAGATTTCGCCCACGGGGGCAATAAAGAGAGTCTTCATGCTATATCCTTTAAGTTCTGTAAATGCTGTTTATTGTATAAGCCTGATAAGTTTCCACCAAGATCGTGAATAAAGCCGATTAATTCTGCTTTTCAGCATTACGACGCACTACCTCTAGGGTGTCGCGAACGATCATTCCCTCCTCATCTGTACAGACCACAAGCGCCTCACCAAAATGGGGGCTAGAACCCACAGCTCCCTCAACGCCGGCCACACACGCGCGATTAGAGAACTTGTTGAGCGTAAATCCTAAAAATCCTAAATAGTTAATGACCACTTCACGGATATAGGTGGAGTTTTCACCGATGCCGCCGGTAAAGACAATAGCATCTGTCGTCTGTAATGCTGGGAGGTAGGAGGCGATTTTTTTAGCGATGCGATAGGCAAAGATATCGAGCGCTAAACGGGAGGCTTCATGCCCCTCTTTAGCCTTTGCTTCTAAGGTGCGGCAATCATTAGAGATACCAGAGACCCCTAGCAGTCCACTCTTTTCATTGAGAAGGATATCGATCTCTTCTACATTGTAGCCTAAACGTTCTGTAAGGTAGGGAACAAGCCCGGGGTCGATGCTGCCGGAGCGGGTGCCCATCATCACACCCTCAAGAGGGGTGAGTCCCATACTGGTATCTACAGATTTCCCCCCTTTAATCGCCGCAATAGAGGCGCCATTTCCAAGGTGGGCGCTAATGAGGTTGATCTCATCTTTCGGGATGTGAAGGATCTCGGCGGTTTTTTCAGCGATATAGCGATGACTCGAGCCATGGAAGCCGTAGCGGCGAATATTATGTTCATGATAGAGCTCAAGAGGTAAGCCGTAGAGAAAGGCTTTGGGCGGCATCGTCTGATGAAAGGCAGTATCGAAGACGGCAACATGGGGAAGATGGGGTAAAACTTCCATGGCTGCTAAAATTCCCACAAGGTTTGCGGGGTTGTGGATCGGCGCAACCGGGGCGCAGCGTTCAATGATTTCGATCACCTCGGGAGTGATCTCGACAGACTCACTAAAAAATTCGGCGCCATGGACAACACGATGTCCAACAGCAGTGATCTTTTCAGCTAAATTGTGAGTTTTTAAAAAATCAAAGATCTCAGTAACCGCCCCTAAATGGGTAGGTTCTTGCAATTTTTTCTGGAGATCATCCTCATATTTTATGGTGATTTCAGCCTCGGGTGAGCCTAAACGCTCCGCCGCACCATTTACGATGGTTTCATTATCTTCGGCATGAATAAGCGCAAATTTTAGCGAGGAACTCCCGCAGTTAATCACTAATGCATACATAGATGAACTCTCCTTTTTGTATCACCTGTGCTGTTACACTTTTATGGTGAGAATAATTCAACAGATCTACAAAGACGCCTCTATTAGCTTAAAGCGCTCTGTAAATGCCTTATAGGTGATCTTAGGGTGATTTCCCCTTTTTAAAATATATATGATGACTCTTGTTGAGTTTTTAAGATCCACCTAAGAGGTTTTTGACCCCCAATTATTTTATTAATTCTTTACTGTTTATACCATGCTTTGCCCCTTTGAGCGGGGAAAAAAGCGAAGTTTTTGACTTAGGCGCTTAGGCTGCTTAATTTGCTCCCACTTTAAAACCTTTTGCACTTATTTTAAAAAATATTTAGCTTTAAAATTTCTGTTAGGAAAGACGCTTTTGCTACGCAAAGAGAGCGATTTAGTGTAGAATAGAAGCCCTTTTACCCATCGTTTTAGAGTCATTTTCAGAAGGAATTCCAAAAGTATGACAACATTAACTGTGATGACAGTCCCTAACCCTGTATTGCGGGAAAAGGCGAAGGAAGTCACCGAATTTAATGCAGAGCTTGCAACACTTGCCGAAAATATGATCGAGACCATGTACGCCCATAAAGGGGTTGGTTTAGCGGCTAACCAGGTGGATGTGTTGCAGCGTATTTTTGTGGCAGATTGTTCAGAGGAGCATAACTCCCCGCAGGTTTTTGTAAATCCCGAAATTATCGAAAAATCTGCCGAGATGGTGGAGGCCGAAGAGGGTTGCCTATCGTTACCTACACTTTATGGAGGGCCTGTAGAGCGTGCTGAGCGCATTAAAGTTCGAGCCCAAGATCTTAACGGTGAGTTTTTTGAGCTTGAAGCCGATGGCTTGCTGGCTCGCTGTATTCAGCATGAGATGGATCATTTAGAAGGTATTCTCTTTATCGATTATCTCTCTCGTTTAAAACAGCAAAGAATTCTTAAAAAGCTCGAAAAAGTTCTTAAAGAGCGGGCAGAAGGTTAAAGCTAAAAGCCTTATTTTTATTCTTATTTTCTGCCTCTTTCCTCCTCTTTTATAAAGGTTTATCGCGAATGAGTTTACGCATTATTTTTGCAGGTACCCCTGAATTTTCTGTCCCTACACTCGAGAAATTGATCGCCAGCGAATATGAGGTTGTAGCTGTTTATACTCAACCTGATCGACGTCGTGGCCGAGGAAAGAAGGTGCAGTTTAGCCCGGTTAAAGCGGCGGCTGTGGCTCATGATATTCCTGTGTTTCAGCCAGAGAGTTTGCGCGATGAAGCAGCACAGGCAGAGCTTAAGGCCTTAAATGCCGATCTTATGGTAGTGGTCGCTTATGGGCTTATTCTGCCTGAGGCGGTACTGAACGCTCCTAAATATGGGTGTTTAAATATTCATGCCTCTCTTTTACCAAGATGGCGTGGAGCTGCGCCTATTCATCGTGCGATTGAAGCGGGCGATGAAGAGACGGGCGTGGCCATTATGCAGATGGATAAGGGGCTAGATACCGGAGATGTCTGGAGTGAGGAGAAAATAGCTATTACCCCAGAGATGACTACAGGGGAGTTGCATGATCGGTTAAAAGAGTTAGGGGCAGAGCTTCTGCTGAAAACCATTCCCGTTGTAGTAACGGGGGAGAAACAGCCGGTAAAACAGCCAGAATCAGGGGTTACTTATGCGGAGAAGATCACCAAAGAGGAGGCAAATCTTAATTGGAAGGAGGATGCCTTAACCTTGATGCGTAAAATCCACGCCTTTAACCCTTTCCCCGGCGCTTTTACCCATATTGAGACCGATGGCAAACAAGAGCTTTTGAAGCTTTTTGATGTGCGTATTTGCAATACTCCTCCCTTTAAAGAGATAGAAAAAGGGGCTCCCGGAAAATTGAAGGTAGTGGAGAACCGCTTATTTGTAACAGCGGGGAATGGCCAGGTTTTGGAGATCTTAACGCTCCAAGCAGCGGGTAAGCGCAAGATGGAGAGTGCACAGTTTTTGCAGGGGAATGATGTCGATGGAAAGGAGTGTAGATAGTGGCTATTAAAGAAGCGCTACTCCCTAAACTGCAGAAAGATCCACGCTTTGCAGCCATTAAGATTTTAGAAGCGGTGCTTAAAGGAGATTCTTTAACCGAAGCACTCCCTCAACATGTTGAGCCCTTAAGTGAGAGTGATCGCCGATTTACCCAGCATCTTGTTTTTGGAACGCTGCGCAATTTTGATGAGTTAGAAGATCGAGTAGGGCAGATGCTGCAAAAGCCGATTAAAAATAGTGAGATTGAAGTGAAGCTCTCCCACTATTTAGCGGCTTACGAGCTCACGGAGATGGCCACTGCCGAGTATGCAATTCTGAATAATTGGGTAAACCTGATTAAAGCGATGGAAAAGCCGTGGGCGGCGGGTTTAACGAATGCGATTTTACGCAATATACAGCGGGGGAAATTTCCTCGGGCGAAGAGTTATTCAGGAGAAATGAATCTCCCTAACTGGTTTGCAAAACGGTTAGAGAATCAGTGGGGAGTCGAAAAACTTGAAGCGATCAGTACCTTTTATCGCCTTCATCCCGAGATGATTTTGCGGGTTAACCCCCAAGTAAATTCACGTGATCAATATCTTAAGCAGCTTCAAGAAAAGGGAATAGAGGCTCATCCTCATGCTTTTGTAGATAGCGCGTTGGTGCTAGATGAGCCTACAAATGTAGAGAATCTTCCCGGTTTTGAATCAGGTTCGGTTACTGTTCAAGATGCTTCAGCACAGTTGGCAGCTCTGATTTTAGCGCCTCAAAAGGGGGAGAGAGTTCTCGATGCTTGTGCTGCCCCCGGGGGGAAAACCACCGGGATTTTAGAGATTGCGCCAAAGCTTTCACAACTAGTGGCTCTTGATGCTTCAAAAGAGCGCCTTAAACGGGTGGATGAGAATATCAGCCGAATTTTTGGAGGACCTTTAGCTAATGTGAGCGTGGAAGCGATCGCGTGTGAAGCCTATCAGCTTAATGGAGATGAGCCATTTGATAAAATTTTGCTCGATGTTCCTTGTTCAGCTACGGGCATTATGCATCGACACCCCGATATTAAGCGATTACGCAAAGCGAGTGATATCCAGAATCTGCGGGATCTTCAGTGGATAATCTTAAATCATGCTTGGGAATTGCTAAAACCTGGGGGGCGTCTGCTTTATGCCACTTGCTCGATCTTAAAAGATGAAAATGAGCAGCAAATTCGCCGTTTTTTAAAAGCAGAGCCGAGCGCTCAAGAGGTAAAGATCACGCTCAATTGCGGGGAAGTGCGAGATGTTGGTATCCAGATTTTACCCACCTATTTTGCTAAAAATGAGAGTATGGATGGCTTCTATTATGCGCTACTCGAAAAGGTGGCGGATTAACCGTTTACGTTGAGTATATTTATGAAGCAGAGTCGTAGGCAGGGGGATTATAAAATGTTGAGTATGCTTTTTAACAGGCGTAGCTCTCTTTTTTTATGCCTACTGGTGGGGTTACTGGGGATCTTTCCCCACACTTTTGCCGCAGGGAAGAAGGCGTCTTATCTGGCGATTAAAGAGGTGGTGGTTGAAGAGGTTACTCCAGCCTCAAGGGCGGCGGAAGAGGCGCGAAAAGAGCGGGATCAGGAACGAGATGTTAAAAATCTTACCGCTTGGAAGGGGGAGAGTTTATCCGAATCCCTCAATTCTGTAGTCGATGAAGAAGGTGTTGAGCGTCATCCTAAAACGAGTGATAAAAACCTATTTAAGAGAGGGGAAGAGCCCGAAGGTTTGCTCTCTTTGCAGATTCAGAGCCAAGTGATTATGAGTGATGAGCAGGAGCAGATGTTAAGAAACGGAATTCCTCTTACCTTTGTTTATGAGGTTAGGTTGACCGATCATAAAGGTTTTTTTCCAAAGTTAGTGGATTCACAAGAGATTCGGTTATTGCTCTTTTATCATGGTTTATCGAAGCAGTTTGTGGTGCGAGATTTAGCTAAAGAGAAGCAAGATAGCTACCCCACTTTAAGTCTTGCGCTGCTGCATATCTCCACACTAGAGAATATTGAATTAAAGTATCGGCAGGATAATCAGAGTGATTATCAGGGGAAGGCGCGTCTTTGGGTCGATATTGAAGCGCTCCCTACACCGCTACGTATTCCAGCTTATCTTTCGTCAAAATGGCAGCTCAATTCAGGCTGGCATTCTTGGGGATTACCATTATGAATTTTATACGCAAAAATGGCTTTTTAGCCTTTCTGCTGCTCTCGCTTTTTCTCACGATTATTCTTGCTGTGATGGTGCGCTCGATTGAATCGGCGGCGCTCTATTCCCGTTACTATACTTGGTTAATTGTGGCAGGGGCTATCTGCTATTTGCTGCTCTTTTCATTGGTGGGTTACTATCTTGTGCATCTTATTCAAGGGGTGAGAAAAAAACGACTCGGCTCCCGCCTAAATGCGCGGATGATGATGTTTTTCTCCGGGCTCTCTATTGTGCCGATTATTATTCTCTTCCTCTTTGCGGGATTAATGATTAAACGGGGAATCGATAGTTGGTTTGATGAATCACTCGACCAAGGTTTTGATGATGCGCTATCGCTTGCACAATCAGCCTTAGAAATTCGTCGTTTAGATGCCCTTGAGATTACACAGTCGATCGGTAGCCGCATTGGGCATCTCTCTTTTTTAGATCTTGCTTATGAGTTAGAAAACTTACGTTACGATGCCAATGCGTTGGATTTAACCGTTTTTGATCAGCGAGGTCGAATTTTAGCCACCAGCTCAAGTGAAGCAACACAGATCCTTCCGGAGCGGCCTAATAATATTATCTTAATGTCTGTCTTTAATGGGATGGAGTATGTCTGGCTTGAGCCCTTAATTAATGATGAATTACAGGTACGGGTAATTATTCGCATAGATGCGCCCGAGCCCCGAGTGATTCAAGCGATCTATGAAATTCCCCAACGCTATACCGAGCTTGGGCTCTCAACACAGCGTTCCGTAGAGAGTTATAAACAGTACAAAACATTACGGGAGACCCTTAAAAATCAGCTTATTGCGATTTTAACGTTAGTCTCGTTATTGGCGATCCTTCTAGCTTTAGGGGGATCGTTCTTCGCTACACGCCGTTTAGTTAATCCCATTCGTAGATTATCCATTGCGACACAATCGGTTTCTGAAGGAAACTTTAACCGTAAAATTAAGGTGAAGTCGAATGATGAGATTGGGTTTTTAACAGAATCCTTTAATGAGATGATCATTAAATTGCGGCAATCAAATGAGGCGGAAAAAGCCTCGCAACGTCTGCTAGAGGCTCAAAGATCATATCTTGCCGCTATTTTAGCTAACCTCTCATCGGGCGTATTAGTGGTGGATAATGCGGGCAGAATTCGGACCTTTAATGAGGCAGCGACCACAATTTTAAAGACGGAAATTCCTGAGCTGCAAGCATTATCTCTATTAGATGAATCAAGCATTGCGCCCGATCTGCAAAACTTCTTTACGCCTCTACGAGAATTTTTAGAGCGGATGAATAGCGGAGAAGAGGAGGGAAGACGTTTAGAAGTCTCCCGCAATCTTAATGGCATGATGCAGATTTTAACCTTAAGAATCTCTGATCCTCTTGAGAATCAGAGCCTTCCAAGTGGTTATGTAATTGTTTTTGATGATATAACGCAACTGATCCATTCAGAGCGAGAAGCCGCTTGGGGCGAGGTAGCGCGCCGCTTAGCTCATGAGATTAAAAATCCTTTAACGCCAATCCAGCTCTCGGCAGAGCGAATGCACTTAAAATTGCGAAATAAGCTCGAAGAGAGCGAGCAGGAGCTTGTGGAAAAATCCACACAAACAATCATCACTCAAGTTAATGCGATGAAAGAGATGGTGAACGCCTTTAGCCAATATGCTCGGGCGCCTAAACTCTCTCTTAAAGTGATAGATCTCTCTGCTCTGGCAGAAGAGGTGATCTATCTCTATAGCGATTACACGCGTGGGATTGAGGTGAATTTACAAAAGCCCTCTAAGCCGCTCTATGTTAATGGGGATGAGATCCGCTTGCGCCAATTACTACATAATTTAATTAAAAATTCTGTGGAAGCGTGCCAGGATGACAAAGCGAATTTAGATGGTAAAGTATTTGTGGAAATTGAGCAGATCGATGCCAAAAACCTGATGCTCCGCGTAAGCGATAATGGGAGTGGTATTGATGAAGCGCTCTTAAATAAGATGTTTGAGCCTTATGTCTCCTCTAAAACCAAGGGGACGGGATTAGGGCTTGCGGTGGTTAAGAAAATTGTAGAAGAACATAGCGGTTCGATCGCGATTCATTCCGGTGCACATATGATCGGCACACGGGTTGAGGTAATCTTGCCGATATATTACGAAATGGAAGAAGGAAAGAGAGATGACAGAAAAGGTGAATAAACAGTGGGGCGGCCGCTTCTCAGAGAGTACGGATGCATTTGTACAAGCATTTACAGGCTCTGTGGATTTTGACCAAAGAATGTATAAAGAGGATATCGCAGGTTCTCTTGCACATGCAGAGATGCTCTATACTCAAGGGATTTTAACGGAAGAGGATTTTAATCTTATTAAGTCGGGACTTCAAAAAGTGACTGAAGAGATCGAATCGGGTGCTTTTGAGTGGTCCATTGAGCTTGAAGATGTTCATATGAATATTGAGGCAAGCTTAACTGATAAGATCGGCATTGCAGGGAAACGCCTTCACACAGGGCGCTCAAGAAACGATCAGGTCGCTACCGATATTCGTCTTTGGTTAAGAAATGCGATCGACCAGATCGATGCTGAATTAAAGCGTCTACAAGAGGGGATCATCGCAGTTGCTGAAAAAGAGCACGATACTATC